>JBFMAT010000048.1:0-12295 GCA_040755495.1 Chloroflexota bacterium
CGGCGCCGTGCCGCGCGGCGCCGGGCCGCTACGCGCGGCGCCGTGCCGCGAGCGCTTCGCCCAGGGCCGTCACGACCTCCGCCCTGGTCTCGGCGAGCGTGCCGCTCGTGTCCAGGACGCGTGTTGCGGACGGCCGCAGGCGGTCTGCGAGCCCGGCCTGGGCGACGATGCGCTGCTCCGCGTCCCGGGCCGGCGTGCCGCGGGCGAGGATCCGCTCGCGCTGGATGGCCGGGTCGCAGGTCACGACCCACACCTCGTCGCACAGCCCGGCGAGCCCGCCCTCGACCAGCTTGATGGCCTCGACCGCGACCGCCGGGGCGCCGTCGGCCTCCGCGGCGTCGATCTCGTCCAGGATCCGCGGCCGGACGGCGGGATGGACGATCGCTTCCAGCTCGCGCAGCGCCCCCGGGTCCGCGAACACGATCCGCCCCAGCGCCGCCCGGTCCAGCTTGCCGTCCGCGCCGGTGACCGCCGGCCCGAACCGGCGCAGGATCGCGGCGTGCACGGCGCCGCCCGGCGCGGTCACGGTGCGGGCCACGGCGTCGGCGTCCACGACGCGCACGCCCAGCTCCGCCAGCCAGCGCACCACCTGGGTCTTGCCGCACCCGATGGGGCCGGTGATCCCGATCCGGATCGTGCGACCCGGACCCGTCCGCTCGCTCACGGCGCCTGCTCCTCCAGCTCCAGCCACGCGTCCTCCGCCTCGGCCAGGGCGCGCTCGACGTCCGCCAGCTCGCTCGTCACGCGGCGCAGCTCCACGAAGTTGGCGGCGATCGACGGGGTGCCCATGGCGAGCTCCAGCTGGCCCTTCCGCAGGCCGAGCCGCGACAGCTCGGCATCGACGGTCTCGCGTCGCCGACGGTACGCCTCCTTGGACAGCCGGGGGCGGGCGATCCGGGCCGCGGCCGGGGGTGCGGCCGTGGAGGATGCAACGGATGTCGCGCCGGCCGCCGTCGCGCCGTGCCGGTCGACCGCCGGCGCCTTCGATCGCGCCCGCGTCTTCGGGCCCGCCGCGGTGTTCGGCCCCGCCGCCGGCCTCGATCCTGCTGCCGCGCCGGCCCGCCCCCGGTGTGCCCGGCGCTTCGCCTCGGCCTCGGGGGTCCACCCGTCGGCGACCGCGGCCCGCCAGGCGCGGTAGCCGCCGTCGAACGGCACCGCCAGGCCATCGTCCACGACCCACAGCCGCTCGCAGATCGTCTCCAGCAGGCGCCGGTCGTGCGACACCACGAGCAGCGTGGCGGGCGTCTCGGCGAGGAACGACTCGATCGCCTCGCGGGCCGGGATGTCCAGGTGGTTCGTGGGCTCGTCGAGCAGCATCAGGTTCGACGGCAGGATGCCGAGCAGCGCGAGCTCCAGGCGCGAGCGCTCCCCGCCCGATAGCAGCCGGACCTCCTTGAACGCGTCGTCGCCGCGGAACAGGAACCGGGCCAGGTAGCCGCGCGCCTCGCCGGGCGTGATCGGGATCGCCTCCAGGATCGCGTCGAGCACGGTGGCCCCGGGGATCGCGGCGTCGCGCAGCTGGGCGAGGTAGGCGGGCGACACCTGGTGACCGAACGCGACCAGCCCGTCGATCGGCGGCAGGTCGCCGGCGATCGTGCGCAGCAGCGTGGTCTTGCCGGCGCCGTTGGGTCCCACGATCCCGATCCGCTCCCCGCGCTGCGCGGCCAGGAACGGCGCCGTGGCCACCCGCACCGGCTCCGCGGCCTCGCTGCCGTCCGCCGCCAGCGCGCCGCGTCCGGGCAGGTACCCAACGACCAGGTCCTCGAGGCGGATGACGAGCTCGCCGGAGCGCACGGGCCCGCCCGCCAGCGCCTGGCCGGGCAGCTTGAGCGAGCGGCCGCCGCGCGGCGCCTCCACGCGCTCCTCGCGCAGGCGCTCGAGCCGTGCCTCGTGCTCGTGCATCTTCGAGAACTTGCGGTGGCTCCGGTAGCGCTGGACGAGCTCGACCTCGCGGTCGATCTGCTGCGCCTGGGTATCCGCCTCCCGGGCGGCCCGCGCGTCGCGCTCCACGCGCTGCCGGTGGTATGCGGAGTAGTCGCCCCGGAAGACCGTGACCCGCCGGTCGCGGAGCTCCCACACCCGGGACACGACCGCGTCGAGGAACGCGCGGTCGTGGGACGCGACGAGCACCGCGCCCGAGCGCCGGCGGAGGTGCTCCTCGAGCCACTCCAGCGCGGCGAGGTCGAGGTGGTTGGTGGGCTCGTCGAGCAGCAGCAGGTCCGGGTCCGCGATCACGAGCCGGGCCAGCGCCGCCCGTGTCTGCTGACCGCCGGACATCGCGTTCGGCGGGCGGAGCCACTCGTCCCGCGCGAAGCCGAGGCCGGACAGCGCCTCGTCGACACGCTGGTCGAGCGTGTACCCGCCCAGGATGTCGAAGCGGTGCTGGAGCTCGGCGTAGTCGGCGCCCGCGGCGTGGCCCTCGTGCTCCATCCGGGCCAGCTCCTCGGCCATGCGCTCGAGATGGACCGCACCGTGGCGCACGGCCGCCCGCAGGTCGGGAGCGGCCATGAACGCCTCGTCGAGGTGCGCCTCCTGCGCCAGCAGCCCGAGGCTCAGGCCCCGCTTGCGCGTCACCGTGCCGCGGTCCGGCTCGTCGCGGCCGGCGACGATCCGGAGCAGCGTGGTCTTGCCCGCGCCGTTGGGCCCCACGAGCCCGACCCGCTCGCCGGGCGCGATCGCCGCCGTGATCCGGTCCAGGATCACGAACGTGCCGACCTCCCGCGCGACGCCGTCGAGGCGGACGAGGCTCATGACCCGCCCTCCCCCGCGCCACGCCGCGCCGCCGCCCGCCGGGCCGCGGCGGCCGCCTTCGTGCGGGCCGTGCGCTCGCGCGCCTGCGCCGCCTCGTCCACGGTCCGCCCCAGCGCGCCCTCGCCGTCCAGCTCGGTCCAGCGTCGCCCCCGGCGCGCCGGCGAGCCGCCCTCGGTGCGCCGCCGGCCCGACCCGGGCCGCGGCGTCATCGTGGCCAGCAGCCGGGCCGCCCCCGGCCGGTCGGCGGCCGGCAGTCGCTGGCACCAGGTGCAGAAGTGGGTGGCCCGGATCCCGATCACGATCCGCCGGACCGGGTGCCCGCAGCGCCGGCAGGGCTGGCCCGTCCGCTGGTAGACGTCGAGTCGCTCCTGCATCTCGCCGTCGCCGTCGGGCGCCGTGTAGTCGTCGATCGACGAGCCGCGCCGCTCCACGGCCTCGGCGAGGATCTCGGTCACGTTGCGGTACAGCGCGCGCTCGTCGGCCGGCCGGAGCGTCGCCGCGGTGCGCAGCGGGTGGAGCCGCGAGCGCCACAGCGCCTCGTCCGCGTAGATGTTCCCCACGCCGGCCAGGAACGCCTGGTCCACGAGCAGCGGCTTGAGACGCGCCCGGCGGCGGCGGATCCGCCGCCGGAACTCGCGCAGCGTGAAGCGGGGGTCCAGCGGCTCCGGGCCGATCCCGTCGAACGGGTCGTCGTCCGCCACGTACAGCCCGATCCGCCCGAACTTGCGCACGTCCCGGAACCGGACCTCGCGCCCGTCCGCGAGCACCAGCGCGGCGCGCTCGTACGGGTCGTGCGGGAGCGTGGCCGGCACCACGAACAGCTGCCCCGTCATCTTGAGGTGGATGGTCAGGAACGAACCCCCGTCGAGGTCGACGACGAGCTGCTTGCCGCGCCGGCCGATGCCCTCGATCCGCCGGCCGGTGACACCCGCCGCGAACGATGCCGGGTCGCCGTCGCGCAGCGTCCCGGGCCACGCGACGCGCGCGCCGGCGATCTCCGGGCCTGGCCCGCCGCCGTCGGGCAGCAGGTGGCGCCGGAGGTCGCGGGCGACGGTCTCGACCTCGGGAAGCTCGGGCATCGGCGTGACGATAGGACACCCGGCGAGACCGCGACGGGCGGCGCCGCCCGCGGGGGGTCAGTCGCCCGCCGAGAGCTGGTGGCGCTCGAGGCGACGGACGGCGACCAGGAACGCGACGACGGCCACGGCCAGCACGCCCACGACCGCCGTGGCCGGCGACAGCGGCGCGGACGGCGCGACCGAGCCCGCGGGATCGAGCGCGGCCACGATCCCGACCACGTACTGCCGCACGGACAGCACCTTCGTCCCCTCGAACAGGCCCGCCAGCATGCCCTCCCACACGGCCACGTAGGCGAGACCGACGATCAGGGCCCGGCTGGTGAGCACGCTGAGGGCGACGAACAGCGTCACGTACACGATCGCGCCCACGACCACGGCCAGCGTGTACACCAGCGTCACGCCGGCCGCCCCCCGGTCGCCGCCGATCAGCAGCCCGGTCAGCAGCGTCGCACCGCCGGCCAGGAGGGCGGTGACCGGCGCCGCCGCGAGGATCTTCGCGACCACGATCCGCCAGCGCGCGATCGGCTTGGTCAGGAGGTGGATCGCGCTGCCGTCGTCCAGCTCCGCGCCCAGCGCGGCCGTCCCGAACACGAGCGCGATCAGCGGCAGCAGCGTGGCCACCACGGACGGCTCGAGCATGTTCGCGACCTGCTCCACGGCGTCGCCCGGCCGGCCGCGGATGCGGGCCAGCAGCCCGACCAGGACCGGCACGGCGGCGAGCAGCGCCATGAGCACCGCGCGTCGGCGCGACAGCAGTGCGCGGACGGTGACGGCGGCGATCGTCGCGATCACCGCTGCACCAGGTAGGCGAACACGCTCTCGAGCGACTCGTCCGTCGGCCGGACCTCGTACAGCGACACCCCGGCGTCCCGGGCGAGCCGCGGGAGGCGTCGCCCGAACCCCGACAGGTCGGCCGTCCGGACCGCCAGCCGGCCGTCGACGAGCTCGGCGCCGACGACGGCGTCGCCGGCGATCAGGGCCGCGGCCAGCCCGCGATCGTTGGACGAGCGGATCGTGAACGTGTGCGGCCGGTCGGTCATCAGCCGCCGGATCTCGCGGAAGTCGCCCGCCGCCGCGAGCCGGCCGGCGTGCACGACGAGGACCCGCGCCGCGAGCCGCTCCACCTCCTCGAGGATGTGCGAGCTGAACAGGATCGTCCGGCCGGCGGCCGCCAGGTCCCGCAGCAGGGTCATCATGTGCAGCCGCTGGCGCGGATCGAGGCCGTTGAATGGCTCGTCGAGCAGCAGCACCGGCGGGTCGTGGACCAGCGCGGCGGCGAGCAGGATCCGCTGCTTCATCCCCTTGGAGTAGGTCGCGGTCCTGCGGTCGGCGGCGGCGGCGAGGTCCACGGTGGCGATCGCGGTGGCCGCGGCCGCGCCCGGGTCGGCCACGCCCTGGAGCCGGGCGGCGTAGCGCACGAACCCACGACCCGTGAGCCACGCGGGCACCGATTCGCGCTCGGGCACGAGGCCCACCCGGCGGTAGACGGCGGGGTGGCGCCAGGCCGGCTCGCCGAGCAGCGTCACGCGGCCGGCGGACGGCGGGAGCAGGCCCGCGATCATGCCTAGGATCGTGCTCTTGCCCGCCCCGTTGGGCCCCAGCAGGCCGGTGACGCCGGGGCCCACCTCGAACGTGACCTCGTTGACCGCGACGACGTTGCCGTACCAGCGCGAGGCGCGGTCGAGGACGATGGGCGCCGTGCTGACCAGGGCGGGCGCGGGCTGCGCGGCGGGCTCGACGCCCAGCCACCCGCTCACGGCTCGATCCTCCGGTAGCGGACGACGAGCACCCCGGCGGCCACGACGGCCATCACCGCCGCCGCCGCGACGTAGGTCACGCTGGGCAGGTCGGCCCCGGTCGGACCGGCCCGCCCTCGGCCGTAGAAGAAGTCGTTGGCGCCCTCGAGGATGTCGGCCGGGCTGAGCAGCGACGCGGCGCCCGCGAGGTCCCCGCCCGTGAGCTCGTCGATCGCCGCGACGGCGACCAGCGGCACGATGACCACCGCGAAGATCGCGGCGGTCGCGAACGCGCGGCGCGGCGTGAAGGCGGCGATGGCCAGCCCGAGCGACCCGAGCAGGGCCGCGGTGAGCAGTGCCTGGCCGACGATCGCCGGCAGCGTGGGCAGGTCGTCCGCGATCGCCGCCGGGATGTCCGCGGCGATCAGCGCCCGGCCGACGAAGATCAGCGCCTGCGGGAACAGGACGAGCAGGAGCATCGCGAGGCCGATCGACGCCAGCTTGCCCAGCGCGTAGTCCTCGCGCCGGATCGCGCGGCTGAAGTACAGCGCGAGCACGCGGTGCCGCATGTCGCGGGCCAGCAGCTCGGGCGCCTGCGCCGCGGCGAACAGGAACACCATGTTGGCGATCAGCGGGTAGTAGCTCTCGTACCGGATCGGCGAGGCCGCCTCCATCATCTCGCCCGCGCCGAGCTGCCGGGCCAGCGCGGCGACCCCCAGCGCCACCACGGCCGGGATCGTGGCCAGCGCCGCGAGCCCGATCGGGACGATCTTCGCCCGCCCGGGCCGGCCAAGGCCCCAGCACTGGCGGAACGATTGGCGCACGAGCGAGGCCACGGCATGCCGCCGGCCGAGGCGGGCACCGGCGTAGCCGCGGTAGCCCAGGTCGTAGATGCTGCCGCCGGCGCTGCCGGCCGCGACCACCTGGCCCGGGCCGCCGTCCGCCGGGAGCGGTTCGCCGACGGTCGGGCCGGTCATGCGGCACCGCCAGCGGTCGGGCCGGTCATGCGGCACCCCCCGCGACCGGCTCGTCGCGGAACAGGTCCTCGAGCGAGCGCCGCTCCTGCTCGATCCGGACCACGCCGACGTCGAGCGCCGCGGCCGCGTCCCGGATCGTGTCGTAGCCGGCGTCGTCCGCCAGCTCCACGAACACGCTCCGCCCGTCGGTCCGCTGCGCCAGCCCCGCCGCCGCGAGCCGCCCGCCGAGCGCCGCGGCGTCGTCGTCGAGCTCCACGTGCACCACGCCGGTGCGCCCGGTGAACGAGGCCAGCGGGGCCGCGCGGACCAGGCGACCCGCCTCGATCGCCACCAGGTAGTCGCACACCCGCTCGATCTCGCCCAGGAGGTGCGAGGCGAGCACGATCGCGATGCCGAACTCGGTGCCCGTGCGCCGGACGAGGCCCAGCATGTCCTCGCGGCCGGCCGGGTCGAGCCCGTTGGTCGGCTCGTCGAGCAGCAGCAGGCGCGGGTCGTGGACCAGCGCCTGGGCGAGCATCACCCGCTGCCGCATGCCCGTCGAGTAGCCACCGATCGGCCGGTACCGCTCCTCGTACAGCCCGACGTGGCGGAGCACGTCCGCGGTCCGCTCGCGGGCGGCCGAGCGGGGCAGGCCGGACAGCTCGGCCATGTGCGCGACGAGCTCGGTCGCGGACAGGTCCGGCGCGAGGGCGTCGTGCTCGGGCATGTAGCCCACCAGGGCGCGCACGGTCGTGCCCTCGCGACGCACGTCGCGATCCATCACGAACGCCCGCCCGGCGGTCGGCGCGAGCAGCCCGAGGAGGATGCGGATCAGCGTGCTCTTGCCGGCCCCGTTGGAACCGACGAGCCCGATGATCCCGGGCTCGAGCTCGAGCGTCAGGTCCTCGAGCGCGGTCACGCGGCCGTATCGCTTGGTCAGGGCGTCCAGCCTGATCAGGGTCATCCCCGATATGGTGCACCTCCCGCGAGCGCCATGCCGCGCCCCCGGCGCCGCGCGCCTCAGCCTTCGATCGCGGCCGGCACCTCGCCCGCCTCGGCGAGCACGGCATCGCGACGCGAGACCGGCGTCATCCCCTCCCACGAATCGCCGACCTTCGCCTCCACCGTGAGCGGCACCGACAGCGGCAGCGCCCCCTCCA
This sequence comes from Chloroflexota bacterium, assembly GCA_040755495.1. GTDB lineage: Bacteria > Chloroflexota > Limnocylindria > Limnocylindrales > CSP1-4 > CAIXZV01. The sequence continues at coordinate 7,683 of JBFMAT010000048.1, forward strand.
TTGCCTCGCGGAGCACAGGAACCAGGCGGTCCACCTCGTCGCGCGGCGCCTCGAGCAGCAGCTCGTCGTGCACGGACAGGACCACCCGCGTCCGGAACGAGCCCTCGCGGAGCGCCCGGTCGGTCCGGATCATCGCGAGCTTCATGATGTCGGCGGCCGTGCCCTGGATCGGCATGTTGATCGCCATCCGCTCACCCGCGGCGCGCAGCGACGGGTTCCGCGCCTCGAGCTCCGGGATCCGGCGGCGGCGGCCGAGCAGCGTCGCCACGTAGCCCTGCTCGCGGGCCGTCTCGCGGATGTGGAGCATGTAGCGGCTGATCCCGCCGTAGGCCGCGAAGTAGGAGTTGATGAACTCCTGTGCGTCCTGGCGGCTGATCCCGGCCCGGGTGGACAGCCCGAAGTCGCTCATCCCGTAGGCCAGCCCGAAGTTGACCATCTTGGCCATCGAGCGCTCGTCGGCGGTGACGTCCTCGGGGGCCTTGCGGAGCACGCGGGCGGCCGTCTCGCGGTGGATGTCGGCCTCGCGCGCGAACGCGTCGGCAAGGTGCTCGTCGCCGGACACGTGGGCGAGGATCCGGAGCTCGATCTGGCTGTAGTCGGCGGCGACCAGGGTCGTGTCCGGCGAACCCGCCACGAAGGCGTGCCGGATCCGGCGGCCCAGCGGCGTGCGGATCGGGATGTTCTGGAGGTTGGGGTCGGATGAGGACAGCCGCCCGGTCGCCGCCACGGCCTGGTGGAACAGCGTGTGGAGCCGCCCGTCCGGCCCGATGAGCGTCGGCAGCGCCTCGACGTACGTGGACCGGAGCTTCGTGTAGATCCGCCACTCGAGGATCGGCTCGATCACCGGGTGGACGCCGCGCAGCTCCTCCAGCACGGTGGCGTCGGTCGAGTAGCCGGTCTTCGTCTTGCGGCCCTTCGGCAGGCGCAGCTCCTCGAACAGGATCTCGCCCAGCTGCTTGGGCGACCCGATCGTGAACTGGTGCCCGACCGCGGCGTAGATCTCCTCCTCGTAGCGCGCGATCTCGGCCGCGAACTCGCGCTCGAGGTCGGCCAGGGCGGCTCGGTCGAGGGCGACGCCGGCGGCCTCCATGCGGGCGAGGATCGGGATCAGCGGCAGCTCGATCTCCTCGAACAGCCGCCCGACCCCCTCGTCCCGGAGGGCCTGCTCGAGCGACGGGCGGACGGCGAGCGCGGACAACGCCTCGAGGCCCGCGATGGCCGTCGGAGGCAGCCCGGCGGCCGTGGGCGGGAGGACGAGGTCCAGCCGCTCCGCGACGACGTCCGCGATCTTCTGGGCCCGCAGCGCGGCGTTGACGAGGTAGGCCGCGATCTGGGTGTCGAAGGCGACGGGGAGCGGCCTCGCCGCCGGGTCCTCGGCGAAGCGCGCCGTCAGCAGCGGCTTGACATCGTGACCCGCGATCGGCGCGCCGATCGCCTCGAGCAGGTGCCGCAGCGCGAGCGACGCATCCGGGCCGTCGGCTGCGACCACGCGCCCGTCGTCGCCGGCGACGGCGAGCGAGCTCGGTGTCCCTGCGAGCGGCCGGGGATCGTCCACGACCAGCGCGACACCCACGGCCGCCTGCCCGCGCAGCCAGGCCTCGAGACCCGCCACGCGCGCCGTGTCCGCGAGCTCGATCCGGCCCGGGTCCACGATCGCCGCGGCCAGGGCGCCCGGCAGGTCGCCGCTCGCCGCCGCCAGCGCTTCGGCCCGCGCCTCGACCGCGGGTGAGGTCGTCGCGATGCCCGGGCCCGCGGTGCCGCCACCGCCACCCGAGACCATGTCGAAGTCCATCGAGAGCTGCAGCGCCCCGGGGTCCGCGCGGCCCGCGGCCCGGCCGCCGGGGCCACCCGGCCCGCCGCGCGCCCCCTGCGCCGCCGGGAACCCCGCCTCGCGCAGCTCGCGCATCGCGGCGATCGCCTCTTCCGGCCGCTCGCCGACCAGCGGCGGCAGCCGGTCGATCAGCGTCCGGAACTCGTACTCGCGGAACAGGCGGACCACGGCCTCGCGGTCGTACTCCCCCACCCGCCCGCGGGTCGGGTCGAGCGTGACGTCCACGTCCCGCACCAGCCGCATCAGCTCGCGGCTCTCGAGGACGGTCTCGCGGTGCTCGGCGAGCAGCGGCCGCAGCTTCTCGGGCGTCACCTCGTCGAGGTGCTCGTACAGGGCGTCGAGCGTGCCCCAGGTCGCGATGAGCTTCGATGCGGTCTTCTCCCCCACCCCCGGGATCCCCGGGATGTTGTCGGTGGGGTCGCCCTTGAGCGCCTTGTAGTCGAGCATCTGGTCCGGCCGGAGCCCCCAGCGCTCGTCGATGCGGGCGAGGTCGTAGGTGACGGTGTTGGCGATCCCGCCCCGCAGCGAGACCATCAGCTTCGTGTGGTCGCTGACCAGTTGGAGCATGTCCAGGTCGCCGGTCAGGATCACGGTCTCGAGGCCGGCGGCCTCCGCCTGGCCGACGAGCGTCGCGATCGCGTCGTCGGCCTCGTAGCCCTCCTGCTCGTAGACCGGGATGCCCAGCGCCTTGACGACCTCGCGGACCTTGGGGATCTGGTCCCGCATGTCGTCCGGCATCCGCGTCCGTGTCGCCTTGTACTCCGCGTAGCGGTCGTGGCGGAAGGTGGGCTTCGGGAGGTCGAAGGCGACGGCGATGAGGTCCGGCTTCGCGTCACCGATCGCCCGCAGCACGATGTTCGTGAAGCCGAACACGGCGGTCACGAGCTCGCCCTTGGAGGTGGTCAGAGGCTGCTCGATGAGCGCGAAGTAGCCGCGGTAGATGAGCCCGTTGCCGTCGAGCAGGAGGAGGCGTTCCATCGGCTCCGAGCGTGCGGTCTGGGACCCCGCCAGTGTACCCGCCGCGACCCCCGCGACCTCGGCCAGGCCGGCGCGCCAGCCGCTAGGATTCGGCCATGCCCACCCCACGCCGCGTCGGGATCCTCACCGCCGGCGGCGACAGCCCCGGCCTCAACGCCGCGATCCGTGGCTTCGGCAAGGCCGCGATCGGCCACGGCATGGAAGTCGTGGGGTTCCGCGACGGGTTCCGTGGCCTGGCCGAGGATCGCCGGGTCAGGCTCGAGTCGGGCACGCTGGCGGGCATCCTGACCGTCGGGGGCACCATCCTCGGCACGAGCCGCGACAAGCCGCACCGGATGCTCGTGGACGGCGAGCCGCGCGACGTGACGGGCGACATCGTCGCCACCTACGCCAGGGCGGGTCTCGCTGCGCTGGTGTGCCTCGGCGGCGGCGGCACGGCCAAGAATGCCCTCCGGCTGGCGCGGGCCGGCCTCGCGGTGATCACGCTGCCCAAGACCATCGACAACGACCTCGAGGAGACGGACGCGACGATCGGCTTCGCCACCGCCCTCGAGATCGCGACCGATGCCATCGACCGGCTCCACAGCACGGCCCACAGCCACCACCGGATCATCGTGGCCGAGGTGATGGGCCATCGCGCGGGCTGGCTGACGCTGGGCGCGGGTCTGGCCGGTGGCGCGGACGTCATCCTCATCCCCGAGATCCCATACCAGGTGTCGACGATCGCCACGGCGATCCGGAGGCGCGTCCGGCGAGGCACCAACTTCAGCATCGTCGCCGTCGCCGAGGGTGCCCGGAGCGTGGAGGACGCGAAGGCGCTCGGGGCCGCCGAGGCGCGCACCCGGCGCGCCGAGGACCCGGTGGTCCGCGATGCGGCGAAGGCCGAGGTCGCGCTGCTCGAGACGCAGCACCTGGGAAACACCCTGCGGCTGGCCCACCAGCTGGAGCAGCTGACCGGCCTCGAGTCGCGGGTGTCGATCCTGGGCTATGTCCAGCGCGGCGGGACCCCGTCACCCGTGGACCGCCTGCTCGCGACGCGCCTGGGCAGCGCCGGCGCGGATCTCGTGAACGCCGGCGCGTCGGGCGTGATGGTCGCGGCCCGAGGTGCCGGCACCGAGCCGGTGCCCCTCGAGAACGTGGCGGGGCGGCGCAAGCTCGTGCCACCCGATCATCCCTGGGTCGCGGCCGCGCGCCAGGTGGGAACCTGCCTCGGCGACTGAGCGGCGACGGGGCGGCGTGGCCCCGCGGCGGCGACGGGCGTCAGGTCAGGCGGCGCGACGTCCAGCGCAGCGCGAGGAGCGCCAGGCCCGCGACCAGCGCTGCGGCACCGACGATCGCGACCAGCTCGCCCGCCGACCGTCCCCCGGTCGCGGCGAACGCGTCGTCGGGCGCCGCCTTGCCGCCGGTCTGGGCGTCCTCGTCGAGGATGCCGCCGTCCGTCACGTTGCCGGGGGGCCCGGCCTCGATCGTGGGTGCCCCCGGGTCGCCCGCGGCCGTGTCGGTGCCCGGGGACGACGCGCCCGAGTACGCCTGGTCCGGGCCGGTCGCCGGGACGGGGCTGCCGCTGCCCGATCGGTGCGGCGCCGGGGCGACGCTCGGCGCGGCGGTCGGGGCCTGGGCGGCTGCGGAAGACAGCTGGTCGACGGTGACGAGCTCGCGGTTCTCCTCGCCGCCGGTCGCCCCGCCGGCGCCCAGGGGGATGCCCCCGAGCGAGCCGACGAGGATGCCCGCGAGGCCCAGGGCGGCGAGCCCGGTGCCCACGGGGGCGGCGAAGCGGAACGAGGGGCCGGCGAGCGTGCCCAGC
>JBFMAT010000048.1:12395-33883 GCA_040755495.1 Chloroflexota bacterium
CGGCGCAGCCGGACACGAGGGCGGTGGCGGTCTCGAGGTCGGCGCCGCTGGCATCGCCCGCGGCGTATGCGGCGACGAGCTCGAGGTCGTGGGCGTCGTGCGAGCGGAGGTCGGGGATGTGCGGCATCAGCCGGTCTCCCCGCGGAACAGCCCGATCGAGCCCTCGAGGCGATCGCGGAGCGCCAGACGGCCGCGGTGGATCCGCGACTTCACGGTGCCCAGCGACACGCCCGTCAGCTCCGCGATCTCGGCGTAGTCGTAGCCCTCCACGTCGAACATCACGATCGCGTGGCGCTGGTCGGGGGTGATCGAGGCCAGGGCGGCGGACAGGACCCGTGCCCGCTCGCCGTGGAGCGCCGTCCGCTCCGGGTCGTCCTCCGGACCGGCCGGCGGCTGCCAGCTCTCGTCCTCGAGCTCCGGGTAGGGCTGGGCGGGCCGCCGCTTGCGCAGGCGCTGCTGGTCCATCGCCGCGTTGATCGCGATCCGGCTGAGCCACGAGCGCACGCTGCCGCCCCGGAACGAGCGGAGGTTCCGGAAGGCTGAGAAGAACGCCTCCTGCACGGCGTCGGCGGCCTGGTCCCGGTCCGGGACCATGCGCGCGACGAGCGCATAGAGGTGATCCTGGTAGCACTCGACGAGGCCGTTGAAGGCGTCGAGGCTGCCGTCGCGCGCCTGCTCGAGCAGGATCAGGTCACGGCGCTGGATCGGGTCTTCGACGGCCTCCGTCGGGCGTGCGTCCTCCACGACGGGCGCGGCCCTCCTGGTGGCGATGGTGAGGCGCGGCGAGTCTAGCATCGGGCCCGGGTGTGGACGCCCGCCGGGGCGACGTGCCCCAAACCCCGGCGTCCGCGCCCTCGACGCCCTGCCGCTGTGCGCGGTTCCCGCGTGGAGCTCCTGGGCCCGGCGCGAACGGGCATCATGATCGCCGATCCCGTACCCAGCGGAGCCACGCCATGTCCGACCTGCCGGACGATGTCCGGATCGAGACCGTCTACCTCGTCGAGGTGCCGTACACGGCCGAGGCGAGGGACCGCCGCCCGCAACTGCGGCCCGAGCACCTGTCGCGGATCGCGCGCCTGATGCGCGCCGGTCGTGTCATCGAGGCGGGCGGGTGCCTCGACTTCAGCAAGGCCGTGCTGCTCGTCCGCGCGGCGGACGAGGCCGAGGCGCTGGCCCTGATCGCCGAGGACGTGTACACGTCGGGCGGGGTGTGGCACTCGCCGGTCGCCCGCGCGTTCGGTCGCGTCGCGCCGGCCGAGGGTCGAGCGACCTAGGACCAGGGGCGTCGCGTGCCGTTGCCGAGGCACGACTCGCCGCCTCCGCTACGATTCGCCCGGGCCGAAGTGGCGGAATGGCAGACGCGGCGGTCTCAAACACCGCTGAGGGCAACCTCGTGTGGGTTCGACTCCCACCTTCGGTACCAGGCTCCCCGCGCCGAAACGGCCTGGCCCGCAGCACAGTCGCGGCCCCGTTCGTCCAGTCCGAGTCAAGCGACGCCGAGGAGAGCAAGCGTGCTTCGAGCGGGTGTCGCGCACGGGGTGCCCGAGGCGCTCGCGATCGCCCTGCTCCTCGTGCTCGGATCGGCGGTCTTCATGAGTCCCACGACGGCGCGTGCCGAGGGCTGCACCGGAGCGACGTTCAGTCGCGCGGTCGCCCGTGCCGACGCCGCGATCGTGGGCACGATCTCGAAGGTCGCGAAGAACGCCAATGGCGCTCGCTACGCCGCGGCCGTGGAGGTCGAGCGGGCCTGGCGCATCGAGACCGGCGCGGTCTGGCGCGGCCGCGCCTATCCCGGATTGTGTTCGTGCTGTGGAACCGACCGCCCGAGGATCGGTGCGCGCGTCGTCGTGCTGTTGGATGTCTCCGGGATCGACCCGGGAAGGGTCGCGGACGTGTTCTACACGGTCGGGATCACCGTGACATCGACGCAAGTCCGCCGGCTTCCGGGCACCCTGCCGGACACGGCGACGGCGCCCGACGCGGCCCCTGCGAGTCGGGCATCGTCCGCCGCGCCCGCCATCCTGCTCGCCGTCGTCGTGGCGGCCGCGGCGCTGCTCCTCACGAGCCCGAGGTGGCGCGGGCGTCTGCCACCTGTGCTGCCTTGACCGGCCCGGTCGGAGTCCAGCGGCGCTTGCGAATAGTCGGCCGGACGGGCGCAACCGCACGCCGACGTGGTACGGGCGGCCCATTGCGGAGCATGCGTCGTTCGGCATGATGGGGTCGCGACCGGCTTGGCCGCATGCTCGAGGGTGGGAGGAGCGGGATGCGGCGCTGGTGGGGGGCGATGCTGGTGGTGGGCCTGCTGACAGCCATGGCGCCGGTGGCATCCGGCGCCGACCCGAACCAGCCGCCTGTTGCGGTGGATGACCCGGCGATCCCCTTCTGCATCCCGTTCGACTCCTGGGGCGGGGCATACCCGCTGGCCGAGGACATCACCGGCTACGACACGCTGTATCCCGGCTGGCTGCTCCTGTTCGGCGCCTGCAGCCCGCTGGTCAACGACACGGATCCCGATGGCGATCCCCTGACCCTCGAGCTCGTCGGCACGCCGGCGCACGGAGAGTCGCTGTGGCTCCCCGAGGGCTTCATCGGCTACCGGCCCGAGCCGGACTTCAGCACCCTGCCCGGTGACGTCGCCGGGGGCAGCTGGGTCTCCGACGAGATCCAGTACCGGCTGTTCGACGGCACCGACTACTCGAACGTGGCGAGCTACCGCTTCTGGGTGGCGCCCGTCAACGACCCGCCCTCGTTCACTCCCGGCGCCGAGTCGGTCGAGGCACGGATGGGGGATGGCCTGGTCAGCGTGCCCTGGGCGAGCGACATGTCCGCGGGCCCGGCCAACGAGTCGTGGCAGACCGTCTCGTTCGACGTCCTGTCCGTGGACACCGGGGGCGTGCCGGACATGTTCGCGGTCCCGCCCGAGATCGACCAGGCAGGAACGCTGACGTTCACGACCGGCACCGAACCCGGGATCGCCCAGGTGACCGTGCGCGCTCACGACGACGGCGGCCTCGAAGACTACGGCCTCGCCTCGGGGAGCGTCATGCCGCCCGACGACACCAGCGACGAGGTGACGTTCGCGATCAGCGTCCGCGAGCCGCTGCCGGCGCCGCCGGTCGCCGAGGACGACGTGCTCGTGGTGTCCGAGGATGGCTTCGGCCAGGTCGACGTGCTGCGCAACGACTACGATGTCAACCGCCAGAGCCTGACGGTCATCGATGTCGGCACCGCCACCAAGGGCACGGTCTCGTTCCACGGGCCCGCTGACTTCGAGTACACGCCGGACCCGGACGCCACCGGCTCCGAAGCCGTCACCTACACCATCACCGACGGCACCGACGGGACGGACACGGGGACCGTGCACATCACGATCGAGCCGGTGAACGACGCCCCGGTCGCGGCCGACGACACGGCCACGGTTGCCGAGGGCTCCACGGGAACGCCGATCCCGGTGCTCGCCAACGACAGCGACGTGGACGGCGACGCCCTGACCGTGACCGACGCATGGGGGGCCGCCCACGGCAGCCTTGCGCTCGACGCCGGCGGCGTCGTGTACACGCCGGCACCGGGCTACGCGGGTCCGGACACGTTCGACTACCTCGTGGCGGACGGCAGCGGGGCGACGGCCGAGGCCTCGGTCGTGGTGACCGTGGAGCCGGACACCGTCGCGCCGCGGTTCACGAGCCTCACCCGGTCGCTCCCGTCACAGAAGATCGGTACCCGGACCGTGCGCGTCCGGCTGGCCTGGGCGGCGACCGATGCCGGTTCCGGCGTGGCCCGGTATGAGCTGTTCGAGAGCGTCAACGGGGGTGCCTGGCGCGCCGTCGCGCTGCCGAGCCCCACCAGCACCTCGCTCGAGCGCACCGTCCGGGTGGGATCCGGCTATCGCTACCAGGTCCGGGCGACCGATGGGCGCGGCAACCGGAGCGCGTTCCGGGCGTGGCCCGCGTCCACGCCCCACCGCCGGCAGGAGGCGAGCTCGGCGGTGACCTGGCACGGGACATGGCAGCGGGCGACCGACTCGCGCCTGTCCGGGGGCGCATCGCGGCGGACGTCCGGTCCGGGGCGGCGGGTGACGTTCACGTTCACCGGGCGCAGCGTCGGCTGGGTGGCGACGCGCGGCGCGACCGGCGGCCGGGCCCAGGTGCGGATCGACGGCGTCCTGGTGGCCACGGTGAGCCTGCGGACGTCCTCGACCCGGTTCCGGGGCATCGTGTATCGCGTGGACCTCGCCCCGGGCAGCCACCGCATCGAGATCCGGCCGCTGGGCGACGGACGGGTGGACGTCGACGCGTTCATCGTCATCCCGTAGCGTCGGGGTGCCCGAGCGGGCGTCGACGTAGACTCGCCCCGTACCCGCTGCCTTGTGATCGTCCCTGGAGGCCCGATGAGCCTGTTTCGCCGCGTGCTCAACCTCGACGAGCCCGCGTCCCCCGATCTTCCCGTCGAGCCCGGCGCCCCGTTGCCGCAGGTCGCGGCCGGCGAGACCGCGAGCGTCCGCCGGATCGCGGCGCGGCTCGGCTCGCTGCCGCCGGCCCGCGCCCGGTTCGTGGCCGCGTTCGCGTACCTGCTCGGGCGCGCGGCGCACGCGGACCTCGCCGTGAACGACGCGGAGGCGGCCGAGATCCGGCGGCTGGTGGCCGAGGTGGGCGGGCTGGACGGCACGACCGCCGCGCTGGTCGCGGACCTCGCGCGCAGCCAGGCGGGCGACTTCGGGGCGACCGAGGACTACCTCGTCACGCGCGAGTTCAAGGCGATCGCGACCATGGACGAGCGCGAGCGGCTGCTCCGCTGCTGCTTCGTGGTGATGGCCGCCGACGACGAGGTCGACGCCACGGAGTCCTGGCTCGCGAACCGGCTGGCCGAGGAGCTGGACATCGAGCGCCCGGACCTCAACCGCATCCGGGCGGAGTTCCACGACCGGATCTCGGGCGTCCGCGACGTGCGCCGGTACGCCGCCCACTGAGCGGCATCGACAAATGACGATGGCGGCCCGCGACGGCCGCCGATGGAGCCCGGGCTGGCGCGGGACGAGGATGGGCCCAGCCCCGGTCGCCCGGCCGGGTGACTGGGAGACAGCATCGCCATGACCGTGTCGTCCTCCGCCGCGTCGCCCGCGCAGGGCTGGACCGCGGCCCCGCCCGCCGCCCGCGGCTTCGCCTCTCGTCTCGTCGCCGCCTTCCTGCACGTCGCGACCGGGCTCACGCTCGCCGCCGCCGTGATGGGCTTCGGGGTCGCGAGCGCGATCATCTCGCGCGGCCTGGTGGTCGCGGACGTCGCCGACGTCGCGACGCTCCAGGCGCTGTCTCCCGTGCTGCCGATGTTCGCGGTCGTCGCCGCGGGCCACGCGTTCGCCGGGCTGGGCACGCTGTTCGGCAGCCGGGCGGCCGCCGCGCTGGGCATCGGCCTGGGCGCGTTCGACGTCGTCGCGGGCATCGTGGCGCTGGTGGTCTCGGCGACCGGCGACCAGGCCCGGTTCGACGGCACCGGCCTCGCGGTCACGTTCATCGTCATGGGCATCGTGCTCGCGGTGAGCGCCCGCGCCGCCGACTGGAACACGCACGGGCCGATCCCGCAGGACTGACGTCCGACTCGGGCCATCGCCCGCACGCTCGCGATCTCCGCGCCCGCCGGCGCTCTGCGCCCGGCGGGCGCATCCGCATCCGGCCGGCGCTGCGGGTGCGGTGCGCGCCGCGTGGTCAGCGGGCGGTGGCCACGAACCAGCCCGGGCGGTCCAGCCAGCGATCGAACAGGAGGCCCGCGTCCGCGAGCAGCGCGCGGAGGCCTGCCTCGTCGAGGACGCGTGCCGCAAACGCCTGCGGCCACTCCGCGCCATCGACGCCGTAGCGCACGACGGCAGCGAGCCGGTCGCCGTCCAGCACCGCGGACAGGAGCACGATCTCCGCGTCGCCGAGATGCGACACCCGCCCGATGGACCCGGCGGGATCCCAGCCGGGCGGGTACGTCTCACCGATCACGGCGCCCCGCGGGGCGAGATGTGCGGCCGCGGTGGCGGCGAACGCCTCGCCGTCGCCGTCGGGCGAGTTCACGAGGTGGCTCGCGAGGAGCACCGCATCGAACCGCCGGCCGAGGCGGATCGTCCGGGCGTCGCCGACGATGCCTTCCACGCCGGCGGGCAGCGCGTCGATCATGCCCGCGCCGTCGTCGACACCGGTCACCGGGTGCCCCAGCACTGCCAGCGGGCCGGCGATCCGCCCCGGGCCGCAGCCGAGGTCGAGGATCGTGGCGCCCGCGGGGATGGCCGCGTGGATGAGCTCCGGCTCGCCGGTCGCGGGGAGCCGCCGGTAGAACGCGACCGGGCTGCCGTCGGGCGCGATCTCGCTCACGGCCGCCGATCCGTCACCCGAGCCGGAGCTCGATGATGCCCTCGCCGATTCGGCGGCGGACCTCGGCCAGCAGCTCGGCGTCGTACGCGACGCCGCGGAGGGGCATGGGCGCGGTGCCGCCGGGCGCCGGGACGTGCACCACGACGGGCGTCTGGCCCGGCCGCTCCCGGAGCAGGGCCTGGAAGGCCCGCATCGCGGACACGACCCGGTCCCGGCCCGCCTCGCGCGCGAAGCGGACGTTGAGCACGGCGCCGGCCGCCGCCTCGACGGGCGCGCTGGGGGCCTGGGCGGCCGCCGCGGCACGGGAGCGCTGCTCGTCGGGGAGCGGCGGCTCCTCGGGCTCGGGGCCACCGTCGCCGGCCGCCGCGGCGGCGAGGTCCGGCGGCTCGGCGTAGGCCGGGATCGGCTCTGCCGGCGTCACGCGTGGCAGCGAGGCCCCGGCGTCGGCGCGGGTGGGCGAGACGCGGACGCCGGCGGCCACCCCCGGTCCGACCGCCACCGCATCGCGGCGGCCCCCGGCGTACGCGCCGCCGTTGCCGTTCCCGCCCGCGCCGGCCGGGCCGCCCCCGCCCCGTCGCCCGGACCGGCGGTCCAGCGCCCCGACCTCCTGCGCGAACGTCTCCGGCCCGCGCTCCGCCACCGTGTCCCAGTCCCAGACCGAGTCCGCGAGCAGCGACGCCTCCTCGCCCCGGTGGTCCACCCGCCCGGCGACGAGCAGGATCGCGCCGTCGCGCCAGGTCCCGAGGGTCTGCTCGTAGGTCTTCGGGAACACCACGACCTCGAGCGTGCCCTGGAGGTCCTCGAGCGTGACCACGGCCATCGTGGACTTCGACTTCGTGATCACCATCCGCATCCCGGTCACGATGCCGCCGATCACCACCCGCTGGCCGTCCAGCGACTCGTCGCGCAGGTCGCCCGAGTACGCGGTCACGAACCGGCCCACGCGCTCCGCGACCTCGCCCATCGGGTGGTCCGACAGGTACAGCCCGAGCAGCTCCTTCTCCCAGCGGAGGCGCTCCCGGACCGGCGTCTCGGACGTCGCGGGCAGCGGCCGCTCCAGGGCCGCGGACTCGTCCCCGGCGATGTCGAACAGCGAGGTCTGGCCACTGATCCGATCGCGCTGCGCGGTCTGCCCCGCGGCCAGCGCCTCGTCCAGCCCGAGCAGGATCTGTGCCGGGTGCCCGAGCATGTTGAGCGCGCCGACCTTGGCCAGCGACTCCAGCACCTTGCGGTTGACCAGCCGGAGGTCGATCCGGGTGCAGAAGTCGGTGAGCGACCGGAACTCGCCGCCCTCCTCGCGGGCCCGGATGATCGACTCGATCGCGCTCTCGCCGACGTTCTTGACCGCCAGCAGCCCGAACCGGATCGCCTCGCCCTCGACCGTGAACCCGAGCCCGGAGCGGTGGACGTCGGGCGTCCGGACCTCGATCCCCAGCCGGCGGCACTCGGCGATCGCGGCCGCCACCTTCTCGGCGTTGTCGCGGAACGCCGTCAGCACCGACGTCATGTACTCGACCGTGTAGTTCGCCTTGAGGTACGCTGTCTGGTAGGCGATCAGGCCGTAGCACGTGGCGTGGGCCTTGTTGAAGCCGTAGCGCTCGAACGGCTCGAAGGCCTTGAACACGGCGTCGATCGTCTGGGGCGGCACGCCCCGCCCGGCCGCCTGGGTCACGAACTTGTCCTTCAGCGACCGCAGGACCGACGACTTCTTCTTGCGGATCGCGTAGCCCAGCGTGTCCGCCTCGGGGCCCGTGAACCCGCCGAGGGCGATGGCCGCGGCCATGATGTCCTCCTGGTACACGAAGATCCCGTACGTCCGGTTGAGGAACGGCTCGAGCAGCGGATGGAGGTAGGCCACCGGCTCGTGCCCGTGCTTGCGCCGGATGTAGGCCGGGATGTTGTCCATCGGGCCGGGGCGGTAGAGGGCGACCATGGCCGCGAGGTCGAACACGGACGTCGGCTGCAGCTCGCGGATGTAGCGCCGCATGCCGGCGGACTCCAGCTGGAACACGCCGGTCGTCTCGCCCGAGGCCAGCAGCTCGAACGTCTTCGCGTCGTCGAGCGGGATGTTGTCGAGGTCGATCTCCACGCCGCGGTGGTCGCGCACGAGGTCCACGGCCTTGCGCAGGATCGTGAGGTTGGACAGGCCCAGGAAGTCGAACTTGAGCAGGCCCAGCGCCTCGATGCCGTGCATCTCGTACTGGGTCATCAGCGCATCCGAGTTGGTCGCCTTCTGGAGCGGCATCAGCTCGGTCAGCGGCTCGCGGCTGATCACGACCCCGGCCGCGTGGGTCGACGCGTTGCGGGCCACGCCCTCGAGCTGGCGCGCGAAGCCCAGCAACCGCGCGATCTGCGGGTCGCCGTCGTGCATCTCCTTGAGCTGGGGGCTCAGCTCCAGGGCCTCCTCCAGCCGGATCCCCAGCTGGTTGGGCACCGCCTTGGCGATCCGGTCCACGTCGCCGTAGCCCATGCCCAGCACGCGGCCCACGTCCCGGATCGCGGCCCGCGCGAGCATCGTGCCGAAGGTGATGATCTGGGCGACATGGTCCGTGCCGTACTTGCGGCTGACGTAGTTGATGACCTCGTCCCGGCGCTCGTCCTCGAAGTCCACGTCGATGTCCGGCATGGTCACCCGGTCCGGGTTGAGAAACCGCTCGAACGGCAGGCCGTAGTGGAGCGGGTCGACCGGCGTGATGCCCAGCGTGTAGGTCACGATCGAGCCCGGCGCGGACCCCCGGCAGGTGGTCGCGATCCCCTGCTCCCGGGCGAACCGCACGAAGTCCGCGACGATCAGGAAGTAGCCGGCGTAGCCCATCGAGATGATCACGCCCAGCTCGTAGTCCAGCCGCTGCTGGAGGTCCGGCGTGATCGCGCCGTACCGCCGGACCAGCCCCGCCTCGCACTCCTTGCGCAGCCAGGTCTCGACGGTCTCGCCCTGGGGCACCGGGAAGTGCGGGATGCGCAGCTCGCCGAGCGGCAGCGTGAGGTCGCACATCTCGGCGATCCGCCGGGTGTTGAGCAGGGCCTCGCGCTGGTCCGGGAACAGCGCGTGCATCTCGGCCGCGGTCTTGAGGTAGAACTGGTCGGTCTCGAACCGCAGCCGGTTCGGCGTGTCGAGGTTGTTGCCCGTCCCGACGCACAGCAGGACGTCGTGCGCCTCGTGCTGCTCCCGGTGGACGTAGTGGAGGTCGTTGGTCACGACCAGGGGCAGCCCGGTCTCGGGCGCCAGCCGGAGCAGCTGCTCGTTGAGCCGGCGCTGCTCGGGGATGCCGTGATCCTGGAGCTCGAGGAAGAAGCGGCCCTTGCCCAGGATGTCCCCGTACTCCCCCGCCAGCGTGCGCGCCAGCTCCCAGTCCTCGGCCTCGAGCGCCTTGGGGACCTCGCCACCCAGGCAGGCGGACAGGCCCACCAGGCCGGCGCTGTACCGGGCCAGGTGCTCGCGGTCGATGCGGGGCTTGTAGTAGTACCCGTCGACGTGGGCATCGGTCAGCAGCCGGCACAGGTTCTGGTAGCCGGTCATGTCCGTCGCCAGGAGCACGAGGTGGAAGGGCTGGCTGTCGGCCTTGCCCTCCTTGTCGGTCATCGACCGCCGGGCGACGTACGTCTCCACGCCGATGATCGGCTTGATGCCCGCCTTGGTCGCCGCCTGGTAGAACGCCACCGACCCGTACAGCGCCCCGTGGTCCGTGACCGCGAGCGAGTCGAAGCCGTGCCGGACGGACGCGTCGACGAGCTCGGTGAGCCTCCCGAGACCGTCGAGCAGGCTGAACTCGGAGTGGGTGTGGAGGTGGACGAAGTCGTTGGGGGCGATCGACACGGGACCCCATGGTAGCCCGGCCACCGGCCGCCCGGGCCGGGCGCCGGGGACGCGTCGGGGTCAGCCGCCGGGTGCCGCCTGGCCCTCCAGCAGGTCGAGCAGCTCCGCGGCGAGGAACGGCTTGCCCAGGAACGCCTCGGCGCCGCTGGCCACCGCGACGGCACGCTCCGTGGCGAGGACGCTCGCGCTCACGATGATGACCCGGGTGGCCGCGAGACCGCCGGCGGCCCGCAGCTCGGCCACGAGGTCGAACCCGTTGCCGTCGGGCAGGCGCACGTCGAGGAGCAGGATGTCGAACGGGCGGACGGCGAGCGCCGCGCGGGCCTCGGCGATCGACGCCGCCTCGAGGAGCTCGGCGCCCCGGAGCCGGGGCCGGTTCGCCCGCTCGATCATCGCCCGGACCAGTGCCCGGTTGACCGGCTCATCCTCGACCAGCAGGATCCGCGGGCCGGGCCCCGCCCCATCGCTCACGACGGGACGTCCGCGCGGACGAGCCACGCCCGCAGCCCGGCCTCCGCGTCCGGGCCCTTCGACACGACGCCCAGGACCTTGCCGTTGAGGCGGTGCTTGTCGGCGGCCGACAGGTCGTGTGCCGTCAGGATGATGATCGGGATGCCGGCCGTGGCGGGGTCGGCCTTGAGCTCCCCGACCACGCCGAAGCCGTCGAGGTCGGGCATGAGCAGGTCACAGATCACGATGTCGGGTCGCTCGTCGCGTGCGCGGTCCACGCCGGCCCGTCCGCCGTCGGCGCGGAGCACGTCGTATCCGGCCGGCCGCAAGGCCGCCTCGATCGCCTCGAGGGCCGCCGGCTCGTCGTCGACCGCCAGGATGCGCACCGGGCGCTCGGCCACCCTCGACCGTGCCGTCAGCCGGGCGAGCGTCGCCAGCAGCGCCTCGCGATCGATCGGCTTGACCAGGTAGTCGACCGCCCCGAGCGCGAGGCCGACCTCCTTCTCGTCGACGACGGTCACGATGACGACGGGGATGTCCCGGAGCTGCGGGTCGCCCTTGAGCTGGCGGAGGACCTCCCAGCCGTCGATTCCGGGCAGCAGGACGTCGAGCAGGATCGCCGTCGGCCGCTCGGTCCGGGCCGCGTCGAGGGCCTGCTCGCCGTCGGCGGCGACCCGGACCGCGTAGCCCTCCGGCTCGAGGTAGGCGCGAAGCAGGCGGACGGCGCTCGGGTCGTCCTCGACGACGAGCACGGCGCCGGGCCGCCCGGCCGGGGGCGCGACATCCGTCCCGGGCGCCGCGCCGTCGGCCCCCGCCGGGACCGGTGGCTCCGCGCGACGGAGGACCGCGGTGAACCGGCTGCCGAGCCCGGGCGTCGAGTCCAGCTCCATGCGGCCGTCGTGCGCCTCGACCAGCCGGCGGGTGAGCGCCAGCCCCAGGCCGGTCCCCTCCGACCGCTGGCTACCGCCCCCGACCTGGCGGAACTCCTCGAACACCGCGGCCTGGTCGCCCGGCGCGATCCCGATGCCGCTGTCGACGACGGCGAGGTGGACCTCGTCCCCGCGCACCACGCCCTCGACCACGATCCGGCCGCCGTCGGGCGTGAACTTGATCGCGTTGGACAGGAGGTTGTACAGGATCTGGCGCAGCCGCCCCCGGTCGGCGCTCACGTGGATGCCGGCCGGGATGGCCAGCTCGATCGCGTGGCCCTTGCGGTCCGCCAGCGGGCGGAGGCCCGCCACCGACTCGGCGACCGATCCGAGGACCTCGATCGGCTCCCGGTGGAGCTCGAGCCGGCCCGCCTCGACCTTGGACAGGTCCAGGACGTCGTTGACGAGCTCGAGGAGGTGGCCCCCGGCCCGCCGCACGTGGTCGACCCACTCGAGGGGCACGGGCACGTTCGGATCGTCGCCCGCGGCCTCGCGGCGCATCAGGTCGCTGAACCCGATGATCGCGTTGAGCGGGGTGCGGAGCTCGTGGCTCATGCTGGCGAGGAAGTCGCTCTTCGCCTGGCTCGCGGATCGCAGCGCCTCCACCGTCTGGCCGAGCTGCGCCGTCAGGCGCTCCTGGGTCGCGAGGGCTGCCTGGTGCTCGACGAGGCCGGCTGCCTGCTGGCCGAGTGCCGCCAGCAGCCGCCCGTCCTCCTCGCCGAACAGGCTGCGGTGGCTGTCGAACAGCACGAGGACGGGAGCGTCCGCCTCGTCGCCCAGCGGGACGGTGCGCACGAAGCGGCAGCCGACCGTGCGGGCCGCGTCCGCGGCGCCCGCGAGGTCGTTCGAGGCGAGCAGCTCATCGAGCGGGACCTCGCGGCCGGTGAGCGACGGGCGTGGCCGCGCGGCCGGTCGTCCGACGAGCCCCTCGTCGAGCCCGACGGCCATGGCGACGCGGCCCTCGTCGGGCGGCACACCCGCGATGACCAGGGCGCCGCGTGCTCCGGCCGCCGCCGTCCCGATCTCGAGGAACCGCCGCCAGATCTGGGGCGCGGCGTCGGCCTTCACGGCCAGCAGGTCGCGGAGGCCCTGGTACGCCGTCTGCGCCTGCCACGCCCGGCGGAGGGCCGCCGGCGGGACGAACGCGATCAGGTACCCGACGGCCGCGAGCAGCGCGGCCACGCCGGCGACGGTGGACGACGCCTCGCGGGCGGCCCCGCCGGCGGCACCGGCCCCCGAGACCAGGATCGCGGACGCGAGCAGGGCTGTGGCCGCCACGGCGGTCCACAGCCGGACGGCGCCCGCGCCGGCACGCCGGCGCGCTGCCGTGGCGAGGTAGCCGGCCGCCGCGAGCTCGGTCACGACGAACACGCCGACCACGACGAGCGCGACGGCCGGGGCGGCCGCGCCGCTCGAGCCGCTCGAGCCTTCGGACCCGCCCGAGCCGCCCGACACCACGAGCGCGAGCGACGACAGCAGCCAGCCCACGGTCGCCGCCACCATCACGGGCCCCGGGATGTGGGTGATGCGGGCCGCGAGGCGGAGCGTGAACACCGGCTGCCCGAGCAGCAGCACCACCGCGATGCTCGTGACGGGCGCGGGAGGCGGCCCCACGACCGCCCGCACCACCACCAGCGCGAACAGCGCCGCCATCGCCGCGAACATCACCACGACGTCGAGGCTGAGCGCGTCCCGCCGCCGCCACCAGGCGGCCAGCGCCCAGGCGAACACGAACGCGAACAGCGCGAGGATCGCGGACGTGAGCAGGTCCACGGCGGGTGGGCCGGTCCCGTCCTCAGCCGCCGCGCGCGGCGGCCCGCTGCGCCGGCACCGCGGGACGGAGGTGTCCGGCGAGCAGCGCGAACGGATCGCCACGCAGGGCCGCCCGGGACGTCGCTCCTGCGATCTCGTCCACGAACATCCGCGCGAGGTCCCGATCGAACTGGGAGCCCGCCCCGCGTCGCAGCTCGTCGATCGCCTGCTCCGCGGTCAGGGCCCGCCGATACGGGCGGTCGTGGGTCATCGCGTCGAACGCATCCACGATGCCCACGATCCGCGCGCCGAGCGGCGTCGCCTCGCCCCGCAGGCCGTCGGGATATCCCGTCCCGTCCCAGCGCTCGTGGTGGTGCCGGATGATCGGGCCGAAGGCGCCGAACGAGGCCAGCGGCGCACAGATCCGCTCCCCGATCTCGGGGTGCCGCCGGATCAGCGCCCACTCGTCATCGGACAGCGGGCCGATCTTGGTCAGCACCCCGTCGGGCACGCCGATCTTGCCCACGTCGTGGAGCAGCGCGCCGTAGGTGATCGCGTCCAGCTCCGCGGGCGGCAGGCCCAGGCGCTGCCCGAGCCGCGCGGCCATGACCGCCAGCCGCTCGCAGTGCCGTTCCGTGGGTGCGTCCTTGGCCTCGACCGCGTTCGCGAGCGCCGTGACGACTGCGTGCGCGGCCTCCATCCCGACGAGCGCGCGGCGGAGGCGCAGGGCACTGCCGATCCGGGCGATGAGCTCCGCGTGGGCGAACGGCTTGGTGATGAAGTCGTCGGCGCCCGCGTTGAGCCCGGTGACCACGTCGGACAGCGCCGTGCGACCGGTCAGCAGCAGGATCGGCAGGGTCGCGTGGCGGGGTTCGAGCCGCAGCCGCCTCGTGAGCTCGAACCCGTCGAGCCCGGGCAGCCCGACATCGAGCAGCACGAGGTCCGGGTGATGGGTCGCGACGCCGCGGAGGCCCGCCTCGCCGTCGCCCTCGGCGTGGACGCGGTACCCCTCCGATTCGAGGAGCCGGCTGAGGAGCACACGGTTGGCCTCGTCGTCCTCGACCACGAGGATGACGGCGCTCGGCTGGACACCGGGCGAACCGGGCCCCCGCCTGTCGCTGTTCAATGTGTCGCTCCCCACCAGACGCCTCGGGACGGAGGCTCGACCCATTCAATCATGCGCATTCGGGAATGCAAAGGCCAGAAAGTACCAGCCCCAACCGGGGCGCCGGACGGTCGACGCATGACCCGGCCGGCCCGGCTACCCTGCCGCTGATGGACGAGCCGGTCGACGACCAGGTGTTCGAGGACTGGGTGCTCGAGGCGATCGAGGCCCTCCCGGCCACGTTCCGTGAGCGGCTGGGCAGCGTGGCCATCGTGATCGAGGAGTGGCCCACACCGGGCCAGCTCCACAGCGTGGGGGCGGCCGGGTTGTACGGGCTGTACCAGGGCATCCCCCGCTCCGCCTGGGGCGCGGACCACGTCGCCTACCCGTCCAAGATCACGATCTTCCGGGGCACGCTCGCCAGCCGCTTCCGGACCCGTGAGGCGATGCGGGTCAAGGTCATCGACACCGTGCACCACGAGATCGCCCACCACTTCGGGATCTCGGACGCCCGGCTGGCGGAGCTCGCCCGCGAGCACCGCGCCGGCTGACCGGCCGGCCGTTGACCGCCGGCCCTCCCCCGCGACCGCGGCCCGCTGCCATACTCGCGGCGTGGACGCGCACATCCTGCTGGTCGAGGACGACCCGTCGATCCGCGAGGTCACCGCGCTGGGCCTGCGTGGCGCCGGGTTCACGGTCTCCACGGCCGCGGACGGCGTCGAGGGCCTGGACCGCTGGCGGGCGGGTGCGCCGGACCTCGTGCTCCTCGACGTCATGCTGCCGCGCATGGACGGGCTCGAGGTGTGCCGGGCGATCCGCCGCGAGGCGACCACGCCGATCGTGATGCTCACGGCCCGCGCGGACACCATCGACGTCGTGGTGGGCCTCGAATCGGGCGCCGACGACTACGTCCGCAAGCCGTTCGAGATGCCGGAGCTCGTCGCGCGGGTGCGGGCCGCGCTCCGCCGGCGCGTCCACGACGCGGCCGCCGCCACCGAGGCCGTGCTCCACCTGGGCCCGCTGCGGATCGACACCGGCGGCCGGACGGTGGAGCGCGACGGCGCCGAGGTCGCCCTGACCCGCACCGAGTTCGACCTGCTCGCGGAGCTGGCGCGGCGGCCCGGACAGGTGTTCAGCCGCGACCAGCTGCTGGACCGGGTCTGGGGCTACGACTACCTCGGCGACTCCCGGCTGGTGGACGTCGCGATCGGACGGCTGCGCGCCAAGGTCGAGGCGGACCCCGCGGCCCCGGAGCTGGTCCTCACGGTCCGCGGCGCCGGCTACAAGGCCGCCCGGCCGGTCACAGGCTGACACGGCCTCCGGGCGATGGGCGGCATCCGTACCCGGCTGGCGATCACGCTGGTCGCGCTCGTGGCGGTCACCGTGGCCGCGATCGGCGTCGGGACCTACGCGTTCGTGGACGCCTCGCTGCGGGAGCGGCTGCTCGCCGATGCGCGGCAGCAGGTGAACTTCAACTTGTCCGTGCTGCTGCCCGGCGCTGCGCCGCCGCCCACCGACGAGGCGGCGTTCGCCGCCAGCGGCCTGCCCGTGGCGTTCCGGCTGCGCGGCACGACGGACGTCATCGCGGACTTCGGCGACGGGCGCCCGTTCGTCTCCGAGGGGCTGCCACCGGGGGCGCTCGACGAGATCCCGGCCCCGGTCCGGGCGCTGGTCGCGGGGGGCGAGCTGGCCTTCTCGTGGCAGGCGCTGGCGGGCCGTCCGGTGCTCATCGTCGGCGGGCGCCAGGGCGGCCCACCCGACCTGTACTTCGTGTTCCCCGCCGGCGTCGTCGAGGACGCCCTCGCCCAGCTCCGGATCGGGCTCCTCGTCGCGGCCGGGCTCGCCGTGCTGGTGGCGCTGCTGGCGGCGGGGGCGATCGCGCGTGGCATCCTGCGCCCGGTGGCCGCCGCGGGCCAGGCGGCGCGTCGGATCGCGGGCGGCGACCTGTCGGCGCGGATCGCCGGGGGCGGCCGCGACGAGTTCGGACGCTGGGCGGCGGAGTTCAACCGGATGGCCGGGTCGCTCGAGACGTCCATCGCTCGCCTCGAGGCGGCGCAACAGCAGAACCGGCGGTTCGTCGCCGACGTGTCGCACGAGCTGCGGACGCCGCTGACCGCCCTCGTCGCCGAGGCCTCGCTGATCGAGGGCGACCTGGGCCGCCTGCCGCCCGACGCCCGGCGTGCCGCGGAGCTGCTGGTGACGGACGTGCGGCGCCTGCGCGTGCTCGTGGACGACCTGATGGAGGTCTCGCGCTTCGACGCCGAGGCCGAGTCGGCCAACCTCGAGCCCGTGGACCTGGGGCGGATCGTCACCGGCGTCGTCGCGTCACGGCTCCCCGGGGCGGCGGTCGCGCTGCCGCCGCGGCCGGTGGTCGTGGACTCGGACCCGCGGCGGCTGGACCGGATTCTGGGCAACCTCCTGGACAACGCCCGCGCCCACGCCCCGGACGCCCCCGTGGAGGTCGCCCTGACCGCGACCCGCGAGGGCGCCGTGGTGGTCGTCGCGGACCGGGGGCCGGGCGTGCCCGGCGACGCCCTGCCCCACCTGTTCGACCGGTTCTACAAGGCGGACCCGTCGCGCGGCGGCGGGGGCTCCGGGCTCGGCCTCGCGATCGCCGCCGAGCACGCCGCGCTCGTGGGCGGGACCCTGCGCGCCCGCGCCCGGCCGGGCGGTGGCCTCGTGTTCGCGCTCACGCTGCCCGTGACCCGATCGTTACCCGGCGGCGATGGCGGCGTCACGGCACCGGACGACGATCGGCGCACATCGGAACCCGCACCGAGGTCCCGGCCATGATCCGCCTCGACCATCCGCAACGCCTCCGTCCCTCGGCCCGCCCGCTCGCCTGGCTGGCGGCCATCGTCATCGTCGTCGCGGCCTGCGCGCCCGGGTCCGGGTCGCTCGGCTCGCCGGCAACCCCACCCGCGTCGAGCGAGCCGTCGATCGAGGCCCCGTCCTCGGACGCGACGCCGCCCGGGTCGCCGACGCCCGCCCCGTCGCCGTCGGTCGAGCCGTCTGGCACGCCGGGCGGAGCTGCGACGCCCGCGCCCACCGCGACCCCGGCCGGCACCACCATCGTCCGCGCCTACTACTTCCTCGGCAGCTTCACCGGCAACGGGGGCCTCGTCCCCGTGCTGCGCGAGGTGCCCGCGACCAAGGCCGTCGCCACGGCCGCCGTGCGCGAGCTGCTCGCCGGCCCCAACGACAAGGAGCTGTCCGCGAGCCCGGCGCTGTACACGGCGATCCCCGAGGGCACCGCGCTGCTCGGCCTGTCGATCGAGGGCGGCGTGGCCACCGTGGACCTGTCGGGCGAGTACGCGTCCGGGGGCGGCAGCGCCGGGATGTTCGGGCGCCTCGCCCAGGTCGTGTACACGCTGACCCAGTTCTCGACGGTGGACAAGGTGCTGTTCGAGCTGGATGGCGAGCCGGTGACCACGTTCAGCAGCGAGGGCATCATCCTCGACAAGGCCCAGCGCCGCGCCGACTACCGCGACCAGTTGCCGGCGATCTTCGTCGATCGCCCGGCGTGGGGGGCCGCGCTCGGCAACCCCGGCCCGGTGTCCGGCCTGGCCAACGTGTTCGAGGCGACGTTCAAGATCCAGCTCCTCGACGCGAAGGGTGGCCTGATCGCGGACCGCCAGGTGATGGCGACCTGCGGCACCGGCTGCTGGGGGACGTTCAAGGTCCAGCTGGGCTACGACGTGTCGAAGGCCCAGTGGGGCACGCTCCGCGTGTTCGACCTGTCCGCGAGGGACGGGTCGCCGGAGAACGTGACCGAGTACCCGGTCTGGCTGACGCCCGCCGGCTGAGCCCGACGGAACGCTACCGCCGCCCGGGGAGCCGTCCCTGGGCGGCGGCCACGAGCTGCGCCAGGTGGGAGGCCTCGTGGCGCGCGAAGTAGGCGGCCTGGCCGAGCACCGTCACCCGGCCCCACTCCGGGTGGCGGCCGGCGCGACCCCAGCCCGACTCGTCGAGCCGGCGCAGCCGCTCCACGGTCTCGTGGCGCAACGCCCGGTACCGCGCGACGATCGCGGATGCCGCGTCGTCCGTGGCCTCCATGCCCTCGTCCGACGGGGCCGTCCCCCAGCTCACGGACCACGACGAGAGGTCCGGCTCGTCCTCGGCAAGCATGCGGGCGACCCGGCCGGACAGCAGCGTCTCGGTGAACACGAGGTGCTGGAGCGTCTCGCGCGCCGACCACTCCCCGGCGGCCGGGGCACGGTCCAGGGCGTCGTCGCCGTGGCCCGCGACGGCATCGGCCACGTGCCCGGGGCCGGCGGCCAGCGCGGCCAGGATCGTGCCCGGCTCGGCGTGCTCCAGGTACCACACCGGCAGGATCTCGCGGAACGAGAGGGCAAGCGCCTCGCACACCGGACAGGTCGGGGGCACGTCGTCGCCGATGAACAGCTCGCCGCATACCCGGCAGACGCGGATCGTCGGCACGTCCCGCAGCGTCACCGTGCCGCTGGTCGCGACGAGATCCGCCACCGCCCCGAGCCGCTCGATCCACGCCGGGGGCTCGTCCGGGACGGCCGCGGCGAGGTCCCGGACGGCGGCCACCACCGCCGGCAGCCCGCGGGGCGCCCCGGCCTCCGCGTACCGCACGAGCTCCCGTTCCAGCGCCGCCCGCACGAGCTTGGCCCCGTTGTAGGCGCCCTCCCGCTCGAGGCCGCGGGCGACGATCGCCAGCCGCCCGATCCGATCCAACCGTCCCTTGCGCATCGGGGTCTCCTGTCCGGCGCCGCTCAGGCGCCCGGTCCCGTCCGGACCCGCAGGCCCTCGAGGCCGCGCAGCACGAACGTTGGCTTCCATGTCGGGGGCTCGACCAGCGAAAGGTCGGGGGCGCGGGCGAGGATCTCGCGGAACAGGATCCCCAGCTCCAGCTTCGCCAGCGGCGCGCCCAGGCAGTAGTGGATCCCGGCCCCGAACGAGAGGTACGGGTTGGGCCGGCGGTCGAGGATCAGCTCGTCGACCCGATCGAAGCCGTCCGGGTCGCGGTTCGCCGAAGCGAACTGGAGGGCAAGCTCGGCGCCCCGCGGGATCCGGACCCCGTACAGCTCGATGTCCTCCAGCACCCAGCGCTCGAACATCGGCAGCGGGGTGTCGAAGCGCAGCAGCTCCTCGATCGCCGTGGGGACGAGCGACGGGTCCGCCCGCAGCGCGGCCAGCGCCGCCGGGTGGCGGAACAGCGTCCACCATGCGTTGCCGGCCCCGTTGACGGACGCCTCGTGGCCCGCGTTGAGCAGCAGCGCGCACGTCCCCACCAGCTCGTCCTCGGTCAGGACGTCGCCGGCGTCGGCGACCTGGGCGAGCCCGGAGATCAGGTCGTCGCCCGGGTGGACGCGCCGGTCACGGGCGAGGTCGCGCAGGTACCCGCCGAACGCGAGGCTGGCGGCGATCGCCTTCCGCTGGCTGGTCTCGGGCGGGTTGAGCTCGTACATCAGGCAGATGTCCGACGACCACGGCCGGAGGTGGTGGCGGTCCGCCTCCGGCACGCCCAGCAGCTCGGCGATGACGGTGACGGGCAGCGGCTCGGCGACGTCCGCGATCAGGTCGAACTCGCCCTTGGCGAGCGCGGCGCCGAGCAGCCGGTCCACGATCGCCTCGATCCGCGGCCGGAGGCCCTCGACCGTGGCCGGGGTGAACGCCTTGGACACGAGTCGGCGGAGCCGCGTGTGGTCGGGCGGCTCGCGGTCCAGCATCCCGCTCTGGACGAGGCGCCAGAACGGGTCGTGCCAGTCCGGCGGCGCCTCGTGGCCCATTGCCTCGTGCGTGGCGACGTGGAGGTACGTCCGCCCCAGCCGCCGGTCGCGGAGCAGCGCGTTGACGTCCCCGAAGCGCGACACGACCCACTGGCCCGTGGCGGGGTTCCAGAGCAGCGGGTGATCCGCGCGCAGCCGTGCGTACGCCGGGTACGGGTCCGCGATGAACGCCGGGTCGGCGGGATCGAAGCCGAGCTCGGGCGGGGTCACGGCGTACGGGTCGACGGTCCCGGTCGCGGCGGGGGGCGGCGTCATCGGCATGGGCCGATCGTAGCCCTCCGCTACCCGAAGCGCGAGACCGCGTCGATCACGAGGTCCAGGAACGCCTCCCGGTCGATGCGCACGCCGACCTCGGCGTTGGGCGGGCGACCCGAGATCCTCTCCTCGTCGCCCACGGTCCGGCCCCGGGTCAGGCCGTCGCCGGTCTCCACGTCCACGCGCATCCGGCGCCGCTCCACGAGCCACGGCGCGACCAGCACGCCCGCCGCGACCGCGTCGTGGACCGGCGGGCCCGCCCAGCCGTAGCGGTTGCGGTGGTGGATCGCGAAGAACCGCATCAGGTCCGCGAAGATGCGCCCGGTCCGCGTGCCGAGCCCCTCGAGCCGCGCCACGTCCGCCGGCAGCACCAGCGCCTGGTGGGTCACGTCCAGGCCGGCCATCAGGATCGGGATGCCGCTGCCGAACACGATCGCGGCCGCATCCGGGTCCTGCCAGATGTTGAACTCGGCGGACGGCGTGGTGTTGCCGGCACCCAGCGAGCCGCCCATCAGCGAGATCGCGCCGATCCGCTCGTGGAGCCCCGGGAACGCGCGCAGGAACAGCGCGACGTTGGTCAGCGGGCCGGTCGGCACGAGCGTCACCGGCGAGCCGGCAGCGCGCACCAGCGCCGCCGTCAGCTCCACCGCGGCCTCGGGGCGGGCCGGCACGGCCGGCTCGGGCAGGTCCGCCCCGTCGAGTCCGGACTCGCCGTGGAACTGGGGCTGGATGTACGGCTCGCGGACCAGCGGCCGGTCCGCGCCGGCGGCGACCGGGACGTCCGTCCGGTCCAGCAGCGTCAGGACGCGCAGGGCGTTGCGGGTCGTGCTGGCGAGGCTCGCGTTGCCGCCGACGGTGGTGACGCCGAGGACCTCGATGCCGGGCGAGGCGCAGGCGAGCAGGATCGCCAGCGCGTCGTCATGACCCGGGTCGCAGTCCAGGATGACCGGGCGTGCCGTCCCGGCCGGCGGGGCCCCGGGCAGGGCGGCGAGGGCAGCGGCGCGGGCGTCGTCGCCCGGGCCGGCGTCCCCGCCCGGGGTCACGTCCCCGGCCGCGGCGCGGGCGTCGTCGCCC
>JBFMAT010000049.1:0-33059 GCA_040755495.1 Chloroflexota bacterium
AAGCCACCGGCCCCGGCGGCCCGACCAGCGCCAGCCCCGCCCACGACAGCGCGGGCCGCCACCAGCCGCGGTCCTCGGCCTCGCGGACGAGGCGGGGCAGCACGGTCGCGCGGACCCGGGCGAGGATCGCGAGCGACCGCTCCTCCGCGGCCACCTGCGCCGCGTCGGGCGGCCGCCCGGCGTTGGGCGCGTCGAAGAACCGGTCCGGCATCCCGGGCGTCCCGAAGTCCGCGGCGTCGATGGTCCAGCGATCGCGCCAGACGGCAGGCGTCTCGATCGGCGGCTCGCGGTGCGCGCCGGCCAGCCAGGTGAGCGCCCACGCCCGCGGCACCACCCGGTAGGCGTCGTAGCCGCCGCCCCCGGTCGCCAGCCAGCGCCCGGCGGCCCAGCGGTGCGCGACCGCGTCCACGAGCCGTGCCGCCTCGGCCATCGCGGTCGTCGTCACGCGCAGGTGCGCGAGCGGGTCCCAGGCGTGCGAGTCCGCGCCGTGCTGCGAGACCACGACGTCCGGCCCGAACACCGCGGCGACGGCCGGCACCAGCGCCCGCACGGCCGCCAGCCAGGCCGCCTCGCCGGTGAACGGCTCGAACGGCAGGTTGAGCGACGTCCCCGCGGCCTCGCCCTCGCCCAGCTCGTCGGGGAAGCCGGTGCCCGGGAACAGGTAGCCGCCGCTCTCGTGGAACGACAGCGTGAGCGCCCCGGGGTCCGCCGCGCAGATCGCCTGGACGCCGTCGCCGTGGTGGACGTCGAGGTCCACGTACAGCACCCGCAGGCCCTCGGCCCGGGCGCGGACGACGGCCAGCGCCGGGTCGTCGTAGACGCAGAAGCCCGACGCCGTCGCCGGCATCGCGTGGTGGAGCCCGCCGCCCGGGTGCAGCGCGTGCTCCACGTCCCCGCGCAGGATCGCCTCCATCGCCCGCAGCGAGCCGCCCGCGACCGCGGCCGCGGCCTCGTGCATGCCCGCGAACGCCGGGTTGTCCGACAGCCCGATCCCCATCGCGCCCGGCAGCGTCGGGTCATCCGAGAAGGCCCGCACGGCGTCGAGGTAGGCGGGCAGGTGGACGCGCAGCAGCTCCTCGTCCGGGGCGGGCTCGGGCGCGAGACCGGGCGCCGCGCCGACCGCGCGCAGCAGGTCGATGCCCGGCCCGAACCGCAGCGGCGTCAGGGGGTGGTGGGGGCCGAAGTCGTAGTCCAGCGACCGGGGTCCGAAGACGAGCAGGGGCCCGGACGGTGCGGCGGCAGACGGATTGGGCACCACGGCACGATACCGCGACCCCGCGCTGCTACCATCCGCGCATGGACATCCTCCTCGTCCTCATCATCGTCCTAGTCGTCGTGATCATGTGGCGCGGGCCGAAGACGCTGCCGCTGCTCGGCCGGGCCTTCGGCCAGGGCGTGCGCGAGGCGCGCAAGGAGATGGAGGAGATGAAGTCGGAGTCCGCCGCGAGCAAGGACGACGAGGCTCCCCCGGCCTAGTCCTCCCGCCGCTCCCGGCCGTGCGCCGGGAGCCAGGTCGCCGGCCCCAGCCCCCGGATCCGCTCGCGTGACCGCCTGAGCGACGCCTCGTCGCCGGCCGTCCCGGCGGCGGGGATCGCGCGCGAGGGCCCGTCGCCGGCGAGGTCGCCGACGAGGACCGCGCCGGCGTCGGACAGCTCGAGGACGACGTGGTCGTCGTGCGGCGCCGGCATCGCGTGGACGCGGACCCGCGAGTCGACGAGGCCCACGAGGTCACCGTCGGCGAGGGGCACGATCGCGTCCGGCAGCAGCGGGCCGGCGCCCGCCGCGGCCATCACCGGGGCCTCGACCCGCAGCGCCACGGACGTCGAGCCGGCCGCGTGGTCCGGCGCCGCCGAGGTCAGGAGCACGGCCGTGATCCGGGCGCCCCGCTCCGCGGCGACCCCGAGGATCGCGTCGACCGCCGCGTCGTTGGGGTCGCCCGGGTCCACGACGACCATGCGCCGGCGGCCGACGAGGTACGCGTTCACGTCGTTGCCCGGGATGCCGCCGGCGCCGCGGAGCCCGAGGCGCACGAGGTCCGGCCCCAGCCGCTCCACCACCGGCGGCGTGGCCGGCGCGACCGGCGCCAGGTGCCGCTGCACGTCCTCGATGCCGCGGGCGGCGGCGAGCTGGGCGAGGGTCGTGCTGGTCGGCGGCCACAGCTCGATCCGGCGGCCGGCCATCGCCTCGAGGGCGGCCCGCGCGGTCATCCAGTCGTGGGCCACGACCTCGCCGGCGTCGGGCAGGACCGTCGCGCCGTCGGGCAGCGCCGCCACGTAGAACCGCGCGTCGTAGCGCCGTCCGGTTCCGACCGGGGGCGTGACCCAGCGCGACAGCGGCACGAGGAGGTCCGTGCGCAGGACGAGGTCCAGGGTCTCGACCAGATCCCCGAACGGCGTCCCGGCGCGTCGCGCGCCCTCCGCCGCCGCTGCATCCGGCGCGGCACCATCGCGCGTGGTCGCCAGCAGCACGCCGGCCTCCTCGAACAGCTCGCGGATCGCCGCCACGTGGTGGGCGACGGCCGCGGCCGGGGCGAGGTCGCCGGCCCACGCCGCCGCGCACGCCGCCGGCGCCAGCGCGGAGCGCGCGACCAGCCGAACGTCGGCGTCGCCCGGGTCCACGGCCCCGCCCGGGAACACGTGCAGCCCGGGCCCGAAGGCCATCGTCGATGGGCGGTGGGTGAGCAGCACCTCCGGGCCCGCCGGACCGGGCCGCAGCAGCGCGACCGTGGCCGCGGCCCGCGGGACCACCAGCGGGCCGGTGCCGGCCGTCGCCGCGGGCGCTCCGGCGTCGCCGGGCGTCACAGGGCCAGGACGTACGCCCACAGCTCGATCCCCGGCACGGGCACCCAGTCGCGCTCCGGCGCGCGCCGGAAGCCCAAGTGCTCGTACAGGCGGTGCGCCGCGTGCATCACGGGCGTGGTCGAGATCACGATCCCGTGGCGGCCGCCGGCGCGCGCCAGGTCGATGCACGCGCGGACCAGCGCGGCCCCGACGCCGCGTCCCTGCGCGTCGGGCGCCACGCCCAGCATCCGGAACTCGCCCTCGCCCTCGCCCGCCAACTCAGCGAACGCGTTTCCCTGGCCCGGCACGTACGTCACCGAGCCCAGCACCTCGCCCGTGCCCTCGTCGACGGCGACCAGCACCGGGCAGTGGCGCGCCCGGCCCGCCGCGTCCCGGACGTGCTCCAGGTACGCCTCGTGCGCGTCGCCACCGCCCCCGAGCGCCCGGTACGCGCGCACCACGACGTCGCCGGCCGCCGCCAGCTCGTGGGGTCGCGCCTCGCGGATGGCGATCATGGGGTCGCTCACGTCCCGACCAGCAGCGCCTCGAGCGCCTCGGGCTCGTGGACCGGCTGGCGGCAGGCGAAGTTGCGGCACACGAACGCCGTCGCACGCCCCCGGAGCGCGAACCGGCCGTGGAGCAGCGCGAC
Source organism: Chloroflexota bacterium (assembly GCA_040755495.1). GTDB lineage: Bacteria > Chloroflexota > Limnocylindria > Limnocylindrales > CSP1-4 > CAIXZV01. The sequence continues at coordinate 3,430 of JBFMAT010000049.1, forward strand.
CGCGGACGCGTCCGGCGCCGGCGCCGACGCCACGACCCGGAACGGGTGGTAGCCGCGGCCGGCCACGTCGAGCAGCCGCTGGGTCTCCTCGTCGGTGGCGTCGCCGATGATGGCGACCTCGGTGATCCCGGCGTGAGCCAGCTCCAGCGCACACAGCCACTGGGCGAAGCCCGTCGGGCGGCGCGCGAGGTACAGCCCGACCGTGGCCAGCGCGGCCTCCGCGGCCGCCCGGTACCGCGCCTCGCCGGCGAGCGCGACGAGGCGCAGCAGCACGGTCGTCGCCATCGCGCCCCCGGACGGCGTCGCGTTGTCCCCGAGGTCCTTGGGCCGGACGACCAGCGGCTCGCCGTCGTCCGCCGTGTCGAAGAAGCCGCCGGCGGGATCCGCGAACCGCGCGAGGATCACCTCGACGAGGGCCGTCGCGTCCAGGTACCAGCGCTCGTCGAGGGTCGCCTCGTACAGCGCCACCAGCCCCTCGGCGAGGTTCGCGTAGTCCTCCAGCACGCCGTCGGCGGTCGCGCGCCCGTCCTTCCACGAGCGGCGCAGCCGGCCGTCGGGTGTCCGCAGCCCGGCCAGCACCGCGCCGGCGGCGATCTCGGCTGCCGCGCGGTACCGGTCCGCGGCCTCGGCCAGGTCCGGGTCGCCGCTCGCCGCGAGGGCCAGGGCGGCCTCGGCGAGCGCGGCGATCGCGAGGCCGTTCCAGCCGGCCAGGACCTTGTCGTCGCGGGCGGGCTGGGGGCGGGCGGCCCGCCGCTCGAGGAGCCGCCCCCGCGCGGCCGCCAGCCGCGCCGCGACGTCCGCGGGCGCCAGCCCGAACCGCTCCCCGAGCTCGTCGTCGCCACGGACCCGGGACAGGATCGTGCGCCCCTCCCAGTTGCCCTCGTCCCGGACCCCGTACGCGGCCGAGAACAGCGCCGCCGCGTCGCCCAGCACCTCCCGGACCTCGGCGGCGGTCCAGGTGAACGTGGCGCCCTCCTCACCCTCGGTGTCGGCGTCCTGGCTGGCCGCGAAGCCGCCGTCGATCGTCCGCAGCTCGCGCAGCAGGTAGTCCAGCGTCCCGGTCATCGTGTCGAGGTAGGCGGGCTCGCCCGTGAGCGCCCACGCGTGCCCGTACACGCGCGCGAGCTGCGCGTTGTCGTACAACATCTGCTCGAAGTGCGGCACCAGCCAGTGGGCGTCGGTGGCGTAGCGGTGGAAGCCGCCGCCCAGCTGGTCGTGGATGCCTCCGGCCGCCATCGCATCGAGGCTCCGCCGCGCCGCCTCGAGGGCCCGCGCGTCGCCGGTCGCGACGTGGCGTCGGAGCAGCAGCTCGATCGTCATCGGCTGGGGGAACTTCGGCGCCCCGCCCCAGCCGCCGTGCTCCGCGTCGAACGACGCCTCGATCCCGGCCACCGCCCGGGCCAGCACCTCGGCCGGTGGCAGGCCGCCCGCCGCGGGTCCCGTCCGCTGGGCCTCGCCCAGCGCCTCGACCAGCCGGCCGCCGGCCCCCTCCACGCCCGACCGGTCCTCGACCCACGCCCGGCGCACGGCTTCGAGCACCTGGCGGAACGAGGGCATGCCGTGGCGCGGCGCGTCCGGGAAGTAGGTGCCGCCGAAGAACGGCCGGCCCTGGGGCGTCAGGAACACGCTCATGGGCCAGCCGCCCTGCCCGGTCATCGCCTGGACCGCGCCCATGTACAGCTGGTCGAGGTCGGGGCGCTCCTCGCGGTCCACCTTGACCGCCACGAAGTGATCGTTGAGGTAGGCCGCGGTAGCCTCGTCCTCGAACGACTCGCGCTCCATGACATGGCACCAGTGGCAGGCCGCGTAGCCGATGGACAGGAAGATGGGGCGGTCGAGCAGCGTCGCCCGCGTCAGCGCGTCGGGACCCCACGGGAACCAGTCGACCGGGTTGTGGGCGTGCTGCAGGAGGTACGGGCTGGTCTCGCCGGCCAGCCGGTTGGTGTGCGGGGGTCGCGCGTCCGCGTCGGCCATGCCCCGATGGTACGCGGCGGCACGCCGCGGCGGCGTCGGTCGTGCCCGGCGGCGGAGGTGCAGCGCCGCACCACCGGCCGGCCGGGGCTCGTTCGACCCGGTCCGCCGGGGGCTGAACCGCTCTGGTCATCCCGGAGTAAGAGGGTTAGGCTACCGTCCTGGTACCGCCGGGCCGTTCCGCCGCCTGGGAGCCGCATCGCTGAACCGCTTCGCACGCGCGACGACCGTCGCCATCCTGGCCGGGATCCTGGGCGCCACGGGTGCCATCGCACCCGTGCTCGCCGCCGCGCGCGTGCCGAAGGTCGTCCTCATCGTCGGGCCCGTCGGCTCGCTCACCGCCCAGTACCGGACGCAGGCGGACCGGGCCGCCGACGCCGCCGCGGCGGCCGGTGCCCAGGTCGTCAGGGTCTACTCCCCCGACGCCACCTGGCCGGCCGTCCAGCGGGCCGCCGAGGGCGCCTCGATCCTCGTCTACCTGGGCCACGGCAACGGCTGGCCCAGCCGGTATCGCGACGAGCTGTTCCCGCCCACCCAGAACGGGATGGGCCTCAACCCCGTCGCGGGCGTCGACGACAGTGCCCACCAGTACTTCGGCGAGGCGTTCGTGGACGACCTCGACCTCGCGCCCAACGCCGTCGTGGTCCTCAGCCACCTGTGCTACGCGAGCGGCAACACGGAGCCCGGCCTGTCCGAGGGCACCGTGGACGAGGCGGTCCAGCGCGTGGACAACTACGCGTCGGGCTTCCTGCGGGCCGGGGCGCGGGCGGTGGTCGCCGAGGGCCACCTGGGGCCCGCCTACTACGTGAAGTCGCTGCTCACGACCGGGCTCACCATCGAGCAGATCTGGAACCGCTCGCCGAGCGCGAAGGGGCACGCGTTCGGGGTCGCCAGCGTCCGGTCGCCGGGCTTCACGGCCCGCCTCGATCCCGACCGGGCGGCCGGGGGGTACTTCCGGTCGCTGGTCTCCGCCGGGGTCAGCGCGTCGGCGGTGCGGGCCGGGGCCACGGGCAACGCGGGCGCCCCGTACGCGGGGCCGCCGGCGCAGCCCAGCCTGGCAAGCCTCGGTCTCCGGTTCGGCACCCCGTCGCTGCGGGCGCTGCCCATCGCCGGGACGGCCACCAACCTGACCCTGGCGCTGTCGAAGGCGGGCCTCAAGGCCATGCCGAAGGGGGCCCGGATCGGCGTCCGCTGGGACCCCATCCTCCTCGACCCCGAGCCCGCCCCCGAGCCCGCCGCCAGCCCCTCGCCGGGGCCGTCGGCCGCGCCGTCGGCATCGCCGTCGCTCGACCCCGCGCCGTCGCCGTCGGCCTCGCCCGATCCGTCGCCGGGCGCGTCGCCCACGCCCGCCCCGACGCTGGATCCCGAGGCGTCCGTCCCGGACGTGGAGCTGGTCGTACCCGAGCAGGTCGGCTCGGTGGTCAGCCTGGCGACCGTGACGTCGACGGCCAAGGGCCTCGTGCTCGACGTCCGCTACCCCGACGCCCCGGGCCTGTACCGCCTGGTCCCGACGCTCCACACGCCGTCCGGCATCGCCTACGACGCGGCGACCCAGGCGCTGCTGACGCCGATGATCGTGCGCGTCGCCGGGCCGGTCGCGGTCGCGTACGGCGCCCCGGCCTCGCTCTCGGCGGCCGCGGGCTCGGCCTCGCCGCTGGCGGTCCGCGTGGTCAATGCCGGCTCCGAGGCGTGGGACGCCGTCGCGACCACGCCCACGGCGCTCACCGGCCAGGACCTCCTGACTTGGCTGCGGACCTCGCGGGTGCCGGCGCACCTGGTCGCGACCTGGGTGTCGGCGGAGGGCCTGACCGTGCCGGCCCCCGTGTCCGCGACGCTCGACCTCGAGGCGTCCGTGCCCGGCAGCGGGCTCGTCGTGACGCTCGACCTCGTCGCCCCGTGGGCGCCCGGCGAGTACCTCCTGCTGCTGGACGTCGTGTCGCCGGCCCACGGGTCGCTGTCGGCGCTGGGCAACGCTCCCGCGCTGGTCCGCGTGCGTGTCACGCCCGCAGCGGCCACCGTGCCGGCCCCGTCGGCCGTACCCGCACCGTCGGCCGTGCCGGCACCGTCGACCGTGCCCGAGCCGGCCTCGGGTTCGGACACGCGGTACTGACCGGGGCCGCGCGGGCGACGGCCGGGGATCCGTCACGTGGCCGCAACGCGCGGCCGGGGCCGCGGAACGGGGATCGGCATCGCCCGTGGTTCAATGGGCGTGATGGCAATCGACGCGTCCCTGCGCAACGGCACCAGTGGCACGCCGTCCCGCGGCGAGCGCCTGCGCGTGCTGCTCGTCGCCCCGCCGATGCTGGCGGTCCCCCCGCCGAGCTATGCGGGCACGGAGCGGGTCGTGCACGCGATCGGCGAGGAGCTGCACCGGCGGGGCCACCACGTCGCGCTCGTGGCGTCCGGCGACTCGGACGTCCCCTACGAGCACATCCCGACAGTCGCCCAGAGCCTGTGGTCCACGGGCTACGTGGGCGACGTCACCGGCTACATGCAGCACACGGTGGAGGTCGCCTGGCGCGAGGCCCACCGGTTCGACATCGTGCACGCCCACCTCGAGGCCCACGGCATCGTGTTCGCCGCGCATTGCGAGACCCCCGTGGTGTCCACGCTCCATGGCCGGCTCGACGTGGTCGGGATGCCGATGCTCCTCGAGGCCCACCGCGACGTGCCGCTGGTCGCGATCAGCGAGAGCCAGCGGCGGTGGTTCCCGGACCAGCGCTGGATCGCGACGATCCATCACGGGCTCCCGCTCGAGGGCATGCCCTTCAGCGACGTCCCGGGCGACTACCTCGCGTTCGTCGGGCGCGTGGCCCCGGAGAAGGGCCTGCGCGAGGCGATCGAGCTCAGCCGCCGGTCGGGCATCCGGCTCCGGGCGGCCGCCAAGGTCCACGACGACGCGGAGCGGCGGCTGTACCGCGAGCTGGTGGTGCCCGCCGTCGAGGAGGGCGAGATCGAGTTCCTGGGCGAGGTCGGGCCCGACGAGCGCGATCCGCTGTACGCCGGCGCCCTGGCCACGGTGATGCTGGGTGGGTGGCCGGAACCGTTCGGGCTGGTCGCCATCGAGTCCATGGCCACCGGGACGCCGGTCATCGCCCGGCGCGCCGGCGCGCTGACGGAGACCGTGGAGCACGGCGTCACCGGGTTCCTCGTGGACGACGTGGCGGAGGCGACGCTGGCCGTGGAGCGGGTGCGCGACCTGGACCGCCGCCTGATCCGCGACCGCACCCTGGAGCGGTTCTCTCCCGCGCGGATGGTCGACGAGTACGAGGCCGTCTATCGGGCCCTGATCGCCGAGCGGCACGCCGCGGGAGCCGCCGGCGCCTCGCGAGTTGCCGGCACCGCCGGCACCGTGGCCGCCACGGGAGCGCCGCCACGCCCGTGACGCCGCACCGCCCCGCGGACGACCTCGGGCCCGCCCACGATCCGGGCCCCGAGGCGGCGCGCGCGCGGATGGACGCCGCCCTCGAGGACGCCGCGGCCGAGGCGCTGGAGCTGCCCTCGGGCCACCGGATCCGGATCGGCACGGCATCCTGGACGGACCCCACGATGACCGCCGCCGGGGTGTTCTACCCCTCCGAGGCGGACACGGCCGAGGAGCGGCTGCAGTTCTACGCCTCGCGGTTCCCGGTCGTGGAGGTGGACGCCACCTACTACGCCCTGCCGTCGCGCCGGCTGTCCGAGCTGTGGGTGGAGCGCACGCCGCCCGACTTCGTGTTCGACGTCAAGGCCCACGCCCTGCTCACCGGCCAGCCCACCGAGACGAAGCGGCTCCCCAAGGGCCTGCGCGAGGCGCTGCCCGCGACGCTCGCCCAGAAGGCACGGCTGTACGCCAAGGACCTACCGGGCGAGCTGCTGGCGGAGGTCTGGCGCCTGTTCGCGGACGGATTGGCGCCGCTGGCGGAGGCGGGCCAGCTGGGCGCCGTGTTCCTCCAGTACCCGAAGTGGTTCTTCACCTCGTCCGAGAACCGGGACGCGATCCGGGAGGCGAAGGCGGCGCTCGAGCCGCACGGGCTGCGGGTGGCGGTCGAGTTCCGCAACGGGTCGTGGTTCAACGAGAAGAACCTGGACCGGACGCTTCGGTTCCTCGAGGACGAGGGCATTGCCCTGGTCATGGTGGACGGGCCACAGGGGTTCAAGTCGTCGGTGCCGCCGGTGGTGGCGACGACGGCGCCCGGCCTCGCGGTCGTGCGCTTCCACGGCCGCCGGACAGCGACCTGGGAGGCGATGGCCGGCCTGCCGACGGTCGAGCGGTTCCGCTACCTGTACGACCGCGACGAGCTCCGGGAGTGGGTGCCGCGGGTCGTGGAGGCCGCGTCCCAGGCCGAGGACGTCCATGTCCTGATGAACAACTGCTACGCGAACTACGGCTCCACGAACGCGCGCGAGCTGGCGGCGCTGCTGGCTGAGGAGCTGGCCGCCGCGGACTAGGGCTGGCGCCCGATGTGGGGTGGGCCGCCTTAGGCCGAGCCTCCGATGCGACGGACCCGCATCGGAGCACTCGACATGGCCCCCGCCGACCGCGAACCCGACCCTGGCGCGTCGGACGACGCGCTGCTCACGGCGCTGTACACGGCGCACGCCCCCGGGCTCACGCGCTGGATGACGAGCTACACCCGCGACGAGGAGGTCGCCGCGGACCTCGTCCAGGAGGCGTTCCTCCGGCTGGCGCGGGAGCTCCACGCCGGGCGCCGCCCGGACAACGCGGCCGCCTGGCTCGCCCAGGTGGCCCGGAACCTCGCCACCAGCCGCGCCCGGCGCGTGTCCACGGCGTCCCGGTTCGAGCCCCTGCTGGAGCGTCCCTCCGCGCCGGAGGACCCGGCATCCGCCGTGCTCGCCACCGAGCGGGCCCACGCCGTCCACGCGGCGCTGGCGGACCTGCGGCCCGTGGACCGGGCGGCGCTCGTCCTCGCCGCCGAGGGCCACCACAACGCGGAGATCGCCGTCCGGATCGGCCGCACCGAGCTGGCAACGCGGGCGCTGCTGTGCCGGGCGCGCCGCCGCCTGCGGCCGGTGCTGACCGCCGTCGTCCTCGCCTGAGCACGACCGTTGCCCTGGCCGTGCCTTGGGCCTGCGCCGGGGTGGCTCCGGCCCGGTCCGCGCGTGCCGTTCCGGCCTGTTCGGGGTCCGTGGCGCCCGTATGATCGGCCGTGGTGGGCCGATCGGACGGGCAGGCAATCGTCGGGCGTTCGGCCGAGCTGGAGACGGCTCGCGGAGTGCTCCGGCGCGCGCTCGAGGGGTCGCCCGGCGTCCTGGTCGTGGGTGGCGAGGCGGGCGTGGGCAAGACCCGCCTGCTCGAGGCCGTCGCGACCGATGCGCGCGCCATCGGGTTCCGGGTCGCGACCGGGGCCAGCCTGCGGATGGACGCCGGCGCGATGCCGTACGCGGCGATCGTCGGGGCGCTCCGGCAGCTGGTCCGGGACGGCGACCCGGGCACGATCGCGGCCTCGGTCGGCGCGTACCGCCACGATGTCGCGCGGCTCCTGCCGGAGATCGTGCGGCTCGCGGGCACGACGAGCGCGCCGGCGTCGGGCTCGGGCGGCTCGTCCGTCTGGAGCGGCTCGTCGGGTTCGACCGGCTCGTCGACGGCCGCCGGGCCGGGGTCTGGGGCGCCCGATCCCCTGGCGCGGCTGCGGCTGTTCGAGGCCGTCGCCGGCTGGCTCGACCGCCTGGCGGCCGCCACGCCCCTGCTGCTGGTGCTCGAGGACCTCCACTGGGCGGACCCGGCCACCCTCGACCTCGTGCGGTCGCTGGCGCTCTCGCTGTCCGGCCGGACCGTCACCGTGGTCACGCTGCGGACCGACGAGCCCGCGCCGGCCGCGGTGGGGGCCACGGTCGCCGAGCTGGTCCGGGACGGAGCAACCCGGCTGGAGCTGGCGCCCCTCGACCGGTCGACGTTCGGGCGCCTGGTGGGCGAGGCCCACGCCGCGCACGTCGTGCATGCCGTGCACGCCGGTGACCCGGCGCCCGCGGCCCCGGGCGACGAGGCGGTCGACCGCCTGTTCGAGCGCTCCGGCGGCAACCCGTTCCTGGCGCTCGAGCTCGTCCTGGCCGGGCTGCTCGAGGGCGGCGACACCCCGTACGCCGGGGTGCCGCCGTCGCTGCGCGACATCCTCGACGCACGGCTCGCCTCGCTCGAGGACGCCACCGTGGAGGTCCTGCGGGCGGCCGCCCTGCACCCGGGTCCCATCGATGACGAGGTGCTGGCGGCCGTCCTCGGCCGGGACGTCGGGGCCGTGGGGCGCGCGCTGCGCGAGGCGCACGAGGCCGGCGTCCTGGCGAACCGGCCCGGCGCCCCGGCCTTCCGCCACGCGCTGCAACGGGACGTGCTGCTGGAGCAGCTGGGGCCCGGCGAGCGGCGGATGCTCCACGGCCGGTTCGCGGACGCGCTCGCGACCGGCGGCCGCGACCCGTCCCGGGCCAGCGCGATCGCCTGGCACCGGGACGCGGCCGGGGACGACGCGCGCTCGCTGGCGGCGCACGTCGAGGCCCACGAAGCCGCGATGCAGGCGTTCGCGTTCGAGGCCGCCGCAGACCATGCCGCGCGGGCCGCCGAGCTGCGGGGACGCGTGGATCCGCCACTCGCCGCCGGGCTCCCCGACGGCCCCACGCTGCTCGAGGCCGCCTCGCTGGCGGCGCTGCTGGCCGGCGACCCGGCCCGGTCCGCGGCGCACGCACGATCGGCCCTGGCGCTCGCCGGCGACGACGCCACGCGGGCGGTCAGCCTCCACGACCGGCTGCGCTGGGCGCTGTGGGAGGCGGGCGACCACGAGGGCGCGGCGCGCGAGGTGGAGCTCGCGGTGGCGCGCCTGGGTGACGAGCCGGCACCGGGCCTGCGGGCGATGCTCACGGCGCAGCAGGCCGCGATGCGCATGGCGGAGGCCGAGCCGGGACCGGCCCTGGAGCTCGCCGACCGGGCCATCCGCGCGGCGCGGGAGCTGGGAGCCCGCGACGTCGAGGCGATCGCCCTCGGCGTCCGCGGGCGGACGCTGGCGACGCACGGGCAGGTGGACGAGGGCCTCGCCAGCCTGCGGTCCGCGGTCGCGATCGCGGACGAGCTGCACAACCTCCAGGGCCGGCTCGTGGGCGAGGCGGCGATCGTGGCCGTCCTGGCGCGCGGCGGCCGGGCACGGGACGCGCTGGCGGAGATCGATGCGGCGCTCGCCATGGCCGAGGCGTCGGGCCTGGGCCGGTCGCTTGGGGCGCAGCTGTGCGCCGAGGCGGCCCGCGCGAGCTTCGCGATCGGGGCGTGGGACGAGGCCGGGCGCCGGATCGCGGACGGGCTCGCCAGGCGGCCGGCCGCCGTGATCGAGGCGCACCTGCGGATCACCGCGCTTCGCCTGGCGGCGGCACGCGGCAACGAGGCGGAGGCCGCGGCCCTCGAGGCTCGCCTCGCCGCGCTGGAGCCGGTCCTCCCCGACGGCGAGGACCGCGCGGCGCTCGATGTCGCGCGTGCCGAGGCCGCGCTCGCCGCAGGCCGGCCGGCCGTCGTCCGCACGCTCGTGGACCGGGCGATGGCCTCGGTGGCGGCCGGCGCGGAGCGCGGGGCGTCGCTCGCGTGGCTGGGCGCGCTCGCCGTCGAGGCCGAGGTCGACCTGGCCCTCGCCGCCCGGGCGCGGGGCGACGGGGGTGCGGCGCAGGAGGCCGCCGGCCGAGCCGCCCTGATCGCGGGCCTGGCGCAGGGCGAGGCGGCCAGGGCACGCGCCGCCTGGGGCCCGCGAGCCGATGCGCTGCTCGCCCACGTGCAGGCGGAGGCCGCCCGTCTCGAGGCACCGGCGGCCGCGCGGGCGGCGGCGTGGGAGCGGGCGGCGGCGGCGTGGGACGCGATCGACCGGCCGTACACGGCGGCCCATGCGTGGCTGCAGGTGGCCGAGTCCCGGCTGGCGGCCGGCGCGCCACGGCCGGCCATCGCCGAGCCGCTGCGCGTCGCCGCGGCCACGCTGCGGGGCCTCGGGGCCCGGCCGCTGCTCGCGCAGGCAGAGCGGCTGGCCCGGCTGGCGCGGGTCGACCTCGCGGCGGCGGGCAGCTTGGCTGCCGGTGCGGCGTCCGTCGGCCGCGACCCCCTGGCGACGCTCGACCTGACGCCGCGCGAGCGCGAGGTCCTCCGCCTCGTGGCCGCCGGCTGGGGCAACGCGCGGATCGCCGAGCACCTGGCGATCAGCACCAAGACGGCGTCGGTCCACGTGTCCAACATCCTCGGCAAGCTGGGGGTGGACAACCGGGTCGAGGCGGCCGCGCTCGCCCACCGGCTGGGCGTCGTCGGCGAGGCGCCGGGAGCGGGCGACGCCCCGGACGGCGGCCCGCGGGTCCGGTAGGGTGGCCGCGTGAGCGCCAACGCCGTGCCCGGCTTCCTGCCCAGCGTCCACGGGCTCCGCTTCGCCAACGCGTTCCCGCCCGGTCCCACCGTGCGGCTGGGACCCATCGACACCCGGTTCCTCGGCTTCGGGGACGCGGCCGCCGGCCTGTGCGGTGGCATGGCGCTCACGGCCCGCGACCTGTTCGAGGCCGGGCTCCCAGCGCCGCCCGACCACGCCCCGCCGGCCAACGGGGCGCCCCGCTTCCGTGCCCTCGTCCGGCGCCAGGTCGAGTCGCTCGACTGGCTCCGGGTCCCGCTCCGCTACCTCGACCTGCAGGCGCTGCGCCCGGACCCTCCCCGGGGACTGGCCGCGCTCCTGCGCCGCGAGCCGCCACGGGTCCCCGCGGTGCTCGAGGAGTGGCCGCGCATCCGGCGGGACATCGACGCGGGCCACCCGCCGGTCGTGGGGCTGGTGCGCTGGTCCGGGCTCGATCCCCGGGCGCTGACCCGGAACCACCAGGTGCTCGCCTTCGCCTACCTGGCCGAGCAGGGATCGATCACGATCCGGGTCTACGATCCGAACCACCCCGGCCGCGACGACGTCGAGCTTCGGGTGTCGATCGATCCCGCCGACCTGGGGCGTCCGTGGCGCGACCGGATCCGCCTGGCGCAGTCCACCGGCGAGCCGCTCCTCGGCTTCTTCCGCCAGCCCTATCCCCCGCCCCGCTCCGTCCGTGCCTGGAGGCCGACCTGATGGACACGATCACCTTCGACGTCCCCGCAACCCGCGACGCGGAGCTCGCCGGCAAGCCCGGCAGCGTCCGGTTCCTCGAGCTTCCGGTGCGCCGGTTCGTGATGATCGACGGCGAGGGCCCGGCCGGCGAGGCCGCGTTCGCGCCCCGGATGCCGGGCCTGTACTCGACCGCGTGGACCCTGCGCTTCGCCATCAAGCGGCGGGGCGTGGTGACCAAGGTGGGACCGCTCGAGGGACTGTGGTGGACCAGCGACGGCGTCCTCGACCTCGACGTGATCTTCGGCCCGGGCGAGCGCGACACGTGGCGCTGGACCCTGCTCATCGCGCTGCCGGACGAGGCCACCGACGAGGAGCTCGAGGGTGCCCTTGCCGCGGGTCGCTCCAAGCTGGCGCCGCCGTACCGCGAGAGCCTCCGCGTCGAACCGTTCGCCGAGGGGCGGGTGGCCCAGGTGCTCCACCTCGGCGCCTACGCCGAGGAGCGGCCCACGATCGAGCGCCTCCACGCCGCGATCGCCGCGGCCGGGCGCCGACCGCGCGGCCGGCACCACGAGATCTACCTGGGCGACCCCCGTCGCGGCGACCCGGCGAAGGTGAGGACGCTGCTCCGGCAGCCCGTCGAGTAGCTTCCGCCGCTCGCGTCACCGTTCCAGCCGCACGCGGTCACCCTCGGCGCATCGTCGTGCCCGCGCTCGGCCCGGCGGGGGGCTCGGCCGCGGGAACGGGGGCCTCCGCCACCGCCCGCTCCGCCCCGCACGAGTAGCACACGCTGGCGGACGGGACGTTGCTCGACCGGCAGGAGACGCAGAACCAGGGGGTCTGCGGCAGGTTCGGGCGTCGCCGGAGGACCGTGGCGATCAGCCGCGCCCCGATCGCGCGCACGTCGGCGGCGAGCTCGTCCAGCAGCGCCATGAGGCCGCCCCGGGCGGCCACGCCGATCAGCCCGACGAGCACGCCGACGAGCACGGCCCCGAGCACGGTGGCGGGGGACAGGTCGATCCCGGCCGGCGTGACGATCGGGTCCACGTCCAGATCTTCCGTCCGCCGCCGGCTCCGTGCAAGACGGCGACGGCCTACAGCGCGGGCAGCACCTGGGTGTCCGACCGGGCGCCCGCGAACAGGTCGCCGACCTCGGCGACGCGGGCCGGCAGCGTGGTGATCGTCCAGCGATCCGGGCGCAGGTCGGGATCGTCCAGCTCCGACCAGCGGATGGGCGCCGAGACGGGCGCGCCGGGCCGCGGGCGCACGGCGTACGGGGCGACGAGCGTCTTGATCGCCGCGTTCTGTGTGTAGTCGAGGCGCGCCCGGCCGCCGCGGTCGGCTTTCGCCCACTCCCAGGACACCAGGCCCGGGGCGGCCGCGCCAACGGCCCGCGACAGCTTCTCCACCCACGCGGAGGTCTCTGCGTACGAGTAGCGGCCCCGCTCGATCGGGATCCACGCCTGGATGCCCCGGCTGCCGGTCAGCTTCGCGTACGCCCGCACCCCGAGGTGCTCGAGCGCGGTCCGGTACAGGCGCGCGAGCAGGAGGGTCTCGTCCCAGGTCGTCTTCGTCCCGGGGTCGATGTCGATGAGGGCGAAGGTCGGCGTCCAGGGGTCATCGCGGGTCGAGGTCCAGGCGTGGATCTCGAACGCGGCCTGGTTGCCCAGCCAGCACAGGGTGGCGGCTCGGTCGGCGACCAGGTGGTCGTTGGGCTCGCGGTCCTCGCGCTCGCGGAAGCCCTGCTCGTGCCAGATCGTCAGCCACCGCGGCGCGTGCGCCGGGATGTCCTTCTGCCAGAAGCCCGGCGAGCCGGCGCCGTTGGGGAAGCGCTGGAGGTTGAGCGGCCGGTCCGCGAGGTGGGGCAGCATCACGGGCGCGATCCGGGCGAAGTAACGGATCAAGTCGCGCTTGGTGAGGGCGGGCTCGTCGACGCCCTCGCGGGGCGGGAACAGGACCTTGTCGAGGTTGGTGAGCTTGAGCTCCTGGCCCGCGACCTGCCAGGGGCCCTCGGCCTTCATGGCGTCGAGGGCCGCGAGCTCGGCCTCGGTCACGACCCAGCTCGGGTCCGGCGCCGCGGTCGGCTGTCGCAGTTCCCCACCCCCGTCGCCGCCACGGACCCCGCTTCCGCCACCGCCCCCGGCTTCGCCCTCTTCCCCTGATGCGCGGAGGGTAATCGAGGATGCAGGTGACGTTGCCGAAGGATCGGGGAACGCCGCGGCGGCGTCACGATCCGCCTTCGCGGGATCCACGGCCCGCTCGCGGACCACCTCGCGGGGGTCGCGTCCCCGCTCCAGGCCCTTGAACGACGTCTGGCGGACGTGCCCGTCCCGCGTCCAGCCCCCGATCTCGGCGCGGATCACCAGCTCCGGCCGGACCCAGCGCACGCCGGCCAGGTCGCCGCCCCAGCGGCCCCGGTAGTCGGGTGGGGGCGCCGGGTCGAACGGTGGCGCCTCGACCTCCAGCGCGTCGAGCAGCGTCCGCAGCTCCTTCCGCGTCCGGCCGTCGAACCCCGAGCCCACCTTGCCCGCGAACCGCAGCCGCTCGCCCTCGTACACCCCGACCGCGACCGCGCCCAGATCCTTCGCGTTCCCCTCGCCCGGCGTCCAGCCCCCCACGACCAGCTCCTGCTCCGGGCGCGCCTTGAGCTTGAGCCACGACGTGACCCGCCGCCCCGGCTCGTAGCGCGACCGCCGCTGCTTGGCCACGATGCCCTCGAGGCCCTGCGCCGCGGCGGCCTCGAAGAACGCGATGCCCTCGGTCTCCACGTGGGCCGCGTAGCGCACCCGCGCATTCGGCCGGAGGACCAGCTCCAGCAGCCGCTTGCGCTGCTCGAGCGGGACGTCGACCAGCGTGCGCCCGTCGAGGTGGAGCAGGTCGAAGGCCTGGAACACGAGCGGCGGCACCGTGCGGCCGGTCCGCCCCTCGCTGATCCGCAGCTGGAGCAGCGAGAAGTCGGGGCGCCCGTCCTCGTCGAGCGCGACCACCTCGCCGTCAACGATCGCCTCGCGGGCCTCGATCCAGGTGGGCGGCGTGAGCAGCCGGGGGAAGTACGCCGAGGCGTCGTTGCCATTGCGCGTGAACAGCTCCACCGTCCCGTCGCGCACCACGGCCTCGACGCGATAGCCGTCCCACTTGACCTCGAACAGCCAGTCCTCGTCGCGGAACGGCCTGGTCGCCAGCGAGGCCTTCATCGGCTCGAGGTAGCGGGGCATCGCGGCCTCGCGGGCGCCGGTGAGGTCGATCTCCGCGGTCGCGGCGGGCATCTCGGAGACCCAGATCGCCGGAGCGTTGGCCTTGACCTCGTCGTTGGTCCGGCCCGACTTCACGCTCTGCGGGTGGTCCTCCGCGTCCCAGCCGGCCACCGCGTGCTCGTCGCGCTTGTGGATCAGCAGCCACTGCTCGCCCTCGTCGTCCTCGAACGCGGTCCGCGGGGCGGCGCCCGGGCGGCGCGACGTCCGGACGATCGTGAGCCGGCCCCGGAGCTTGGTGCCGGACACCCGGAACTTGAGCTCGCCGTTCTCGATTGCCGCCGCCGGGTCCGGCGTCTCGGCCTCGGGCTCCCAGGTGCCCCAGTCCCACACGATGACGTCGCCGGCGCCGTACTGGCGGGCCGGGATTACGCCCTCGAAGTCGAAGTACTCGAGCGGGTGGTCCTCGACGTGGACGGCCATCCGGCGGGTCGCCGGGTCCAGGGTGGGCCCCTTGGGCACGGCCCAGGACACGAGGACGCCGTCGATCTCGAGCCGGACGTCGTAGTGCAGCCGCGTGGCCCGGTGCCGCTGGACGACGAACCGGCGACGGGCCCCGGGCACGGGCAGGCGCGTCGTCGCGGCGGACGAGGCGGCCGGGGCTCCCGGCGCCGCCCCCGCGGGCGTCGACGGCGCCGGCTCGGGCGTCTTCCCGAAATCGCGCTTGCGGCGGTACTCCTCGAGCGGCATCGGTCGAGTATGCCGCGCCGCGGCGAGAGCCCGCCTCAGCCCGTCGGGCGGCGGAGCGCCTCCATCACCGGCGCGAACGCCCGCACGCCGTCGATCGAGTTCGGGCGCAGCTGGACCTGGACGTGCGAGGTCCCGAGCGCCGCGTACCGGTCGAGGCGCCCCAGCACCTCGGCGACCGAGAACCCGGCGCCCGTGTCCACGAGCGTCTCCGCCGACCGAATGAGCGTCCGCGGGTCGCGGCCGGCGGCCGCGCAGGCGGCGTCGACGGCGGCCAGCATCGGCGCCAGCTCCTCCGGCGAGCGCATGCCGGCGTTCCACTCGTCGGCGAGCTCGGCGGCCAGGCGCAGCATCCGCGGCCCGGCCGCGCCCACCATGACCGGGAGCCCGCCCGGGCGCGGCCCGCGTGGCTCCAGCCGGGCGCCGTGCGCGGACGCCAGGCGGCCCGCGTGGTCCGCCCGGCCGGTCCGGAGCATCGAGGTGATGACCCGCAGCCCGTCCTCGAACCGGTCGAACCGCCGCTCCCAGGGGAAGCCGTAGGCGCGGAACTCCGGCTCGTTCCAGCCCGCGCCGAGGCCCAGGATCACCCGCCCGCCGGACACCTCGTCGAGCGTCTCGGCCATCTTGGCCAGCAGCGCCGGGTTGCGGTACGGGATGGCCGTCACGTACGTGCCCAGGCGCACCCGCGAGGTCGCGGCCGCGAGCGCGGACAGCAGCGTCCACGACTCCCAGGCGCCGCTCCACTCGCCGCCCGGGTCGCCGAAGCCCACGTGGTCGCTGATCCAGACCGCGTCGAAGCCCATCGCCTCGGCGGTCGTCGCCATCGCGCGGACGTCCGCCCAGCGCGGCGTCCGGCCGTCCATCGAGCCCTCGACGTACGGCAGGTTGAGGCCCAGCGTCGGGCGGCCGAGAGTCACGCGATGGGTCGGTCGGCGGTCATGCCTCGAGTATGCCAAGGTCCCGCGCCGCGGTGACCGATGGCGGATGGCCGGGCGGTCGCCCGCGCGCAGACTCGGCCCTCGTCGGGCATGGTGCCCGGTCGGGAGGGACCCTCATGCACGCTCTGCACCTTCGCGTCTCGCCGCGCGTCGAGCGGCCACGCTACGTGTGGCTCGCGGTCGCGCTCGAGATCTTCACCGCCGTGTTCGCCATCCCCGTCGGCCTGTTGTTTCTGTCCGATCCGACGGGCGCGTCCATGGGCCTGCCGCGCGGCTGGATCGAGGCGACGCCGTTCGGGTCGTACGTGATCCCCGGGATCTACCTGTTCTCGATGAACGGGATCGGGATGCTCGTCGTGGCCGGCGTGTCGGTGATGCGCCACTGGACGGCGCCGTGGCTGACCGGCGTCCTGGGCACCGGGCTCGTGATCTGGATCCTCGTCCAGGTCGTGGTGATGCCCGAGCTGATGTGGCTCCAGGGCCTGTTCCTCGTCGTGGGCGTCGTCCTCGACGCGCTCAGCGTGGCCTGGCTGCGGCGAACGGGCCAGCTGCGCCTCTGGTAGCGGCGCCCTACGCGCTCTTGCGGCGCCGCGCGGGGCGGGCCTCCTCGGCCTCTGCCGGCTCCTCGTCGGCCGACTTCGCCCTGGCCTTCGCCTTCGCCTTCGCAGGTCGTGCGGCCCGCTCGGCCTTCGCCTCGGCCACGGACACCGGCTCCTCGGACCCCGCGGTCTTCGCGTCGGTCGCCGCCTTGACGCTGGCCTCGAGCAGCTTCATCAGGTCGACGATGCTCGCGCTCTCCTCGACCGGCTCGGGCTCCGCGATCTCGACGCCCTCGACCTTGGCCTCGATGACCTTGAGCAGCGCCTCGCGGTACTCGTCCTTGTAGCGCGACGGGTCGAACTCGCCGGTCATCGCCTCGACCAGCTGCTCGGCCATCTTGAGCTCGGCGTCCTTGAACTCGAACTCCTCGGCGGGCAGGTCGAGGTCCTTGGTCGACCGGATCTCATCGGGCCAGTGGAGCGTGGTGAGGACCATCGTGTCCTCGAACGGGTCGATCGACGCCAGCGCCTCGCGGTCCCGGATCACGACCTTGCAGATCGCCGTGAGCTCGCGTTCGGCCAGCACCTGGCGCAGCAGGTAGAACGCCTTGCGGCCGATCTTGTCGGGCTCGATGTAGTAGGCCTGCCGGGTGAACCGGGCGTGCTCCGCGGTCGCCTCGTCGCGGGGCGCGAACTGCTCGATCTCGATCGAGCGGACCGTCTTGAGCGGGACCTTCTCGAGGTCCTCGTCGGTGATCACCACGTACTGGTCGGGCGAGTACTCGTAGCCCTTCACGGTCTCGCCGCGCGAGATGACCTTCTCGTCCTCGGGGCACCAGATCTTCATATGGATCCGCGACAGGTCGCTCTCGTGGAGCATGTTGAACCGGATCGCGTAGTCGGACTCGGTCGCCGTATACAGCTTGACGGGGATGGTGACCAGCCCGAACTGGATGGCCCCCTTCCACATGGAACGCGCCACGGCCTGTCTCGTCCTCGCGTGGCCGGCATCGCGGAGCGGCACCCGGCGCCGTTCCGATGACCGGTATGTAACCCTACCACCGCCCCGCAACGGTGCCGTTTCGGCGACTGGCGATGCCCTGACGAACGCGTTGCTTGACCGGGGCCGCTACACGCGAGTACGGTGAACCGCACACGACGTGTATCCAGTGAGGGAGCGCTGATGGCTGGCGAACAGGGAAAGCGCTACAACGTCGTGCTCGATGACGAGCATGCGGCGAGGCTCAACGAGATGGCGGCCCGCCTCTACCTGCAGCCGGGGACCGTGGCTCGCTCGCTGCTCTCGACGGCACTCGACCAGGCAGCTCCCGAAGCCGCGACGATCGCCGCCCTCCTCGACTCGATCCCCGGTGCCTGGGAGCGGACCATGGAGGGCGTGGCTGATGCCGAGGCTGGCCGCGTCGTCCCTCTCGACGAGCTCTGACCCGCGGTGGCGAGCGTCCTCGTCGCCGAGCGCGCGAGGTCCGAGCTCGAGCGCCTGATCCACACCCGCCGCCTGCCCGCAGACACCCGTGACCGCGTGCGACGGTCGCTCGCGCAGCTCGAGACCTTCCCGCTCGCCGGGAGGAGGCTGACGGGACGCTGGCGCGCCTTCCGGCTGATCGTCGGGCCGTGGCCGTGGCTGCTCCTCGTCCACATATACGACGGGGCCGCGGGCACGGTCACCGTGGTTGCCGTCCACGATGCCAAAACAGCGGCTTAGGCCACATCCGGGCGCTGATGGCCGGGCGAGACCGTCCTCAAAGCACGTCTGCGACCAGGTCCCATACGGCGTTCTGGATGGTGGCCGGGACCATGCCGGGTTCGACGCGGCGCGCGAACAGGATCTGCTGCTCCGCGTACACGCCGGTCGCCATGATCTCCAGCCAGATGATCATCTCGTCGCGCTCGCTCGACTTGGGCCGGGAACGCAACTCCGCAAGGCCGAGTGCCGCGCGCTCGGGCCAGCGGTCGAGGATCACGTACTCGTCGCCTTCCGGCATCGTGTTCGCTCCGATATCGATGCCTGCACCAAACGAGGAGTCAGTGATAGTTGCCTGCCGGAAGTCGTTGCCCCGGAAGGCGTTCCGGCCCCGACCCGGGAGATCAGGCATGACCTCCGCGCCGTAGAACATGACATTCCGGATCGGCCCCACGAAGGTGCACTCGATGAAGCTCGCCTTGTCGGGCCGCCAGCCCTCGAGCCGCGCACGGTCGAAGCGGCAACGCTCGAAGGTCGCGCCGAGCGGGAAGACGTGTCGCAGATCTGAGCGGTCGAACAGGCAGTCAACATACCGGCTGCCGTCATGCCCAAGCCCACCCGAGCGGAACTCCGTGCGCGTGAAGTCGCAGCGCTCGAACGTCGAGCCCATCGCACCGAAGTAGTCGAACACGAGGCCTGAGAGATCGACGTCACGCCAGGTCACGTGCTCGAATGCGACCACGCCGTCGAGCTGCTCGCAGCGCCCGCCTTGGCGCGACTTCGTGATGTAGTGGCGGGCCATCCGGGGCCCGTGGCCCACGACCCTCGCCTTCCACACCGGGCGCCCGCGCCCGAACAGCTCCCCGATCCGCCGCATGATCACCAGTCGCGGCCGTAGGTGACGTAGGTGATCGGGAACGGCCAGTCGGCGTAGCGATCCATGTGGCCCTGGAGCGCCTTGGGTGTGGTCAACTCGATGTACGTCTCGGTCCAGGTGTCGAAGAAGAGGAAGCGATTCATCGAGGCCGGGTTCTGTGTTGAGCCCGTCACCGTGTCGAGCTGGGTGAAGGCGACGGGCCTTGGAGCGTAGCACCGGGCGCCGGTCCAGATCAGACAGCTCGGCGGGTGCCCTGAGACCTCGCTGGCGGGCAATGCCATCGGTCAATCGCCCGGCGCGTCCTCCGCCGGTGGCGACCCTAGTTGACGATCACCAGGGCGTCGAAGTCCACGCGGGGGCGCCCGGACGTCCCGAGCACCACGACCTTCACCGTGTGGGTGCCGCTGGCCTCCCAGGTGTACGAGAACACCACCCGCCGCGGCGCGAATGTCCGGCGGTAGGTGTCCACCGTCTTGACCAGCTTGCCGTCGATCCACACCTGGGCCTTGCCGCGGATGGGGCTCTTGGGCACGACGACGGCGACGCCACGGCCGGTGAACGTGCGGCCGATCCAGTAGCCCTTGCGGGTGGCATAGCGCGTGCTGCCGCCCGACATCTGGCTGTGCACGTAGCGGGTCCACGTCCCGCCCCGCGCGAGCGCGCTGCTGCTGTCCTGGATGATTGAGGCCGTGAACGGTGCGGCGGTCGCCCAGTCGCTCCAGTTGCCCGCGGTGTCCATGGCCCGGACTCGGAGCGCGTACTGGTGGCCGATCACGAACGTCCGCGACGTGGACCGCCGGGAGGCCGGCAGCGTGATCAACGTCCCCCAGGCACCGCCATCCACGCTCCACTGGGCCTGGTAGCGGGCGATCGGGCTGGACGGGTCCGTGGCCGCGGGCCACAGCCCCTGGGCGACGAACGAGGTGGTGCCGAAGGTCTCCCCGACGTCGGCGCCGACGCGCGGCGGCCGCACCACCGGCCGGTCGCCCTCGACGACGACCTGGGCGGTGACCCGCCGCTGCCGGCCCCAGTTGGTGCCGGTCACGACGATGTCGTAGGTGCCGGTGGGCGTGGCCGGCGGCACGGTGACGCGCAGGGTCGACGAGGTGGCGCTGATCCCGAACAGGCTGGTCGCGGACAGGACCGCCGACACCCGGTGGTGGGGATCCGCGGTGAGCGTGACCTTCTCGACAAAGTAGGGGTCGCGGACGACGGTGATCGGGATGGTGACGGTGCCGCCCGCCTCGGACACGAGGGCGCTGGCGGTCCCGGCCTGCAGCGAGAAGTCGCCCAGGGGCCCGATGCCGCCGACGTCGAGCAGCCGCTCGTGGTAGGCGTCGGGGTCCGTGCCGGTCTTCCAGCCGAGGTTGCCCAGCGCCTGGAGCGCCTGCTTGACCTCGACCGGCGTGGCCAGCGGGTGCGTCGACTTGTACAGCGCGACGGCGCCGGTCACGTGCGGCGTGGCCATGGACGTCCCGGACGAGTACCCGTAGCTGTTGTTGCGCTTGGTCGACCAGATGCACTTGCCGGGCGCGATGAGGTCCACGTCGCCGCCGTAGTTGGAGAAGTTGGCGAACGTGTCGTCCTTGTCGTAGGAGCCCCACGAGTAGCACAGGTTGCCGCCCAGGGCACCCGGCTTGCCGTCCGTGTCGGCGAGCGCGCTGACCGTGATGACCTCGTTGTAGCTGGCGGGGACGAGCTTGGCGGCGTTGAACGAGTTGTTGCCGGCGGCGGCGACGACCGTGACGCCCGAGGCGACGAGCCGGCAGATCGCCTTGTGGAGGATGTCGTTGTTGGTGTTGCCGCAGTTCCCGTCGTCGGAGCCCGACTTGGCGACCGACATGTTGACGGCCTCGAACAACGGTCGCGACGAGTCGGAGGGATCGCGCATCGCGGCGATCCAGTCGAGCCCGCAGACGTACCACGACAGCTTCCCGCTGCCGCCCGAATCGAGGATCCGCACCGCCCACAGGCGCACCCCCGGCGCGACGCCGACGACGCCGATGCCGTTGTCCAGCGCGCCGACCGTGCCGGCGACGTGCGTGCCGTGCCCGTTCTCGTCGCGCCACGCCGTCCGGTCGGCCGTGGAGCAGTTGACGCCGCCGACGACGTTGAGGTCCGGGTGGAGCGGGTCGATCCCGGTATCCACGATCGCGACGTCCGCGTCTACGCGCTCGTCGACGCCGTTGACCCTGGTGATCGGCGACTTGGGCCCGAACACGCGCCTGACGCCGGTCGGGACGGACTGCGCCTGGATCGAGATCACGTCGTCGTGGACCACCGCGGCGACCGCCGGATCCGCCCGCAGGGCCGCCAGCTGGCCGCGGGTGAGCGTCGCCGCGTAGCCGCGGAACGCATGCTTGAACTCGCGGTCGGCGCGGATGCCGAGGCCCTTGGCGCGCGCCGAGGCGCGGCTCGTGTCGGCGCCGGGCTTGAGCACGACGATCCACTGGTCGTCGAGGGCCGGGTCGGCCGCGGGTGGGGTGTCGCCCACGCCGCCGGGCTCGACGGTTGGTGCGGGGGCATCGGGGGCGGGGGTCGGCTGGTCGGGGGTCGGGGGCGGGGCCGGCTCGCTGGGGTCTGGCGCGTCGGACGGCGCCGGCGCATCGGACGGCTCGGGGGCGGAGGTCGGCTCGGCCGGCGGCGCGGGCGTCTCGACCGGCGCGGGCGTCCGGACCGGCACCGGCCGGATGTCCGGCGCAGCCGGATCCGCGGCGAGGGCGGGAGTGAGGGGGGCGGCGACAGCGAGCGCAAGCGCAAGGGCGAGGGCGCGACGCATACAGGGCTCCCGGGACGTTGTCCTTGCCCAATGACCATACCTCGGCCGGGCAACCCCTAGCCTCCCCCGCCGAGGGCCCCGCCGAAAGGGGCCCGGTGGTCACCCACCCGCATAGCCCCGGAGTCCGGGCCTCGCGTGGGCCCTCTCCGTCGCGCGGTGCTCAGCCCTGGGCGATCCGGAGCTCCGCCTCCGCCTCCGCGACGCGTGACAGGATCCCGTTGCGCAGCGTGTCGAGCCCCGTCCAGACCGCCTTCGTCGCGTTCGAGACGGAGGTCAGCTGCGTCTTGAGCGACCGGATGACCTCGAGCTGCTCCTTGATCGCGGCGAGCGCCCGGCCGACGGCCGCGGCGTCCACCTCGACCTCGCGCTCCTGCAGCTGGGCCAGCGCCAGCAGGCGGGCGAGCCGCACCGCCGCCTCGAGGTACGCGGGGTCCGGCGACTCCGGGTCCACCACGACGTGGACGTCGTCGCCGAGCATCGCGAATGGCGCGATGCCGGCCGGCGCGTGCGACGTGGTCCAGACCGCGACCCCGACCGCCGCCCCCCGGTTCTGCCGCGCCTCGCGTAGCTCCTCGCGCATCTGGCGCGGCGACATCGTCCGGTCCTTCGCCTCGAGCACGACCCGCACGTCCGCGCCACGGGTGAGCCGCTCGTCCAGCGTCAGCACGAAGTCGCCCTTCTTGGAGCCCAGCACCGACCCGGTCTCGGTGCCGGTCCGATCCAGCAGGTCGCCGGAGCTGCGGGCCAGGTCGCCGAGCATCGCCTCGAGCAGGTCCTCGAAGTCCGCGCCCTTGGCCGTCGACCGGGCGCGCTCCTCCGCCCGTGCTCGCGATGCCGCCTCGATCGCCGCCAGCCGCTCGTGGACGCCCTTGAAGCCCTCCGCGATCTCCTGGCGGAACTGGTGAAGCGGTGAGCCGAGCCGGGTCGGGTCCAGGAGCAGTGCCAGCCGGGAGTGGTCCCCGTCGAAGTACTGCCCCAACAGTCCGCCGATCCGCCCGATCGCGGAGTCCCGCTTCGTCTCGTCGAACAGCTCGTTCACGAACTGCTGGAGGGCGCCGCGGTCCCCCAGGAACCGCTCGAGGGTGCGCGGCAGCCGTCCGTCGCCGTCCGCGAAGTTGGCGCGCAGGACGTCCTCGACCGCCTTCGCCGCCTGCTCATTGACCGCCGTCGTCTGCGCGACGAGCTTCTCGAACTCGCGCCGGACGACGTCCACGTCCATCGATGTCGCGGCGTCCTGCAGGGCGAGCAGCCCGATCCGGAGGGCGCGCTCCACGACCGCCGGTCGCTCCGCCTCGTCCCGCTCGGCGAGCGACGCCGCGAGCGCCGCGTCCGCGAGGACCAGGCGATCGACGACGATCCGGTCGCCCTCGATCCGGACGGCGGCTCCGCGTCCGGTGGGCGGGAGGGGTGTCGGCAACGGTGTCGGCAGGGGGAGGATTCGCGCTTCCATGCCCGCAGCGTCGCGGGCGTCCGTGACAGCTAGCGTGTCACGGCGACGGGACGATCCTGCGAGAAGCGCGGCCGGCGCGCGGGGCGCGGCGGGCACGTCTGCGGCGACGCCCCGCCGAACCCCGACCGCGCGAGCTCCACCGCGATGGCCCAGGCCCAGCCGCGGATCCGGGCCGCCTCGCTCCAGTCGGCCGCGGTCGGGCGTCGGGCGTCATCCGGGTCGAGCAGCCGCGCCGCACCGAATGTCGCCGCACCGCGGGCCCCGATCGCGCGCGCGACGCGCACGACGGGCGCCTCCCCGATCGCGGATCCCGTCCCGGCCGCCCCCGGCGAGGCGCCGTTGGCGCCCGCGGCCCCCGGCGATGCGCTGCCGGCCCCGCCGGCTCCGCCGATCGGCCCGGCCGAGAACAGCCACACCGGGCGGCCCTGGAGCTCGACCGCGTGGCGGGCGATGAAGCCCCCGCCGTCGCTCCGCCGCCCGGCCAGGAACACGCCGCTGCCGAGCACGAACGCGCCATACGGCTCGAGATCGATGACGTCCGCCACCGGGATGCAGTCGACGTGGAACCCGGCATCGCGCAACTCATTGGCGATGGTCTCCGCGACCCCCGCCGTCGAGCCCTGGAGGCTGGCGAATGCGACGAGCACGCGATCGGCACTCATGAGGACGTCTCCCGATGCGATGCCGGGATGGTCCGTTGCGGGGCGGTCTCGCGGCAGGGCCGTCGGTCCCGTGATCCCGGGCCCGGACTCCCCTCAGGCCCGGGCGCGACGGCCCGGGCCGAGCGGCTCGCATCCGGCGTCCCGGTGGCCCGCCGAAGCCGGCCGAATGGCCGTCAGGCCAGGACGCGACCCGGGTTGAGCAGGTCCTGCGGGTCGAGCGCCCGCTTGATCGCGCGCATCACGCCCACGGCCGCCTCGCCCCGCTGGCGGACCAGCCAGTCGCGCCGCGCGGCGCCGATCCCATGCTCGCCGGTGACGGTGCCGCCCAGGGCGAGCGCCGCCTGGTACAGGTCCGCCCGGGCCGCCTCGAGGCGCTCGATGGCCGCGGCATCCTCGCCGTCCCGGTCCAGGACCAGCGTCGGGTGGAGGTTGCCGTCACCGGCATGCCCGAACGTGCCGATGGTCACGCCGCGGCGCTCCGCGATGGCCTCGATGGCTCGGAGCATCTCCGGCACCCGGCTGCGCGGGACGCCGACGTCCTCCATCCGGGCGGCGCCCAGCGCCTCGAGCGCGCGGAACGCGAGGCGCCGGCCCTGGCGCAGCCACTCGGCCTCCTGGGCGTCGGCGGCGCGGACGACGAGGGTCGCCCCCGACGCCTCGCACACGCGCTCGGCGGCCTCGATCTCGGCCGCGGCCGCGTCCCCCGGCAGATCCGACTCCACGAGCAGCATCGCGGCCGCGTCCCGGTCCAGCCCCAGGCGGTGCATGTCGTCCACCGCGCGGATCGTGAACCGGTCCATGAGCTCCAGCGTCACCGGCCCGATACCCGCCCGCGTGAGCCCCGAGACCGCCTCCCCGGCCGCCTCGAGCGACGGGAAGAACGCCAGCAGCGTCGCCCGCGGCGGCGGCGTCGGCCGGAGGCGGAGCGTCGCCTCGGTCACCAGGGCGAGCGTCCCCTGGCTGCCGACCAGCAGCGGGATGAGCCCGTACCCGGCGACGTCCTTGACGTTCTTGCCGCCCAGGCGCAGCACCGACGCGTCGGCCATGACGACCTCGAGTCCCAGCACCGCATCGCGCGTGACGCCGTACTTGACGCAGCACAGCCCGCCCGCGTTGGTGCCCAGGTTGCCGCCGATCGTGCAGGTCTCGTACGAGGCCGGGTCGGGGGCGTAGAGCAGTCCCTCCGCGGCGACGGCGGCCTTGAGGTCCGCGTTGACGATGCCCGGCTGGACGGTGACCGTGAGGTTGCCGTGGTCGATCTCGAGGATCCGGGTCATGCGCGTGAACGCGATCGTGAGCGCCCCCTCGATCCCGGCCGAGCCGCCCGACAGCCCGGTCCCGGCGCCCCGGGGCACGATCGGCACGTCGTGCTCGCCGCACATCCGGACGAGCTGCGCGACCTCCGCGGTCGTCTCCGGCAGTGCCACGGCGAGGGGCAGGCCCGTGGGCAGGTATGCGGTCTCGTCGCGGCGGTGGGATTCGCGGTCGATGGGGTCGGTGAGCAGGCGCAGCCCGGGCAGCGTGGCGCCAATGGCGTGCAGCAGCCCCGCCCCGTCCCCGCGCACGCCGTCCGTCATGGCGCGAGTATTCCATCCCCGATGCCCGCGCTGGGCCGTCATGGCACCCGGGGCTACCATGGCGTCGATGTCCGCGACCGCCCCGCGCCCGCGCCGCCCCGTCGCCCTCGGGCTCGCGCTGCTGGTCGTCGCGGGCGGTGCCATGGCCGTGGCGCCGGCCCGGACCGAGGCACGCACCGTCCGCGCGACGCTGCCCGGCGCCGTCGCCGCCGCGGTTGGGGCGGCGGTGGCCGGCGGCCTCGATGCCGGGGTCGCCCGCGATCCCGTCGCCGTCGCCGTGAGCGGGGATCCCGCCGCGGCCGCCGTGACCGGGGACCCCGCGCCCGCCGCCTCGGCCTCCGCGATCGTCCCCGGCACCGTGGACCGGACCAGCCTCGCCGTCAGCGCGACGTACGACGTCGACGTCCGCGTGGGCGTGGCCGCCCGCACCGTCCGGGGCACGGTCACGATCGTCGCCGGGAACCGGTCCGGCGCCGGCATCGACCGCCTCGAGCTCAACACCGTGATGGCCCGCCTGGGCGGCCTGCGGCTGGGCACGATCACGGTCGACGGCACGGCCGTGACGCCGAGCATCGATGACCAGACGATCGTCGTCCCCCTGGGCGGCGTGCTGCCGGACGGCGCGGACGCGGTCGTGGTCGTCCCGTTCCGGGCGACCCTGCGCTCGAACCTGTCGGGCTCCAACTGGCTGTTCGCGCGCGCCAACGGGATCATCGACATGCACCGCTGGATCCCGTGGGTCAGCCGGCGACGCGCCTTCGACCGCCCGAACCACGGCGACCCGTTCGTGACCCCGGTGAGCCCGCGGGTAACCGTCCGGATCCGATCGGACACACCGCTCCGCTACGGCAACACCGGCGACCGGGTCGCGGTCTCGGGCGACGGGCTCACGCGCACGTTCCGCGCCGCGAACGTCCGCGACTTCGTCGTCACCGCGGCCGCGGACTACCGGACCAGGCAGGCCGTCGTGGGCGACAACGTCGTGCGGGTCGTGTACCGGCCGGGCTTCCCGGCGAGTGCGGCGCTGGACGCGGCGACGAACGCCCTGCGCAAGCTCGAGGCCCGGCTGGGTCCCTATCCGTACAAGGTGCTCAAGGTCGTCCAGTCCGCGGGCGCGTACGGCATGGAGGGGCCGGGCGTCGCCTGGATCCCGACCGGCACGGGATCGTCGAACTTGCGCTACCTCGTGACCCACGAGATCGCCCACCAGTGGTTCTACGGGCTGGTGGGCAACGACCAGGCGCGCGAGCCGTTCGCGGACGAGGCGGCGGCGGACTTCGTGGCCCGCTCGGTGCTGGGGTCACGGCGCGCGTCCCGGTGCTCCACGGCGGCCCTCGACCGGCCGATCTACCGCTACTCCGCGTCGTGCTACTACGAGGTCGTGTACATCCAGGGCGGCAACCTGCTCGACAACGCGCGCCGGCGGATGGGCAGCACCGCGTTCTGGGCGGCCCTGCGCGGGTACGTGGCAGACCATCGCTGGGGGCTGGTCCACACGCGCACGCTGCTCGACGCCCTCGACGACGCCACGCCGCTGGACCTCGCGTCGTGGTGGGACGCGCGCTTCCCCACGCTGTACTGAGGCAGCCGATGGCGATCCTGATCCGCCTCGCCACCCCCGCCGACGGCGCCGCCTGCGCCGCGGTCTACCGGCCGTACGTCGAGGACGCGGTCGTGTCGTTCGAGCTCGTGGCGCCGTCGGCGGACGAGATGGCGGCGCGGATCGCCCGGACGCTGGAGCGCACGCCGTGGCTGGTGGCCGAGGTGGACGGCGTGGTCCGCGGGTACGCGTACGCCGGGCGCCACCGCGACCGGCCGGCGTACGACTGGACCGTGGAGACGACCGTCTACGTCGACCAGGGGTTCGTGGGGCGGGCCATGGGTCGAGCGCTGATGTCGGCGCTGCTCGCGATCCTCCGCCGCCAGGGCTTCCACCTCGCGGTGGCCGGGGTCACGCTGCCCAACCCGGGGTCGGTGGCGCTCCACCTGGCGCTGGGGTTCACGCGGGTCGGGGAGTTCGCGGCGATCGGCTGGAAGCACGGCGGCTGGCACGGGGTCGACTGGTACGCGCTGGAGCTGGGTCCCCGGTCCGAGGCGCCCTCCCCGATCGTGCCGATCGGCGAGCTGTCGCCGGGCGAGCTGCCGCTGGGCGAGCTGTAGCCGGGCGAGCTCGTGCGGGCCATGTCGCCCGCGCCCGTGCCCGGATCGGTCACGATGGGCTGGTTCAACCGCTGGGCGGAGGGCCACAGCGTGGAGACGCCCGAAGTGGAGCGCCCGGAGCGTGCCGTCCCGTCAGCGGTCGCTCGGGCGCCGCCCCACGACCCACCAGGCCGCCGGGAACACCGCGGCCGCCACCAGCAGCTTGAGCGTGTCCACGACCAGGAACGGCGTCAGGCCGCTCGCGATCGCGTCCGCCGGCGACATCCCGGTCACCACCGCGAGCCACGGCACGCCGACCACGTAGATCAGCACCGTGCCCAGCAGCGTCGCGCCGATCGCGCCCCCGATCCGGCGGTCCCAGCCCAGCTCGGCCAGGCGGCCGACCAGGGCCGCCGCGAGCACGAAGCCCACGAGGTAGCCGCCGGTCGCGCCCCACAGGATCGAGAGCCCGCCCCTGCCCTCGGCGAAGAACGGCAGCCCGACGACGCCCAGGAGCAGGTACAGGAGGGCCGCCATGCCGCCCCGCCGGAACCCGAGCGCACCCCCGGCGACGAGGATGCCCAGGTTCTGGAGCGTGTACGGCACCGGGCTGTCCGGCCGCGGGATCGCGATCCGGGCCGTGAGGTAGATCAGCAGCGCGCCGGCGAGCACGAGGCCCACGTTGCGCAGCAGCGGCGACACGCGCTCGGCCACCCGCACCGGGACCAGGAAGTCGGCGATCGTGAGGCCCTTCTCCGTGACCGGCACGCGGGTGAGCGACGGGATCGCGACGGACATGGCCTCCCTCGGCGGGCACCGCTCGGGGTTGCGGCGTCGCGGCGAGTCTAGCAACCGGCCGGGTCCACGACCAGTCCCGGGCTACTCCCCGCGGACGGCGCTCACGATCGAGCGCGCGCCGGCGATCCGCGCGGGCTGCGCGGCGGCCAGCATCGCCAGCGCGACGGCCAGCACGATCGCGAACGCGATCGATTCCACCGGCAGCCGGATCCCGGCCTCGAGGCGCCCGCCGGCGGTGGCGATCAGCAGCACCCCCATGCCGACCCCGGCCACCGACCCGACCACGCCGCCGATCGCGCCCAGGATCCCGGCCTCCACGAGCACGCTGCGCCACACCTGGCGGCGGCTCATGCCCACGGCCCGGAGCATGCCCAGCTCCCGGACGCGCTCCCAGGTGTCCATCGAGAGCGTGTTGACGATGCCCAGCGCCGCGATCACGACGGCCGCCAGGGCGAGCAGGTCGAGCAGGCCGAACACGCGGTCGAGGGCGTCGCCCAGGGCGCCCTCGACGCTCGAGATCGGCGCCACCGTGAGCGCACGCTCGGCGGCGAGCGCACGCACCGCGTCCCGCGCGTCCGGGCCGGCGTCAGGCTGGTACCGGATGGCGATCGCGTCCGCGCCCTGCACGCCCAGCCGGCCCAGCGCATCGCCCCAGCCGACGAGCACGGCCTCCCCCGTGCGACCGGGGAACGAGCGCTCCACGATCCCGGCGACCCGGAGCTCGAGCAGGCCGTCCGCGGTCGCGACCGCCAGGACGTCCCCGGTCCCGACGCCGAGCCGCTGGGCCCGGGACCGCGGGACGATGACGGACCCGCCGGCATCCACGGCGGCGAGGGCGGCCGCGCGATCTCCGGCGGTGAACGAGAGGCGGCCGTCGGCCGCGAAGTCGGCGCCCCGGATGGCCACCGCCTCGAGGCGGGTGCCCCGGAACGCGAGGTCGAACGTCGCGACCGGCGAGGCGAGTCGCACGCCGTCGATGGCCGCCAGCTCCTCGTCCACGCCCTCCTCGCCCACGGGTGCGGGCGCGATCGCGGTCAGGATCTCGTCCCCCGGCACGACGTCGGCCAGCCAGGCGGTCGCGGCCACCCGCGCGTTGGCGGCCACGGCGCCCAGCGCCACGACCATCGCGAGGCCGACGACGAGCGCGCCGACGGTGAGCGCCGTCCGCCCCCGGTCGCGCGCGATGGCCGCCCGGGCGAGCCGCTCCTCGAGGCGCAGGGCGAGCCCGAACGGG
>JBFMAT010000050.1:0-30905 GCA_040755495.1 Chloroflexota bacterium
CGGCGGCCCGCGAGGCCGCGTGGCACGCGGCGCAGGCCGAGCGGCTGTCGGGCGAGGCGGCGCGGGCCGCGGCGGGGTTGGCCGCGCTCGAGGCCGCCCCGGCGGAGGACGACGCCGCGCACCCCGGACGCACCTCCGACCGCGAGACCGAGGCGATCGGCACCTGGGAGGCACGGGTCGCCGAGCTGCGCGCGCGGCGGGACCGGGTGGCGGCCGACGTCACGAGCCATGACCAGGCGCGCCGCGAGGCCGAGGCGCGGCGGGCGCGTGCGGAGGCGGCCGTGGCGCTGGCGGAGGGCCGGATCGCCGCGCTGGACCGGGACCTGGCGGCCCTCGGA
This sequence comes from Chloroflexota bacterium, assembly GCA_040755495.1. Classification (GTDB taxonomy): domain Bacteria; phylum Chloroflexota; class Limnocylindria; order Limnocylindrales; family CSP1-4; genus CAIXZV01. The sequence goes on from JBFMAT010000050.1 coordinate 339, forward strand.
GTGCGCGAGGCGGCCGCGGGCGACGAGCGGGACACCGTGGGCGGCGAGCTGGCCGCGGCGCAGGCGCGCGAGGCGGCCGCACGCGAGGCGATGGACGCGCTGCTCGCCGACGACCGCGCCGAGCGCGCGCGGCTGGCGGAGGCGGAGCGCGCAGCGACCGCCTCCCGCGAGCGGCTGCGGGCGGCGGATGACCGGGCCCGGGCCGCGGATGTCGCGGCCATGGAGGCGCGGCTCGGCATCGACGCGCTGCGCGAGCAGGTGCTGGTGGAGCTGGCGGGCCTCGGCGAGACCGGGCTGCGGCACCTGGGCGACGCGGCTGGGCTCGAGCCGGCGGGCCTCGAGCCGGCGGCCACCCAGCCGGCGGCTGCCCAGGAACGGGGGGCGGAGGGCGCCCGGGAGGGGAACGCGGACGAGGCCGGCGCGGAGACCGGGCCGGGGTCCGAGTCGGACACCTCGATCGAGAGCGCGGCGCTCGAGGCAGCCCTCGACGTGCTCGCCCCGCGCTGGGCGGCCGAGCCCCCGGCGACCGAGGCCCCGTCGCCCGGACGCCTGGCCGTGCTCCGGCGCCGGTTCCACGAGCTCGGCGCCGCCAACCCGTTCGCCGTCGACGAGTACCGCGCGGTTCGCGAGCGGCTCGAGTCGCTCGACGCCCAGGACCGCGACCTGCGTGAGGCGATCGCCAAGACCCGGGCCCTGATCGCCGACCTGGACCAGTTGATCGCGACGCAGTTCCGGGCGACGTTCGCCGCCCTCGAGGTCGCCTTCGACGCCCGCTTCCGGCAGCTGTTCAGCGGCGGCTTCGCGAAGCTGTCGCTGACCGACCCCGCCGACCTCGCCTCCACTGGCATCGAGATCACCGCCCGACCGCCGGGCAAGAAGCCCCAGGCGCTGTCGATGCTCTCGGGCGGCGAGCGCGCGCTGACCGCCGTGGCGCTGCTGTTCGCGATGCTCGAGGTTCGCCCGGCCCCGTTCTGCGTGCTGGACGAGGTGGACGCGGCGCTCGACGAGGCGAACGTCGGTCGGTTCACGGAGGCGCTCCGCGAGCTTGCGGAGCGGACCCAGTTCATCGTCATCACCCACAACCGCGGCACGATCGAGGCCGCCGACGCCCTGTACGGGGTGACGGTCGGCGACGATTCGGTCAGCCGCGTGATCAGCCTCCGCCTCGACGAGGCGCAGGCCATCGCCGACCATCGCCGGTCCGAGGTCCGCTCGGTCCTCGCCGGCGACCGGGCCGGCTGACCGGAGGTCTCGTGCCCTTCTTCCGACGCGGCCCGTCCCAGCCGCCGGACGACCAGCCGCCGCCGGACGACCAGCCGCCGCAGGCCGCATCGGCGCCCGAGTCCGAGCTCGTCGCCGGGAGCGAGCCCGTCCCCGAGCCGCAGGCCGATCCCGGCGCCCAGTGGGCCTGGGGCGCGGACTGGAGCCCGGAGAAGGCCGATGCCGCGCGCCGTGAGCACGAGCGCGAGCAGCTGGAGCACGGCCTCGAGAAGTCCCGCACCGGCTTCGCCGCCCGGCTGCGGAGCGCATTCGGCGCGGGCGACGACGCGGATTGGGACGAGATCGAGGAGACGCTGATCACCGGCGACATCGGCGCGACCCTGGCCATGGACCTCGTCGAGCGGGCCCGCCGCCGGCGGGACGCGGCGCCCGCCGAGGCCGTCCGGGACGAGCTGGCGCGGCTCCTCGCCACGCGCGACGCGGAGCACTGGGAGCCCGTGCCCGCGGTGGAGGGAGGCCCGGCCATCGTCCTCGTCGTGGGCGTCAATGGGACCGGCAAGACCACGACCATCGGCAAGCTCGCGGCACGCGAGCGCGCCGCCGGCCGGCGCGTCGTCCTCGCCGCGGCCGACACGTTCCGGGCCGCCGCCATCGACCAGCTCCGCATCTGGGCCCAGCGCACGGGCTCGGAGATCATCGCCCACGCGCCCAACGCGGACCCCGCGGCCGTGGTGTTCGACGCGCTCGACGCCGCCATCGCCCGCCACGCGGACCTCGTGATCGCCGACACCGCCGGCCGGCTGCACACGAAGTCGAACCTGATGGACGAGCTGGCCAAGGTCCGGCGGGTCATCGACAAGCGGCTGCCCGGCGCCCGGGTGGAGACGTTCTTCGTGCTCGACGCCACCACGGGCCAGAACGGGCTCGCCCAGGCGAAGGCGTTCCACGCGGCGGTGGGGCTGACCGGGGTCGTGCTGACCAAGCTGGACTCGACGGCCAAGGGCGGCATCGTGTTCGCGATCGAGCGGGAGCTGGGCGTCCCGGTCCGGTTCGTCGGGGTGGGGGAGCAGGCCGACGACCTGCTGCCGTTCGACCCCCAGGCCTTCGTGGCCGCGCTGTTCGAGTAGCGGACACGGCCCGGGCGCCGTGGGGCGCCCGCGCGGGCCATGGCGTACACTCCGTCCGCCTCGGTGTCGCCAGAACCCGCGCACCACCCGCCCGGCGTCCGCCGTGCGGCCGATCTCAACCGACAGCCAAGGGTCGCCGTCCGCGCATGTTCGACAGCCTCAGCGATCGCCTCCGCCGCACGCTCGCCAACCTGACCGGGCGTGGCCGCGTGTCCGAGGCCGACGTGGACGCCGCGATGCGCGAGATCCGGCTGGCCCTCCTCGAAGCGGACGTCAACTTCAAGGTCGTCAAGGACTTCGTGGCCCGTGTCCGGGAGCGGGCGGTCGGCGCCGAGATCCTCGAGAGCCTGACGGCCGGCCAGCAGGTCGTGAAGATCGTCAACGAGGAGCTGACGGCGCTGCTGTCGGCCGGCGACCGCACGTTCCACCTGTCGGGCAGTCCCGCGGTCGTCGCCCTCGTCGGCCTCCAGGGCTCGGGCAAGACGACGTCGGCCGCCAAGCTCGCGAAGCACGTCGTCAAGCTGGGCCGCCAGCCGATGCTGGTGGCCGCGGACCCCTACCGTCCCGCCGCCGCGGACCAGCTCGAGACGCTCGGCCGGCAGCTGGGCATCCCCGTCCACCGCGCCCCGGTCGGCACGCCCACCGTGGACATCGTCCGGGGTGGGATCGAGGCCGCCAAGCGGATCGGGCGCGACGTCGTGATCGTCGACACCGCCGGCCGGCTCACGATCGACGACGCGCTGATGGAGGAGATCCGGGGCATCGACGCCGCCGTCAGGCCGGTGGAGACGCTGCTCGTCGTCGACGCGATGACCGGCCAGGAGGCCGTCACCGTCGCCCAGGGGTTCGCGGCCGCCGTGCCGGTGACCGGCCTCGTCCTGACCAAGATCGACGGCGACGCCCGCGGCGGCGCGGCCCTCTCGATCGGCGCGGTGACGGGCATCCCCGTCAAGTTCCTGGGGACGGGCGAGAAGACCGATGCCCTCGAGGTGTTCCACCCGGACCGCCTGGCCGGCCGGATCCTGGGCATGGGCGACATCGTCAGCCTCGTCGAGCGCGCCCAGGAGGCGTTCGACGAGAAGCAGGCGGCCCGGCTCGAGGAGCGGGTCCGCAAGAACGCGTTCACCCTCGAGGACATGCTGGACTCGATGCGCCAGATGCAGAAGATGGGTCCCATGGGCAACCTGATGTCGATGATCCCGGGGATGGGCGGCATGGCGAAGGACGCCCAGGCGGCGGTCGACCGGGGCGATCTCCGGCGCGTCGAGGCGATCATCCTGTCGATGACGCCCCGCGAGCGACGGGATCCCACGATCCTCAACGCGTCGCGGCGCCGGCGGATCGCAGACGGGTCCGGTACGACCCTGCCTGATGTCAACCGGCTCGTGAAACAGTTCGGCGAGATGCAGAAACTCATGAAGCAGCTCTCGGGAGGGGCGGGCCGTCGCGCGGCGATGGGCCAGCTCCTCGGACGACGATGACAGGGGGTCACCGATGACCGACCAGGATCCGACCCAGCGCTACGAGGCGCCGCCGGCGGCCGAGCCCGCCCCCACGGAGCCGCCCGTGCCCCCGGCGCCACCCGAGCCGGTGGTCGCCGCACCGACGGCACCGGTGGCCACGCCCCGCCCGGCGGGTCCCGGCCGCAGCCGTCTCCGGTGGCTCGTCGCCGGGATCGTGACGCTGCTCGTCGTGGGCACCGCGGCGGGCGCCACGTTCCTGCTCACGCGCGACGCCGGCGACCCGGACGTCCTCGCCTGGACGCCCGCGGACAGCGTCGTCTACACCGAGGCGCGCCTCGACCTCCCGGGCGGCCAGCAGGCCGAGCTCGCCAAGGTCATGAGCGCCTTCCCGGGCTTCGACGACCAGGCGGCCTTCCCGACCAAGCTCGCCGAGGCCCTGGACCAGCTCGTCAAGCGCGCCTCGGACGACAAGATGGGCTACCAGGCCGACATCGAGCCGTGGTTCGGCGGCCAGGTCTCGATGAGCATCGGGCCCCTGCCGTCGACCGCCGACCCGACGCAGGTCCGGGCGCTCGTGCTCGCCAGCGTCAAGGACGCCGCCAAGGCCGGCGCGTGGGCCGAGGCGCTGCTCACCGAGGCCGGGGCCACGGCCTCGACCGAAACGTACGAGGGCATCGAGATCACCACGGTCACCCCGCCGGACGTCGAGGCCTTCGCCCGGCCGGTGACGGGCGCCTACGCGCTGTTCGGCCCGGTCATCGCGCTCGGCGATCCGGCCTCGATCAAGGCCGCGATCGACACCAAGGGAACCGGCGGGCTGCCGACCCATGACCAGTTCGCGGCCGCGTCCGGGTCCGTGTCCGGCGACCGGCTCGGCTTCCTGTACCTGAACGCCGCCGCGATCGCCCAGGGGGCGCAGGGCCTGGCCGGCGACACCGGCGCGTCGATGCCCGAGCTGCCTGCGATGTTCGACGACCTGTCGGCGCCCTGGGTCGTGATGGCCGTCCGCGCCGAGGACGGGGCGATCGTCGTCGACACCCGCCAGCCCCACGTGGACAAGCTGGGGCCGGCCGCGGCCAGCGAGTCGAAGGTCGCGGCCCTCGTGCCCGCGTCCACGGTGTTCCTGGCCACCGGCCACGACGTCGGCGCCGGCCTGGAGCGCCTCCGGGCGCTCGCCGCGGACGACCCGGAGCTGGCCGACGGCGTCAAGCAGCTCGAGGACTCGCTCGCCCTCGTCGGCGGCGTCGACGCGCTCATCGGCTGGATCGGCGACGCGGGCCTCGCGATCACGCGGGACGGCGACGAGCTCGCCGGTGGCCTCGTGATCACGCCCACCGACCGGGCCGCCGCGGGCCGCCTGCTCACCCAGCTTCGCGGCTTCCTGGCCCTCGCCGGCCAGGGCGCGGGGATCACGGTGACCGACGAGGACCACGGCGGCACCACGATCACCAGCATCACGATCGAGAACGTCGGCGACCTCCTGGGGGCCGCCACCGGCGGCTCCCTCGACGGGCCCGACGACGTCCCCGACTCGATCGTCATCGCCTATGCGGTGAGCGACGAGGTCGTCACGATCGGCTACACCGCCGACTTCGTGAAGGCCGTCCTCGACACCCGGGGCGGCGAGTCGCTCGCCACCACGGACCGCTTCAAGGGCATGCTCGATCGGGCCGACAAGGTCCACGGCTCCCTGTCGTGGGTCGACGTCGCCGCCATCCGCGACCTCGTCGAGGGCATGATCCCCGACGAGGAGCGCGGCGAGTACGACGCCGACGTCAAGCCCTACCTCGCGGCGTTCGACGCGATCATCGCCACCAGCGTGCCCGGCGATGACCTCGACACGGGGACGATCGTCATGCGCGTCGTCGGCCAGTAGCCAACCACCACCACCACCAGCGAGCCAGGGCGGGGCCCGGCCCAACGGGCCTCGCGCACAGGAGGAGCACCGCACCAGATGTCCGTCCGCATCCGCCTCACCCGCGTCGGGGCGACCAAGCAGCCGACCTACCGGCTGGTCGTCGCCGACAGCCGTTCCGCCCGCGACGGCCGCGCGCTCGACATCATCGGCCACTACAACCCGCGTACCGATCCGATCGAGCTGGCCGTCGACGAGGCGAAGGCGAAGGACTGGCTCGCCAAGGGGGCGCAGCCGTCCGACACCGTCAAGCGCCTGCTCAGGCAGGCCGGCGTCCTGCCGAGCTTCAAGTAGGGAGCGCGAGATGGCAGCCGCCGACCTCGTCGCCTACGTCGCCAAGTCCCTCGTGGACGATCCCGATGCCGTGAGCGTCGAGGTCGTCAACGGGGAGGACGGCACCATCATCGAGCTGCACGTGGCCGAGTCCGACATGGGCAAGGTCATCGGGCGCAACGGCAGCGTCGCCAAGGCGCTGCGGACGCTGCTCAAGGTGACCTCGGCCCGCACCGGCGAGCCCGTCAGCCTCGAGATCGTCTGACCTCGAGCCAATGGCGTCGCGGGGCTGCGCCCTGGACCTCGGTGAGCGATAGCCCCATCGCCGTGGACGGTGCGGGCTCGACGAAGCGCCTGACCGTCGCGCTCGTCCGCGGCTTCCGCGGGCTGCGCGGCCAGGTCCGCGTGGAGCTGCTCACCGACCGCCCCGAGGACCGGTTCCTCGAGGGCGCGTCGCTGTACCCGGAAGGCACGGCCGAGGCGCTCACGATCGCCGAGGCCGCCCCGGTCGCGGACGGGCCGGGCTGGTGGCTGCGGTTCCGGGAGATCGGGGACCGTGAGGCCGCCGAGCGGCTCCGGGACACGTACCTGGAGATCGACGAGCCCGACGAGCCGCGCGAGCCCGGCCGCTGGTTCTTCCACGAGCTCGAGGGCCTGGCCGTGCGCTCGGCCGCCGGCGAGGACCTGGGCACGGTCGTGGACGTCTACCGGGCCGGGGGGGCCGAGGTGTTCGTCGTGCGCGGTCCCCGGGGCGAGCTGGACGTGCCCGGTGTCCGGGGCATCGTGACCGAGCTCGCGCCGGACCGCGGCGAGCTGGTCGTGGACCTCGAGGCGCTCGCGCTCGATGCCCGGCCGGTCGAGGACGAGGACTACGTGCGGCCGCGCGACCGGCGGCCGAGGAAGCAGCCGCGGCCGCGCCCGGCCGGCGGCCCGCAGGCGCCGCGCGAGAAGCCACCCACCCGCTGATGCCGCTCGAGATCGACGTCCTGACCCTGTTCCCGGCGATGGTCGAGGGACCGCTGCGGGAGAGCATTCCCGCGCGCATCCTGGAACGAGGCCTGGCCGAGGTGCGGGTCCACGACCTCCGCCGGTGGGGGATCGGGCGCCACCGCACGGTCGATGACTACACCTACGGCGGGGGCGCGGGCATGGTGCTGCGCCCCGAGCCCGTGGCCGCCGCGCTGGCCGAGCTCCGGCGCCCGGACACGCTCGTCGTGCTCCTGGACCCCGTGGGCGAGGTGTTCCGCCAGGGCGTGGCACAGGAGCTCGCCGCGGCGACGCACCTCGTGTTCCTGTGCCCCCGCTACGAGGGCGTGGACGAGCGGATCCGATCGATGGTGGACCGGGAGCTTTCGATCGGGGACTACGTGCTGACCGGCGGCGAGCTGGCCGCGCTCGTGGTCATCGACGCCGTGCTCCGCCTGCTGCCGGGCGCCATCGACGAGGCGTCCACGGCGGAGGAGTCGTTCGCGGCGGGCCTGCTGGAGTACCCGCAGTACACGCGGCCGGCCACGTTCGACGGCGTGTCGGTGCCGCCGGTGCTCGTGTCGGGGCACCACGAGCAGGTGCGCCAGTGGCGGCTCCGCGAGTCGCTCCGCCGGACCCTCGACCGGCGCCCCGACCTGCTCGAGGGTCGCGCGCTCACCGCCGAGGAGCGCCGCCTGCTCGCCGGGCTCCGCGACTCGCCGGCCGAGCCCGGGCCGGACGACGAGGCCTGACCCCCGCGACGGCCTCGCACCCGCCTGACACCCGCCCCGCGCCGTGCTATCCTCCGCCGTCGGCCGCGCCGATCCGGCATGCCGCCCGTACCCCGAGCCCACAGCAGCCGCGGCTGCCGACGACCGAACAAGGACCGCCCACCGTGAACGTGCTCAACGAGATCGTCCAGGACCAGCTCCGTACCGACCTGCCGGAGATCACCCCGGGCGACACCGTGAAGGTCTCGGCCAAGGTCGTCGAGGGCAACCGCGAGCGCATCCAGGTGTTCGAGGGGCTCGTGATGCGGATGCGCAACAGCGGCATCGCGTCCACGATCACCGTGCGCCGGATCGCGTCGGGCGTGGGCGTCGAGCGGACGTTCAAGCTCCACAGCCCGCGGATCGAGAAGATCGAGGTCGTCCGCCACGGCCAGGTCCGCCGCGCCAAGTTGTACTTCCTGCGCAACCGCGTCGGCAAGGCCGCGACCACGCTCCGCGAGCGCCGGTAGCCACCTCCCGACGGGCCCGTCGAGCCCGCCGCCGGTCGAGGTTGCCGCCCGACGACCCCCGCTCCGGCGGGGGTCGAACCATGTCCGGCCCGGGGCGGTACGCTAGCGCCCGATGGCCGCGATCGTCCCCACCCTCCGCTGGGAGCGCCCCCTGTGGCGCAACGGCGCCACTCGGGTGGCCGGCGTGGACGAGGTGGGCGTGGCGCCGACCTGCGGCGCCGTGGTCGCCGCGGCCGTCATCCTGCCGCCCAACTGCCACCGCATCCCCGGCGTGCGGGACTCCAAGACGCTGTCCGCCGCGCAGCGCGAGCGGCTGGCCCCGATCATCCGGCGGCGCGCGCTGGCCGTGGGCGTGGGTGCCGCGTCGGTCGCGGACATCGACCGCCTCAACATCTACCACGCGACGCACCTCGCGATGCGGCGCGCGATCGCCCGCCTCGGCGGCCACGACCACGTGCTGGTGGACGGGCTGCGGATCGCGGATTTCGAGGCACAGGTCGGGCCCTACACGGCGATCGTGGATGGGGACGCGCGCGTGTACTCGATCGCGTGCGCGTCCGTGATCGCGAAGACCGTCCGCGACCGGATGATGCAGCGGCTCGCCGTCCGCTACCCGGACTACGGCTGGGAGCGCAACGCCGGCTACGCCACCGCGGAGCACCGGGCCGCGATCCGGGCGCACGGCCTGACGCCGCACCACCGGCGCAGCTGGCAGGCGCTCCAGGTGCTGCTCGCCGGTGACCAGCTGGGCCTGTTCGACGCCGAGACGGCGACCGGGCTGCCGGTCGAGGGCGGCGCCGACGGCCTCCTGCTCGATGCGATCGGGCTCGACACGCACGGCCACGAGGCCATGGACGCCGCCGACGCGTTGGCCGAGGACGCGTTCGCCACGACCGGCTGAGGACCGTCCGTCGGAGGCACAATGGTCGCGTCGCGACGCTCGATGGGGTGGCGCCGGACCTCGGAGGGTGGCTGGTGGCAGGCGAGCCGAAGCGCACGCGCCTCGTGTTCATGGGGTTCCGCGAGGAGATGATCGGCCGCACCGTGGTCGAGGAGCTCAAGGCGGGGATCAAGGACGGCTCGATCGAGGTCGAGGACTGGGCGCTGGTCCACAAGTCGCCCTCGGGCCGGGTGTCGATCACCAGCGACCGGTCCATCGACCCCGGCCCCGTCGAGGGCGCCATGTTCGGCGGCGCGGCCGGGCTCGTGCTCGCGGTCATCGCGGGCATGGCCGGCGGGGTGCCCGTCCTCGGCGGGGCCGCGATCGGCGGGCTCGTGGCGGCGCTCGTCGACAGCGGCCTGGACAACGGTCACATCGATGCGGTGGCCAGGCTCATGGACGCGGGCGGGACCGGCCTGATGGTCGCGGTCTCGCCCGACCAGGCGGCCAAATTCGACGCCTTCGTCGACGCCAACGTCGCGTTCGAGGCCGCGACCAGCCGCCGGCAGGCGGACATCCTCCCGGGCCACACGTTCGAGCAGGCGCTCGAGGCGTACCGCAGCGGTCTGAGGCAGCAGGGTGAGCGAGGAAGGGCCGAGCAGGGGCACCGACGCTTCGGTGGGGTCGAATCCTGACGTGGCGCTTCGGGCGGCTAGTACGGGTTCGCCACGAAGACGGTCACATCGGTGCCCCGGCACGCTGCTGGCAGGTCGGCACCTAGCAGATCACGGATCCGGGCGTCGCTTGCCGCGACGCCGACCATGCGCACCGGCCCATTGACTGTCGCGATCGCGCGGCCATCGAACATCAGCGTATTCCCATCAAGGAGCGTGCCCTCGGGCCACACCACGAGGAGGCGTCCCGCGTCGGTGTCGACATACGCACATTCACCCTCGCTGCGAAGGGTGCCTGTGGTTGGGTCCGGGATCGGGAAACCCATCGAGTCGTCGCCAATGGGGTAGATTGGCAGGCCGGTCGCGATCGGCACCGTAGAGCAGGCGACGAGCACAACGGCTGATGTGATCGCGAGCGCGCGTGCCCGGACGGCGTTGCATTGCCGGGGGCCAGAGAGGCTCAGCGAGGTCGACATTCAGCCCGGGCCGCTCCATAGACCGGGCGCGAGCACCCGCGCGTGGAGGCTGGTGTCTGCCGATCGGCGACCCGGGTCTGCGGCCGTGCCTTTGGCGCGGCAACAAGATAAGCGCCGAGTGAGCCGGTCGCGGCATGCTGGCCGGCATGACGCGGTCGAGCTCCACGGAGGCGCAGCGGATCGGCGACGCCGGCGAGGTCCTGGCGGCGGCCCGCCTCGAGGCCGCCGGCTGGACGCTGCTGGCGCGCCAGCTGCGGATCGGGCGCGACGAGATCGACCTGCTGGCCGTGGACCCCGGCCCGCCGGCTGCGCTGGTCGTGGTCGAGGTCCGGCGCCGCGGCCGCCGGGACTTCGGGCTCGCGGAGGAGACGCTGGACCACCGCAAGCGCGCGGCGCTCCGGCGCCTGGTCGGTGCCGTCGCCGGCCTGGCCTCCCTCCCGGACGGGACGCGGATGCCGAGGCTGCCCCTGCGCGTCGACCTGATCGCGATCGATCCCGGTCCCGGTGGCATGCCGTCGATCCGCCACCATCGTGCGATCCGGCCCTGAGCGGGGCGGGACGACCCCTGTGCTACACTCCGCCGCGCCGCGGGACGCCCCGCGGTGTTCGTCACTGCCCGTCCGGAACGGCCGGACGGAGCACACACGCGGATCCGTCCACGAGCGGGACGGTGCCGGACCGGCGAGGACTCGCCGCCGGCCCCCGACTCGGGATCCGCGGAGGAACCAACCGCAGGAGGTCAGGCAGTGCCCACCGTCTCGATGCGCCAGCTGCTGGAGGCCGGCGTCCACTTCGGACACCAGACTCGCCGCTGGAACCCCAAGATGCGCCCGTTCATCTTCGCGGAGCGCAATGGGATCCACATCATCGACCTGGCCCAGACGGTCAAGCGCCTGGACGCCGCCCTCGAGTTCGTCACCGAGACCGTCGCCCGTGGCGAGAGCGTCCTGTTCGTCGGCACCAAGAAGCAGGCGCAGGAGCCGGTGATGCAGGAGGCGATCCGGGCCGGCCAGCCGTACGTCACGAAGCGCTGGCTGGGTGGCATGCTCACCAACTTCGTCACGATCAAGAAGCGCATCGGCCTGCTGGATCAGCTCGAGGCCCGGCAGCAGGCGGGTGACTTCGACCGCCTCCCGAAGAAGGAAGCGGCGTTGCTCACCGAGGAGCTCAACAAGCTCAATGCGATGCTGGGTGGGATCCGCAAGATGAAGCGGGTGCCGGGCGCGATCTTCATCGTGGACCCGCACCGGGAGCGGATCGCGGTCACCGAGGCCAACAAGCTCGAGATCCCGGTCGTGGGCACGGGCGACACCAACGTGGACCCCGACGAGCTGGACTACATCATCCCGGCCAACGACGACGCGATCCGCGCCATCCGGCTGCTGTGCCAGCTGGTCGCCGACGCCGCGATCGAGGGGGCCGGCCAGCGTGCCGCCCGTGCCTCGGCCGAGCCCGAGGCCCCCGAGCCCCAGGCCGTCGAGGAGCCCGAGTTCGACGAGGCGGCGGTCGCCGATCTCGTCGCCCAGGTGGCCGCCGGCGGCACGCTCTCGTTCGACCCCGACCTCGAGGACGACGACCTGCTGCCGGGTGCGGCCCGGACCGCCGAGGCGATCGCCGTGGCGGAGGCCGAGGCGGCAGCCGCGCTCGAGACGGCCCCCGAGGTCGCGTCTGCCCCCGAAGCGGAGGCCGAAACGGCCCCCGAGGTCGCGGCCGCCCCCGAGCCCTCCGCGGCGCCCGAGGCCGCCGAGGCGCCCGAGGCCGCGGAGCCCCCGGCGCCCACCGGGCCCAAGGCCGATTGATCCCGCCCGGGTCGCGCCGTCACGGCGCGGTCCGGGCACCACGGCCGTCACGCCCCCGCGTCCGGCCGCCCGCAGGAACCCGAATGCGCGCACACTGGCCGCGCGCGGAACGAAACAGGAGCATCACTTCCATGGCAATCACGGCGGCGGCCGTCAAGGAACTGCGCGAGCAAACCGGCGCTGGCATGATGGACTGCAAGCGCGCCCTCGAGGAGACGGGCGGCGACGTCGAGCGGGCCGTCGCGCTGCTGCGTGAGCGGGGCATCGCATCGGCGGCCAAGAAGGCGGGCCGCGAGGCGCGAGAGGGTCTCGTGAGCAGCTACATCCACACCGGCGGCCGCGTCGGCGTGCTGATCGAGGTCAACTGCGAGACGGACTTCGTCGCCCGTACCGAGGCCTTCGAGAAGCTCGTCCACGACCTCGCGGTCCAGGTGGCGGCCACGTTCCCCGCCTGGGTCGACGTGACCGACATCCCTGCCGACGTCCTGGAGGCAAAGCGCCGCGACCTGCTCGCGGCCGAGGACGTGGCGAGCAAGCCCGAGGCGGTTCGCGAGAAGATCCTCGACGGGCGGCTCAGGAAGTGGTACGCGGAGCCCGGGGGCGTGCTCCTCGACCAGCCGTTCCGCGACGAGGAGCGCACCGTGCGCGAGCTGGTGACCGAGGCCATCGCCAAGATCGGCGAGAACATCCGGGTGCGCCGGTTCACCCGGTACGCGCTCGGGGAGGAGATGTGACCGACGCCAGTCCGCGGCTCCGCTACCGCCGGGTCCTGCTCAAGCTGTCCGGCGAGGCGCTCCTGGGGGAGCGCCAGTACGGCGTGGACCCGGCCTTCTGCGCGTTCATCGCGCGCCAGGTGGCGGAGGTCCACGCGCAGGGCGTGGAGATGGGGATCGTCGTCGGCGGGGGCAACATCTTCCGCGGCCTCGCCGCGGCCGCCCGGGGCATGGACCGGGCGACCGGCGACTACATCGGCATGCTGGCCACCGTCATGAACGGGCTCGCCCTCCAGGATGCGATCGAGCGTGCCGGGGTCCCGGTGCGGGTCATGAGCGCGATCGCGATGAACGAGATCGCTGAGCCGTACATCCGGCGGCGCGCCGTCCGGCACCTCGAGAAGGGGCGGGTGGCCATCTTCGTGGCCGGGACGGGCAACCCCTACTTCACGACCGACACGGCCGCCGCCCTGCGCGCCGTGGAGATCGGCGCCGAGGTCCTGCTCAAGGCGACCAAGGTGGACGGGGTGTACGACGCGGACCCGATGCAGGACCCGACGGCCACCCGGTACACCCGGCTCGACTACCAGGACCTCCTGCGCGACCAGCTCAAGGTCCTCGATGCGGCGGCGGTCTCCCTGTGCATGGAGAACGACCTGCCGATCGTGGTGTTCGACCTCAACGAGCCGGACAACATCACGAGGGTCGCCCGGGGCGAGACCGTGGGCACCCTCATCTCCGCCGAGACCGGAGGTGCCGCATGACCACCGAGATCCTTGCCACGGCGGAGCGGAAGATGGCCCGCGCCGTGGAGGCCATGGAGCGCGATTTCCAGGGCCTCCGGACCGGCCGCGCCTCCACCTCGCTCGTGGAACGGCTGCACGTGGACTACTACGGCACCCAGACACCGCTCAACCAGCTGGCGTCGATCAGCGTGCCGGAGCCGCACCAGATCGTGATCCAGCCGTGGGACCGCGGGGTCATCGGCGGCATCGAGAAGGCGATCCTGCGGTCCGACATCGGCCTCATGCCCAACGTCGACGGGACGCTGATCCGGCTGAACATCCCGCCGCTCACCGAGGAGCGTCGCAAGGACATCGTCAAGAGCGTCCACAAGCGGATGGAGGAGGCACGGGTGGAGATCCGCAATCTCCGCCGCGAGGCCGCCGATGCCCTGAAGAAGGAGGAGCGCGACGGCACGGTCGGGGCGGACGAGTCCCACCGCCAGCTGGAGCAGCTCCAGAAGATCACGGACCGGGTGATCGCGGACGTCGATCGCCTGGGCGATGTCAAGGAGCAGGAGGTCCTCGAGGTCTAGTGGCCCAGGCGCCGCTCGATCGATCCGTCGCGCGCCCGACCGACGCGCCGCCGCTCGCCCACGAGCCGGCGGGGGACGAGCACCCGCCGGTCGCGGCGGCACCCGTCGCGGATGCCCCGTTGCTGGCGCCGGAGGACCTGCCCCGGCACGTCGCGATCATCATGGACGGCAACCGGCGCTGGGCCCGCGCGCGGGGCAAGCCGGACTACGAGGGCCACGCCGCCGGCGTGGAGGCGATCCGCGCCCTGCTCCAGCACGCGGTCCGGCGCGGCGTGCCGATGCTTACCCTGTACGCGTTCAGCCGCGAGAACTGGGCACGCTCGGACGACGAGGTCGCCGGCCTGTTCGACCTGCTGGGCATGGCGATCCGCAACGAGACCGAGGAGCTGCGGGCCCAGGGCGTGCACGTCAAGGTCCTGGGCCGCCTCGAGGAGCTGCCCGAGGACACCCGCGCGTCGATCACCGACGCCCTCGATCGCACCGCGGACGGGACGCGGCTGATCCTCAACATCGCCTGGAACTACGCCGGGCGGACGGAGATCGTGGACGCCTTCCGGCGGATCGCGGCCGCCGGCATCCCGCCCGAAGCGGTCGACGAGCGGACCATCAGCGACGCCCTGTACACCGCCGGCCTGCCCGACCCGGACCTCGTGATCCGGACGGGCGGCGAGCAGCGGATCAGCAACTTCCTGATCTGGCAGTCGGCCTACGCGGAGCTCGTGTTCAGCGACCGGCTGTGGCCGGACTTCGGCCCCGACGCGTTCGACGAGGCGCTGCTGGAGTTCGCCCGCCGCACCCGACGCTTCGGCCGCTAGGCACCGGATGCTCCGGACCCGCGCGCTCTCGGCGCTCGTCCTGGTCCCGCCCATCATCGTCGCCCTGGCCATCGGGCGGCCCGCGGTCGCCGTCCTCCTCGTCGTGGCCGCGCTCCTCGGCGGGATCGAGGTGTTCCGGCTGCTCAAGGCCGCCGGCTACCCATCGCTGTCGCTGTTCGGGACCGCACTCGCGGTAGCCATCGTGCTCGAGGCCTACGTCGCCCCGGCAGGGGACAAGGGCGTCCTGCTGGTCGCCGTCGGTGCCATCCTCGCCGGGGTGGGCGCGTTCGCCCGGACGGACCCCCGCGACGGGCTGATGGCCTGGATCGGGACCGTGTTCGGCGCGCTGTACCTGGGCCTGCTCGCGTTCGTGCTCCACGTGGCGGCGAACGCCCCCGCGGTCCCGGACGGCGCGACGTTCGCCGTCCTGGGGCCCGAGCGCGGCTGGATCGTGCTCCTGGTCCTCGGCGTGTGGAGCTACGACACCGGCGCCTACCTCGTCGGGCGGCAGATCGGGCGGCACAGGTTCCTGGTCCACATCTCGCCCTCGAAGACGATCGAGGGGCTCGTCGGCGGCCTCGTGGCGACGACGGTCGTGACCGTGCTCCTGCTGGCCGGTCTCGGGCAGGAGCCGCTGGGCGGGCTCGTCCTGGGGCCGCTGCTCGGGCTCGCGGCCCAGGCCGGCGACCTCGCGGAGTCCATGCTCAAGCGCGCCGCCGGCGCCAAGGACTCCGGCACCCTGATCCCCGGCCATGGCGGGATCCTCGACCGGATCGACTCGTTCCTGTTCGCGGCTCCCGTGGTGACGCTGTATGTCCTCGCCCTCGCCGGCTGACACCGGACGCCTCGGCGTCGCGCTCCTGGGGTCCACGGGCAGCATCGGCCGCCAGGCGGTCGAGGTGCTCGAACGGCACGCCGAGCGGTTCCGGGTGGTGGCGCTGGCCGCCGGGTCGAACGCCGCGGAGCTGGAGGCGCAGGTCCGGAGGCTCCACCCGTCGGTGGCGGCGCTGTCCGATGGCGACACGCCCCTCGACCTGCCCGCCGGCACGACCCGGGCGGGCGGGCCGGACGCCCTGGAGGCCATGGCGACCCGCGACGACGTCGACCTGGTCGTGGTGGGCACGGCTGGCATCGTCTCGCTCCGCCCCGTGCTGGCCGCGCTGCGGGCCGGCAAGGTCGTCGCGACCGCCAACAAGGAGACGCTGGTCGCCGGGGGCCACCTGGTCATGGCCGAGGCCCGTGCGCGTGCCACCGAGCGGGCGATCGCGCGCATGGACGACCCGCTGGCGAGCCCCCTCGCCTGGCTCCGCCCGATCGACTCGGAGCACTCCGCGATCTGGCAGTGCCTGGTCGGTGAACCGCGGGGCGCGATCGCGCGTCTCGTGCTCACCGCCTCCGGCGGACCGTTCCTCGACGCCACGCCCGGCGAGCTCGCCGGCGTGACCCCGGAACGGGCCCTGCGTCACCCGACCTGGACCATGGGAGCCAAGATCACCATCGACTCCGCGACGCTCGCCAACAAGGGCCTGGAGGTCATCGAGGCGCACTGGCTATACGATGTCGGTTACGACGCCATCGACGTCGTCGTCCATCCGCAGAGCGTCGTCCACTCCGCGGTGCTGTTCGTGGACGGCTCCCTGAAGGCACAGCTGGGCACCCCCGACATGCGTCTCCCCATCCAGTACGCGCTCACCCATCCGGAGCGCCTCCCGTCTCCGGCCATCCCGCCGGACCTCGTCGCGGCCGGCCGCCTGGACTTCCGGGCGCCCGACGAGTCGCGGTTCCCGGCCCTGCGCATCGCCCGCCAGGCCGGTCGCACCGGCAGCCGGGCGACCGCGGCCCTGATCGCCGCCGACGAGGTGGCCGTCGCCCGGTTCTTCGACGGGAGCCTGGACTTCGGGGGCATTCCCCGGCTGCTCGAGGCCGCCGTGACGCGGTTCGGCGAGGGTGCCGACCAGGCACCGGACGTGGACGCCCTCGTCGCGCTCGATCGCGAAGTGCGCGCGGCGTTCGCGAGCGGTCCGATCGGAGGCCCCGCGTGAGCACGATCCTCGACGCCGCCATCACGCTGCTGCTGTTCGTCATCGTCCTCGGCGGCCTGGTGCTGATCCACGAGGTCGGGCATTTCGTCACGGCACGGCTGGCCCGCGTCCGCGTCCTCGAGTTCGGGGTCGGCTTCCCGCCGCGCGCCAAGGTCCTCCGGATCGGCCCCGCCTCCGCCGAGGACATCGAACGCGCCAGGCGCCGACGGGAGGCGGACCTCGAGGCGGCGGGCGACGACACGTACCTGCGCGACACGATCCTCGACCAGGAGCCCGAGGTGCCGACCGGCACGGTCTACACGCTCAACTGGCTGCCGATCGGCGGGTTCGTGAAGCTCGAGGGCGAGGACGGCGACGAGGGCGACGACCCGCGCTCGTTCTCCCGCGCCCGCCTCCCGGTCAAGCTGGTCATCCTCGCGGCCGGCGCGCTGATGAACCTGGTGCTGGCGTTCTCGATCTTCACCGCGATCGCGTGGCTGGCGACGCCGTACGTGGGGCTCAAGTTCGAGACCGTGGAGCCCGGCTCTCCGGCGGCGACCGCAGGCCTGCGCGACGGCGATGCGATCATCAGCATCGACGGCACGCAGTTCGAGTTCTACGGGGACTCCGCGATCGACGCCCTGCGCGCCCGGGCGGGCCGGACCGTGACCATCGGGATCATCCGCGCGGACGGCAACCGCGACGAGGTCACGGCGACCCTGCGGACCCAGGCCGAGATCGACGCCGGCAAGGGCGCCCTCGGGATCCGGGCGGGCGACAACGGTTTCGAATCGCTGTTCTACGGCGAGTACACCGGCCGGCCGTTGGGCGACGCCGCGGGCATCGGGGCGAGCGAGACGACGCGCTGGTTCGGCCTCATCCTGGCCGGGCTGGGCGACCTCGCGGGGTCGATCGTGAGCGACCCGACGGCAGCCCCGCCGGTCTCCGGGCCGGTCGGCATCGCGACCTCGCTGGGCGAGGTGTTCCGCGGCAGCGGCCCGATCCTGACGCTGTACGTCGCGGGCATCCTGTCGGCCAACCTGGCCCTCGTGAACATCCTGCCCTTCCCGCCGCTCGACGGCGGCCGCATGTTCGTGCTGATCCTCAAGGCCATCCCGCGCTACGGGCCGCGGATCTCGCTCCGGGCGGAGCGGGTGACCTACGCGATCGGGTTCGTGGCGCTGTTCACGTTCCTGATCTGGATCACGGTGTTCGACATCGCACGCCAGGTGGGTGGCGGCACCCCGTGACGTCGCCAGACGCCCGGCGTCCCGCTCGAAGGCCGACGGTCTCGGTCGACGTCGGCGGGGTGCTGGTCGGGTCCGCGCACCCGGTGGTCGTCCAGTCGATGACCAACACGGACACGGCGGACCCGGACGCCACGGCGCTCCAGGTCGCGAGGCTGGCCCACGCCGGATCGCAGCTGGTCCGGGTCACCGTCAACACCGAGCAGGCGGCGGCGGCCGTCCCGGAGATGATCGCGAAGCTGCGCGACAACCTGGGCGTGGACGTGCCGGTCATCGGCGACTTCCACTACAACGGCCACAAGCTCCTGGTCGAGTACCCGGCGATGGCCGCCGCGCTGGCCAAGTACCGGATCAACCCCGGCAACGTCGGCACCAGGCACCACGACGTCAACTTCGGGACCATCGTGCGGGCCGCCGTCGAGCACGACAAGCCGGTTCGGATCGGGGTCAACTGGGGCTCGCTGGACCAGCAGCTGCTGACCGAGCTGATGGAGGCCAACGCCCGGCTCGCGGAGCCGCGCGACGCCCGCGACGTGATGATCGAGGCCATGATCGAGTCCGCCATGCGCTCGGCGGAGCTGGCCGAGGAGACGGGTCTGCGGCACGACCGGATCATCCTGTCGGCCAAGGTCTCGGGCGTGCGCGACCTTGTGGACACGTACCGGCTGCTGGCGGGGCGCTCGGACTACCCGCTGCACCTCGGCCTGACCGAGGCCGGCATGGCGATGAAGGGGATCGTGGCGTCCACCGCGGGCCTCGCGATCCTGCTCAACGAGGGGATCGGGGACACGATCCGCGTCTCGCTCACCCCGGAGCCCGGCGCCGGCCGGGAGCTGGAGGTGGAGGTCGCCCAGCAGGTGCTCCAGTCGATGGGCCTGCGCTCGTTCCTGCCCCAGGTCTCCGCCTGCCCCGGCTGCGGCCGAACCACCTCCACGTTCTTCCAGGAGATGGCGCGGGACATCACGTCCCACATCAAGGCACGCATGCCCGACTGGCGCGAGGCCTACCCTGGCGTCGAGGAGCTCAAGGTCGCGGTGATGGGCTGCGTGGTCAACGGCCCGGGCGAATCCAAGCACGCGGACATCGGGATCAGCCTGCCGGGCACGTTCGAGGCGCCGGTCGCCCCCGTGTTCGTGGACGGAAAGCTGGACCGCACGCTCCGGGGCGACGGCATCGTCGCCGAATTCATCACGCTCCTCGAGGACTACGTCGACCGCCGGTTCGGCGCGGGGGCAGCCTGACCCGACGCACCCGCCCGCCGGGTGACGGGCGGCGAAGCGTCAGCCGGTGCGCTGGTCGTCCTGTGGGTCCGGCAACCCGTCGACCCCATGCTCCGCGCAGACCACGAGCTCGCGGCCCATCCGCTCGTCCATCTCGCGCAGGATCCGGCCGCCGCCCTGCCAGTCGGACGCGCCGACGAGGACGCGGATCCCGTCGGCGCCTCGGAGCTCGCGCTGTCCGCCGTGCCAGTGGGATCGGTGGATGTACGCCACGCAGTCGTCGTAGCGGACGGTCAGCATCTGGCCCTGGCCGCTCGACCACGTCACGCCATCCGATCCCACGACGAGCCGGTCCTTGCGCTTCCGGTTCTGCAGCGGCCAGCCGATGGGACGATGGTCCTTGCCGTCGACGAAGCGGGTCGACGCCTCGGGGTAGTGGCGCCAGGGCCGTCCGGGCGGCGGGTTGCCCGGCGATCGCAGCAGCACGGTCTCCAGGGCCGTCCGCATCGCCTTGGCCGTGGCGCCCGGAGTGACCGCCTCGTACTCGGCCGTGATCTCGTCCGGCTGCTCGATCGGCCGCCCGGCCAGCACCCGCTGCGCGGCGCCGTCGAGGAACCCCATGCCGCTCTGCGGGATCGAGATGGCATCGAGGTAACCGCGCCGCTCTCGGGCGATCTCATCCGCGGACAGCCCGTCAGCCGCGATCTCGTCCAGTGTCCGCATCAGCGATACGGCGACGACCGGCGCCTGACCGGCATCGCAGTCGGCGCCCAACAGGCAGTGCGCCGTGTCCGCGTCGAGCGCCTCGTAATCCGAGCGCACGTCGTAGACGAGGCCGCGCTCGAAGCGAAGGACCTCGCGCGCGCGTCGCGCCGCCCCGGAGAGCGCGATGACCGCGTCGGCGCCCCGCGGTGCCAGACAGGAGATGGCGACGCTGCCGGTGCCGAAGCTCGCGTGGGCTGGAAAGCCGACGCCGTCGATCGTCCCGAGCGGGATCGGCTCCGGGCGCCGACCGGCCGGAAGCGGGAGGCGGAGCCCGTCGGGCGGGGGTCCGCTGAGCCATAGCACCGCGTTGTCCCGCGTGTACCAGCTCCTGGCCCACGCCGCGACGCGGTCCGGGCCGAGCCAGCCCAGCCCCAGCTCGTCCGACCCGACGAGGCCGTGCCCGACGTCGCCAAACCGCAACCACAGCATCTGCGCCGTGGTCGCGACGACGCGCTCGCGGCTCTCCTGCCTGAGGATCCGCCGCTCCATCAGGAGCCGGCCGAGGGGGAGACCCTCGAGCGCCGAGGCCACGTGCCCGAAGAACTGGACCAGCTCATCGTCCGTGCCGCTCGCGTGCAGGACCGTGCGATTGGCCGCGACGAACCCGTTGTGGCCGTACGCCTGCTGGGTCAGCGGCGCGAGCGCCAGGTGCTCCACGAGGTGGCCGATTCCACCGACCGCGGCGGGCTCATGCGCCCGGCCCACGCCGAACATGAGGGCGCCGAACCGAGGGCCCTCGATCCTGGACCACAGCACCGGAACGCCGTCGATCTGGTCGGTCTCGATCCGCAACGATGCGTGCCCCTGCGCCCGGACGACGACCGCCGGTTGCCAGACAGCCTAGCGGAGGCGCCACGGTGCGCGCCGGTCTCACCCGGGCACCACGCCGTTGGGCCCGTGGGCGACCGAGACCCTCCTCGCGGCGGGGACTGTGCGAGCATTCCGCCGTGAGCCCTCGTGCGCCAGCCGATCCTCGCGGGGTGGATGACCGGCCGCCCGGGCCGGACGGCGGGTCCGAGCCGGCCACCGCCGACCGCGCTGCAGACGGCTGGGCACCCGCGTCGTTCCCCGTCGACCCGGCGGAGACGGCCGACGGCGTGCTCGACATCCCGGGCGCCACGCTGTCCGGCTTCGCGATCGGCAGGCTGCGGACCATCGAGCCGCCGAGCCGGTGGACGCGAGGCGCCGTGTACGACGCGGCCGGCATGCTGGTCGAGGCATCCCAGCGCATCGGCGGGACGGCCCGCGATGTCGTCGTCGCGGCGGACCCGGCGCGGTTCGGGTCGACGCCGGCCGGTTGGCTGCGGCGCGTGACGGGCGGGCGCCGGTTCCGCGGACGAAGGCTGAACGGGACCTGGCTGTACGCGGGAACGTGGATGCACCAGTTCGGCCACTTCGTCACCGAGACCGTGACCACGCTGTGGCCGGACCCCATCGACGTGGCGGGGCTGGTGGCTCACCCGTTCGCTCACCTGGAGACCCGGTACCCGTGGCAGACCGACCTCGTGGAGCTGTCCGGGTACGGGGCGCGGCCGCTCGTCCTGGCCTTGGAGCCGGTCCGGGTGGAACGGCTGCTGGTGCCGACGCGACCGTTCGTCGCCGCGGCCTACGCGACGCCGATGGCCGTGCGGGCCTGGGAGCGCATCGCCGAGGCCGCGACCGGGGCCGCCGGCACGCCCGAGCCATCGGGCAACGTGTTCCTGTCGCGGAGCCGCTTTCATCGCCGGACCGGTGACGCGTCTCGTCTCGATACCCGGCGGCTGGAGAACGAGGAGGAGCTCGACGAGCTGATGCGGTCCCGCGGCTGGCGGGTCATCTACCCGGAGGAGATGCCGATCGGCGACCAGGTCCGGGCGGTGCGATCGGCGCGGGTCATCGCCGGGATGAGCGGGTCGGCCCTGCACCTGGCGGCCTTCGCCCCGAGCGGCACACGGGTGCTGGAGATCGGCGACCTCCGGTCGGGGGGACGTCCGGTCCGCAACCAGCGGGTGATCGACGCCGTCCGGGGCCACCTCACGGCGTTTGTGCCGCTCCGCGGAGACGAGCCGCGGCTCGCGCTGGGCGAGCTGGCGCGGCTCCTGGACGAGCTCGGGACCCAGTCCGGCCCGTAGCCCGATCCACGGCCGGCGGGGGGCCGCGCCGGGCCCACGCCGCTCGGGCTCACCCGCGGCCGTCGCGCCGCGAGACCGTCAGTCCGCGATCCCCAGCCAGATCGCCGGCACGCCGGGCTGGTTGCCATTCGGATCCCAGTCCTCGCCCACGGCGACCAGGCGCCGGCCGTCGACGACCAGGCCGGAGACCGACGCACCCACCTCGAAGGGCTGGTCGGGGAGCACCCGCTCCCAGCTTCGTCCATCGCGCGAGGCCCAGAGCCGCACCCCGGCCTCCCCCTCGGCCTCGCCGATCGCGAGCAGGCCCGGCCCGCCGGCGACGATCAACGCGCTGCCGGCGAAGGTCCCGGGCGGCGGCGCGACGGCACCGAGCCTGCGGACCTGCAGCCGCTGCAGCGCCCCGTCGGCCACGCGCAGCCACTCCGTCTCGAGCCCCCAGCCACAGCTCAGGTCCATGGTGCCCGCCGGGTCTGCCGCCGGGCCGGCGACCGAGGCCTGCAGGCCGAGCAGCTGCTCACACCGGATGCGCTCCGCGTGGGCCCCCTCGTTGCCGGTCAGGTGCTCCCCGCCGGCGAACGGCACGGACCGCCACAGCTGGGTGTCCTGGTCGCCGGCGAGCAGTGGCTCCTCGACCTTCGCCCACGAGCGGCCGTCGGCGGATCGCCAGACTGCGCCGTCGTACGTCGCGCCGTCGTCGGTCCAGCCGACGGCGAGGTAGCCGTCGCGGGTTGCGGCGACGTGGCTCACGCCACCCGGCCCGAGGCCCGCAACCGCCGGGTCGACGGCGTCCCAGGCCACGCCATCCGAGGAGACGAGCATCGCGGCCCGCCCGCCGGCGGCGCCGGCCACGAGGAACCCGTCGTCGGTGGCGATCAGGTGCGCCACCTCGACCATGGCGAGGTCGGGATCGACCGGGACCCGGGTCCAGGCCGTGCCGTCGGGCGACGTCCAGGCCGCGGGGCGCTCCTCGTCGTCGCAGCAGACGCCGCCCAGGGCGAGCAGCCCGGCCGGTCCCCAGGCGACGACGCGGATCTCCGACGTGTCGCGGGGCCCGACACCCGAGTCGATCGGGACCACCGCCCAGCGATCGCCCGCCGCCGAGAGATACGCGGCGCCCATGTCGTCGAACTGGTTCCGGCCGGGCATTGCCGTCCGGCCCCATGCCACCAGGCCGGGCGCCCCGCGGACGAGGCCGTCGATCCGGGTATGGCCGGGCGGCATGCCGGGCGCGAGCACGAGTCGTCGCCAGGTCACCGAGGTCCACGGCCTCGGGTCCGCGACCGGGACGACGCCCACGGCCGGCCGGCCGGCGTCGTCGGTGGGCGATGGTGCGCCGGGCGCGGGCGAGCGGATCACGGCGAGCGCGACGACCGCGACGACCGCGACGACCATGGCCGCGGCCAGGCCGGCGATCGCCAACGGCGGTGCCCGATGCGGGCGTCTCATGGCTCCTCCCGCGACCCTGCGTCCGTGCACGATGGGCCGGTTGGACGCGCGAGACAGGGCGAGTATGACGGGGGCCGCGCCGGGCGCCCCCTGCGTTGAGGGTCCACGGGCCCGGGTGTATACTCCCCGCCAACAACGCGAGGCCGCCTCCGAACGTGGGTGACCAACCCACGTTTCTTTGTGTCGTGGGGGCCCCGCCGCCATCGAGCACAACAGCAGGAGGCACATGATGAGTCGTGACTTCGTCGGTGCGCTCCTCCAGCTCAACGCCGAGAAGCAGGTCTCGCGCGAGGCGCTCGTTCGGGCGCTCGAGGAAGGCATCCAGGCCGCGTACCGCCGGGTCGCCGGCGAGGAGGACATCTTCGTCCACGTGGAGCCGGACAGCGGCCGGATCGACGTGTTCCGCGGACGCTACGTCGTGGACGAGGTCGAGGACCCCATGGTCGAAGTGACCGTCGATGAGGCCCGCCAGACGAAGCCCGACGCCAAGGCCGGCGACGTGATCGAGCTCGAGCAGCTCGACGGCGAGCACTTCGGCCGGATCGGCGCCCAGACGGCCAAGCAGATCATCCTGCAGCGGATCCGCGAGGTCGAGCGGGACCAGGTGTTCGACCAGTTCGCGAGCCGCGAGGGCGAGCTCCTGACGGGCTCGGTGAGCCGCGTCGAGCCGCGCGCGATCATCCTCGACGTCGGCAAGGGCGTCGAGGCGATCCTCGCCACCAGCGAGCAGAGCCCGCTCGAGCACTACCGCATCGGCCAGCCGGTGAAGGCGTTCGTGCTCGAGGTGCGGCGCTCCGCCCGCGGCCCCCAGATCCTGGTGTCGCGGACGCACAAGGGGTTCCTCCGCCGGCTGTTCGAGCTGGAGGTACCGGAGATCCATGCCGGGACCGTCGAGATCAAGGCGATCGCGCGCGAGGCCGGCAGCCGCTCGAAGGTCGCCGTCGCCTCGCGCCAGGAAGGCCTCGACCCCGTTGGCGCCACGGTCGGGCAGCGCGGCGCGCGGGTCCAGGCCGTCGTGGCCGAGCTGGCCGGCGAGAAGATCGACGTGATCCCCTGGAACGAGGACGCGTCGGTGTTCGTCGCCAACGCGCTGTCGCCGGCCCAGGTGCTGGGCGTCCACATCGACGAGGAGCACCGGATCGCGAACGTGACCGTGCCCGAGCGCATGCTCTCGCTGGCCATCGGCCGCGAGGGGCAGAACGCGAGGCTGGCCGCCCGCCTGACCGGCTGGCGGATCGACATCCGGAGCGACGTCGCGGCGGCCGAGGCGGCGAAGGCGGTCGAGACGGCTCCGGTCGAAGCGGTCGCGCCCGCGGAGGCCGCGCCGGCCGGCGAGGTCGCCGTCGATGCGCCGGCTGCCGCCGACCCGGCACCGGTCGCCGGCGGGGCCCCGGCTCCGGTCGAGGCACCCGCCGTCGAGGTCCCCCCGGTCGAGGCACCCCCGGCCGAGGCGGTCGCGCCAGTCGAGGCCGCGGCCGGGACGGCCACGGAGCCCGCGTCGGAGGCCGTCGCGTCGGCGCCGTCCAAGCCGAAGCGCTCGCGCAAGAAGGCGGACGAGGAGGTGTCGTCGTAGGCGGGGCGGCGCCGGGCACGACCGGCACCACATCACCGCGCCGGCTGCCGACCCGGACCTGCGTCGCCTGCCGGACGGCGCGCCCGAAACGGGAGCTGGTCCGGGTCGTCCGGACACCCGCCGGGACCGTCGTGCTGGACCTGGGCGGCCGGGCCCCGGGACGCGGTGCGTACCTGTGTCGCGATGCCGCCTGCTGGGACACCGCGGTCCGCAAGCGAGCCCTCGAGCACGCCCTCGGGACGCAGGTCCCGTTCGACGTGCGCATCCTGATGACCGAACAGAATCCATCCGTCGGCGGCCAGGCCGGATCAGCGCCGACCACTGAACTCGACACGAACGAAGGAGGAGCCCGTGGCCAGGAGTAGGAGCGGGACCCGCGGCCGTCGCGGCCCCCGCAAGCCCCCGCGCCGTCCCGGCAGCTTCACGCCGGGCGCCGTCTCGGTCGTCGACCCGAGCGAGCGCGGCGCGATCGAGCTGCCCTCGACGATCACCGTCAAGGAGCTCGCGGACCTGCTGGGGGTCAACCCCGCGGACATCATCCGGGAGCTGATCAAGAGCGGCATCTTCGCGACCATCAACCAGCTGATCGACCGTGACACCGCGTCGCTCGTCGCCGAGGAGCTCGGCTACGAGGTGGCCGAGGCGAACGCGGTCGCCGCGACCTCCGATGACGAGGATGGCAGCGGGACGCCGGCCGAGGCGACCAAGGAGGTCCTGTTCGAGGAGGCCGACGACGAGAACCTCGTCGCGCGGGCCCCGATCGTGACCGTCATGGGCCACGTCGACCACGGCAAGACGAGCCTCCTCGACGCCATCCGGTCGACGACCGTCGCGTCGGGCGAGCGGGGTGGCATCACCCAGCACATCGGCGCGTCCGAGGTCACGACCAAGGACGGCAAGCGGGTCGTGTTCCTCGACACCCCGGGCCACGAGGCGTTCACCTCGATGCGCGCGCGCGGCGCCCGGGTCACCGACATCGCGGTGATCGTGGTCGCGGCGGACGATGGCGTGATGCCCCAGACGCTCGAGGCGATCAGCCACGCGAAGGCGGCCAAGGTGCCGCTCGTGATCGCGATGAACAAGATCGACAAGCCGGACTCCAATCCGGACCGCGTGCGGACGGAGCTGGCCGAGGCCGGCGTCGTGGTCGAGGACTACGGCGGCGACACGCCGCTCGTCCCGGTCTCCGCAAAGACCCGGGTGGGCATCGACGAGCTGCTCGAGATGATCCTGCTGGTCGCCGACCTCCAGGAGCTCAAGGCCAACCCCAAGCGCGAGGCCGTCGGCACCGTCATCGAGGCGCAGCTGGACAAGGGCCGGGGCCCGGTCGCGACGACCGTCGTCCAGACCGGCACGCTGCGGGTCGGCGACGTCGTCGTCGCGGGCAACACGTTCGGCAAGGTCAAGGCCCTCGAGACGGCCGCGGGCAAGCGCGTGGCGAAGGCCGGCCCCGCCTCGGCGGTGGTCGTGCTGGGCCTCGCGGACGTCCCGGAGGCCGGCGACATCCTGCGCGTCGTGGCCGACGAGAAGATCGCCCGCGCCCAGGTCGAGACGCGCCGCAACGAGCAGGTGGCCCGCGAGGGCGCCGGCTCCAGCCGCGCGACGCTCGAGGACCTGTACCGTCAGATCCAGGCCGGCCAGGCCAAGGAGCTGCGGATCATCCTCAAGGCCGACGTGTCGGGCTCGCTGGGCGCGATCACCCACGCCCTGCAGCAGCTCGACTCGGACGAGGTGAAGATCAACGTCCTGCTCGAGGCGGCCGGCGACATCACCGACAACGACATCATGCTCGCCACGGCGTCGAACGCGATCGTCGTCGGCTTCAACACCTCGATCACGGACACCGCGCGCCGCGCCGCCGATGCCGAGGGCGTGGACGTCCGGCTGTACGACATCATCTACAAGCTCACGGACGACATCCGGGCCGCGTTGGGCGGCCTGCTCGAGCCGGAGATCGTCGAGGTCGTCGAGGGACGCGCCGAGGTCCGCCAGATCTTCCGGGTGGGCAAGAGCACAGTCATCGCCGGCTGCTACGTCACCGACGGGCGCATCGTGCGCCACGGCGGCGTCCGCGTGTACCGGGGCGGCAAGGTGGTCGCGACCGACCGGATCGACTCGCTCCGCCGGTTCCGCGACGACGTCCGCGAGGTCGCCTCGAACTTCGAGTGCGGCATCGGCCTGGCCGGCTACAACGACCTGGTCGAGGGCGACATCATCGAGTGCTTCACCAGCCAGACACGCAGCCGGGTCATCGGCTAGCTCGCGGCGCCGACGATCATGAGCCAGCGCACGGAGCGCGTCGACGAGCTGCTGCGGCAGGAGATCGGCGTGCTCCTCGCCAAGGAGATCGCGGACCCGCGGATCGGGTTCGCGACGATCACCGACGTCGAGACGTCGCCGGACCTCCGGCACGCCAAGGTGTGGGTGAGCGTGATCGGCGAGAAGGCCGATCGCAAGGAGACCGTGCGCGCCCTGCAGCAGGCAATGGGCTTCATCCGCCATGAGCTGGGCAAGCGACTGCGGATCAAGCGGATCCCGGACCTCCACGTGCACCTCGACGACACCGCAGAGCGCGGCACCCGCGTCCTGCACCTGCTCAACGAGCTCGAGGCTGGCGCCGACCCCGAGACGATCACCCCGTTCGAGGAGTCGCTGCCCACCCCGGTGCCGCGCCTCCGCCACGAGGGCGACGCCGACGAGCCGGCGGGCTCCGCCGTGACGCCGGCGCCGAAGGCCGGCCGCCGTCCGCCCGGCCGCGGCGGCCCGGGGGCCGGCCGCGCCGGGCGCGTCGCGTCGCCCGGCGTCGGGGGCCGCAAGCCCCGCACCCGGCGCGGATGAGCGCCACCGTCGACCTCGCCGCGCTGGCCAGGGACGCGGTGCCGCCCGCCGTGCTCGCGGCGCTGCGCGACGCTCGGCACGTGCTGGCGGCGTGCCACGAGCACCCGGACGCCGACACGATCGGGGCGGCGCTGGGCATCTGCCTGCTGGTCGAGGCGATGGGCGGCCGGGCCACGGCGGTGTGCTCCGACCCCGTCCCGTCGCTGTACGCCTTCCTGCCCGGCGTTGAGCGGTTCCAGACCGATCCCGACCCGGCGGAGGCGTACGACCTGCTGGTCCTGCTGGACTGCGCCGCCGACGAGCGGGTGGGGCCGCTGGCCGCCCGCCACGCGGACCTGTTCGCGCGGCTGCCGCGCGTCGTCATCGACCACCACGCGTCCAACGACGGGTCCGGCGACCATGACTGGATCGACGCGGGCGCGGCGGCGACCTGCGAGCTGGTGACGCTGCTCGCCGTGCGCCTGGGGACGCCCCTCGACACCGCCGGCGGCGCGCTGGCGAGCGCGCTGATGGCCGGCATCGTGATGGACACCGCGACCTTCGCCCACCCCAACGCCACGCCGCGCACGCTCGCGGTGTCGGCGGCGCTGGTCGAGGCCGGGGCGCCGCTGTCGGACATCTCGCGCCGCCTGTACCGCACCAAGCCGGACGCCCAGCTGCGGCTGTTCGGCCGGGTCCTGGACCGGCTGGAGACGTCGCCGGACCGGCGGGTGATCTGGTCGACGCTGCGCCAGGCCGACCTCGAGGCGACCGAGGCGCTGCCGGCGCACTCCGAGGGGATCATCGACCTGCTCGCCCAGTCGGACGTCGCGGAGGTCTCGATGCTGCTCAAGGAGCAGCCGGACGGCACGACCCGCCTGTCCGTGCGAACCCGGCCCGCGGGCGTGGACGCGACCGTCCTCACCGGCGCGTTCGGCGGTGGCGGCCACGCGCGGGCCGCCGGGGCCACCATCGAGGATCCGCTGCCCCGGGCGGTCGCCCGGGCGGTCGAGGTCGCGGAGCGCCTGGCCGCCGAGGTCCGGCGGTGAGGCGGGGTGACCGCAGCGGCGGTCTCGACGGCATCCTCGTGGTCGCCAAGCCGTCCGGCCCGACCTCGCACGACGTCGTGGCGCTGGTGCGGCGGCTGTCGGGCACCCGTCGGGTCGGGCACGGCGGGACGCTGGACCCGTTCGCGGCCGGGGTCCTGCCCGTGTTCCTGGGCCGTGCGACGCGCCTCGTGGAGTACCACCTCGGCGCGTCCAAGCGCTACCGGGCGACGGTCTGCTTCGGCGAGACGTCCACGACCGACGACATCGACGGCGCTCGGACGCCGGTCGACGGCCCGCCGGTCACCCGCCCGTCCGTGGCGGCGGCGCTGGCCGCGATGACCGGCCCGATCCGCCAGGTCCCGCCGGACTACAGCGCGGTCCAGGTGGCGGGCCGCCGCGCGTACCAGATGGCCCGCGCGGGCGAGCCGGTGGAGCTGGCCCCTCGCGACGTCACGATCCACGCCCTGACGCTGCTCGACTGGGACGACGCGGACCCCGCCCGACCGGTGGCGGTGGTGGACGTCGAGTGCTCCGCGGGGACCTACGTGCGCGCCCTCGCCCGCGACCTCGGCGCGCGCCTGGGGAGCGGCGCATACCTCGGCGCGCTGGTGCGCACCGCGTCGGGCGCGTTCCGCCTCGAGGACGCCGTCTCGTTCGAGGAGCTGCGCGCGCACGCGGCGGACGGGCCCGCCGGCGTGGAGCGGGCGCTGCGCCCGATCGATGCCGGCCTCGAGGACCTGCCCCACGCCCCGATCACCGCGGACGAGATCCGCCGCCTGGGCGAGGGCCTGGTCACCGCCCCCCGGACGCCGCTCGCCGTCCGCGACGCGCCGCTGGTGCTGGCCACGGGCCCCGATGGCCGGGTGGCCGCGGTGTGCCGGGCCGTGGCCGGCGCCCTCCACCCGCACAAGGTGCTGGCCGAGCGCCTGGTCGACGCCGACGGGCGCCACGTCCGGCGCGCGCCCGCGGGCGAGGCGGTCTGACGTGCGCGTGGTGTCGGGGCTCGAGCAGCTCGACCACTCGACCGATCCCGTGTTCGTCGTGGTGGGCGTGTTCGACGGCCTCCACCTGGGCCATGCCTACCTGCTCGGCCACCTGGTCACCGAGGCGGCCCGGCGCGCCGCGCGGCCCGTGGTGATCACGTTCGACCATCACCCCGACGAGATCCTGGTGGGCAACGCGCCGCCGCTGCTGTGCGATCCGCGGGAGCGCCTCGCGTTGCTCGCGGCGGCAGGCGTGGACACCACGGTCGTCGTTCACTTCGACCAGCGGCTGCGCGAGACGACGTATGGCACGTTCGTGGCGATGATCGCGACCCGGGCGCCGCTGGCCGGCTTCCTGATGACGCCCGACGCGGCGTTCGGCTACCGGCGCGAGGGCACCCCGGAGGCGCGGGGCGGGGCGGGCGCGCGCGCGCCCGGGGGGGGGGGAGGGGGGG
>JBFMAT010000051.1:0-30645 GCA_040755495.1 Chloroflexota bacterium
CCGCGAGCGCGGGTTCGAGGTCGTCGTGGTACCGCCGTTCGACATCGACGGGCGCGCCGTCCGGAGCACGGACGTCCGGGCCGAGATCACCGCCGGCGACCTGCGCGCGGCCGCGCGCCTGCTGGGACGCCCGCACACGGTCGTGGGCGACGCCGTCCCGGCGGGGGAGGGGTGCACGCTGCGGTTCGCGCTGCCGGTCGCCCTGCCGCCGGACGGCGAGTATCCGGTCACGGCCGGCCCCGCGTCGGGCCACGCGGGCCGCGAGCTGGGGGCGGACGAGGAGGCGGCGGAGGACCTGGCGGCCGCGCCGATGGTCGCGGTGGTGGACGCCGGGACCGTGCGCCTCGCGGCATACGACGGCGCCGGACCGACGAGGGTCGCGTTCGTGGTCGACGACGCGGGTGGCGATGCGCGTTGACCCCCTCTGGTGGGGTATGTAATATGGTCACACAAATCCGGGACCGAGGACAGCCGTCGGCGGGCGCGGTCGCACGGGAACGCAGGAGGTGACGGGCGTGGGCGAGGACTTCTTCACCGAGGTGCCGGCGCCGATCGCGTTCGGCGGCCTCGAGTCCGCCGATCCCCTGGCCTTCAAGGTCTACCAGCCCGACCGGCTCGTCCTGGGCAAGCGCATGGAGGAGCACCTCCGGATCGGCGCCTGCCTGTGGCACTCGTTCGCCTGGGACGGCCGCGACATGTTCGGCATCGGCACCCTCGACCGGCCGTGGCTCGCGGCGGACGCGGACCCGATGGCGGCGGCCCGCCACAGGATGGCCGTCGCGTTCGAGTTCCTGGCCAAGCTCGGGGTCCCGTACTACTGCTTCCACGACCGGGACGTCGCGCCCGAGGGGGACTCGTTCGCCGAGTTCCGGTCGAACCTCGATGCGCTCGCGGACGAGGCGCTCGGTTACCAGGAGCGGACCGGCGCCCGGCTGCTGTGGGGGACGGCGAACCTGTTCACCCATCCGCGCTACCAGGCCGGCGCGGCGACCAACCCGGACCCCGAGGTGTTCGCCTACGCCGCGGCCCAGGTCAAGCACATGCTCGAGGTCACCAGGCGCCTGGGCGGTACCAACTACGTGCTGTGGGGCGGCCGCGAGGGCTACGACACGCTGCTCAACACGGACCTGCGGCGCGAGGGGCAGCAGCTCGCCCGCTTCCTGCACCTGGTCGCCGAGCACAAGCACAGGATCGGCTTCGAGGGCACGCTGCTCATCGAGCCCAAGCCGATGGAGCCGACCAAGCACCAGTACGACTACGACAGCCAGACCGTGCACGGGTTCCTGGCCCGCAACGGCCTCGACGGCGAGTACAGGCTCAACATCGAGGCCAACCACGCGACGCTGGCCGGGCACAGCTTCCACCACGAGGTCGCCTACGCGGTCGCGAACGGGGTGTTCGGCAGCGTCGACGCCAACCGGGGCGACCCGCAGAACGGCTGGGACACGGACCAGTTCCCGAACTCGGTGGAGGACCTCGCGCTGCCGCTGTACGAGATCCTGCGCGGCGGCGGGTTCACGACCGGCGGCTTCAACTTCGACGCCAAGCTGCGACGCCAGAGCACGGACCGCACGGACCTGTTCCACGCCCACATCGGGGGCATCGACACGCTCGCCCGGGCGCTGCTGGTCGCCGCCGCGATGGTCGAGGACGGCGCGCTCGCGAGGCGCGTCGAGGAGCGCTACGCGGGCTGGTCGGGGGCGCTCGGGACCGCGATCCTCAACGGCACCGAGACGCTCGAGTCGCTCGAGGCGAAGGTGGCCGCCGGGGAGGTCGACCCGAACCCGGTCTCCGGCCGCCAGGAGCTCCTGGAGAACATCGTCAACCAGGCGATCTGGTCGACCGGCCGCTGACCCCGATGGGGCTCGTCATCGGGATCGACGCGTCCACGACCGCGACCAAGGCGGTCCTGATCGACGAGACGGGGGCGGTCGCCGGGATCGCCGCAGCCGAGTACGGGTTCGAGCAGCCGCGCCCGCTGTGGAGCGAGCAGGACCCGCGCCTGTGGTGGGACGGGGCCGTGGCGGCCATCCGCGAGGTGCTGCGCGCGACGGGGACGGACCCCGCGAGCGTGGTCGCGGTCGGCCTGACCGGCCAGATGCACGGCCTCGTCCTGCTCGACGCGGCCGGCGCGGTCCTGCGGCCCGCGATCCTGTGGAACGACCAGCGCACCGGCGCCGAGTGCGACGCGATCCGCGCGGCGCTCGGGCCGCGACGGCTGGTTGAGGTCACCGGCAACGACGCGCTGACCGGGTTCACCGCTCCCAAGCTCGTCTGGGTCCGGGACCACGAGCCCGAGGTCTGGCGCCGGGTCGCGCACGTGCTGCTGCCCAAGGACTACGTGCGCCTCCGGCTGACCGGCGACTACGCGATGGACAAGGCGGACGGCGCCGGCACGCTCCTGCTCGAGCTGGCGGCCCGCGACTGGTCCCCGGAGGTCCTCGCGGCCCTGCGCATCGACCCCCGCTGGATGCCGCCGACGTTCGAGGGCCCCGAGGTCACGGGCGGGGTGTCCGCGGCCGCCGCCGCGGCGACCGGGCTGCGCGCCGGGACGCCGGTGGTGGCCGGCGGCGGGGACCAGGCCGCCAACGCCGTCGGGGTCGGGGCCGTGGTCGCGGGGCGGATGGCGCTCTCGCTCGGGACCTCGGGCGTGGTGTTCGCGACCACCGACCGGCCGCTGTACGAGCCGGCCGGGCGGGTCCACGCGTTCTGCCACGCGGTGCCGGGGCGCTGGCACATGATGTCCGTGATGCTCTCGGCCGCCGGGAGCCTGCGCTGGTTCCGCGACACGGTGGCGCCCGACGTCGCGTTCGGCGACCTCGCCGGCGCGGCGGCCGAGGCCCCGGCGGGCAGCGAAGGGCTGCTGTTCCTGCCCTACCTGTCCGGCGAGCGCAGCCCGCACCCGGACCCGCTCGCCCGCGGCGCGTTCGTGGGGCTCACGCTCGCCCACGACCGGCGCCACCTCACCCGCGCGGTCATGGAGGGCGTCGCCTACGGGCTGCGCGACGGCCTCGACCTCATGGTCGCCGCCGGCATGCCGGCCCCGGACCAGATCCGCGCGTCGGGGGGTGGCACCGCGAGCCCCCTGTGGCGCCAGATCCTGGCGGACGTGCTGGACGCGGAGATCGCGACGGTGTCCACGACCGAGGGTGCCGCCTACGGCGCGGGCCTGCTGGCGGCCGTGGGTGCCGGCTGGTTCCCGACCGTGGAGGCCGCCGCGGACGCGGTGGTCACGGCGACGCCGGTCGCCGCTCCCGGGCCGGACGCAGCGCGCTACGCGGCGTGGCACGCCACGTACCGCGACCTGTATCCGGCGCTGTCGCCCTCGTTCCGCCGGCTCTGACCGGGCGACACGCCGCACGCGGAGCGCGCGCCTCTGATCGCGCGGCTGCCCGCCGCCCGAACGGCGCGTCCGTCCGCCTCAGCCGTGCAGCTTGGCGATGTCCTTCTCGGTGACCTCGCCGGGCTTCTTGCCCATGATGATCATCCCGAGCACCTCGTCCTTGGTCACGTCGTGCTTGTTGACCGTGCCCACCAGCCGGCCCTGGAGCATCACGCTGATCCGGTCCGCGAGGTCGAACACGTCATGGATGTCGTGGCTGATCAGGAAGATGCCGAGGCCCTCGGTCTTGAGCTGGGCCACCAGCTCCCGGACCTGGGCGGTCTCCGCGGGCCCGAGCGCGGCCGTTGGCTCGTCCATGATCAGCACCCGGGCGTTGAAGTGGATCGCCCGGGCGATGGCGACCGACTGGCGCTGGCCGCCGGACAGCGACTTCACGGCCGTCTTGAAGTTCTTGAACTTCGGGTTGAGCCGGCCCATGACGTTGCGGGTCGCCGACTCCATCGCCGCATCGTCAAGGGAGCCCATGCGGGTCCGCAGCTCGCGGCCGAGGAACATGTTGCCCGCCGCGTCGATGTTGTCCGCCAGCGCGAGGGTCTGGTAGATGGTCTCGATGCCCAGCGCCTTCGCGTCGCGCGGGTTGGAGATGGCCACCGGCTCACCGTTGATCAGGATCTGGCCGGAGTCCGCCGCGTGGGCGCCGGACAGGGTGCGGATCAGGGTGGACTTGCCGGCGCCGTTGCCGCCGACGAGACCGACCACCTCGCCCGGGTAGAGGTCGACCGTGACCCCGTCGACGGCGTGAACACCGCCGAACGCGACGCGGATGTCGCGGAGCTCGACCAGCGGAACGGGAGGCCGGTCGGTCGTGCTGCGATGCTCGGCCGCCATCGTGGTCATCGTTGTCTCCTCGACCTCATGAACCGGAACGCCGCCGCAGCCACGCGTCGACGCCGACCGCCGTCACCAGCACCGCGCCCACGACGATGTCCTGCGTCGGTGAGTCGACGTTGATCATCGCCATGCCGGATCGCAGCGACTGCATGACGACCGCGCCCAGGATCGCCCCCGGGATCGTCCCGATGCCGCCCGCGAAGGACGTGCCGCCGATGACCGCCGCGGAGATCACGTCGAGCTCGTTCTGGACGCCGAGACCGGTGACCGCGAGGTTCAAGCGGGCGGTCTGGACCGCCGCGCTGACCGCGCACAGCATGCCCATCAGGACGAACGTGAGGGTGATCGTCCGGCGCACGTTGATGCCGCCCAGCTCGGCGGCCTCGGGGTTGCCGCCGATCGCGTACACGTAGCGGCCGAACCGTCGCCGGGTCGCGATGTAGGTCATGACCAGCCCCACGCCGAGCATGATCACGACCGGGAAGGCGACACCGGTCGCGATGATCAGCCCGCCCGGGGGCTCGGTGATGCCGTGCTCGACGGCGTACTGCGTCGCGAGGCTGGGCGGCCACGCGTAGCTGTTGAACACCCACACCACGCCCAGCACCGCGGCCATGCTCACCCCGCCGACCACGACCTCGGCCCACATCGGGCGGAGCGGGAATCCGTAGCGACGTCGTCGTCGCCTGCCGGCCCACATCGTGTAGGCGATGCCGGCACAGGCCAGGAGCGCGAGGGCCCAGCTGAGCACGTCGCCCATCGCGCCGCGGGGGCCGCCACCCAGCAGCTGGTACGTCGAGTCCATCGGGCCCATGGACTGGCCCTGCGCGTAGCGGAAGATGAGGCCTCGCCAGACGAGCAGGCCGCCGAGGGTGACGATGAACGAGGGAACGCCGCCGTAGGCGATGATGACGCCCTGGACGCCACCGATGAAGGCGCCGAGGACGAGGCCGACCAGGACGGTGACGATCCAGGTGTACGGCTGGTCGAAGCCCAGGCCGAGCGCGTTGGGGATCCACTCCGCCTGCAGGATGGCCATGGTGTAGCCGACGAACCCGAGCACCGACCCCACGGACAGGTCGATGTTGCGCGACACGATGATCAGGACCATCCCGGTGGCCATGATCCCGATCGAGGCGCTCTGGACCGACAGGTTCCACAGGTTGCGTGCGGTGATGAAGTTGCCGTTCGAGGCGATGTTGAAGCCAATCCAGATGACCGCCAGCAGGCCGATCATGCCCAGCTGTCGGGTGTCGACCTCCAGCGACCGGACGAGCTGTCCGAGCTGGATGCCCTGCCTTGCCGGGGGCGGGGGCTCCTCGCGCACGATTGCGTCTGTCATGGCAGCGCCTCAGAGACGGGTCCCAGGTGGACTGGTCGTGAACGCCCCCTGGCGCCGATGGCGCCAGGGGGCTCCGTTGGACGCGATGGCTACGGGATCAGCCGCAGACGGCGACCGACCCGGCGGCGACGCCCTGGCAGAGCGTCTCCTTGCTGATCCACCCGGCATCGACGACCACGTTGAGGTTGTCCTTCGTGATCGCCTGCGGGGTGAGGAGGATGGAGGTCATGTCGTTGCCGCCGGGGCTCTTGAAGGTCCCGACGCCGGACACGGCCTTGATGTCCTTGTTCGCGCACAGCTGGACGGCGGCCTCGCCGGCGGACTTGCCGAGCAGGCGAGCGTCCTTCCAGACGTCGACCGTCTGGGTGCCCTTGGCGACCCGGTTGAGGGCCGGGGCGTCGCCGTCCTGGCCGGAGACCGGGACCTTGCCCGCAAGACCCTGCGCCTCGAGCGCCGCGATGACGCCGCCGGCCATGCCGTCGTTCTCGACGAAGGCGATGTCGATCGCGTTGTTGTTGGCGGTGAGGAACTGCTCCATCTGGGTCTGGGCGATCGACGGATCCCAGTTGTCCGTGTAGGACTCGCCGACGTTCTTGAGCTTGTCGTTCGACTCGCCCGCCGGCGGCAGGCCCGCCTGGACCATGCCCTCGCGCAGGAAGTCTGCGTTCGCGTCGGCCGAGTTGCCCTTCATGACGATGAAGTTGCCGGAATCCTTGACCTTCAGCAGCGCCTCGGCCTGGAGCTTCCCGACCAGGACGTTGTCGAACGTGATGTACAGGGCCGCCGGGTCTTCGATCAGGCGGTCGTACGCGATGACCGGGACGCCATCCGCGATCGCTGCCGCGACGGCGGGCTTGATCGCCTCGCCGTCCTGGGCGAGGATGATCACGACGTCGGCACCCTGGGTGATCAGGTTCTCGACGTTGCTGGCCTGGGTCTCGGCCGACGACTTGGCGTCGTTCGAGACGTACTTGGCGCCGACGGCGTCGAGCGCGGCCTTGATGGCCGGCTCGTCCCACTTGGCCCAGCGCTCTTCCTGGTAGTTGTTCCACGAGACACCGACGGTGCAGTCTGCACCCCCGCCACCGCTCGGGGCGGCGGTGCCGCCACCGGTGGAGCAGGCCGTCACGATGACGGCAGCGGCCCCGACGAGCGCCGCAAGCCTGCGAATCTGCATGCGCGTTTTCCTCCTCCAGCTGACGAAGTCGTCGTCCACGAAAACGGCTTGATCCGGCCCTACGCTACTACGATTGGCTAGCCCCTTTCCTGCTGTTCGCCCGGTTCGGGCGGAGTGATGTGCACGTCAGGCAGCGGCGTTCCGTGCCTCAGGCGGTGGCGAGACTGATGGCGCCGTCACGCGCCCCGACCCGGCTGGCCGGGTCCGAGAGCAGCGGCTCGAAGGCGAGCTCGGCAGCGCCGAGCAGGGGTGCATCCGCGCCCAGCGACGCGGGGACGATCCGGACGATCGCGCGGGGCGCCGGCAGGGCGCGGGTCGCGATCTCGGCCTCGATGATGGTGCGCACGAACGGGAAGATCCGGCCGTGCATGGCGCCCAGCACGACCAGCTGCGGGTTGAGGATGTTGACGAGGCCGGCCAGGCCGATGCCCAGCCAGCGGCCGACGTGCCGCAGTGCCGCCATGGCCTCCGGCGACCCGGCCTCCGCCTCGCGGAGCACGGCCTCCACCCCGTCCCGCCCGGCGTCGGACGGCAGGCCGGCGAGCGTGAGCAGCGCGCCCTCGCCGACCTCGGTCTCCCAGCACCCGGTGGCGCCGCAACGGCACGGCCGGCCGTCCGGGTTGACCTGCATGTGGCCGATCTCGCCCCCGTACCCGGCGGCGCCCGTCAGCGGCAGGCCGCCGGTGATCGCGCCGCCGCCCACGCCGACCTCGCCCGAGACGTACAGGACGTCGTCCACGCCGACGGCGGCCCCCCGCCGGTGCTCGGCCAGGACGCCGAGGTCCGCGTCGTTGGCGACGGCGATCGGGACGGCCGTGCCCAGGGCACGTGCCAGGTGCGCGCCGAGCGGCACGTCCACCCAGCCCAGGTTGGGCGCCATCGACACCAGCCCGTCGCTCCGCCGGACGACGCCGGCCACGGCCACGCCGATGCCGATCAGGGGGTCGTGGACGCGGTCCCGGAGCTCGCGGGTGAGGCCGGCGAGGTCGGCGACCACGCTGTCCACGGACAGGTGGCCGCGGGGCCGGTCCACGCGGATCTCCGCCAGCGTCTCGCCGCCCAGGCCCACGATCGCGGCGGCGCTGGAGTCGACCAGGATCTCGATGGCGAGCACCGTGGCGCCGTGCGGGTTGAGCCGCACGAGCGGGGAGGGGCGGCCGGGGGTCCCCAGCCGGACGGCCGGCGCCTCGGTCGCGAGGCCCGCCCCGGCCAGCTCGCCGACGAGTCCGCGAATGGCGCTCCGCGTGAGGCCGGTCGCCGAGACCAGCTCCGAGCGCGACATCGGCCCGTGCTCGTGCAGCCCGCGGACGATCGCGCTCAGGTTCGCCCGGCGAACCGTCTCGCTCCGCTGCCCGACGTCCGTGCCGTGGATGCGCAAAGGTTTGTGTTCCTTTCGCCTAAATCTGTGCCAGACTCGTACAGACGCGCTTCCGTGTCAAGTTTCTGGGAGGAGGACCCCATGGAGCGACTCGACGGCAAGGTGGCGATGATCACCGGGGCCAGTCGCGGGATCGGCGCCGCCGTCGCCCACGCGCTCGCGGCGGAGGGCGTCCGCCTCGGCCTGGGCTCGCGGAGCGGGGACGACCTCGGCCTCGAGGGCGTGGTGGCGCTGCCGTGCGACGTGCGCGACCCGGCGGCCCTCGAGCGCCTCGCCTCGGCCACCGCGGAGCGGTTCGGCCACCTGGACATCCTCGTGGTCAACGCCGGGGTGGGGGCGTACGGGCCGTTCCTGGACCTCCCGCTCGACCAGCTCGAGGAGATGATCGACGTCAACGTGAAGGGTGCCCTGTACTCGGTCCGGGCGGCGCTGCCGCACCTCCTCCGGAGCGACGGTGCCGACATCGTGACCATCGCCTCCGAGGCGGGTCGCCGGGGCCTGCCGCTGGAGGCCACGTACTGCGCGTCCAAGTTCGCCCAGGTGGGCCTCACGCGCGCCCTGGACCACGAGCTGCGCGAGCAGGGCGTGCGCTGCACGAACGTGTGCCCCGGGGGCGTGGCGACGGACTTCGCGATGGGCCGCGGCCGCACGCCGGGCATGCCCGCGCTCGAGGGCATGATGCGCGCCCAGGACATCGCCGAGCTCGTGCTGTTCGTGCTCACCCGCCCGCGCCACCACCGGATCCTCGAGGTGGCCCTGCGGCCGGTCACCGAGACCTCGTGGGGCTGAGCACGATGCGCCGGATCCGCTGGGGCGTCCTGTCGACCGCCGGCATCGCCACCGGCAAGGTGATCCCGGGCCTCCACAAGTCCGCCAACGGGGAGGTCCTCGCGATCGCGTCACGCGACGAGGGCCGGGCCCGCGACGCGGCCAGCGCGATGGGCATCCCGCGGGCATACGGCTCCTACGAGGCGCTGCTCGCGGACCCCGACGTGGACGCCGTGTACATCCCGTTGCCGAACCACCTCCACGCGCCGTGGACGATCGCCGCCGCCCGCGCGGGCAAGCACGTCCTGTGCGAGAAGCCGCTCGCGATGACGGCCCAGGTCGCGCAGGAGATGGTCGATGCGGCCGCCGCCGCCGGCGTCCTGCTGATGGAGGCGTTCATGTACCGCCTCCACCCCTCATGGGAGGCCGCGCGCGAGATGGTCGCGTCCGGGCGGATCGGCCGGCTCAGGGCCGTGGACAGCTGGTTCTCGTACTTCAACGACGACCCCGCGAACATCCGGAACATCCGCGAGGCGGGCGGGGGCGCCCTGTTCGACATCGGCTGCTACTCGGTCAACCTGTCGCGGATGCTGTTCGGCGCCGAGCCGGACCGCGTCGGCGCCGTCGTGGTCCGCGATCCCGCCTCGGGCGTGGACGTGCTCACCAGCGGGGTCCTGGGCTTCGGCGACGGCACGGCGACGTTCACCTGCTCGACCCGGACCGAGCCGGACCAGCGGGTGGACATCTACGGCACGGACGGCCGGGTGTCGATCGAGATCCCGTTCAACATCCCGCCCGACCGGCCCACCCGGATCTCGGTGATCGCCGGCGGCGACCCGCCGGTGGCGCCGGCCGCGGAGGTGCTCACGTTCGAGACGGCGGACCCGTACACCGTGGAGGCGGAGCGGTTCGCCGCGGCGATCCTCGGCGGCACGCCGGTCCCCAC
Organism: Chloroflexota bacterium; assembly: GCA_040755495.1. Lineage (GTDB taxonomy): Bacteria > Chloroflexota > Limnocylindria > Limnocylindrales > CSP1-4 > CAIXZV01. The sequence continues at coordinate 9,846 of JBFMAT010000051.1, forward strand.
CCCGCCCGAGGATGCGGTCGCCAACCTGCGCGTCATCGAGCGGCTGTTCGCGGCCGGCGACGGAGCCTGACCGCGGGCGTACCATTCCAGCCGCCGCGTTCCGGCGTCCCCGAGCGAGACGAGGTGCGAGTCATGGTCGACGGAACTGAACCCCGGGTCGAATCCCAGGACGGTCGGTCACGCCGCGGTCGGGCCCGCCTCCTGGTCGCGGGCCTGGCGCTGGTCGCGCTGGTCGTCGTGGGCACGGGGCTCGCCGTGACCCGGCCCTGGGAACCGGTGTCGAGCTGCCCGCCCGTCGCGGAGCACCCGGACTGGAGCGTCGCCCGCCGCTGGGACGAGGCGCTCCTGGACGCCATCCGCCGCTCGCTGCCGAACCCGCCCGTCCACGCGCGCAACCTGTTCCACACGTCGGTCGCGATGTGGGACGCCTGGGCGGCCTACGACGCCACCGCGACCGGCTACATCGTCAACGAGAAGGCCTCGGCGGGGAACGTGGAGGCGGCCCGCAACGAGGCGATCAGCTACGCCGCGTACCGGGTGCTGAGCGCGCGGTTCATCAAGGCCGTGGGCGGCGACGTGTCGCTGTCGCAGTTCGCGGACCTCATGGACGCGCTGTGCTACCCGGTCACTGTCACCACGACCGAGGGCGACTCGCCGGCGGCCATCGGCAACCGGATCGCGGCGGCCGTGCTCGCGTACGGCATGGAGGACGGCTCCAACCAGGCGAACGGATACGCGGCGCCCGACTACCAGCCGGTCAACGAGCCGCTCGTGGTTGCCGAGCCCGGGATCACGATGGAGGACCCCAACCGCTGGCAACCGCTCCAGCTGGCGTTCATGGTGTCCCAGAACGGGATCCCGATCGAGAACGGCGTCCAGCAGGCCGTCGGACCGCACTGGGGCCACGTCAAGGGCTTCGGGATCCCGGACGGCGGCGTCGCAGGCATCCCGATGGACCCGGGTCCGCCGCCGCGGCTGGGTGGGGACCCGGCCTCGGAACGGGCCTACAAGGACCAGGCGGTCGAGGTGATCCTGCGGAGCAGCCAGCTCGACGCAGCGAGCACCGAGACGATCGACATCTCGCCCGGGGCGATCGGCAACAACACGCTGGGGACCAACGACGGGCGCGGCCGCACGGTCAACCCGGCCACCGGCCAGCCGTACGAGCCCAACGTCGTGAAGCTGGGCGATTACGCGCGTGCCCTGACCGAGTTCTGGGCCGACGGGCCGAAGTCGGAGACGCCACCCGGCCACTGGAACGTGATCGCCAACGAGGTGTCGGACAAGCTGGCACCCGACCTCCGGATCGGCGGCGACGGCCCGGCGCTGGACCGCCTCCAGTGGGACGTCAAGCTCTACCTCGCGCTCAACGGCGCGGTCCACGACGCGGCCATCGTGGCGTGGGGCCTCAAGGGCCACTACGACTCGGTCCGGCCGATCTCGATGATCCGCTACCTGGCCAGCCGCGGGCAGTCCAGCGATCCCGCGCTGCCGTCCTACGATCCGGAGGGCATCCCGCTCGTGGACGGCCTGGTGGAGCTCATCACCCCGCAGACGACGGCGGCCGGCCAGCGGCACGCCGCGCTCGCTGGCCACGAGGGCGAGATCGCGATCCGGGCGTGGGCCGGCAACCCGGCCGACCCCAAGACCGAGACGAGCGGCGTCGAGTGGATCCTGGGCGTGGCCTGGGTCCCGTACCAGCTGCCGACGTTCGTCACGCCCGCGTTCCAGGGGTTTACCTCCGGCCACAGCACGTTCAGCCGCGCCGCCGCGGAGGTCATGGTCGCGTTCACGGGCAGCGAGTTCTTCCCCGGTGGCCTCGCGGAATGGACGAAGGCGAAAGGTTCGCTCACGGTCGAGGTCGGCCCGAGCGAGGATGTCCACCTGCAGGCCGCGACGTATTACGACGCCGCCGACCAGGCGGGCACCTCCCGGTTGTTCGGCGGCATTCACATCGTGGCCGACGACTTCGGCGGCCGGACCCTGGGCGCGGAGTGTGGCAAGGCGGCCTGGGTCATCGCCCAGCGCTACTACGCCGGGGCGGCGGGGTCCTGAGCCCGCGGTGACCCGACGCCGCCGTGTGCTCCTCGCCGCCGCCGTGGTGGCGGTGATCGCCGTCGGGGCGGTGGCGGGCCGCGCGCTCCTGTCGGGCTCGGCGACACCGTCCACGGCCCTGGGCGCCCCGGCGTACGTGGAGGAGACCGCCGGCGCGGGCATCGCCCACACGTATGACGGCGGCTACGAGTTCTTCACGGGCGGCGGCGTCGCCGTGCTCGACTGCGACGAGGACGGGCGGCCGGACGTGTACCTCGCCGGCGGGGCCGCACCAGCGGCGCTCTACCGCAACGCGAGCGAGGTCGGGGGCGAGCTGCGGTTCACCGCGGCCGGTGACGCGTCGACCGACCTCACGGACGTCACCGGCGCCTACCCGCTTGACGTGGACGGGGACGGGTACGTGGACCTCGCCGTGCTCCGGGTGGGGGAGACGCAGCTGCTCCGGGGCCTCGGCGGCTGCCGGTTCGAGCCCGCCAACGAGGCCTGGGGCTTCGAGGCGCCGCCGGCCTGGACGACCGCCTTCTCGGCCACCTGGGAGGGCACCGAGTCGTTCCCCACGCTGGCCATCGGCCGGTACCAGGCGTGGACGGCGGGCGCCCAGCCCACGTTCACCTGCGCCGACAACGCGCTGTACCGCCCGGATTCGAGCGGGTCGCGATACGCCGAGCCGCTGCCGCTCGCACCCGGCTACTGCACCCTCTCGATGCTGTTCAGCGACTGGGACGGCTCCGGCCGGCGAGACCTGCGGGTCAGCAACGACCGCCAGTACTACGTCGGCGGGTCCGAGCAGCTGTGGCGCGTGGAGCCCGGCGCCGCCCCGCGCCTGTACACCGACGCCGACGGCTGGGTGAGCATGCAGGTCTGGGGCATGGGCATCGCCAGCCACGACCTCACCGGCGACGGGCTGCCGGAGGTGTACCTCACCAGCCAGGGGGACAACAAGCTCCAGACGCTGCTGTCCGGGCCGGACCAGCCGATGTACCGCGACATCGCGCTCCGGCGCGGGGTGGCGGCCGCGCAGCCGTTCACCGGCGGCGAGGCGCTGCCCTCGACCGCCTGGCACCCCGAGTTCGGTGACGTCAACAACGACGGGTTCATCGACCTGTTCGTGTCCAAGGGCAACGTCAGCGCGATGCCCGACCATGCGAGCCGTGACCCCAGCAACCTGTTCCTCGGCCAGCCTGACGGATCGTTCGTAGAGGGCGCCGAGGCGGCCGGGATCCTGAACTTCGCACGCGCGCGGGGCGCGTCGCTGGCCGACCTCAACCTCGACGGCCTGCCCGACCTCGTGCTCGTGAACCTCGGCGAGCCGGTGCGGGTCTGGCGCAACGTGGGCGCCGGCACGGCCGGGTCTCCGGCCGCGATGGGCAACTGGCTGTCGCTCCGCCTCCGGCAGGCGGGCGCCAACAGGGACGCGATCGGGGCGATCGTCGAGGTCAGGGCGGGCGATGCGGTGATGCGGCACGAGATCACCGTGGGTGGTGGGCACATCGGCGGCACCCTGGGCTGGATGCACCTCGGGCTGGGGCCGGCCGGCACGGTGGACGTGCGCGTGACCTGGCCCGACGGCGAGGTCGGCTCGTGGCGTGGGGTCGGCGCGAACCAGCACGTCGAGATCGAGCGCGGCGCCGCCGAGGCCCGGCCCTGGCTGCCGCCGAGCGGCTGAGCGGGAGGACGGCAGCGATGACGAGGGCACGCCTGGCGGAGATCGAGCTGCCGGAGTTCGGCATGCCGGCGGTCCGGCCCGAGCTCCCGGCCGGGCGGTACGCGGAGCGGGTGGCGGCCCTTCGCGCCCGCGCGGACACGCGCGGCTACGACCGGCTGGTGGTGTACGCCGACCGCGAGCACAGCGCCAACCTCGCGTTCCTGACCGGGTTCGACCCGCGGTTCGAGGAGGCGCTGCTCGTCCTCGGCCCGGACGACCCGCCGGCCATCCTCATCGGCAACGAGTGCTACGGCACGGCCGGCGCGGCGCCGCTGCCGATGAAGCGCCACCTGTTCCAGGAGTTCAGCCTGCCGACCCAGCCGCGCGACCGCTCGCGGCCGCTGGCGGAGATCCTGGCAGGGGAGGGGATCGGTCGTGGCAGCCGGGTGGGCGTGCTGGGCTGGAAGCCGATCGCGGACCGGTCCCGGATCGAGGTGCCCGCGTTCGTGGTGGACGAGCTGCGGGGCCTGGTCGGCTCGGCCGGGGCGGTCGACAACGCCAACGACCTGCTGATGGATCCCGCCGAGGGGTTGCGGGTGATCAACGACGCGGATCAGCTCGCGGTGTTCGAGCACGCCTCGTGCCACACCTCGGACGGGATCCGACGGCTGCTGCGCGGGCTGCGCCCGGGCATGACCGAGGCCGACGCCGTGCGGCTGCTCAACTGGAACGGGATGCCCCTGTCGTGCCACCTGATGCTGACCGCGGGGCCGCGGGCGGCGTACGGGCTGCTCAGCCCGTCGGACCGGGCGATCGGGCGGGGCGAGCCGTTCACGACGGCGTTCGGCGTGTGGGGCGCCCTGACCTGCCGGGCGGGCTGGGTGGCCGAGGACGCGGCGGAGCTCCCGTCCGGCGTCCGGGACTACGTGGACCGGCTGGTGGCGCCGTACTTCGAGGCGGTCGCGGCGTGGTACGAGGCGCTCCACGTGGGCCAGACCGGCGGCGCCCTGCAGGAGATCGTCGACCGGCGCCTGGGCGACCCGTTCTTCGGCATCTTCCTCAACGCCGGCCACCAGCTCCACCTCGACGAGTGGGTCAGCTCGCCCGTCTGGCGGGGCTCGACGGTGGAGCTGCGGTCCGGGATGGCGATGCAGGTGGACATCATCCCGGCCACCGGCACCCCGTGGTTCACGACCAACATCGAGGACGGGATCGCGCTCGCGGACGAGACGCTGCGCGCGACGTTCGCGGCCGCGTACCCCGACGCGTGGGCGCGGATCGCCGCGCGCCGGACGTTCATGCGCGATTCACTGGGGATCGACCTCCACCCGGACGTCCTGCCGCTGTCGAACCTCGCCGCACACCTGCCGCCGTTCGTGCTGCGACCCGACCGGGCGATGACGCTGGCGGGCTGAACGGGGGCTCCGTGGCTCCCCCGCGTCTCGTCAGCGGCGGCGGTCGCCTCCAGCGACAGGGCGCACGACAGGCACCAACCGAGGGCCCTCGGACCGCGTCGTGACGAAGACGGGACGCGGCGCCGCGGGCTCGCCCGGGCGGGGGACACGTTTGCCCATTCGGACCGGCCTTGATATCCTCCGCCGGTCGAAGAACAGAACAGAGAACAGAGAACAGTCACAGATCGTGACGGAGGATCGAGTGCCGCTCGCGCGGGAGAAGAAGCAAGAGGTCATCGAGGCGTACGCCGTCAAGGACGGCGACACCGGCTCCCCGGAGGTCCAGATCGCGCTCCTCACCGAGCGGATCCGGGACCTGACAGAGCACCTCCGCAGCTTCCCGAAGGACAACCATTCGCGACGCGGCCTCCTCAAGCTCGTGGGACAGCGCCGGCGCCTGCTCGCGTACCTCGTGAAGAAGGACGCCACGCGCTATCGGGCCGTCATCGGCTCGCTCGGACTCCGCCGCTAGGACACGCCGCCAGGACCCCGGGCCAGATCCCGGGGTCGTTCGCGTCCGGCGCCTCGCGCACCCGGCCCCACCCGCCGAAGGTCGACTCCCCCTCCCACGACCAGGAGGTCATCCACCCGTGCCCCAGCCCACCACCCTCGAGATCGAGTTCGGCGGCCGAACGCTCACCATGGAGACCGGCAAGCTCGCCGGCCTCGCCGGCGGCGCCGTCACCGTCCGCTACGGCGACACGCTCGTCCTCGGCACCGCCAATCGCTCGGAGCCCCGCCCCGGCCTCGACTTCTTCCCGCTCACCGTCGACTTCGAGGAGCGGATGTACGCCGCCGGCAAGATCCCCGGCGGCTTCATCAAGCGCGAGGGCCGTGCGTCCGAGGCCGCAACCCTCGCCGCCCGCCTTACGGACCGCCCGATCCGCCCGCTGTTCCCCGCGGGGTACAAGGACGACGTCCAGATCGTGATCACCGTCCTGTCGACGGACCAGGAGAACGACCCGGACGTCCTCGGCACGATCGCCGGGTCCGCCGCCCTGACGATCAGCGAGATCCCGTTCCAGGGCCCCATCGCCGCCGTGCGCGTCGGCCGGATCGACGGCGAGTTCGTGCTCAATCCCACCACGACCCAGCTCGCGGAGTCCGAGCTGGACCTCGTCGTCTCGGGCACCCGGGACGCGATCATGATGGTCGAGGCGGGCGTCAAGATCCTGCCCGAGGACGTCATGGCCGAGGCGATCCTGTTCGGGCATCGCTCGCTGGGACCGGTCATCGACCTCCAGGACAAGCTCCGCGAGGCCGTCGGCAAGCCGAAGCGCATCCCGTACCTCGAGCCCCTCACGGACTCGGTCCTGCGGTTCGCGGACCAGGCCAAGGCCGGCGAGTTCGTGATCATCGACGTCGAGACCACGGGCACCGACCCGAAGATGGCGGACCTCGTCGAGGTCGCCGCGGTCCGCGTCAAGGGCGGCAAGATCACCGACCGGTGGTCCACGCTCGTCAACCCGGGGCGCCCGATCGTCGGCAACCAGATGCACGGCATCACCGACAAGGACGTCAAGGGCGCGCCGAGCCCGGCCGAGGCCGCACGCAAGGCGCTGGACTTCGCGGGCGACGCGCCGATCGTCGGCCACTCGGTCGGCTTCGACATCGCGTTCCTCGAGGAGGCGCTGGGCGACGGCACCCGCATCGAGCAGGGCCGCTACCTGGACACGCTGGTCATCGCGCGCGAGGGCTACCCGGACCTCGAGAACTACAAGCTGGGCACCCTGGCGGCGTTCTTCGGGATCGACCTCACGGCGAACCACCGTGCGCTGCCGGACGCGGAGGCCACGGCGAACCTCCTGATCTGGTTCGGCAACGACCTGCCGGGCCGCATCGAGACCCTGAAGGGCGCGATCGCGGACTCGATCCGCGCCACGCGCAAGGACAAGGACGAGGCGGCGACGTTGCTCGAGGCCGCGCGCCGCAACGCGCGCGTCAGCAAGAGCCTGTTCGGCCTCGTGCACCGCAAGACCGTCCGCCAGCTCGTCCTCGCCGATGGCCTGCGCATGGACGGCCGCGCCACCGACGAGATCCGCCCGATCTCGGTCGAGGTGGGCCTCCTGCCGCGTGCACACGGCTCCGGCCTGTTCACGCGCGGCCAGACCCAGGCGCTGACCGTCGCCACGCTCGGCGCGTCGTCTGACGTCCAGCGGATCGACACGATCAGCCCCGAGACCGAGAAGCGCTACCTCCACCACTACAACTTCCCGCCCTACAGCACGGGCGAGAACAAGCCGATGCGTGGCCCCAGCCGCCGCGACATCGGGCACGGCAACCTCGCCGCCCGGGCGCTGCTCCCGGTCCTGCCGTCCCACGACGAGTTCCCGTACGTCATCCGCCTCGTGTCCGAGGTGGTGTCCGGCAACGGCTCGACGTCCATGGCCTCGACCTGCGGCTCGACCCTCGCCCTGATGGACGCGGGCGTGCCGATCTCGGCCCCCGTGGCCGGCGCGGCGATGGGTCTCGTCCTCGACGAGGCCACCGGCAACTTCGTGGTCCTGACCGACATCCTCGGCAAGGAGGATTCGATCGGCGACATGGACTTCAAGGTCACCGGCACCGCGGACGGCATCACCGCCCTGCAGATGGACATCAAGGTCAAGGGGATCGACGAGCGGGTCATCCGCGAGGGGCTCAAGCAGGCCCTCGCCGCCCGGCTGTTCATCCTCGACAAGATGACCGCCGTCCTGCCGGCGGCCCGCGAGGAGATGTCCGACTTCGCGCCGCGGATCATCACGATCAAGATCAACCCCGAGAAGATCCGCGAGATCATCGGCAAGGGTGGGTCGATGATCCGCAAGATCCAGGAGGAGACCAGCACCGAGATCAACGTCGAGGACGACGGCACGGTCGAGATCGCGGCCGTCTCCGGCGAGAACTCGCGCAAGGCGATCCAGTGGATCGAGAGCCTGACGCGCGAGGTCGAGGTCGGTGCCCTGTACCTCGGCAAGGTCACCCGGCTGATGACCTTCGGCGCGTTCGTCGAGATCCTGCCGGGCAAGGAAGGCCTCGTCCGGATCGGCGAGCTCGCCGACTACCACGTGCCCAGCGTCGAGGACGTCGTGTCCGTCGGCGACGAGGTGATGGTGGTGGTCACCGAGATCGACCGCCAGGGCCGCGTCAACCTGTCGCGCAAGGCGGCGATGCAGCGCCACCTCGCGAAGTAGCCAGAGCACCCATGACACCCCCGGGAGCAGGGCTCCCGGGGGTGTCGCTCGTTCGGGGCCGCGGGCTGGGCGCGCGGGAGTCCGGCGATCGCGGTGGGAGGGGGGCGCCGCCGATCGCGCCGGCGGGGCACCGGGTCTGGCGCCGCCGATCGCGCCGGCGGGGGGACCGGGACTGGTGGTCCACGGAACCAGGGGTCGGGCGTCGGGTGCTGGACTGGCGGTCCCGGGTCGGGCAGTCCACGGAGGTTCGCGGGCCGGTGCGGTGGCCGACACTGGACTCGCAGTCCCGGGAGCGGCGGCGCGCACGAGGTCCCGTGGACTGGCAGTCCAGCCCGTCTCGCCGGGGAGTCAGGATCCCCCGGTCACGCCCGGGGGTCGCGCGCTGGATGACCGCCCGGGGGTTGCGCGCTGGATGATCGCCCGGGGGTTGCGCGTTGGATGATCGCTTAGGGGCTCCGCGCTGGCTACCAGGAGGGGCGGTGGTGGCGTGGGTCGGCGTCCCGCGAGTCGATCCCCACTGCCTGGGCCAGGACGCCGAGGATGGCCATCAGCAGGAGCGGGATCAGCAGTTCCATGGCTCCATCCTGCGCCCAAGGGTTGATAACAGCAATCGGATGTGGTGTCATGAATGATCATGACAACTGATTATTCGACCGAGGCGCCCCCGACCCGTCCGATGCTCCCGGACGCGCTCTCGGACCTCAGCCTGCGCCAGCTGCTGAGCTTCCGCGCCGTCGTGGAGGAGGGCTCGTTCCACGCGGCCGCCGACGCCCTGGACTACACGCAGTCCGCGATCAGCCAGCACGTGATGGGCCTCGAGGCCGCGCTGGGGGTCCGCCTGTTCGACCGGTCCCGGGGCCGGCGCACGGTGGAGCTCACCGAGGCCGGCTCGCTGCTCCTGCGCCACGTGGTCACGATCACGGACCGCCTCCAGGCGGCGCGCGCCGACCTGCTCGCATACGCGGCCGGCGAGACCGGGACGCTGCGGGTCGGGGTCTACCAGAGCGTGGGCACGCGGATCCTGCCGGCGATCATCGCCCGCTTCTCGCACGCCTGGCCGGGCGTGGACGTCCAGCTGTCCGAGGCGGCCAGCGACGAGGGCCTCCTCGAGCAGGTGGAGCCGGGACGCCTGGACCTCACGTTCGGTGCGCTGCCGCTGCCGCCCGGCCCGTTCGAGGCCGTCGAGCTGGTGCGCGACCCGTTCGTCCTGGTCACGGCCGCGGGATCCGCACTGGCCGCGACGCAGGGGCCGCCGCCGCTGGAGCTCATCGGCGCCCAGCGGCTGATCGGGTTCCGGTCCTGCCGCAGCACCCGCTGGCTGGAGGACCACCTGCGGGCCAACGGGCTGGAGGCGAACTTCGTGTTCCGGTCCGAGGACAACGGGACCGTCCAGGCGATGGCGGGCGCCGGGCTCGGGTCCGCGCTGGTGCCATTCCTGGCCGTCGACCCGTCGGACCCCGCGATCGTCGTCATCCCCACGGACCTGGCGCCTCGCCGCGTGGCGCTGATCTGGCACCGCGACCGCTACCGGAGCCCGGCGTCCAGGGCGTTCGTGGACATCGCCGTGGAGGTCTGCACCGGCCTCGCGGCGGAGCTCGACGCGCTCCACGAGGGCACGCCGGGCCCGGCGGCCAAGGCGTGACGGACCCCCGTCCGGGCACCCGGCCCGGAGGGAGCGGCGGTGCCCCGCTGCTATACTCCGCCGGTGCCCGACAACCTCCTAGCACAAGGTCGGACCATGCCCGGAACCAGCCCTGAACCCCTCGTCGTCGCCGTCGTCGGCGCCACCGGTGCCGTCGGACGGACGATGACCGCGGTGCTCCTCGAGCACGGCTTCCCGATGCGGGAGCTGCGGCTCCTCGCCTCGGAGCGCTCGGCCGGCAAGACCGTGACCGTGGGCGGGGTGCCGCACGAGGTGGGCCTCGCGACGCCGGACGCGTTCGAGGGCGTGGACATCGCGCTGTTCAGTGCGGGCGGCAGCACCTCGCGGGTGCTCGCGCCGGAGGCGGCCGCCCGGGGCGCCGCGGTGATCGACAACTCCAGCGCCTGGCGCATGGACCCGTCGGTGCCGCTGGTCGTGTCCCAGGTCAACCCGGACGACCTCGAGTGGCACGAGGGCATCATCGCCAACCCCAACTGCTCCACGATGCAGCTGGTGCCGCCGCTCATGGCGCTGCGCGACGCCGTGGGGCTGGAGCGGGTCGTCGTCGACACGTACCAGGCCGTGGCCGGCACCGGCCACAAGGCGATCGTCGAGCTCGAGGAGCAGGTGAGGGCCCATGCCGAGGGGCGCCCCAAGGTCGCCAGCGTGTACCCGCACCCCATCGGGTTCAACGCGCTGCCGCACATCGACACCTTCCTCGACAACGGCTACACGAAGGAGGAGTGGAAGGTCGTCACCGAGAGCCGCAAGATCCTGCACCTGCCGGACCTGCGGGTGTCGTGCACGGCCGTCCGGGTCCCGGTGTTCGTCAGCCACTCCGAGGCGGTCCACGTCGAGACGCGCGACCCGATCACGCCCGCCGAGGCCCGCGCGCTGTTCGCCGCGGTCCCGGGCGTCGTCGTCCAGGACGACCCGGCCCGCAACGTCTACCCGCTGGCCACCGAGGCCGCCGGCTCCGACGACGTGTTCGTGGGCCGCGTGCGGCAGGACCCGTCGATCGAGGGCAACCGCGGCCTGGCGTTCTGGGTCGTGAGCGACAACCTGCGCAAGGGCGCGGCCTCCAACGCCGTGGAGCTGGCGGAGGTCCTGGCACGGCGCGGCTGGGTCCGCAAGGCGAGCGAGCGGCGACCGGTGGGAGCGTCCGGGGGACGACCGGCGTGACCCGCGGCGAGCGCCAGGCGGCGCTCGAGGCGATCGCGAGCGAGGTCCGGGCCTGCACGCGCTGCCGCCTGGGCGAGGGCCGCACGCGTGCCGTCCCGGGCGAGGGCGACCCGGACACGGAGGTCGTATTCGTCGGCGAGGGCCCGGGCTTCAACGAGGACCGCGAGGGCCGCCCGTTCGTTGGCCGGGCCGGCGGACTGCTCGTGCGGCTCCTGGCGAGCATCGGCTGGCGGCGCGACGACGTGTTCATCACCAACGTCGTGAAGTGCCGTCCGCCCGACAACCGCGACCCCGAGCCCGACGAGATCGCCGCCTGCGCGCCCTACCTGCGCCGGCAGCTCGAGGTGCTCGACCCGGCGGTCGTCGTGACCCTCGGCCGGCACTCCATGGGCACGTTCCTGCCCGGCGCCCGCATCGGCCAGGTCCACGGCACCGCCCACCCCGCGGACCCGTCCACCGGCGCCCGCGACGCGCTGGTGTTCGCGATGTACCACCCGGCAGCCGCGCTGCGGACACCCGCGCTGGAGCGCGAGAGCCTCGAGGACGTCGCGCTCGTCCCGGCCACGCTGCTGCGCTCCCGCGAGCTCCGGGCGGCCCATGCGGCGGGACCGGCGCCTGGAGCGGCGGCCGATCCGCCGCCGGCGACCGAGGCGCCGCCGCCGGCGATCGCACCCGGGACCGGCTCGGTGGCCGCACCGGTCGCACGCGCCGCTCCCGCCGCACCCGCCCATGACGCCCGGTCGGCGCCCGACCTCGCGCCGGCCCACACCGCCCCCGCGCTCGATGCGGCCGCCGACCCCGCGGCCGACGACGCGTCCCAGCTGACCCTCTTCTGACCAGCAGGACGGACTGACCCCGATGGCCGACGAACACACGCCCCTCCGCATCATCCCGCTCGGCGGGGTGGGGGAGATCGGCAAGAACTGCTACGTCTTCGAGTACGGCGACGACATCGTCGTCATCGACTGCGGGCTGATGTTCCCCGACGAGGAGATGTTCGGCATCGACCTCGTCGTGCCCGACGTGACCTACCTCAAGGAGAACCGGTCGAAGGTCCGGGCGTTCCTGATCACCCACGCCCACGAGGACCACGTGGGCGGGCTGCCCTACGTCCTGCCCGAGTTCCCCGGCGTGCCCGTGTACGCGAGCACGCTGGCGCGCGGCCTGCTGGGCAACAAGATCAAGGAGCACAAGCTCCACGCCAACCCCCTGCTGGCCCTCGACCCGGGCGACGAGCTGACCATCGGGCCGTTCGACGTCATCCCGTTCCGGGTCAGCCACTCGATCCCGGACGCGATGGGAATCGCCCTGCGCACCCCCGTGGGGATCGTCGTCCACACCGGCGACTTCAAGTTCGACCACACGCCGGTGGACGGCAAGCACTCCGACTTCGCGACCATCGCCAAGCTGGGGCAGGAGGGCGTGATCGCGCTCCTCTCGGACTCCACCCGCGCCGAGAACCCTGGCTACACGCCGTCCGAGCGCACGGTCGGCGAGGCGTTCCGCGAGATCATGGAGGGCCTGGACGGGCGGGTGATCGTGGCCACCTTCGCCTCCAACATCGCCCGCATCCAGCAGGTGTTCGACGCCGCCAAGACGTTCAACCGCCAGGTGGCCGTGATCGGGCGCTCGATGGAGCAGAACACCCGGATCGCATCGGACCTCGGCTACCTCGTGTTCGAGCCGTCGCAGTTCCTGCCCAAGGACCGGATCGGCGACGTGCCGGCGGACCGCGTCGTGATCGCCACCACCGGTGCCCAGGGAGAGCCGATGTCGGGCCTGGCGCGGATGGCCAACCGCGATCACCGGTTCGTGGAGATCCAGCCCGGGGACACGGTCATCGTGTCCGCCAGCCCCATCCCCGGCAACGAGGAATACGTCGCCCGCACCATTGACAACCTGTTCAAGGCGGGTGCGAACGTGTACTACCACACGATCAAGCGCGCGCACGTGTCCGGGCACGCAAGCCAGGAGGAGCTCAAGCTGATGCTCGGGCTCACCAAGCCGGCCTACTTCATCCCGATGCACGGCGAGTTCCGGATGCAGGTCCAGCACGGCCGCCTGGCCATCGAGACCGGGGTGAAGCCCGACAACGTGTTCATCATCGAGAACGGCACCCCGATCGAGATCTTCGCCGACGGCAGCGCCCGCCGGGGCCAGCCGGTGTCCGCGGGGTACGTGTTCGTGGACGGCCTGTCGGTCGGCGAGGTGGGCGACGTCGTGCTCCGCGACCGGCGCGCGCTGGCCAACGACGGGATGTTCATGGTCGTGGTCCAGGTGGACAAGCAGACGGGGCGGGTCGTGGGGCGGCCGGAGATCATCACCCGCGGCTTCGTCCATGGCACGGAGGAGAACCGGATCCTGGACGAGGCCGCCCGGCGGATCGTGGACGCGCTCCAGCAGCCCGGCGACCGGATCTCGGAGGTCGCGCTGCTCAAGGAGCAGGTCAAGGACGGCGTGTCGCGCTTCCTGTACGAGCAGACGAAGCGGCGGCCGATGGTCTTCCCGGTCGTGGTGGAGGTCTAGCGTGGCGACGCGCCGGCGCACGACGCGCTCGACGACCACCCGCCGCACCCGGTCCGGCGCGCACCGCAGCCGGGGCCTGCCGTTGCCGCGCCTCGGGCTGTCGCCGGCCGTCGTGCGGTCGCTGGTCGGCCTGGCGCTGCTCGTGCTCGGCGCGGTGCTGCTTATCGCGATCGCGCTGCAGGGCCAGGGGAAGCTCACCGACGCCGTGCGCGACCTCGTGGTCCCGTTCTTCGGGGCCGGCAGGTTCCTCCTCCCGGTCGTGCTCCTGGTCGCGGGGTGGTACGTGGAGTGGGGCCCGGGCAAGGAGCGCGGGGCGCCGTGGGGCAGGACCCTGCTGGGCATGGCCGCCGCGTACGCGGGGTTCCTCGGCATGATCCAGGTCGTCGCGTTCTCCGGCCCGTTCACCGGCGGACGGATCGGCCGGGCCCTGGCCGGCGTGCTCGAGCCCGCGCTCACGACGCCCGGGGCATTCGTGATCCTGCTGGCGCTGTTCCTGGCCGGGCTGCTGATCGCGCTCGACATGCCGCTTCGGGCCATGCTCGGCCCGATCGTCCACGCCGGTCGCGCGGCGTCCGCGTCGCTCCAGGATCGGACGGCCCGGGCGAACGGCCCCGGGACGGTCAACGGCACCGGCCGCGGCAACGGCTCCAAGGCAGCCCCCGCGGCGCCGGTCATGGCCGAGGGCGGCCGGCGGGGCCGCGCGGGACGGATCTCCGCGTCCGACTCGCCGGGCCAGGTGGGCGTGTGGGGGCGCGAGCCCGGCGACGACGGGGTGCCGTTCGGGATCCAGTCGCCGGCGCCGACGTCGGCGACGATCGCCCCGCTCCGCACGCCGGGCGCGATGGAGGAGGCCGCGGCGGCCGCGCTCCGGCCGTCGCCCGCGGCGGCACGGACGCTGGTCCGGGACCCCGACGACGTCACGGACGCCGCCGACTCGCCCCCGACGCGCCTCCAGGTCGAGTGGATGCTGCCGGGGCACGACCTGCTGGACGCCGGCGAGACGCCGACGCCGGCGGCGGGCGCCAACCAGGACGCGGTCCACGCCTGGAACGAGGCACGGATCGTCGAGAAGCTGGCCAGCTTCGACATCGACGCCCGGATCGTGGCCCGGAACGCCGGCCCGGTCGTGACCCAGTACGAGGTGCAGCCCGCCCCGCACATCAAGGTCAGCCGGATCGAGGCGCTGTCGGACGACCTGGCGATGGCCCTCGCCGCGCGCACGATCCGGATCGAGGCACCCATCCCGGGCAAGAGCGCCGTGGGCATCGAGATCCCCAACAAGGAGTTCAACGTCGTCGCGCTGCGGCGGATCCTCGACGAGGTGGACTTCGCGGGCTCGGGCTCGCGGCTGACGTTCGCCCTGGGCCGCGACGTGGCCGGCAAGGCGATGGCCGTCGACCTGGCGCGGATGCCGCACCTGCTGATCGCGGGCGCCACCGGCTCCGGCAAGAGCGTGATGGTCAACGCGCTGATCACGAGCCTGCTGTGCAACGCCACGCCGGACGATACCCGGATGATCCTCATGGACCTCAAGCGGGTGGAGCTCGCCGGCTACAACGGCCTGCCCCACCTCCTGGTCCCGGTGATCACCGAGCCCGAGCGCGCGAAGGCGGCCCTCAAGTGGGCGGTCAACGAGATGGAGGCCCGCTACCGCCGGTTCGCCGGCGCCACGGCCCGGAACATCAAGGCGTTCAACGAGACCCGGGTGGACCCCGCGGACCGGCTGCCCTACATCGTGATCGTCGTGGACGAGCTCGCGGACCTGATGATGCGCGAGGGCAAGAACGTCGAGGACCCGATCGTCCGCCTGGCCCAGAAGGCGCGCGCGACAGGCATCCACATGGTGCTCGCCACGCAGCGCCCCTCGGTCAACGTGGTCACCGGCCTGATCAAGGCCAACTTCCCCAGCCGGATCGCGTTCGCGATGGCCTCCCAGATCGATTCGCGGACCATCCTCGACGCGCCCGGCGCCGAGGACCTGATCGGCCGCGGCGACATGCTCTACCAGCCGTCGGACCTGCCGCGGCCCATGCGGCTGCAGGGCGTGTTCGTGTCCGACCCCGAGATCGGCCGGGTCACCCAGCACTGGCGCGACCAGATCGAGGACCCGCGGTACGACCTCTCGATCGTCGAGTCCGATGACGATTCGACGGGCACGGTGGACGACCTGACCGACGAGGACGCCGACCGCCTGCTGCCGGATGCCGTTTCGGTGATCCGGGAGTACGATCGTGCCTCGGCGTCGCTGCTCCAGCGGCGCCTGCGGATCGGCTACGCGAGGGCGGCCCGGATCATCGACCAGCTCGAGGCGCGAGGCTACGTCGGCGCGTTCGACGGTTCGAATGCCCGGGTGGTCCTGCGCCGCGACGACGGACCGGGGTCGATGGACGACGAGGACGAGGCATGACGGCGCGAGACGAGATCCGACGGGCCCGCGTGGACGGGCGCGCCGATTCCCGCGAAGCGGGCCGCAGCTTCGCCGAGCAGGAGCCCGATCTCCCGGAGCGGCTGCTCGCCGCTCGCGAGCGCAAGGGCGTGGACCTCTACCGCGCCGAGCGCGACACGAAGATCCGCGCCCGGTACCTCGCCGCGCTGGAGCGGGGCGAGTACCGCGAGCTGCCCGGTGCCGTGTACACGAAGGGGTTCCTGCGCAACTACGCGCTGTACCTCGGGCTGGACCCCGAGGACGTCATCCGCCAGTGGAAGCGCGAGCGTGGCGACGCGGCGATCCCGGCCGAGCCCGTGCTGGCGGTGCCCAAGCCGCTGGCCGCCCCCCGGCAGGGCCTCACGTTCTCGCCGGTGATCATCGTCGCGGCGCTGCTCACGGTCCTGATCGGCGTGTTCGCCGTGTACATCGGGATCCAGCTCGTCCGCTTCGCGAAACCGCCCACGCTCGCGGTGACCAACCCCGCCCAGGCCGTCATCGACGTCGCCGAGGACACGACCAGCTACACCCTGCGCGGCACCTCGATCCCGGGCGCCACGATCACGATCACGGTGCCCGGCCGGGACCAGCCGTACCGCGTGTCCGCGGATGCCGAGGGCCGGTGGACCGCGGAGGTCGAGCTGCGGCGGGGCCGCAACCAGTTCGACATCACGGCCCTCGACCCCGACACCGGCAAGACCGCCGAGACGCCCGCGCGGGTGTTCATCACGGTGCCGTTCCTGGTGATCGAGGCGCCGACGCTCACCGTGGACTCGCCGGCCGAGGGCGCCCAGTTCGAGAACGGCGCCATCCCGGTCAAGGGCAGCACGACCAACGCGAAGACCGTGTCCGTGTCCGCGAACTGGACGGGTCCCGCGGACGGCCAGCCGGTGGCCGCGCCGTCGCCCGCGCCGTCGGCGTCGCCCGCGGGGCCGGTGATCGGGCCGGTCACCGTCAACGTGGCCGACGACGGGTCGTTCGAGACGCCGCTGGACCTGTCCGCCGGGCGCTGGGAGATCGTCGTGACCGCCACGTCCACGGAGGGCAAGGCGGTCACCCTGACCCGCAACGTGTCGATCAAGTACCAGGGCGTCAACCTCGTGATCACGGTCAAGGGCGCGCGGGCCTGGCTCAAGGTCTGGGTGGACGGCAAGGTGTCCACCGTGACCGGCACGGCCGGCACGGTCTACCAGCCGGGCAAGGTGCTGACCTTCACGGCCAAGCACTCGATCGAGGTCCGGACCGGCAAGTCCAGCGCCACGTACTTCACGCTCAACGGGACGAACCTCGGGCGCCTGTCCGACAAGGGCAACCCGGAGACGTGGCTGTTCGAGCCACCGGCCGATCCCGTGAAGACCAACCGAACCTGACCGTGGCCGGCGACCCGCTGGTCGAGCTGGCCGCGCGCCTCCAGGCCGCGTGCATCGCGCGGGGCCTCTCGGTGGCCACGGCCGAGTCGTGCACCGGCGGCCTCGTGGCCCACCTGCTGACCGAGGTCCCGGGCTCGTCCGCGTGCCTGCGCGGCGGGATCGTCGCCTACGCCGACGAGGTCAAGCGGTCCCTGCTCGACGTCCCGGCCGCGGTCCTGGCCGCGCACGGGGCCGTCTCCGCCCAGGTGGCGGTCGCGATGGCCGAGGGCGTCCGGGCACGCCTGGGGACGGACCTCGCGGTGGCGGTGACGGGCGTCGCGGGCCCGGACGGCGGCAGCGAGGCCAAGCCCGTCGGCCTCGTCTACGTGGCGGTGGCGGGCGGTGGACCCACGACGGTCCGGCGGTTCCTGTGGCCCGGCGACCGGTCGGCCAACAAGCGCGACAGCGCGCGTGCGGCGCTCGAGCTGCTGCTGGAACGAGCGGCGACCACGGGCCATGCGCGTCCGCCAGGCGGTGCCGCCGGGGCGCCGGGGTGACGGTCCGCGGCGCGGCGGTCGTGGGCGCCGGTCTCGCGCCCGCAAGGCCCGCCCGGCCGATCCGCCGCGACGAGCGGATCCACGTCGTCGGCGCCGCGGGTGCCGGGGCCTCGGCCGCGGGGCTGCTCGCGTCGTGGGCCGGCGCCGCGGTGGACGGCTGCGACCCCGGCGGACCCAGCCAGTACTCGCCGGCGCTCGACGCCGCGGGCATCGCGGTCGCCCCGGCGCACGATGCCGCGCACGTGCGCCGGGAGCCGCCGCCCACCCGGCTCGCCGTGACCAAGGCGCTGACGGCGATCGACCCCGACCACGCGGAGCTCGCGGCGGCGCGGGCGGCGGGGATCCCGCTCGAGCCATGGCAGCAGCTCGTGGCGGATGCCGCGGCCGGGCGGACGCTGGTTGCCGTCGCCGGGACCCACGGCAAGAGCACGACCTCGGGCTGGCTGGTGCACGTCCTGGCGGCCGCCGGAGCGGACCCCGGCGCCTTCGTCGGCGCGCTCCTGCCGCCGGGGCTCACGGGGATCGGGCTGCCCGCGACCGCGCGCCGGGGCGCCGGAGCGCCGTTCGTCGTGGAGGCGGACGAGTACGCCGGCAACTTCGACCCCTATCACCCGGCCGTGATCGTGCTGACCTCCGCAGAGTGGGATCACCCCGACGTGTTCGCGGACCGGGCGGCCGTCCTGGCGGCGTTCGAGGCGTGGATCCGGCGGGCCGGGGCGGCGCGCGGGCCGGGCGGCAGGTCGCCCGTCCTGGTCGCCAACGTCGCCGACGAGGGGGTCGCCGAGCTCGTCGCGCGACTGGCGGACTGGCCCGGGCGCCTGGTGGCCACCGCGCTCGCGGACGTCGCGCCGCAGCGCGCGGGCGGGTACGCACGCGGGATCGCGGAGCGGTTCCGGACGGCGGCCGGGCCCGCCGCCGCGCTGCTGGGCCGGATCACGGCCGCCCGGCCGGACGCCACGGTGCTCGAGATCGCGGGCCTCGACCCGCTGGCCGGCCCGCTGCCCATCCGCCTGGCCACGGCCGGGCGTCACAACGCCGCCAACGCGCTCGGCGTCGCCGGCGCGGCGGCCGCGGTCGGGATCGGGGCGCCCGCGATCGCGGCGGGCCTGGCCGGGTTCGCGGGGGTCGGTCGCCGCCTGGAGCGCAAGGGCGAGGAGGGCGGCGTCGTGGTGTACGACGACTACGGCCACCATCCCACGGCGATCCGCGAGACGCTCGCCGCCGTCCGCCAGCGCGAGCCGGGCCGCCGCGTGTGGGCCGTGTACGAGCCACTCACGTTCCATCGGACGGCGGCGCTGCTGGACCAGTTCGCCGAGGCCCTGTCGGCCGCGGACGCCGTCGCCATCGCCGACATCTGGGCCGGCCGCGACCCGGACACCACGGTCGCCTCGGCGGCCGGCCTGGCGCTGGCCGTGGCGGCGCGCTCGCCCGGGATCCCGTGCGCGGCACCGGGCTCGGTGGAGGCGACGGCGGCCTGGCTGGCCGGCGAGGTCCGTCCCGGCGACGCGGTGCTGGTGATGGGCGGCGGGCGTTCGTACCGCATCGGCGAGCTTCTGCTGGAACGCCTGGAGGGCCGATGACCGTCACCCACGCAGCCGCCCACGACCTGCTCGGCGCGCTCGTCGAGGCCCGGATGCGCCATGACGGCGACGCGTTCAGCGGGCTGTTCGCGGAGGACGCCCAGCTCTCGCTCGACCCGTTCACCGCCCCGCTGGCCGGACACAATGCGCTCCGGGCATACTTGCTGGAGGCGGCGGAGGCCGAGCGCCACTACGAACTGGCGGTCGAGCGCCACTGGGTCTCGGGCGACACGGTCCTCGCCGCGTGGCATGCCAGCTGGACGCGCCGGACGGACGAGTCGAAGGTCCGTCAGGCGGGCTTCCTCGCCGCCGAGGTCGACGGGGATGGGCGTATCGTGCGCCTGCGGCTGTGGACGGTGACCCGCGATCCGGTCGCGGGCTGACGGAAGGAGCAGGGATGGCGGGCGAGGTCACGTTCGACGTCGTCTCGGACTTCGACGAGCAGGAGCTCCGCAACGCGCTCGACCAGGTTCGGCGCGAGGTCATCCAGCGCTACGACTTCAAGGGCGCGCACGTGGACCTCACGCAGGAGAAGACGCAGCTGGTCCTGGTGACCGACGACGACTTCCGGGCCCGCGCGATCCGCGACCTGATCGAGAGCAAGGCCGTGCGCCGGAACCTGTCGCTCAAGATCTTCGACTGGGGGACCGTGGAACCGGCGGGCGGCAACAAGGTGCGCCAGGTCATCGGGCTGCGCCGCGGGCTGCCGGACGATTTGGCCCGCAAGCTGGTGAAGCTCATCCGGGACGAGTTCCCCAAGGTCCAGCCCAGAGTCCAGGGAGACGCCATCCGCGTCGCCGCCAAGAGCAAGGACGAGCTGCAACGCGTCATCGCCCGGCTTCGGGCGCTTGACGAGGCGGTGCCGCTCCAGTTCGAGAACTACCGCTAGGAGGATGCCGTGCCCGGAGCCCGCGCGGCCCGCTACGTGATGATCGCCGTGGCCCTGCTCGTCGTGGCAGGGCTGGTGGCGGCGATGCTCGTGACACCGGGCATCGGCACGCCAAACTGATCCCACAGCGGACCGCACACCCACCGCCGCATACCCCGGCCCCGGACGGACCGCCGTCCCCGCCGGCCACCAGGGAGGTCGCGATGCATCCCCAGTCAGACGAGCCGCTCGATCCCGCCATGGCCGCCGACGCGCAGGCGCCGTGGGCCGGCGACGAGCCCGACGCCGTGCCCGAAGCCGAGCCCGAAGCCGAGCCCGAAGCC
>JBFMAT010000052.1:0-28603 GCA_040755495.1 Chloroflexota bacterium
GGTCGTGGCGCTGTGGCTATGGCCGGGCCTGTTTGGGGTAGGGTGGGAGCGCGTAGGCTCCGGGCCGGCTGGCGCCGGGCTCCTTGTGGCGCTGGGCATCGTCCTAGCCGGGGTGCTGCGTCGGCGGTGGCGTCGTGGATCCTGACGAGTGGGCGCAAGTCGGCGCGGTCCTGGGGATGATGGGCGGCGCGGCGATCGGCGCGGCGTGGGCCCGGCGGGACGCTCGGGCTCGGGCCCGGAGGGATGCGGGGATGGTCGATCCTCCCCCGGCGCGGCCGGGCGACGATGCGTCACCGGAGCAGGCGGCCGAGTGGGCGCGTCGCTACCCTCCGGCGGGTCCCGGTCTCGTGGCGCGTCTCGGGCGCTGGTGGGGTAGGCAGCGGATATGAGGGCGTTCCGTTGGCTCGCAGCCATCGCGGTCGTCTTGGCGTTCGGCTTCGCGGCACTCGCGCTGGTCCCGCTCTCCCTGGGAGGATCACCGCCGGCATGGTCGTACGTGCCGGCCGGGCTGGTCGCGCTCCTCGGACTCGTTCTCGCCGCGGTGATCCTGCGTGGTCGCCGTCAGCCCTGGAGGTAGTCGGGTTCCTGTCGCCCCGTCGTGGTGCGGTACAGGCCGGCGAGCCCTGGGATGTCGCGGAGGGCCGGGTGCAGGTCCGCGCCGAGCTCCTCGCCGAGCTCTGGATCACGTGGCGCGTGCACTTGATGTCAAGCGCGGGCCATTTCGACCGGTGTCGGCTACGGGCCGACGGCGGCCGGAAGGATGGCACCGAGAGACAAGGGGCCCCTCGTGCAGTCGAGCAGATCCGACGTCCCGGAGCCGCGCAAGGTGTCACCGACAGGACCTTTTGCCCTTGTCGGGACAACCGCTGAGAGCCGACGGTCAGAGCGGCCGAGTCACGCGGATCGGATGGCTCAGGGAGGTGGGGATGTGGCAACTCGTCGCAGTCATGCTGGCAATCGCTTTGGCCGGATGCGCCGCAACCGATGCGCCAACCCCGAGCGCGGCGCAGGCGTCAGCTCTTGACGGCGCCACGCCAACGGAGGCTTCGCCGCTGCCTGCGGCTAGTGCGGGGAGCCCAACGGCAAGCCCCGAGGCCTCGCCGACGCCCTCTCAGGATGAGATCCGGAGTGTCGCCGCCGATGGGTACCTCGCGGCAGTCGGCCCAACCAACAAGGCGTTCACCACGCTTTGGAAGCAGTACAAGAACAAGACCTCGCTCAAGGCATGGCGCCAGTACTGTGCGAAGCTCGCAACGACCCTGCGATCAGAGCTGGTCGCGCTGCAGGCGATCTCATGGCCAACCGACACCGCGGCCGACGCAAAGGCCCTTATCCGATCGGTTGCCGCCCAGGAGGCGAATGAACGGTCGTGCGCCGCTGCCAAGACATGGGCAGAGTGGAGGCGCTTCGATACGAGGGCGTACAAGGCGAACCTGAGGTCCCATGAGCTCGCCAACCTTGTTCGGCTCGATCTGGGACTGCCTCCCGTGCCCGGCTAGGATGTCGCCCCTGTGTCGCCCCGTCGTGGTGCGGTACAGGCCGGCGAGCCCTGGGATGTCGCGGAGGGCCGGGTACAGGTCCGCGCCGACCTCCTCGCCGAGCTTGGTCCGCCCGAAGAACACCGAGCGGAGGGCCGGGTTGAGAGACACCCCGACTGAGTCGGGCGCGATCGGATGGGACGCCCGCGACGGGGACGCGAGGGCCGGCGAGAGCCTACATGCATGCTGTGACTGCTGAACGCGACCCAGTTGACGCCCGTCGCCTGGCCTGGGCCGATCAGGCGCTCCAGTGGAGCCACGCTGCGCGAAGGATGCTCGAGACGCCGGGCGGCTTCATCGAGACGCAGCTCGGGTTCGTGGCGGTCACCGTGGCCCTTGCGAACGCCGTCCGGCTCGTCAACGGCAGAGGCGACGTCCGCAGCGACCCGGTTGCCCGGGCCGATTGCCCAATGTCACCTAGGGCGCTGACCCAGCTCTGTCAACGCCTGAACCAGTTCCGCAACGAGATCCTCCACCTGCACGACAAGTTCGGTGGGGGGCGCCACGTGACCCTGAGCTACACGCGAGACGGGCTGGTGCTGTCGAGCACGGTCGGCCGCGACGAGGTCGGCCACGACACGTTCAGCCGGGAGGAGGCGCTCGCGATCCTCGACCAGCTCAACCCTTGGCTCGGGCGCCACCGCGAGAGGCTGCTGGGGACATGACGGCGATGACTGCGCTCGAGCGGCGCCGCGTCGAGCGCTGGGTCGCTGCGGTCGCGTTGATCGTCGCCGCCGAGGAGCACGCCTCGATTGACGTACCGGAGCTCAACGCTCTCGGCCACATGGCGGCACATGCCGCCTGTGAGGCCCTGCTCGGTCTCGCTGTCGGCGTCCTGCAGGCGCGTCCGCATCCCCCGGGGACCGTCGTCAAACGTGGCAGCCGGGAACCGGGGTTCCCGGAGCTCCTCGACGAAGCGAAGGCCGCCGCGGATCCGCCGTTCGACCCTCAGGTGCTTCAGGACCTTCGCGTCATGCACTCAGCACGAAACGGCTTCGTTCACGGCGGCCAGGCGATTGACCATGCTGAGCTCGAGCGAGCGATCGCGGCGGCGCACATGCTCAGCGAGCGGGTCCCGATGCCCGGCTCGCGGCCCGTCGTCGGCGTGGCGTCAGCGGTCGCCGACATCATCGAGGTCGAGGCCGTTGGACTCTGGCTACGGCGATACGACGAACAGCGAGCGGCCGGGGGCCGCCTGGCCGCGTGCGACGCGCTCGCATACGCCCTCGACGCGACGCTCGACCGCACGGTCCCGCGGCTTCGCCACGACAGTTCGCGTGAGCTGCAGTCGCCGGGACAGGTCAGCCGGGAGCTCCAAAGGCTCGCAGCCAGCGGGGTGTTCGATACCGACCGCAAGGCGATGGCGAAGGCGATCGATTCGCTGAACGACTGGCTGTTTCCGCTCGCGATCGGAACCCCGCCCCAGCAGCTCGCCTTCGTGCGGTCCGTGGTCGGCCGAGTTGGCCGCGAGGACAGGGGCGGGTATCCGTCGTCCGTGTACGCCGCCACGATTGAGGGCCCCAGCGAGGCTGACCTCCGGCGCGCGGCCGGGATCGTCGTGCGCATCGTCCTGCGCCTGTTCGCGATCGGAAGCCTGGCCGCGCGGCAGCGCGATGCCGAGATCGTCGAGCTCTGGAAGGGCGCGATCGCAACGGGCAAGCTCGTCACCGTCCGGCCGAAGGGCGACTGAACCCCATTCGCCAAGGTACGGGACCGCCTGGCCGTGCGGGCCGTTCAACACCGTCACGCACGACGTGCGCGTCAGCCGCGAGCGCTCGACGGCGCCCGGTCCTCGCTAGCCTCGGAAGCGAGGCCGTACCCGACGCTCTCGCCAGCACTCTGCCGCTGCGGCGCCGATGGGTCCGAGGTCCGCCTGCTCGCGGCCAGCATCGCCCGGAGCTACACCGGATCGCCAGTGGCCTGCACCGCTAGCGCGCGGCGGCCGAAACTGTGCAACACTCCGTTTCGCACTTGTCGGCGCACTGTAAGATGCGCAACGTCCCTCTTGAGCCGAGAGAGCCGGGGGAGGACCATCGTAGGATGGAACGCTGCGGCGGATCACCGTATCCCTAGCGATGGCAAGGCCCGCAGGAGCAGAACCGACCGTCCATGACACTTCCCACTCGCGCTGAGGCGCTCGCGCAGGCACGCGCGGATCTCGACCTCCTGGCGCGCCAGGTGCTCGCCTCCGGTGTTGACGCCGCCTATGTCAACAACCTACACGGGTACTGGGACGACCGATTGGCCGAGTTGAGCCGAATTGGTGCATTCGTCACGGTCTCCGGTGAGGTTGCAGCTGCCATTCGCTTCCTAGCGGAAACAGTGCGGAGTCCCGGACTTGACCGTGACGCCCGCGTCCGGTGGCTCGATGCGTTTCCGGACGCTATTGCCGACCTGTTCCCTCCGAGCGCGGTTAGCTACCACGTGACCACCACTGCCGGCCGAGGTGGCGCGGCTGCGACGGCGAGCGAGCCGCGCGTGCGCACGAGGGTAGGTTTGGCCTCAGCCGCCTAGGCGACGTAGCCTCGAGGGGGTCATGGCAGCTAGGGTCCATCCGATCCAGTTAGCCGACATCAGGGTTGATCGGGCCACGTCCTTTCGGCGGAAGCGCGTCAAGTCGGACCCGCTGACGCACATCGCCCACATCCCGCGGCCGCGTCTACTCGACGTTGCCGCCGACCGGCGCTCGTTCCGGATCGTCGTGAGCACGCGAGTCAGAGTCCCTCTTGCCGAGGACGACATCTGGGTCGGCGTCGTCCGGATGGTCGCAACGCTTGTCTCGGACGAGGACGTCCCTGATGATCTCGCGGTTGCGTTCGCTCGGCTGTCGGGAGTGTTCCTCGTGTGGCCGTACGCTCGGCTATACGTGGACCAGCTCGGGAAGATGGCGGGCGTGGCCGTGCCGCCGCTGCCGCTGCTGTCGCGGCCGGGATCCGTCACGGCTCCCGAACGGCGTCCCTGAGGACCGCTGGGGGATGGAGTACCGCCCGGCTCGACGGCCCAGCAGGGCGCAACAGGCTGCTTTTGATCATCCGGATGTCAAGGCGATCGTGCAGGCGATCGTCTCGAAGCCCGAACTGGTGCTCGTGAAGCTTGCGGCGCGCGCCATCATTTTCGACGGCAAGCCGGACCCGGATGCGCTCTACGGCCTAGTGGGGCCTGGCCTGTGGGCGGACGACGAACTCGGACCCGTCGCCGAGCGCATTGTCGATGCAGGCGTCAAGATCGCGACGGCCATGCCCCTCGATGCTCGGAAGCGTCGACGCGGGGCAGTCCTTGAGCGGCTCGTCTATACGCTCGTGAGAAGTGGAGGGCGAGGCACTGTGCTTCGCGAGCAGGAGATCCGTCTGGACTTCAATCCACGCTCGCGGCTCCAGTGGTCGAACGCGAAGGAGGTGCTCGTGGATGGCGCCGCCTTCGAAGTCTACGAGTGCAAGGCCGACGGGCTGGCCGACGTTGGCGACATCGACGAGCTGAGCGACATCGGCACCACCGCGATCGCTGAAGGCACCAACGTACGTCCTACGATTGCCGTCTTTGGATCGGAGGCGGAGTTGCGACGTCGGGCCGTCGCCTGGCGAATGACTGAGACTATCTATGGTGTCACGACCGATGGGTTGCTCGGATTGCGAAGCGGCCTCCCGCAGCGACCCATAAGGCCGGCCTAGGCGCGTCGCGCGCGACCTTCTGTGAGCGAGGGCCCCGGATGCCGCCGCTCGAGCTGGTCGCCGGTTGGGCGAGATCGCGTCCACGACGCGCAGAGCCGGGGAAGGCGATTGTCGCCGCCGTGGCTCACCCCCGACTTATCCCGGCCGGTGGCAGCCTAGCCTACGCCAGCCCCGCATCCGGGTCCTCCGTGGGCAGGGGCTGGCCGAACAGCTCCAGCGCTTCCGGCTCGCTGCGCGCCCGCGCCGCTCGACGGTGGGTGACGTTCGCCCCGGTGACATGCGGGTACTCGATGCCCTTGCCGGCCAGGAGCTCGCCGACGGTCCGCATCTGGAGGCGCGGGTACTTCCCCCACGGCGTGTCGATGAAGCCGGCCTCGGCCGCCCGGGCCCGCATCCCGCTCGTGGGCTCGTTGAAGCTGACGAGGGCCCCGATCTCGGCCGCCTCGCGCTCGATCACGCCCCACAGGGCGTCGAGATAGCTCGGCACGAGGTTACCGGCCTTGACGCTGAGGATGATCTGTCGCGTCTCTCCGTCCCCGAGGTGGAAGTAGAGCCTGCCGTCAATCCCCTTGTCGCCGCCCTTCTTGTCGCTGCCAGCGACCCGAGCGCCCACGAGGCCGAGCGCCCACGCCTGAAACTGGAACGGGTCTTCCTTAGCCAGCACGCGTGCGTCATCGACCGTGGTCGGCTCGCCGATGGTGCGGTAGGTCTTCGCGATGTCGGGGCCGTAGCGATCCGCCAGGCGGTGCTTGATGAGGCCGATGGACAAGTGGGTGATGTCGATGCCGACCCAGCGCCGTCCGAGGGTCTGTGCGGCGTCGATCGCCGTGCCGCATCCACAGAACGGATCCACGATGACGTCCCCTGGGTTCGAGGATGCCTCGATCACGCGCTCTAGGAGGCGCATCGGCTTCTGCGTCGGGTACCCGAGCCGTTCTCTGGCTTGCATGTTGATCGGCGGGATGTCCTCCCAGACGTCGCCTACTGCGCGACCCTTCGACTCCTCCTCGTAGCGCACGAGGCGCGGCCAGCCGTGGTCCTTCGGGAAGTAGATGCGCCCCTCCGCGGCCATGTCGTCCAGCCGCTCTACGGTCGTGACCCAGTGCCGGCCGATCGACGAGACGTCGAACCCACGCCACGTGGCACCGCTCTGACCGTGTCTGACGCCGGGGGCGGTGAGCTCTGCGTGCGTGTAGACCCGGCCTTGGGCGTCGGTCTGGCTGTAGTGTCGGCGCCGGTGCTCCTCGCCAAGCGGGACGTATGGCCGGTTCCACGTCTGCTGGCCGCGCTTGCGCGCGTACATGAGGAGCGTGTCGTGGACGGGTCCCCACCGCTTGGCCGATGAGTGCGTGCCGGTCCGCTTCCAGACCACCTCGCTCAAGAACTGCTCAGGGCCGAACACCGCGTCCAGCAACAACTTGAGGTAGTGGGCGGCGGTCGGATCGCAGTGGAGGTACAGGGTGCCCGTCGGCTTGAGGACTCGACGGAGCTCGACTAACCGCGGCGCCATCATCGCCAGGTAGGCGAGCATGTCAGAGCCCGGGATCATGGTGCGGAAGGCGCGCATCGTGTCGGCCACGTGGCCGCCAGCCTCGACCACGTCCTCGTAGGCCGCCCGCGCCTCCGTGTTCCACTCCCACGTGTCGCTGAATGCTTGGACCTGGGCGGCCGCCTTCTCGCCATGCTCGGCGAACAACACGTTGTAGTCGGCGTTGGAACTGAACGGCGGATCCAAGTAGACGAGGTCCACCGACTCGTCCTTCACGTGCCGCCGGAGCACGTCGAGGTTGTCGCCGTAGTAGAGCGTGTTCAGGTCGGCCACATGCCGAGCATAGCCGCTCGATCGGGAGGTTAGCGGAGAATCGCGCCGCGTGGCCCGCCGATGTCGGGCGCGACGGCCTATGTCCACGGAGCCAGCGCTCCGCGATCCTCTCCGTGTCGCGGCCTTCCCCAGGGCCGCGGCAGGACGTGATCGAGCTTGAGCCGTAAGCCTGTTCTCCCCCAGTCAGGTGGCCCGGGCCCGGATCCGTCCGGAGCGCCTTCCCGGATCCCCCGACCCGGGCCGGCGCGTGCCCCGGACGCCGCCGCCCTACCCGCGACCGCGTCCACAACGAGGGCGGCCGGGATGCACAATGACGACGGCCGCCAGTTCACGGCGGTTGATCTGGTGGGGAGGTGGGGGATGAGTTTCCGGCTCCGAACGACTTGGTCGTCGTTCAGCATTGGCGCTGCCTTTCTAGTCGCCGCCTGCGGATCGTCGGCGCCGACGGCTGCACCCACGATCCATGTGCCGCCTCCGACGGTCAGGCCGGTCCCCACCGCGACACCAGCCCCTCCGCCGCGCGTTACGGCAGCACCCGCGGTGTTGCCGCTCACGTTCACCGAGATCCTCGGCCATGTCGTTCCGGCCCTGGACCGGCTCGCGGAGCTGGACGCGGCCGGTGACTCCGACGCCATCCGCGAGTGGTTCGACGCCGAGAGCAGCTGGCTCGTCGCCGACGGGAACGACGCGGTCTACACGATCGCCGGCTTGATCCCGTTCATCGATGGGATCTAAGCCGGCCTGCGGGCACTGCTCGATGGGGGTGACCTCGGGCCGACGGTGGCCGCCCTCGTCGCCCTCCGGCCGACCATTGCCTCGCTTACCCCGGGAGCGCCGGCCGCGACCGCCCCAACCGACGGCGACGCCGAGAGCGGCCTCCTACGCGAAGCTCTCGGACCGAGCATGGCAGAAGCTTGTCAAGGCTCCCGACCGCTACCTTGGCAAGGGCTTTGTCGTGTGGGCCTGCATCACCCAGTTCGATGCGGCGACGGGCGCGGACACGTTCCGCGCTGATGCGGCCCCCAAGAGGCTCAGGTACTGGTTCGAAGGCGACAACTCGTTGTTCGTCGGCAGCGCCACGCAGCTGGAGGACTTCGTAGAGGACGACGTCGCGGTGATGAACGTGACTTCCCTCGGCTCATACGATTACGAGACCACGCTCGGCGGCAACATCACGGTCCCGATGTTCAGCGTCGACAGGATCACCCGGAGGGGCTCCTGCGCGTAGGCGCTCCTCCGCGCCTCGAGCGCTTCCGTGGGACTTGCAGGTATGCAATGCGGGGCGTGTCTGTAGCCCGGTGGTCCCCGAGTACCCGTCCATCACCTCCGCGCCCGACGCGGCGGAGCCGAGATCCATGCCTCCTGCACCGATCTGCCGAACTCATACCGCGCCGCTGGTCGTTCCTGGGTGCACGGCACCGGTGGCGCGCTCGTGCTCCGGCATGCTCGGGGAAGAGGGATGTGCGGGTGCGTCACTCCCCGCCAGGCCGTCCGCGCGATCACGGCAGTTCATCACGTGAAGGTGATTGCGGGGTCAACGATCGGTGTCGGATCGTGCCAACCTGTGCCCGTCTGCGTCGGCGGCTCTCGGTACCAGCAAGTACAAGAAGGTAACAGCGAGTACCGACCGGCCGACGTGCGAGGGACGGGCCAGGCTGAGGGTTTCAGGCGGCCCGGATCGCCCGCTGGACGGTCGATGGATACCAGCGAGCCCCTGCCCGGGCGGTCCGGACACCCTCGGCGTTGAGCTGGGCCGCGACGGCCGGGTAGCTCATCCCGGTCGCCCGCATCGCGCGGATCCGGTCACGGAGCTCGGGGGCGATCGTAAGGGGTCGCCCGATCCGCCCACGGAGGGTCCCGCTCGCGCGCTTGGCCGCAATGCCGGCGCGGGTGCGCTCGCCGATCAGGCGCCGCTCGTACTGCGCGAAGGTGGCGAGGACGCCGGCCATCATCTCCCCGCCGGGCGTGGCGAGGTCCAGCCCGAGGTCCAGCGCGACGAGGTTCCATCCCTGGTCGGTGGCGGCCTTCATGGTGGCCGCGAAGTCGAGCAGCGATCGGGACAGCCGGTCCAGCTTCGCCACCACGAGCACGTTGGCCGTGCCGGCCTCGAGCGCCGCGAGTGCCCGCCGGATGCCTGGGCGGTCGAGGTCCTTGGCCGAGTAGCCGGCGTCCTCGATCCACTCGACGTCGGCCCATCCACGACGGGCGATCTCTCGGGCGATGGTGGAACGCTGGGCCTCGAGGCCGCCGCCGTTGTCGGCCTGCTCCTCGGTCGAGACTCGAACGTACGCGATGACGCGCGGCGACAGCGACGGATCGACCTTCCGACGCCGCTTCCGAGTCCGCGCGATCTCCTGCTCCAGCATGCCGTTTAGCCTAACCGCTCGGATAGGCTAAGGCAAGGGCCTAACGGACCTGGGCGAGCCGCTCGTGCCGCGCCTCGGGCCGGTCATCAGACAGTGGCGGCCGCGCCTGTCGGGCCCCTCGCCGGCCTCGTCGTGCGCTCTCCAGAGAAGCCCGCGCGATGCCAGCTTTCAGAGCACCCCGGGGGTGGGGGTAGCATCCAGAGCGGCCGGCCCGCGTACAAGAGAGTGTCCCGGTCCCATCCGCATCGGCAATCGGGGACGTGTAGCCCCGGCTGTAGGCGGCGGCCAGCGTCATCATGTCCGGATGGACGATCTGCTCAAGACGCTCAACGCCAACAGCGGCGCGATCGTCGCCGCGGCCACAGTGGCGTCCGTGACGCTCACGCTGCTGCTCCTGCTCGAGGCGCGGACGACGCGAAACCTGCGGCGCGAGGCACTAGTGGACGCGAAGGTGAGCGTGTTTGGGGTGCTCCACCTCGAGCTTGTGGTCACCAACTACGGGCCGGCCAACGCGCGTGACGTGGAGATCGCGTTCGAGTTCCGCGACGAGCTCGACAGGGTCGCGGGCACTCCGCGCAGGCAGGGCGAGACGCTCCTCGGCCCGGGCGACAGCCGTCGGTTTCTGCCATCGCCGGCCGAACAACTCCTTGACCTGAACGGACTGGCCGCGCAGGGACTCCGGCTCGTAGTCGAGCTGTCCTGGACCGACGACCGGCGGCGGCTCTGGTTTCTACCCACGCGGCGCAAGCGCCAGCGGGCCTACCTGGCCGCCGACTTGGTCCGCGATCTCTTTGGCGGCTGGGCGCTTACGGAGCGTGACCCGCACGAGGATCTGCACGCGATCGCCGAGAAGCTCGGAAAGGTCGAGTCTCACCTTCGCAGCGTGAGCGACGTCACCAAGAGCGACCTGAGGCGCTACCTTCACGCAGCCCAGCAGAACATGCCGGACTCCTCACCGCTCGAGTCTGTGGCCCGAAGGGGCGCCACCGATCAAGGGCGACCCCTTCGGCGGCTGGTCGCGTGGCTCAGCACACTAGCCCGGCGTCGCTAGAGAGTGCTACTCCGTCCAGCCGGACGCCCGGGCCGACGCGACGAGCTGGCGCAGGAACGCTCCATCAAGCATGACTCCGGTGTCCGTGACCCTGCCGCGGCGGGTGTCGTCGGTGACGGCCGCGAACTCGAGGTAGAACAGGTCCCGATCCGACCCGGCGAGCATTGCCGCAGCCCGTCCGCTGGTGAGCAGCGGCGCCCCGATCGCGACCAGCTCCACGTGCTCCCGCCGCGCCTTCCGGTCCTTCATCGTCCGATCCTCCCGTGCTCGCCGGCGACGTGCCCGGCTCTGCATCGACCCTATTTCCACGACCCCGAAACGGACGGCAGATCTTCACGCCATCTCGGCGGTCGCGGCGGCACCCGCCAGCGGACACACGACGCCCCGGACCGCCTACCGAACCGGGGCGTCGTGGTCTCGACCGGCAGGCGCAGGGCCCCTGCCGTATGTGGTCAGGCCGCGTGCGACCGCCGGCCCGCTGCGCGTGCGACCGCGGGCCCGGACACGGATCCCGGCGGGTGGAGCGGCCAGCCGCCGGGAGATCCTGGACGCGGCAGGGACCACCCGCAGTCCGCGCAGTACCCGCCGTCGGCCTCCGGGTAGCCGCACCGCGGACAGGGTTCGATCGCGAAGCCCGGGTGCGCCCGCGCCACCGAGTAGCGGCGAACCGCGAGGGCGCCAACCGGGGCGCCGCGGCGCGCCCGGGCTCGGCAGCGTTCGCTGCAGAACCGTGTCCCGGCCCGGTATGCGCCGAGGTCTCGCCCGCAGTGCCCGCAGGAAGGCGCGGAGGCGCCCGTTTCGCGTGACAAGGCCGGGTGGTGGCCCTCGGGCCCACCGTGGCTGTTGGTACGCCTCTCCTCGGCCGACGCCAGCGTCAGGGCGGCCGTCATCGACGCTGGCCCTCCTTGGCTTGGCGGACGCGCTCGTCCAGCTCGGCCTGCATGAGCCCGACGCGGAGGGCGTCGGGCAGATGGTGGGCCTTGATGCGCTCCGCGCCTGGGTAGTCCGCCTGCGTCGCGGCCCGTGCCCACTCGGCGTCCGGCGCCGACAGGGCCCACGAGAACCACGCATCCGGGTCCATGTCGCCCAGGTCGAGATCGCCGCCGAGGACTGCCGCGACGAGCGCCGGGGCGGTGGGCGGCCGATAGGGCTCCTCGTCCTTCTCGTCGGGGTCGTCCTCCTCGAGCTCGTCGCCTTCCTCGAGCTCCTCGGTGTCGTCGGGCTCGTACTCGCCGTCCTCGTCGCCCTCGGCGTCCTCGTCGGGGTCCTGGCTGAGATCGAGCGCGCCCGCGCCGGCGTCGAGCTGGGCCTCGATCCAAGATCGAAGTTCGGAAGTCATGGGTAGGTTCCTCCTGTGTCAGTGGGGGCGCTGGCGGATCGACACGAGATCGCCCAGGATCCCGCGCAGGTTCGTGAACAGGCGATGGTCCGACGAGAACAGCCGAGCCGGGCGCACGCCTTGCAGGCCCGTGCCATCGGCCGCCGCGGCGAAGGCCAGGCGCTCGATCTCCCGCGCCCGCTCGGTCAGGCGCGCTTCCTCGCCGTCGAGGTCCTCGAGGATCCGGCCGAGGAGGGCGAGGGTCACCCTCTCGTCGTCGCCGACCTTCGCCCGCTCGGCCGCAGCGACGGCGCCCCAGCGCGCGGCCGCTTCGCGCCGCGCCTCGTCAGTCGCCTTCTCGAGGCCGCGGTCGAGGGCGGACACCTTCGCCCGCGCGAGGATCGCGCGCTCCTGGGCACGCGCGAGCGCCTTCTGCGCCTTGCTGAGCCGCGAGCGGTTCGCCGGCGTGTCCTCGAGGGCGCGGGCTTCGCGGGCGGCGATCAACTCGGCGTCGGCGATCAGCTCGTCGCCCTCGGCGTCCTCGACGTCGGCGCGGGCCGCATTCAATCGCTCGCGGATCTCTGCCGCGGTCTCCGCCACGGCCGGTTGAGTCGGTGTCATTCCTGGTCTCCTTGTGCGGTCTGGTGGGGTTGGGTGGGGTGATGTGCGGACGTCTCGCGGGTGAAGGGCTCGGATTGGATGCGCTCAAGGGCCGACGCTGCTCGACGTGCCCGGCGTTCTGCGCGACGCAGGGCCGCGCGGTTCAAGTCGGTGGGCCGGATGTCCACGGCGATCGCGGCGGACGCCTCGGCCTCCCGTGCGTCCCGTTGCTCGCGCTCGGCGATCACGAGTCGCACGCCCCAGCCGGGGTCGAGGAACCGGCGGCGGATCACCTCGAGCTCGTCAGGCGTGGTGGGGATCCGCGCCCCGCCTCGGGGTGGAAGGAGCCCGAGGCGTCTCACTCGGCGAAGTCGCGCCCGCGTCGTTGACATGGGCCAGCCCGTGACGGCCGAGATTTCGCGGGCCGAGCGGCAGCCCGCCCACCACGCTCGGACTGTCTGATCGAGCGCGGGAACGTTGGGGGCCGTCATGCGGGGGACCTCCTTGGTCGTGGGTGCTGGGCGTCCCAGAGGTCCGCGCGGGCCGCCTGGACACGTGCGTAGAGCGCGAAACACCGCTCGCATTGGTCCTCTGACCGGCGCCTCTCGCCCGGTTCGCGCCCGCGCCCCGTCAGAGGGCCGGACACTCGCATGTCCACGATGCGCGGGCGGACGTCGAGCCCGACGGCCGAACACACGGCGCAACTCACCGCAGGGCCTCCGCGCCAGCCATGGCTTCGAGCGCCTCCCACACCGCGGCCGCCTCGTCCCTGCCTGGACCCTCGCGGCCGGGTTCGCCATCGGCGCGCAGCTCCGCCCGCCATGCGTCCCGCGCCTTGAGGAGTCGTGCGATCACGACGGACCAAGACGGGGCCCCGACGATGCACTCGCGGAGCAGCTCCGGCGTCTCGGCGATCGCGCGGGCAAGGACGGCTCGCTGGCTCGGCTGGTCGTCGTCCCATGAGTCGAACGCGGTCCCGGACGGCGGCCAAACGATCCCGCCGACGGCGGCGAGCTTCCGGAACGGCGTCCATTCCTCGCTGAACTCGCCGGCGTCCCATGCCCGCTGAGCGGCTCGATACGTGCTGGCGGATACCGTGACCCTCGAGGGTCCACGAGACGCCCGGGGGCGCCCATCGCTAAAGGTGACGGTCTCGCTAACCCTTCTCTGGAAGGGAGAGGACCGGACTGGAGGACTATCCGGGGGGCCGTTACGGACGCCGTTTCGCACGCCGTTGGTAGCGGCGGCACTAACGAGCGGTGTAGCGCCGTTACGCATGCTCAGCCCTCCACCGAGCGACGCGTGCCGCGGTGTCCGCTCGTCGCTTGCGCACCTCGGCCGCGGTGGCCTGGTGCTGCAGGTCGTGGAGGATCTCGATGGAGTCGCCACGGTCCGCCCACCATCCGGCATCCACCAGCTCGCGCAGAGCCGCCGGCCGGTATCTCGGCACCAGAGCCGCGATCCGGGACTTCGGAATGCGCCCGTCGGTGAGCAGCCGATTGCTGTAGATCAGCCCCGCCAGATGCAGCCGAAGCGCCGCGTCGGATCGGTCCCAGCTGGCGTCCGGGAACTCGTCCGGGATCCGGGTCCAGCTCATGACCGGGGACCGCCAGTCCGGCCGCGGAGGTCGCCGAGGCCGGTGATCTGGACCTTGACCTTCGGCCGAGGCGTGGGAAGATCAACTTGTCGAGGGACGGGCGCTGACATCGCCCACCTCCGACGCGGCCTCGCCGGGCGTACCGATCGCCGGCGAGGCCATCCTGTTGTTCCGCAGGCGTGCGCGCGATGCCTTCAGCGCCAAGCGCGACATGTAGGACTTCCGCGCGAACAGAGCACGTCGCGATCGCTCGACGGGATCGAGGCGACCGTCCGGGTCAACCTGGGCCTCAAAGCGCGCGAGAAAGGCGGCCGTGCCCGCCTTCGTGGTGGTCCCGCCCGTTGCGTGCAACGCATAGGCCGCGGCGCGCGCCCGCAGCCGCCGCTGATCCGCGGTCAGACCGGTCCGCCGATCGAGTGCGTCATCCTGATGCAAGCTGCCTACCCCGCGCCCGGCCTCCTGGGCGTTGGGTTGGCCAGCCGAAGGCCGGACACAAAGAAGCGTGGTGTCGGCCAACCCTTACGGTTCGGCGACCCCACGCCGGGTGTCATCCCTGAGGTCGGACTGCCGGTAGGCATCGGGCTGCTTCCGGGTGTGAAGCTATGCCCGGACGGCCTCGCAATGAGAGCCCGTCCCCCTTGGATGGCTTGCTTGCTATGTTCCGCCGGCTCGGTTCTGCCGTCGTGCTTGTGCCGTCAGGATACAGAACAAACGTTCGGGTCGTCAAGTAGCACGGCGCTGCGGGCTAAAGCCGGTCCGCCGGGCTCTTGTACGCAGCCCTCGCCCGCTCGTCGGCGAGGCTGGCCCCGTAGCGGCGCAGCATGGCGGGAGAGCGCCAGCCGGCGAGTCGCTGGAGGTCGCCTTCCTGCCCGCCGTTGGCGAGGTACTCATGGGCGAACGTGTGCCGCAGCTGGTGAGCGTGGATGCGCGGGAGCCCCACGGCCGCCGCGCGTTTCGCGATCATTTGCGCGAACGCCGACGTGGACAGCGGGCCGTCCTGCCCCAGCCAGAATTCGGGGCGGTCGGCGTAGCGGTGCCCGCGCCGGAGCCGGAGGTAGCGGTCCAGCGCGACGGCCGTCTTGGCGCCGAACCGGACCGCCCGGACGTCCTTCGACTTGGATCCCGTGACGTAGGCCAGGCGGGCACGGAGGTCAACATCCTCGAGGCGCATCCCGGCCACCTCGGACAGTCGGCAGCCGGTGTCGTAGAACACCATCATGATCGCGGTGTCGCGGCGGGACCGGAAGTCGGTGCCCTCGGCCGCGCGGAGCAGCTTGCGGAAGTCGTCAACGGACACGACGGGGACGGGCGTCTCGGGCACCGTAGGCGGCTTCATCTTCGCCATCGGCGAGACGGACACCTCGTCCTCGTCCACGGCCCAGCGCCAGAACTTCGCGAGGGCCCGGTACTCGATCGAGAGGGTCGCCGGCTTGACCGTCTCGCGCCGGGCGCCTAGGTGGCTCTCAATGTGCTCTCGGCGAATCGCCTGCACGCCCGTCGGCATCCCGTTCGCCTCCAGGTGCCGGATCAGGCCATCGAGGGCATCGAGGTAGATGCGGGTGGTGGACGGCTGGCGGGTCGCCTCGAGGTGGAGCGCGAAGGAGTCGCGTAGACTCGACACATGGTCAGGAACGCGCGTCTTGGTCGCCACGGGTCCGCCTCAGTTAGCCGCTCAGTAGTCCGGCGTGCTAACGATAGCGAGGCGGTAACAACCCGTCAACTCGGCAGGATCGTGCGTGGACTGAGCAAGTAACCGACGCCCCCGTAGCTCAGCGGATAGAGCAGCCGCCTTCTAAGCGGTAGGCCGCAGGTTCGATTCCTGCCGGGGGCGCCACCCGCCGCGCGCGGGCGTGCCCCATCGCCCTGCAGGGCTGGACACGGCAGTCCACAATGCCCGCTGTCGACGTAGCGGACCCACGGGTCTGTCGGCGCCGAACCGGGGGCCGGCGAGCGTTGCCGCATCGACGCATGGCTGTGCCCCCATGCGCCGCACGCGCGCCGCCGGCCCCCGCGCCTCGCGTCCCGCGCGAGTCGCCAGGTCCCGCTCCCGCCGAGGATGCCGCGGCCGTCGCCGCGCCCCGCGCCGCTGCCGTCGCCCGCCCCGCTCCGCGGCCGCTGGTACCACCGGTTACCCGAGAGTACGGCTTGTCTGCTGCGCCCTTCACCGGGACACTCCGCCCAGCAGCGAGCCGGACCGCACCGCAGTGCCCTTCGCGGACCCGGCGGCTCCGACATCACAGAGGCAAGCGCAGATGGCGTCAATGGCGATCAACGATCTCGGGCCGATGCTCACCGCGAGCGAGGTTGCCGAGATGCTCCACCTCCACGTCAATACCGTGAAGCGTCTCGGCGACCGCGGCGAGCTCCCGTTCTATCGCGTGTGCAAGCGCGGTGACCGGCGCTTCCGGCTCGAGGACGTGATGGCCTTCCTGGCCCGCAACCGCTGATCCACCCCGAGCGTCCCCCGGCCCGCCCCGGGCCGGGCTGTCCGCGGCACGACGGCTAGCCGCGCAGGGCCCCCTCGAACACGGTCAGGGCCTCCTCGATCTCCGGCACGGTCACGTCCAGCGGCGGGATCCAGCGGATCACCTGGTGCTGGTTGCCGCAGTTGAGGAGCAGCAGGCCCGCCTCGGCCGCCCGGGCAGCCACCGCCTCGGACGTCGCCCCGTCCGGCTGCCGCGTCCGCCGGTCCGTCACGAACTCCACCCCGATCATCAGCCCGGGCCCGCGCACGTCCCCGATGCCGGGGAAGTCCGCCATCAGCTCGCGCAGGCCGCCGCTCAGCTCGGCCCCCCGGGCGCGCGCGTTGGCCACCAGGTCCTCGTCGCGGATCGTCTCGAGCACGGCCACGCCCGCCGCGCAGGCCACCGGGTTCCCGCCGTAGGTCGTGCCGTGCGCGCCCCGGCCCCAGCGCTCCCCGAGCTCCTTGCGGGTCACGATCGCCGACAGGGGCAGGCCGTTCGCGATCGCCTTCGCCACGCACACCACGTCCGGGACGATGTCCGCGTGCTGGAAGGCCCACATCTCGCCCGTGCGTCCGAGGCCCGACTGCACCTCATCGGCGATGAGCAGGATGCCGTGCTCGTCGCACAGGGCGCGCAGCCCACGGAGGAACGCAAGCGGCGCCGGGTAGTAGCCGCCCTCGCCCTGGACCGCCTCGATCAGCACGGCGGCCACCTGGGTGGGCGCCACGACGGTGCGCAGGAGCTCGCGGATGTGGCCCAGGCACGCCTCGGTGGCCGCGGCCTCGTCGGCGAAGTCCCGGTACGCGGCCGGGTAGGGCACGTGGTACACGCCCGGCAGGAGCGGCTCGTAGCCCTGGCGGTAGTTGAGGGCGGAGCTGGTCACGCTGGTGGCGCCGATCGTGCGCCCGTGGAAGGCGCCTCGGAACGCGATGATCGCGGGCCGCCCCGTGACCCGGCGGGCGAGCTTGATCGCGCCGTCGATGGTCTCGGAGCCGGAGTTGAGGAACAGGACCGAGTCCAGCGGGTCCGGGAAGGTGTCCGCGAGCATCCGGCCGAGGGTCACGGTGGACTCCGCGAACCCGATCGCGTGCACCGGGCCGATCAGCCTGTCGACCTGCGCGTGGATCGCGGCCGTCACTCGCGGGTGCGTGTGGCCGAGGGCGGTCACGGCGATGCCGTTGGCGAAGTCCAGGAACCCCCGGCCCGCCGTGTCGTACAGCCGGTGGCCGATCCCGTGGGACCAGCTGCGGTCCATGTACCTGCCCAGCACGGGCGACATGTTGGGCTCGGCGAGCGCGGCGAGGTCGAGGGCGTCGGGGGTGCCGGAGGCGGTGTCAAGGGTGTCCACGTCCCGAGTATAGGAGCCGGGTCGGCCGCTCATCGGCGGCGGTAGCATGCTGGGAGCCGCGTCCGTGCCCCCGCTTCGAGGCCCCAGACCGCCGTGATCGACTTCACCCTGACCGACGAGAACCGGCTCGTCCGCGACGCCGCCCGGGCCTTCGCCGAGGCGGAGATCCTGCCCCACATCCGCGAGTGGGACGAGCAGGGCGAGGTCCACCGCGAGGTGTTCGCGAAGATGGGCGAGCTCGGGTTCCTGGGCGCCCCGGTCCCGGAGCGTTACGGGGGCTCGGGTATGGACTACATCAGCTTCGCACTGCTGTGCGAGGAGCTGGAGCGCGCCGACACCGCGTTCCGCGTGGTGCAGAGCGTGCACGTCGGGCTCAACAGCCTGACCCTGCTCCAGTGGGGGACCGAGGAGCAGCGACAGCGCTGGCTGGTGCCCCAGGCGAGGGGCGAGAAGCTGGCGACCTTCGCGCTCACGGAGCCCGGGGTGGGAACCGACGCCGCCAACCTGTCGACGACGGCGCGGCGCGACGGCGACGCGTACGTCCTCAACGGCTCCAAGCTGTGGATCAGCCTCGCCGACATCGCGGACCACTTCCTGCTGTTCGCGACGGTGGACCGCGCGCAGCGCCACAAGGGGATCACCGCCTTCATCGTGGAGCGCGGGATGCCGGGCCTGACCACCGGCACGCTCCACGGCAAGCTCGGCATCCGGGCCGGCAACACCGGCCTGATCAACCTCGAGGACGTCCGCGTCCCGGTCGAGAACCGGGTCGGCGAGGAGGGCGAGGGCTTCCTGATCGCCATGAGCGCCATCGACCAGGGCCGCTACACGGTCGCCGCGGGCGCCGTCGGCCTCGCGCAGGCGTGCCTGGACGCGTCGCTCCGCTATGCGCACGAGCGGCACACGTTCGGCGAGGAGATCGGCCGCCACCAGCTGGTCAAGCAGATGATCGCCACCATGGCCAAGGGGATCGAGGTCGGGCGGCTGCTCGTGTACCAGGCCGGCTGGC
This sequence comes from Chloroflexota bacterium, assembly GCA_040755495.1. Lineage (GTDB taxonomy): Bacteria > Chloroflexota > Limnocylindria > Limnocylindrales > CSP1-4 > CAIXZV01. Next base: position 18,783 of record JBFMAT010000052.1, read on the forward strand.
TCAAGAACCGGGGGCTGCGCAACACCCGCGAGACGTCGGTCGCCAAGTGGCACGCCACGGAACACTCGGTGCAGGCGGCCCTGGACGCGATCCAGATCCACGGCGCGAGCGGCTACTCCAGCGAGTTCCCGGTCGAGCGCTACCTGCGCAACGCGAAGGCCGCGGTCATCTACGAGGGCACCAGCCAGCTGCACACGCTGATCCAGGCGGACTACGCCCTGGGCTACCGCGAGGACCGGCCGCTGCGCTGCGAGCCGTGGCCGGCCCAGGGGTTCGAGCGCCCCGCCTGAGCCCCGCGCCTCGTCGCCGGACGCCATCGCGCGGCGCCCGTGTTCGACCGCCCTTCCGGCCGCGCCCGTGCCGAGGCCGCGGTCAGGTGCCGCGGGCGGGCTCGACGACGGGTGTCAGCACCTCGACCCGGTCGGGGACCGGGCGGGCGGCGCGCCCACGCGCGGTGACGATCAGGACGACCGCGATCACGATGACCACGGCTGCGATGCCGGTCCGCAGCGTCAGCGGCTCGTCCAGCACGAGCCAGCCGAGCAGCACCGCGACGACCGGGTTGACGTACGCGTAGGTGGCGATGCGCGGCAGCGGCGCCACCGTGAGCAGCCAGGCATAGGTCGTGTAGCCGACGAGGCTGCCGACGGTGAGCAGGTACACGACGCCCAGCCAGCTGGTCGTGGACACCGCGGCCCAGTCGAAGCCGTCGAGCTCGCCGGTCGCGAGGCTCGCCACCACCAGGATGAGCCCGCCCAGCAGCATCTGGAGGCCCGTCGCGAACAGCGCGGGCTCGGGCATCACGGCCCGCCTCGCCGAGTACAGCGAGCCGGCGGCCCAGAACATCGGCGAGCCGATGAGCGCGAGCAGGCCCGCGGGATCGAGCTCGCCCACGCCGCCCGCCGGCCAGGCCAGGATCGCCACCCCGGCCAGCCCGACGCCGATCCCGGCGACCACCATCCCCGGCAGCCGCTCGCCCAGGAACACGCGCGCGAACACCGCCAGCCAGACGGGCATGAGGCCGATCAGCAGGGCCGCGATGCCGGAGGGGATCGTCTGCTCGCCCCAGGCGACGAGACCCATGCCGCCGAGCATCAGGAACCCGCCGACGATGGCCGTGTCGCGGAGCTCGGCGAGGGTGGGGCGGCGGATCGTCGCCCGGTGGCGGAGCGCGATCGCGCCAGCGAGCAGCAGCCCGGCCGGCACGAACCGGAGCGCGGCCATGACGAACGGCGGCATCGTGTCCACGGCGAGCTTGATGCCGAGGTACGTCGAGCCCCACACGAGGTAGAGGGTGACGATCCCCGCCCACACGGCGAGGGGGCTGGTGCTGGGGCGCATGGCCGGGCTCCGTGCGAATTGGCGGAGTGTAACGGCCCGGGACGGCTTGCGCTAGTCCATTAGGCCAAGTTGCGGAACGGTTGCGGTCGAACCAGGGTCTTCCGCGACCCCTGAGGGACTACGCGGCGGCCTCGGCTGCGGTGGGGCGGCACACGCGGCAGGCGCGGTAGCCCGCCGCCGTCGCCTCGCGCAGCGAGCGGAACGAGACCCGGTACCGGTCCTGCGTCCGGCGTGCGTGGCGGCAGGTGGGCCAGCACACGATCCGGGTGGTCCGCGACCCGGACAGCCGCTCCCCGCGGCGGGCGGCCGCCTCGAGGCCGTCGGGGTCCAGGCCCTCGGCGGCGAGGATCGTCCGCTTGTTGCCGGGCCCGCCCAGGCTGTACTGGCCGATCGTCCCGTCCGTCCGGACCACGCGGTGGCAGGGGACGATGAGCGGGACCGGGTTGTGCCCCAGGGCCGTGCCCACGGCGCGCACCGCCCTCGGGCGGCCGATCTCGGCGGCGATCCAGCCGTAGGGGCGGACCTCGCCCCGGGGGATCTCGAGGGCCTTGGTCCAGACGGCCACCTCGAACGGCGAGCGGCCGCGCAGGTCGAGCGGGATGCGCACCCGTCGCTCCCCGGCGAGGCGGCGCGCGATCGCATCCGCCAGCGACGGGGGCAGGGCCCCCGCGAGCGTCGTCCGGCGACCGGTACGCGCCTCGTGGCGGGCGGCCGCCTCGGCCCCATCAGCGGCCTGCTCCACCTCGCTCACGCCGCGGCCGTTCCAGGCGACCCAGAGCGTGCCGAGCGGAGAGGCAACCGGGCCCATCCGGTCGGCGAGCCCGACCTCCACGAGCACGTCGTCGGCGAGGTGGGCGGGTGCGGGCGCCGCGAGGGCCGCGAGGCCCCCCGGGGCGTCGTCGGTGAGGTGGATCGGTCGGGTCATGCGGTCATCTCCTCGAGCCCGGTCCCGGCCGCGGCCGCCCGCAGGAGCGCGAGACCCCGGTGGACCTGGGCCTTGAGCGTCCCTTCGGGCCGGCCGAGGACCTCGGCGAGCTCGGCATAGCTGAGGTCGTCGACGTGGCGCAGGACGACCGGCACGCGGTAGCGCTCCGGCAGCCCCGCGAGGAGCGACGCCAGCTGCTCCCGCTCGGCCGCCCGCCCGGCAAGCCGGGCGGGGTCGCCGGACGGGTCCGCGCGCGGCTCGAGACCCGCCTCGACGAGCGGCGCCAGCGGCGTCGTCGTCGGGACGTGGCGCCGGACGCGGTTCCGGCACAGGTTCACGACGATCGTCGCGAGCCAGGGCCGGAGCCGGACCTCCCGGATCCGCTCGGGGGGCCAGCTCCCAAGCGCCCGGTAGGCCCGGACCAGCGCATCCTGCGCGACCTCCTCGGCATCGTGCGGGTTGCCCAGCACGCGCAGCGCGATCGCGTGGCAGCGATCCACGTGGGCGCGCACGAGCACCTCGTACGTGCCGTCGAGATCCCGCGCGAGGCGGTCGGCGAGCTCGGTGTCGTCCATCACCAGCTAGAACACGCCCGACGCCGCGGCGGTTGCGCCGGGCGGGGTCGCTCGAGGGCTCATCACCCGGATCGTAGGTCCGGGGCGGCCGCTGCGTGTCACAATCGAGCCCGATGAGCCTCGACGACCGCTTCGACGACCTGGTTGTCAGCCTCGGCGGCTTCTACCGCACGTGGTTCGTGTACGTGGGCCTGGAGCTGGGGCTGTTCACCCGCCTGCAGCTCGCGGGCGAGGCGGGGCTCACGGCAGACGAGCTCGCCGCGGACACCGGCTCGGAGGCGGACCTCGTGGGCCGCTGGGCGTGGGGCGCCGACGCCCACGACCTCGTCCGGTACGAGGACGGGCGGATCGTCCTGCCCGCGGACGTCGGCGAGGTGCTGCTCAACGCGGATCGCCCCGAGTATCTCGGTGGCCAGTACCTCCTGGCCGCGACGGGCAGCCTCGACTACGGGGAGCTGCTGGACGTGTTCCGCACCGGCTGGCCGGTCGCCGAGCGCCCGGACCGCTACCGGACGGCGATCGAGCGGCTCACGGTCCAGGACATCGCGGTGTTCTTCCAGGAGGTGCTCACGGCCCTCCCGCAGCTGGTGGCGGACATCCGGCCCGGCTCGCAGGTCCTCGACGTCCACTGCGGCGGTGGGCGCTGGCTGATCGCGATGGCGCGCCGCTTCCCCGAGATCACCGGGTTCGGCGTGGAGTTCGAGCCGGACTCCGTGGCCCGCGCCCGCGCCAACGTGGAGGCCGCCGGCCTGGAGCACCGCGTGGTGATCGAGCACGGCGATGTCCACGACGTCGGGCACCAGGGCGACGTGGTGCTGGCCTACTTCCAGTACGCGCTCCACCTGCTGCCGGACCCGGTGGCGGCGATCCGGTCGGCCTGGGCCGCGGTGCGGCCGGGCGGCTGGCTGGTCGCCCTCGAGTGGTACATCCCGACCGATCCGGAGGAGCTCCGCACCCGCCACGCGGAGCTGATCTCCGGGATCCAGCTGGACGAGGTCCTCCAGGGGACGCGCCTGGTGACGCGCTCGGAGGCGCTGGGCTGGTTCACCGCCGCGGGCCTCATCGGCCAGCTGATCGACCTGCCGTCGGGCGCGTCCGCGATCGTCGTCCGGCGCGACTGACCCGGGCGAGGCCGGCCTACCCGCCGACGACCAGCGTCCCCGCCATCCGCGGGTGGATCGCGCAGTGGAACGCGAACGTGCCCGCGACGTCGTAGCGGACGGTCACGCTGGCGCCCGGGCCGATCGACCCGCTGGCGCACGTCCCGTCGTCGAAGGTGACCGTGTGGGGCGCGCCGTCGGCGTTGGTCCAGGTGACCGAGCCGCCCGTCGCCACCGTCAGGTCGGCCGGGTAGGCGAAGCCCTTGATCTCGGCGGCGGTCCCCGCGCCACCATCGACGACCTGGCACGATGCCGTCGCCTCGGACGGAGCCTCGGACGGGGCCCTCGACGGCGTCTCGGACGCGGGTGCGGACGCCGGTGCCACCGTCGGGGCGTCGGTCGCGGCCGCCGGCGTCGCGGGGGCGGTGGTCGCGGTCGAGCCGGAGCAGGCGGCCAGCGCGAGGGCGGCCGCGCCGAGCAGCGCGGCGAGTCGGAGACGACGGGTCATGCGAGGCATCCTCCTGGTGGCCGTGGGGACGCGGCCGTGCGGCGATCGATACGCCCGCGCGCCGCCGCCGGTTTCACGTGGTGGGGCGGCCGACCACCCGGCGGCTATCGTGGCCGGGTGATCCAGCGCCTGCAGGTCTCGGAGGACGAGATGCGCCGCCTGGAGCGGCACGAGACGGACGCGCACGCCATTCCGTCGCGCGAGGTCCGTGACCTCGGCGACGCCCTCGTCCTGTACGACCCGCGTGACGCGGACCCGTTCTGGAACCGGGCGGCCGCCGTCCGCTGGCCCGACGAGCCCGAGGCGTTCGACCGGCGCCTGACGGAGGCGCTGGCCCTGTTCGGCATCCTCGCCCGACGCCCCCACGTCTGGCCGTCGGCGGTCCACGGGCGACCGGCCGACCTGGTCGCGCGGCTCGAGGCGAACGGGTTCCGCGACATCGGCGGCGGCCACGTGATGGTCATGCGGGACCCCGCCGCGTGCCCGCCGGTCACGGCGCGGGAGCTGCCGCCCGGGGTCTCCATCCGGACGCTGGCCCGGGCGGGCGACGCCCTGCCGGGCGACGTGGCGGCCGTGGCCGGTGTGCTCGCCGATTCGTTCGGCGCGCCGCCCTGGCGGGCCCGCGAGCTGGCGGCGGACCTCGCCCTGACCCTCGACGACCCGCGCATCGCGCTCGTGCTCGCGCGCGTGGACGGGGAGCCCGCCGCGGTGGCCAAGGCAACGACGTTCGACGGCCTGACCTACCTGTCGTCGATCGGCACCCGGCCCGCGTTCCGGGGCCAGGGACTGGGCGGCCTCGTCACGCGCGACGCCGTCGTGACCGGCGTGGCCCGGGGCGCCGGCCTCGCCTACCTCGGCGTGTTCAGCGGCAACGTGACGGCATTCCGGCTGTACGAGCGGCTGGGGTTCGCGACGATCGGCGAATCGCCCGACCTGCTGCTCGAATGACCCGCTGGGCGCGGCTCACCTGGCAGGCGGCGGAGCCCGCAGCGCTGGCGGCCGACCTCGGGCCGCGGCTGGGCGTGGCGCCCGGGCCGCACCCGACGCTCGACGGCGCCTTCGTGCTGCCGCTGGGGGACGCGGAGGTGGAGGTCGTGCCCTGGCGACGCGAGTCGCCGTCCGATGCCCCGTGCTCCGACGGTCGCCTGGTGTTCGAGCCGATCGAGGGTGGCGCGCCCGACCCTATCGTCCACGGTCCGCCGCCGCTGCGGCTCGCCGGCATCGGCTGGTCGACGGTCGAGCTGGACCGCGCCGAGATCGAGCTCGAGGCCTGGCTGGCCGGGCCGCCGCCGGACCCCGACGACGACGGCCGCGAGCCACATCTCGGGGCGCGGGCCCGGGTGCGCGTCACGTCCGGCCTGCCGGGTGACGCGCTCGTCCTGCTGGAGCCGGTGACCGAAGGCCGGGTGGCCGCGTCGCTCGCACGCGACGGCGAGGGTCCGTGCGCGATCTACGTGTGGCCGCACGGTGGCCTCGACGCCTGGCTCGAGGGAGCCCGCGACCGCCGGGTCACGGTGTCGGCCGTCCACCCGGGCCCGTTCGGGAGGTCCGTGCTGCTGCTGCCGGCGACGATGGCCGGGCCGTTCGTCATCGTCGTCGAGCACGGCCGACCCTCGTCGGGCCGACCCGGCCCCGCTACCATCGGCGCATGAACGACGCAGCCCAGGTCACGTTCCGGGACGCCACCGCGGCGGACGCCGGACGCATCGCCGCCCTGCTCACGGACGAGGGCTACCCGGCCGGGACCAGCGACCTCGAGGCCCGGATCGCGCGGTTCGAGCCGCCCGCGGCCAGGGTGATCGTCGCGGACGCCGGGGGCGAGGTGGTTGGCTTCATCGCGTTCGCGTTCGTGCCCCGGTTCGAGAACGACGGCCAGTTCGTCCGGATCATCGCGATCGTGGTGGACGCGGGCGTCCGCGAGCGCGGCGTGGGGCGGATGCTGTTCGGCGAGGCCGAGCGGATCGGCGCCGAGGCCGGCGCCGCGTTCTTCGAGATCACGGCGGGCCACCACCGCCCCGAGGCCCGCCAGCTGTACGAGTCGCTGGGCTACGACGCCGGCGTCGCCTCGTACCTGCGGAAGCGCCCCTGACGGCCCAGCGCCGCGCGCACCGGGCGTCTCCCCACCGCCGATGAGCCTGCCGCGTCTCCGTCTCCGGGACGAGGTCGCCGGCCTCCTGGACCTGCCCTGGGAGCGGCCGCTGACCGAGTGGGACGACACCGCGCTCCGCTTCCGCGAGCTTCCGGTCGGGCCGTCGCGCCACCTGGTGCGGTTCCTCGTCTCGGGCGGCATCGTGTACGCGCTCAAGGAGCTGCCCTCCGGCGTCGCAGAGCGCGAGTACGAGGTCCTGCGCCACCTCGAGCACGTCGCCCAGCCGGCCGTCCGGGCCGTGGGCCTCGCCCAGCGGCCGCAGGACGGCGAGGCGATCCTGGTCACCGAGTACCTGCGTCACTCGATGCAGTACCGGCGCCTGATGATGCGCCTCGGCGCCGCGAGCACGGCGACCCGCGACCGGCTGCTGGACGCGATGGCGCTGCTGCTGGTGGACCTCCATCGCGGTGGCGTCTACTGGGGCGACTGCTCGCTCGCCAACACGCTGTTCCGGCGCGACGGCGACCGGATCCAGGCCTACCTCGTCGACGCGGAGACGAGCGAGGTGCACCCCTCGCTGTCCGACGGCCAGCGCCGGTTCGACCTCGACATCCTGGTCGAGAACGTCGCCTTCGGCCTCGCCGACCTCGCCCTGTACCAGGGCCGCCCGGAGGACGCCGACGCCGCCATCGAGGCCGCGGAGTCCGTGCGGTCGCGCTACCAGGCCGTGTGGGCCGAGCTCCACGACCAGCCGGAGCTGATCCCCGGCGACCGCCAGGAGATCCGCTCGCGGCTGCGACGGCTCAACGAGCTCGGGTTCTCGGTTGACGTGGAGGTGGATCCCGTGGCCGCCGGGGCGGTGCGTCTGCGGACGTCGGTGACGACGCGCCGGTACCACGCGAACGAGCTCGAGCGCCGGACGCGCCTGCGGACGCTGGAGGGGCAGGCGCGCATCCTGCTCAACGACCTCAACGAGTACGCCGCGTGGCTGGAGTGGAACGAGCGGCGCGCGGTCAGCCCGGAGGAGGCGGCCGACCGCTGGCTGCGCGCGGTGTACCGGCCGACCCAGGCGCGGATCGCGCAGGCGGTGGGCCCGGACCGCGACCTCGTGCAGGCCTACTGCGACGTGCTGGAGCACAAGTGGCTGCTGTCCGAGCGGGCCGGGCTGGACGTCGGCCTCGGGGCCGCGATCGAGTCATACCTGGCCGAGGGGGCCCCGGCGCCCGAGCGTCCGGACGCCGGGCTGGACGCGGTGCTGTCCACGCTGGACGTGGAGGAGGAGGACGCTGCCGAGGACGGTGCGCCGAGCTAGCGTGCCCCGGGTGCCCGCCAGCGCTCAAGGTGGACGACGTCCTCGGCCGCGCGCCGGCCGCCGGGCCGGTTGGGCCGGGACATGACGGCGGGGTCCTCCGGGTAGCCGAAGGACAGGATGAACTCGCAGTGCATGTCCGCGGGGTAGCCCAGCAGCTCGCGGGCCCGCTCCTGCTCGTACACGGTGGCCGGGCAGCTGCCGACCCCCAGCTCCCAGGCGACGAGCATCATCTGCGCCGCGGCGCCGCCGAGATCCCAGGTGATGCTCAGCGGCGCCTCGGGCGCCCGCGGGTTGGGGGTCACGAGCGCCACGGCCGCCGCGGCCCCGGCCAGGTGCCCGCACCACGGCCCGAGCGTCGACAGCGCCCGCAGCCGGTCTCGGTCGCGGACGACGACGAACGCCCAGCGCTGCAGGTTCTTGGCGCTGTGCGCCCGCCGCCCCGCATCGAGGATCCGCTCGAGGTGCTCGGGATCCAGCGGGCGATCGGCGAACGCGCGCACGGCGCGCTTGTCGTGGACGGCGTCCCAGACGGTCATCGGGCGGGTGCTCCAGGCTGGGGGGTGGCGGGTGCGGCGCCAATCGGCGGCGGGCTCGCGCTGGGGCCCGGGGCGAGGTCCGCGGTGAGGTCCGGCGCGGCCTCCCGCCGCCGCATGATCCGGGCCAGCGACCGGAAGCCGCCGGGCTCCTCGTCGAGCGCCGTGAGCCGCTCCGGATCGGGCAGCCGGACGGCCGGCACGGCCTCGGCACGCGCGGCGGCCTCGTCGGGCGGGAGTGGCCCGCCCAGCGCCGTGGCGAGGAAGCGCGCGATCGCCGCCCGGTACCCGGGGAACTCGTACAGCCACGAGTGGTGGCCGCCATCGACCACCATCGTCTCCGTCACCGCCTCGGGCCGGGCGTCGCGGCGGGCCGCGGCCAACCGATCCAGGTCCCCGACCGGCACGACGCGGTCCTCCGATCCGTGCGCCAGCATCACCGGCACCGCGATCTCGCGGACGGCACGGCTGGCGCTGATCTCGGACACGCGGTGGCCGCGGGGCTTGAGGTACACGCGCGTCGTGAGCCACGCCAGCGGCCAGGCGATCGGGTCCGGGATCGGCAGGCGGGCGAGGCGGAAGGTCTGCCGGGTGAGCCGGTGGGGGTCCGCCGGCGCGGCGACCGCGATCACCGCCGCCACGTCCGGCTCGTCGGCCGTGGCCACGAGCGAGCCCGCCGCGCCCATGGAGTGGCCGAGCAGCGCGGCGCGCGTGACCTCGGGGCGGGCGAGGATCGCGGCCACGCCGGCGCGCGCGTCCGCCGCGTACTCGCCCACGGACATCGGCAGCTCCTCGGGGCCGTTGGCGCCGTGGCCCCGAACGTCGAGCGTGAGGACGTGGAAGCCGGCCGCGTGGAGGACCTGCGCGTGGGGCAGCGTGCGGTCGCGGGCGGATTCCCAGCCATGGACGAGGACGACGCCCGGCGCCGGGTCCGCGCCGGCGGGGATGAACCAGCCCGGCAGCACGAGGCCATCGTCGGTGGGCACGTCGACCCGCTCGTAGGCGAGCCCGACGGCGTCCGGCGTCCACGCGGGCGGGTGCCGGCGCGGGTAGCCGGCGCGCACGCGGTACACGAGCGCGAACCGGTACGCGGCGGCGAACGGCAGGGCGGCGAGCGCGGCGAGGAGACCCGCACGCCGCGAGCGGGGGAGCCGGGGCATGCGCACAGGGGACCCCGAGCCGGGCCGGATGTCAAGCGCGCGGGGCTACACTGGAGGGCGTGCCCCAGAAGGACCCGCACGCCGTCCTCGGCGTGGAACACGGCGCGACTCCCGACGAGATCAAGGCCGCATGGCGCGGCCTCGCGCGGCAGCACCATCCGGACCTGACCGGCGACGACCCCGAGACCGCGCGCCGGGCGACCCGGCGCATGGCGGAGATCAACACCGCCTACGCGGCGCTCACGCGCGCGGGCGAAACGACGGAGGGCCAGACGGCG
>JBFMAT010000053.1:0-10357 GCA_040755495.1 Chloroflexota bacterium
GCGCGCCGGCGCGGGGTCGGCGCGCTGCGGGGCGCCGCCCGACAGCACCCGGGCGCCGTCGGCGAGCTCCTCGGCGCCGGCGGCCAGGCTCGACGCCCCGGCCGCGGCGCCCGCGATCCCGGCCTCGAGCTGCGGCGCGGACGCGGCGAGCTGCTGCGTCCCGTCGCGCAGCGCGGCGGCGCCGGCATCCAGGTCCGCGGCGCCGGCGGCCACCTGCGCGCCGCCTGCGGCGAGCTGGTCCGCGCCGTCGGCGAGCGACGACGCCCCCGCCGCCAGCGGCCCGCCACCCGCCGCGACCGCCGCCAGCTGCGAGCACAGCGGCTCACCGCCACCCAGCGCGACGCAACCAGCCGCGAGCTCGGACACCGCGGTCGTGTAGCCCGACACGTTGGCGGCCAGCCCGTGCGCCCCGGCGGCGAGGTCCCCGGCGGCGGCCGCGGTCTGCGACGCACCCGCCCGGAGGTCGTGTGCACCCGCGGCGAGCGCGACGGCGCCATCGTCGAGGGCCTGGGCCTGCGCGCCCAGCCCGGCGGTCGCGGCCGCCAACTGCGCCAGCGAGTCCGCGAGCGCCGCCGTGCCGGTGTCGATGCCGGCCGCCCCCTCGGCGACGCCGGCCGCGCCCGCGGCAAGCTGGCCGGCCTGCGCGGGGAGCCCCGCCGTCTCGCCGGCCAGGATCTCCAGGCCGTCCGCGAGCGCGTCGGCGCCCGAGGCGAGGCCAGCCGTGCCGTCGGCCGCCGTCCGCGCCCCGGCGCCCAGCGAGGCGGCCCCGTCGGCCACCCGGTCGGCGCCCGTCGCGAGGTCGCCCACGCCGTCCGCCAGCTCGTCGACGCCCGCGCCGGCCTGCGATGCGCCGTCGGCGAGCGCCTGGAGCCCGGTCACCAGCTCGCCGGCGACCACCGACACCGAGGACGCCCCGTCGGCGAGGTCCGTCGAACCGGTCGCGACCCGGTCCGCGTCGCCGGCTGCCGCGGCGACGCGTGCCTGGGTCGTGGTGACCGACAGCAGCACGTCGTCGACGTATGCGGCGGTCACCAGCTCGGCGGTGGAGTCGGCGATCGCGGCGCTCAGCGAGCGCGCGATCGTGCCCAGCAGGTAGCTCGTGGCGTCGTTGGTGGCGAGGCCCAGCGTCGCCTTCGTCGGGGCCGGGCCAGGGCCCGCTCCGCCAGTGGCGCTCGACCGGATCCCGGCGATCGTCGTGGAGAAGTCGGAGGGGATCGTGAGGACCGCGCCGTACCGGCCGTCGGCGAGCCCGTCCCGGGCGTCGGCGGCGTCGGTGAGGCGCCAGGTGAAGGTCTCGGCACCGGCGCCGGACACCAGGCGGGCGGCCAGGTCGGCGCCCAGCCGGATCGGCTCCTCGGTGCCGTCGGCCGTGGTCACGCTCGCGCCGTGGTCCTCGTCCACGACCGCGGCGGTGACCCCGCCCAGGTTCGCCGTCGGGTTGGACAGCGACCACACGGCGAGCCCGGCGAGCGTCATCGGCACCAGCGCCACGAGCGCCACCGCACCCGCCAGCCGCCGCCTCGAGCCCATGGCAGCGACCCCGACCGTCTCGGGGACGGAGATGACGACGGGCCACGACACGCGCCCCGCGAGCCCGTGCGCCCCGAGCGGCCACCACGCCCGTTCGCCGACCAGGGTCGTGATCGCGGGCACGAGGATCGAGCGGACGACGAACGTGTCGATCAGCACGCCGATCGCCACGGCGACCCCGACCTGGAACAGCACGGCCAGCGGGGCGCTCGCCATCGAGCCGAAGGTGCCGGCCAGGATCAGGCCGGCCGAGGTGATCACCGCGCCCGTGTGGCCGGACGCCACCCGGATCCCCTCGTGGATGGGCCGCTGCTCGCTCTCCTCGCGGACCCGGCTCATCAGGAAGATGTTGTAGTCGGAGCCGAGGGCGACCAGCAGCACGAACACCATCAGTGGCAGGTAGAAGCTGACGCCCAGGTCGCCGCGCACGTCCTGGAACAGCCACGCCGAGAGGCCCAGCGCCGTCGCGCACGACAGCAGCACGGTCGCCACGAGGTACAGCGGCGCCACGAGGGCCCGGAGCAGGAGCACGAGCACGATCAGGACGCCGATGACGGTCACGATCGCGACCCGCTCGAAGTCGCGACCCAGGACGGCCTGCACGTCCGCGAACTCGGCCGTGGGGCCGCCGAGGTGCGCGTTCGCGGTGGCGCCGAAGCCCGGCGCGGCGGCCGCGAGGACGCCCTGGGCGCGGCGGACGGTGTCGAACGCGGCCTGGGCGTACGGGTCGTCGGCCGTGGTCAGCCACAGGCGGGTCGCGGTCCCGTCGTCGGACACGAACGCGGACACCGCGTCGTCCACCTGCTCGCCGGCCTCGCCCGAGAGCCCGACCGGCAGGAACACGTCGTCCGCCCGCGGGGCGAACACGGCGGCGAGCGCCTCCAGCTCCCCGGGCAGCGCGTCGAACGTGGCGCGGATCCGGGCCCGGAGCGCCTTCGCCTCGGCCGTGCCGGCCAGGCTGTCGGGGAACAGCGTCGCCGCGGGATCGCCCTCCTCGAACCAGGTCGCCAGCGACGACAGGGCGGACGACAGCTCCAGCGCGGCCGTGATCGTCGCCTCTTCCTCGAGGCTCGCCGCGGCCGCCGTCGCGTCACCGAACGCCGCGAGGCCATGGACGGCGGGGTAGGCCGCCGCCAGCTCGTCGAGGTAGTCGCCCACGATCCCGACGTCCTCGCCGCCCCCGGCCGCGGACGTCGCCGAGGTCATCGACCGCGCCAGCGTCCGCAGCTGGGTCGACACCACGGCATTGTCGCGGACCTGCTCCACCTGGTCCCGCGCCGTCTCGAGGCGGTCGGTGACCGCGCGGTGGGCGGTGCCCGCGGCCACGTCCGGGAACGCCAGCCCCAGCAGCGCGACGTACTCGCGGGCCGTGTCCAGGCCCTCGGTGGCCTCGTCGTCGAGCAGCGCCTCGGTGTCCACCTCGCCGCCGGTCGCGTCGTCGCCGGCGAGCTCGTCCGCCATCACGCCCAGCTGCGCGGACGGCCGGAAGCCGTCCGGGACGACGCCGTCGCCGTCGGGCGACACGAGCGTGGTCGCGCTCGCGACCCCTTCGATCGCGACGAGGTCCTGCGACACGTCGCGCAGCCTCGCGAGCGACGCCGGCGACAGGATGTCGGCGCCGGCGCCTGCGTCCACGATGCCGGTGGCCTGGACGACCTTGCCCCGGCCCAGGTGCGCCGCGACCTGGTCGAAGCCGGCCCGGGCATCGGAATCGGCGGGGAGCTCGGCCAGGACGTCGAAGTTCGTCTCCATCCGGCCCATGTAGGTGGCCGGCAGCAGGAGCGCGGCCAGCAGGGCGACGGTCACCATCCCGGGGCGGCGGGACACGGCCGCGGCCAGGCCGGCGAACAGGCCGCCCGGCTCGCCGTCGGGCCGGGTCCGCGTGTGCAGTGGCCAGAACAGGTAGTGGCCGAAGATCGCGAGCAGGGCGGGGGCCAGCGTGAGGCCCGCGACGAGGGTCACGAAGATCGCGACCGCGAGCGCCGGGCCCATCGTCTGGATCATCCCGAACTCCGCGAACGCCATCGAGCCGAGGCCCACGATCACGGTCGCCGCGCTGGCGCTGATCACGGCCCCGATCCGCCGCACCGTCACCCGTGACGCGTCGTGCCAGTTGTCGTGCGCGACCTCCTCGCGGAAGCGCGAGATCAGGAAGATCGCGTAGTCCGTGCCCACCCCGAACACGAGCACGACGATGAACGTGTCGAGCAGCGAGGACACCTTCCAGCCGGCGGCCGCGAGGACCCCCAGGACGCCGCGCGAGACGAGGAATGCCATCGCGATCGTCGCCAGCGGCACCATGGCCGCGATCGGCGCCCGGTAGATGAGCAGCAGGATCACGACGACCAGCACGATCGTGACCAGGGTGGTGCTGTCCGTGCCCCGGATGATCGCGGCGAGGTAGTCCGCGCTGATCGCGGCGGTGCCGGTCACGTGCGCGGTCAGCCCGGCCGGCGCGGTCGCCGCGAGGTGCTCGCGGAGGGCGCTCACCACGGCGTCCGCGCCGCCGCCGGTGGCCACCACGTCGAGGTTGAGCGTCATCAGCTCCAGCGCGCCGTCCTCGCTGCGGAGCATCGTCTCGAGCTCCGGCCGGCTGGCCGCCGTGGCGACGTCCGTGACGGCGTCGCGGACCGCGGCCGGCGCCTCGGTGCCGGTCGCCCAGGCCGCGGTGTCGGCGATGTACGCCCGGTCCGCGTCGGTGAGCCCGCCGTCGCGGGTGAAGGACAGCGTCGCGGAGCTGGTCGCCGTGGCGCCGGGGAACGCGGCCTCGAGCGCGCGGCGCGCCTGCGCGGACTCCGAGCCGGGGGGCAGGAACGCCGCCTGGTCGGTCATGCCCTGGGTGGCGAGCGAGGGCGCGAACAGCACGGAGCCGGCGGCCCCCACGAGCCACGCCACGACGATCGCGTACCGGTAGCGGTACGTGAAGGACCCCAACCGCTCGAACATCGCTGCACCTGCCTGGGAGCCGTCCGGTCGGATCCGGGCGCGTCACGCGTCACGCGGGCCGATACGACCGTGCATTGAATACGGTATCGTATTGAGTACGATGGTGTATCGTGATCGTCGGCCGGGCAACGGGGGCGCGGTAGAGGAGAACGGCATGTCGATCGAGCGACCGCCCGGCGATTCGACCGGCCGGACGACCCGACGGCGGGAGGCCACCCGGCAGCGCATCCTGGACGCGTCCCGCGACGTGTTCGCGGAGCGCGGCGTGTTCGGCGGCACGGTCGAGGACATCTGCGCGCGAGCCGGGTTCACGCGCGGCGCCTTCTACTCCAACTTCGCCGACAAGGACGCGGTGCTCCGCGCGCTGATCGACCGCGAGCACCAGCGCCTCCTGGCGCACCTCGACGCGGCCCTCGGCCTGGTGGAGGAGGCCTCGACCGCCGCCGCGGCGGATCCCGACCCGCGCGCCACCATGGCCTCGATCGCCGACCGCCTCCTCCGCTCGGTGCCGGCCGACCGGCTGTTCTCGCTCGTCCAGTCCGAGCTCGAGATCCACGCCGTCCGCGCCCCGGAGGTCGCCCGCACGTTCCGGGCGGCCGATGCCCGGTTCCGGGCGCGCGTCGCCGACTTCCTCGAGCGCGGCCTCGCGCGGCTGGGCCGGGAGCTCGTGGTGCCCGTCGAGGACGCCACGGACACGATGATCGCGATCGTGGAGCGGAGCAACCGGCGGGCGCTGCTGCGGGCCGACGGCAGCGACCCCAACGCGCTCGCCGCGACGATCCTGCCGCTGGTGATGCTGGCGGTGTCGCGACCACGCGAGGCGGCCGCCCCCCGTTCCGGCCCGTCCCCTGGCCGCTGAACACCCTTCTGGGACGGGCCGTCCCGCCGCTCGCCGAGCGTTCGGGACCCGCCTTCTCGAACGCCATGCGTTCACCGGCGGTGAGGACCGGGGCGCGGCGAGGACGGGGGACGCACGAAGCCGCTTGACAAGACGACGCATCACGCCAACCCTTCCCCACCACCGGCGGCGCGTCCGCCGGCAGCTGGCGGGTTCGAGGGGCAGGAAAGGGATCAGATGCTTCGGCTGTTCGGCGCGCTCCTGGTGATCGGCATGGTGCTCGGGGCGTGTGGGGGGGACGGCTCGGGCGGTGGCGGCGCGGCCACGGACGGGGGTGGCGGCGGCGGCGCCGGCGGCGACCTGCCCAAGGGCCAGTCGATCCTGTTCGGGACCTCGTTCGACCCGGTCACCCTCGCCGTGACCGACAAGAACACCAAGTTCAAGCAGGGCAGCCCGATCGTCGCGGTCGCCCGCACCCTGACGCCGCGGCCGATGTCCGAGGTCTCGGTGACCGTGCAGTCGCCGGGCCAGAACGCGCCCAAGCGGCCCGTGACGGCGGCCGTCAACCCGGACAACGGCGACCTGTTCGCGGTCGACCTCACGGCGGACAACCTCGGGCCGGCGACGTGGACGATCAACTTCGTGAGCGCCAACGGCCGGATCATCGCGTCCGGGTTCCTGACCATCACCCCCTGAGGCGAGGCCGCGCTCAGCCTGGCGCGGGATCGACGGCCAGCCCGAGCTCGCGGCCCAGGATCGCGCCCAGCCGGCCCACCTCGGACGCCAGCGCGGCGGCCGGCGCCCGGCCCGCCTCGGGGAACCAGGCGACGCGGACGAGGTCTCCGTCGAGGGCCCATGTCCCGCCCACGCGGCCGCCGGCGACGACCACGGGCGCGATCCAGCCGCTCTGCCGACTGACGGCTCCCCGGCGCCCGGCCGGCACGATGGCGTCGTCGGCCGTGCCCGGCCCGAGGACGTACTGGTCGAAGCCCGGCAGCAGCCGGACCGCATCGGTCGGCCGCGAAGACGCCAGCTCGTCGACGTGCTCGGCGAGGACCCAGGCGGCCCGATCATCGACCTCGACGGCGGCCACCCGGTCGCCGAGCGCCTCGAACCAGCCGCGGAGCCTGCGCCTGCCGAACCAGCCGCCGGCCATCCAGTTGCCGAACGCCTCGACCGTCGTCGGCCCGTAGGCGCCGAGGTACGCCGCGATGGCGGCCGGCGCCGCCTGCTCGGGATCCGGGAGGCCGGGCCAGTGCGGGCTCGCGGCCTCGGGCCGCATGAACGTCACCCGCGCACCCTGGGCGGGCCCGAAGCACAGGTCGCCCTGCCAGGCGAGCGGCTTGAGGAGCGTGCCCCAGCCCGAGCGGAGCGCCTCGCCCACGTGCCCCAGGCCGGGCCGCGACGCGATCGCCGACACGAGCTCCTCGCGGGTAAGGACGGTGCCGTCAAGGGCCTCGCGCGCGGCCTCGCGGAGCGCCTGGAGGACCGCCGGCGTGACGCCGAAGTAGCGCTGCCAGCTGGGTCGTGCCCAGGGTTGCGCGGCGGCGATCAGCGACAGGAAGGCGACGCCCGCCTCGGGCGTGAGCAGGTGCAGCGTGCCGCGCATCGCCCAGGTCTTGACCAGCCGGCCATCGGCCAGCGCCCGGCTGACCTCGCCGGGCGACGACGCGGCCCGCCGGACGCGGACCGCCAGCTCGGCCGACGACGCGACCTGCGCCTGGACGCCGCACAGCCGGCCGACCACCGCCTCCACGGGCGGGTTGCCGATCGGCTCGAGCAGGTGTCGCCGCAGCCGCCATGCGAGCGCCTGCGGCCGGCTGACCTTGACGGGCATCGGCGAAGCCTACCGTGGCGCATCCGGGTTCGCCCCTTCCCGCCCGGACCGCCGCCCTCGCCTCGGTCCGCCGCGGAGCGGGTCCCGGTGTCGATCTGCCCGATCGGGCAACGCCGGCCGCCCGACCGGCCGCCCGACCCGCCGTGGCCGGGCCCGGGACGCCCCGTCACGATGGTCCGATGGCACGCGCGCATGCGACCCATGAGCACGAGCTCCCGGGAGGCGAACGCGCCCGCGCCCGCCCCGGCGCCGACGGTCGTCCAATCGTGGACCGCGCTCCGTCCGCTCCCTGGCAGGTGAGCGCCCCAGCCATCGCGCAGCTCCAGCGGCTGGCCGGCAACGGCGCCGCCGGCCTGCTCATCCAGCGCCTGTGCGTGGAAGACGACGAGGGGCCGAACCAGGCCCGTCGCGGGTCGGCGGGGATCGACCTGCCGCCGCCGGTGGTCTCTGGCGAGGCGGGATCGGCGGCCGGTCCGTCGGGGCCCCCGGCGCCGACGCTCGGGGAGGCGCCCGCGCATCGCACGCTGCGCCGCGGCTCGCGCGGCGAGGACGTGACCGACCTGCAGACCCGGCTCAACGCCGCCGATGCCGCGGACCCGGCGCTCGTGACCGACGGGATCTTCGGACGGCTCACCCAGGCGGCCGTGCGGGAGTACCAGTCCACCCACGATCTCGAGCCGGACGGCATCGTCGGGCCGCTCACCTGGGCCTCGCTCGATTCGGGCGGCGGTGGTGGTGGTGGTGGCGGCGGCGTCGAGCCGCCGGTGCCCGAGACGGACCCCCTCGCCGGCATCGTCACCATCGTGGGCCACGACTCGTCCGCCGGCGCCATCGCCCGGGCGCGCACGCAGGCCATCGAGCTGTACGGCTCGATCGCGCCCGCCAACCGCGCCCGGATGGAGGCCGACCCGATCTTCATCGACGTCATCCCGCACGACAAGAAGCTGACCGAGCTGCCCGAGTACGCCCACCTGGCGGGCACCACGACCTTCGACGGCCGGATCTGGGACGACGTGCGCGGCATCCAGACCGAGGTCAACGGCCTGCGCCGGGTGGCCGTCGCCGAGGAGGACCTGGTCACCGTGCCGGGCAAGGCCGCGTCGTACGGGTCCGGCTTCCTCGAGGCGCACGAGGGTGGCCACGGCCTCCAGTTCTCGGGCCTCACGACGACCCAGCAAGCCACCCTCCAGACCATCTACGCGGCGCGACTCGCCGCCAGCGGCCCGATCACGCAGACGACGCCCGCGGGATCGGCCACCGCGATGTGGCTCAACCCGGCCTGGTACTCGGCCGCCAACAAGGAGGAGTACTTCGCCAACTCCGTGGCGGCCTACCATGGCCACCCGTACA
The DNA here is from genome assembly GCA_040755495.1 of Chloroflexota bacterium. Classification (GTDB taxonomy): domain Bacteria; phylum Chloroflexota; class Limnocylindria; order Limnocylindrales; family CSP1-4; genus CAIXZV01. The sequence continues at coordinate 8,502 of JBFMAT010000053.1, forward strand.
CCGACGGGACGGCCGACGTGGCGATGTACACGCGGGCCTGGCTCGCGACCAACGACCCGCCGATGCTCCAGCTGCTCGACGCGGTCTACCAGCAGGGTGGCACCCCATGAGCGAACCCGCCGCACCCCGCCGCTACCGCCTGTGGCGCGAGGGCCGCCTCGCGCTCGAGCTGACCGACCAGCCCGGGATCCTGGTGAGCACCTCGGCGCCGCCACCGATCCCCGGCCAGGGACCGGTCACGCACCCGTTCGCGACGGCGACCGCGCACGTCGCGGAGTGGGAGGGGCAGCTCGGCAACCTGCTCCGCGAGGCCGCGGACCTGGACGAGTTCCTGGCCGCGGTGGGGGTCCTGGGCTACACCGTGGAGGAGGTCGAGTCCACCTGAGCCTCGCTCAGCGGCCGGGCGGCGCGGGGCGGACCGCCGCCACCCAGGCGTCGACGATCGCGGGCAGCGTGGCGTCGAACTGGCGGATCTCCTCGGGCGTGACCGGGGCGTCGGCGATCGCGCGCGGCTCCGCGGGCTCGCTGAGGAACGTGGCCTCGCCCAGCGCGCGTCCCGGCTCGAGCCGGGCGAGCGTGACCCGCCCGCCGCGCCAGGTGTCGATGTTGATCGTGCGGCCGCCGTGGCCCAGCGTCGGGGTCTCCACCGGCGTGTGGCCGAACACCACCCGCCCGATGCCGGCCTCGCGATAGGGCGTCCAGGCGTCGGCGTCCGGGAACGGCTCGGGCGAGGCGGAGAACTCGCCACGGATCCACAGCCGGTCCGCGCTCCGCTCCCAGCGATCGAGCGGCTGGAACGGGACCGGCCCGGCGTGGACGAACAGCACGTCGCCCCAGCGCGCGTACGGGGCGAACGTCCACAGCGTGGGGACGAGGTCGGGGACCAGCTCGTCCACGCGGGCCGCGATGTCGGCGGCTGACCGCCCCGCCCACTCCTCCGGGCGCATCCCGGCGGACAGCAGGGTGGCCCCGCCGCCGAACGTCATCAGCGCGCGGAAGATCTCCGGCTGGCCGCCCAGGCCGCCCAGGACCTGGGCCTCGTGATTGCCCTCGAGCAGCGCGACGCGGCCGCCCGCATCCTCCGCCTGCGCGCGCAGCGAGGCGAGGCGCCGGACGAGCCCCACCGAGTCCGGACCCCGGTCCACCATGTCGCCGGTCACCACCAGCGCGGTGGCCGGCGGCGCGATCCAGCGGTCGCCGCCGTCGGTCAGGCCGGCCGACGCCAGCAGGCGGTCGACCGCCCCCAGCTGCCCGTGCAGGTCGCTGCCGGCCCACACGGTGAACCGGTCGGGGATGTGGATCGGGGGGACATCGGGTGCGGCCATGGCGCCGGAGGCTACCACCGCGCGCGCCGGGCTGCCGTGCGCGCTCCGTTCGGGACCGAAGCCTCTGTTCGTGGACCGCGGAGCGTGGTCAGATGAGGGCGTGCCGGATTGGACCGGCCCCACAGGCGGCCACGGATGGCAGGACAGCCCGCGAGGCCGGGCGGCACCGAAAGGAGGTCAGGGTGGACCTGACGACCGACATCGGGGTCCTGGCCATCGGGACCCTCGCCATCGGCGCGATCGTGCTCGGGATCGTGCTCCAGCTGATCGGCGACGTCCGCTTCGGATACGAGTGGATCGCCACGGCCGCCGCCGCCTTCGCCGGCGGCTTCGTCGCCAGCGAGTGGATCACCGCGTGGCGCACGGTCGAGCCGGTCTGGGACGGCATGGCGCTGCTGCCGGCGATCGGCGTGGCGCTCGTCGTCGGGGTGGTCGTGGACGCGATCATCCGCTACTCGACGCACGGCTCCTACACGCACCACGCCCCGGTCGCCTGACGAGCACCGGGGGTCGCGGCCGGCCTCACCTGAG
>JBFMAT010000053.1:10367-28196 GCA_040755495.1 Chloroflexota bacterium
GCCCCCCCCTGGGCCCGCCCGCTCGCGTTCCCGGGAGAGAGGGCGGCGCATCGCGCGCCTCGGCTTCTCGTCGCCAACAGACGGCGTGGCGCCGGGACGCCTGGCCAACTGCCTGTGAAGCAGCAATCCCGGGGCAGCGATGTCGCGATGCTGCTCCATCAGCAGCGATCGGCATGCGTAGGGCCCGACTCGCCCCTCGGTGACGTAGCAACGCTGCGTCCGAAGCCGCATTGCGATCAGGGGGATGCCGAATCTGCGGCTTGGGAAGCCGCAGCCGTGCCGTGCCAGGCCCTGATCCCAGCTCAGCCGTCCGAGAAGCGCTCTTCCTTCCAGGGGTCCGCATCGTTGCTGTAGCCGTAGCGCTCCCAGAAGCCCAGCATGTCGTGGGTCAGGAACTCCAGGCCCCGGATCCACTTCGGGCCCTTCCAGAAGTAGCGCTTGGGCACGATCAGCCGCAGCGGGTAGCCGTGATCGGGCTCCAGCGGCGCGCCCTCGAACGTGTCCGCGAGCAGGACGTCGTCGTCGTCCAGCACCTCGATCGGCAGGTTCGCGGTGTACCCCTGCTCGGCGTGTCCAACCACGAACCGCGCCGCCGGCCGGACCTGGGCGAGCTCCAGGATCGTCTGGATCGCGACGCCCTCCCAGTGCGTGTCCAGCTTCGACCAGCGGGTCACGCAGTGGATGTCGGTGGTGACCGGCTTGCGGGGCAGCGTCCGGAACTCGGACCAGGTGAGGCGGAAGGGGTTGTCGACCTCGCCCCAGACCCTGAAGTCCCAAGTGGCGAGGTCGACCCTGGGCACGCTGCCGTAGTGCAGGACCGGGAACTTCTCGGTGACGTATTGGCCGGGCGGGACGCGGTCGGCGAGGGCGGGATCGGGGGTGCGGCTGCCGAACAGGCGGTCGAACATGGACGCGGTCTCCGGTACGGGCATCGGTGCCCGTGGTCAGGGTGCCAGACGGGACCAGCGAACGATACCCGTCATCAATGACGCGATCGCGACGCGTCGCCACCCGACCGGGACCATCGGCGCATCGTCGCCCGGTGCGCGGAGGCACTACCCTGTCGCCATGCCGGACCAGCCGCGGGTCGTGATCGTCATGCCCGCCTACAACGCCGCCCGCACCCTGGAGCGGACGTACGCGGACATCCCGCATGACCTCGTCCACCACATGATCCTGGTCGATGACGTGTCGCGCGACGAGACGGTGGAGGTCGCCCGGCGGCTGGGCCTCGAGGTCATCGTCCACCGCCAGAACCTGGGCTACGGCGGCAACCAGAAGACGTGCTACGACCGGGCGCTCGAATGGGGCGCCGACGTGGTCGTGATGCTCCACCCCGACTACCAGTACGACGCGACCCGCATCCCGGCGCTGGTGGCGCCGATCCTCGACGGGGACCGCGACCTGATGCTCGGCTCGCGCTTCCTGGGGGATCCGCTGGCGGGTGGCATGCCGCGCTGGAAGTACCTGTCCAACCGGTTCCTGACCGGCGTCGAGAACCGCGCCTTCGGCCTCCACCTGTCCGAGTACCACACCGGCCTGCGCGCCTACAGCCGCCGCCTGCTGGAGACGATCCCGTACCGGCTCAACTCCGACGACTTCGTGTTCGACCAGGAGCTGATCGCCCAGGTCGTGGCGGTGGGTGGCATGCAGGTCGGCGAGATCGCCGTGCCCACCCGCTACTTCGAGGAGGCGAGCTCGGTCAACTTCCGCCGGAGCGTCGTGTACGGGCTGTCGACACTGCGCGTCGTGCTCCGCTTCCTGCTCCACCGGTCCGGGCTCCGCCGATCGTCGAAGCTGCTCCCGCGAGTCCCCGCGCGCGAGCCCGGCACGGCCTGACATGCGGCTCCGCGGGGGCCTCCGGCGCGCGATCCTGGGGATCGCGATCTCGATCCTGGCGCTGGCCCTTGTCGTCCGCAACGTGGACCTGGGCGCCGCCTGGGACACGCTCCGTGGCGCCCGGCCGCAGTGGGTGGCGCTGCTGCTCGCGTTCGTGGTCGGGGACGTGCTCCTGCGGGCGATCCGCTGGCGGGTGCTGCTGGCGCCGCTGGCCGACGTCCCGCTGCGGACCACGCTGGGCTCGCTGCTCGTGGGCTACCTCGCCAACAACGTGCTGCCGGCCCGGCTCGGGGAGATCGTGCGCAGCCACGACCTCGGCCAGCGGACGGGGGTCTCGCGGTCGACGATCCTGGGCACGATCGTCGTGGAGCGGGTCGTGGACACGGTCGTCGTGGTGGCGATCGCGGCGGTCGCGATCCTGGTGCTCTCGGTGCGCGGGATCGTCGCCTCGGCGGTGCTCGTCGGCCTGGCCGTGACGGCGCTCCTCGTGGTCGCGATCGCGGTGGGGATCGCGGCCCACCGGCTGCCGGGCGGGCAGCGCCTGGCGGCGTTCGTCGGCCGCTGGCCGCGGGTCCACGAGGTGCTGCGCAAGCTGCGGACCGGGCTCTCGGTCGCGAGCGACGCGCGGACGATGGTCGCGGCGGTCGCGCTGTCGGTCGGCTCCTGGTCGTTCACGGTGCTCGCGTTCGCCGCGGCGGCGCAGGCCGTGGGCGTGGAGCCGACGATCGGGCAGGCCGCCCTGCTGGCCGCGGGCACCAACCTCGCCACGGCGATCCCGGCGGCACCCGGCTACGTGGGCACGTTCGAGCTGGCGGCGGTGACGATCGCCCGCTCGGTGGGGATCGCGGCCGCGCCGGCCCTCGCCTTCGCGGTGCTGGTCCACGCCGCGACGCTGCTCCTGACCTCCGCGGGCGGCGCGGTCGCGTTCGCGCTCGGCGGGCGGCGGGTGGGCGTGGGGGCCCTTGCCGAGTCGGGCGTGGGGCCAGCCGACGAGCTCGTCCCGGAGCCGGATCGATGACGACGGCGCCCGCCGCGCGCCCGTGGCCGGGCGCGCTGGACTGGGGGGGCGACTGGCTGGCCGACGCGACCGGGGAGCTGGCCCACCTGGGGTTCGTCCTGCGCGACGGGATGCGGACGGGCTCGGTGCCGGGTCCCCGGCTGCTAGTCGCGCTCCGCGACCGCCCGACGCTGGAGCACTTCGACCCCGAGGAGGTGACGTACTGGGTGGTGCGTGATGGCCGGGGTCGCGTCGGGCAGGTCACCCGGGACACGCCGCTGCCGATCTCCGGCCCGTTCTCGTGGGGCCACGTGAGGGTGACCGACCGGGTCCCCGTCTCGAACGAGTTCCTCACCTTCGGCGGGTCGCTGCTGGGCGCCGCCCGCGACGAGCACGTGACGGTGCTCGCGTTCACCTCCCGGGCGCCGATCGTCCGCTGGGCCGGCCACTCGCAGGGCGTGGACCCGTACGCGGACGAGATCGGCGCGTTCTTCGCCCGGCTGATGGTGCCGATCGACTACCAGGCGGGCGCCGAGGCGCGGATCGCGGCCGCGACGCCCGAGGCCCTGTACGCGACGTTCCTGCGCCACGCCGGTCGACGGCTCCGGCCGGGCGGCGCGCTGCGAGAGTCGGAGCCCGCCCTGGCGTCGTTCGTGGACCACGAGTGCCGCCGGCTCGCGTTCGACGACCCGCCCGCGTGGCGCGAGGGCGAGGCGCTGCTCGACTGGCTGGAGCTGGGGTAGGGCGCGTTCGCGTGCGGGCCCGCGCTGGTCGCCCAGCCGGGACTCCCGGAATCGCGAAGGCCCCGGCGGAACCGGGGCCTTCGAACGGTGCGCGTGACGCCCCGGCTAGGGGGCGGGCTTGGCCAGGTCGCTGACCTTGGCCAGGCCGTACTTCGATGCCGTCTCCGCGGTGACCACGAAGCCGTTCTGGTCCGTCGCCGCGGCCGGGTCGAGGGCGGTGAGGCCCTTGTCCTTGAGGCGCTCGGCGAGCTTGGCGGCGGTCGCGGCCGCGTCGGTGGACGCCTCGCCGGCACCGCCGTTGACGAACTCGAGCGCCGTCGCGGCGTACTCGGCGAGGATGTCGATCTCGCCCGACTCGAGGGCCGGGAACACGACCTCGCGGTTGCCGAGCTGGAACTTCCGCTCGACCTGCCAGCCGTTGTGCTCGAGGGCCTGGGCGAACAGCTCGCCCAGGATCTCCTGCTCGTAGAAGTTGGTCGAGCCCACGATCACGTCGCCGCGGGCCATCGAATCCACCTCGCCCAGGAGGTCGTTCGCCTGGAGCCAGGCACCGGCGGCGTCGGCCGCCGTCTGCTCGTCCACGACGACGGCCTTGTTGAGGCTGGTCAGCTCCTCCTGGGACAGCTTGGCCATGATCCCGTTGAGGACCTCGGCCATGAGCGGGTCCGCATCGAGCACCTCCTGGCGCACGACGGGGACGAGGTTGTCCGCGAGCTGGAGGCCCTTGTCGTCCTCGAGGAGGACGAAGCCCTCGGCCGCGATGGCCGGGTCGGACGTGAACAGCAGGCCCACGCCGATGTTGCCGTTCTTGAGCGCCTCGACGGTCAGCGGACCGCCGGCGTCGAGGGGCGTGAACTCCTTGAACTCGAGGCCGTAGGTGTCCTGGAGCCCCTTCAGGCAGAAGGGACGCTCCGGGCACTCGGGCGGCCCCCCGAGCGCGAGCTGGCTGGCAACGGACGGGCCGGTGCCGGCCGAGGTTGACGGGCTGCTCCCACCCGACGAGCAGGCGCTCACGACGAGCGCCAGCACCGCCGCCCCAAGAGCAGCGCTGCGGCGGATCCGCATGGGTCCTCCTTCCATGTGCTTCCCGCGCCACCGGGCGCGGCGCGTCCGGGCATCCTACCCGAGACGGGTGTTCGAACCTGTCAGGTATCCGGATCTCGGCGGAGGACGGCTTCGGCTCAGCCGGCACCTACGGAGGGCCAGGCGGGCGGCGCCGGCGGCGCCAGGTCGGCCGGGGTCGGCCCACGCGTGCTCCCGCGGAGTCCCTCCGACACGGTCCGCTGCTCGAGCAGCGTCATCGCCCGCTCCGTGATCACGGCCAGCCCGGCGACCAGCAGCGCGCCGGCCACGAGCTGTGGCCTGTCCTGGAGCGCGAAGCCGTCCGCGATGAACCGGCCGAGCGCCCCGCCGCCGACCAGCGCGGCGAGCGTCGCCGTGGCCACGACCTGGACGGCAGCGACCCGGACGCCGGCGAGCACGACGGGCAGGGCGAGCGGCAGCTCCACGCTCCGCAGCAGCTGCCACTCGCGCATCCCCATGCCGCGCCCGGCCTCGACCATGTCCCGGTCCACCTCCCGCATCCCGGCGTAGGTGTTGGTCAGGATCGGCGGGATCGAGAGCAGCACCAGCGCGGCGAGGGCGTTCGGGAACCCGAGCCCCAGCAGCGGAACGAAGACTACGAGCATCGCGTAGGACGGGACCGCTCGACCGAGGTTGCCGACCGCAATGGTCGCGACCGCGCCCCGGCCCGTGTGACCGATGAACAGGCCGATCGGGATCGCGATGAGCGCGCCGATCAGCACGGCGAGCCCGGACAGGATCACGTGCTCCACCAGCCGGTTCGGGACGCCCGACGTCCCGGTCCAGTTGGCCGGGTCGAGGAACCAGGCGACGACGGCATCCATCGATCAGGCCGCCCGCCGACGGGTCCAGGGTGTGAGGAGCCGCCCGGCGAGCACCAGCAGCAGGTCCGCTGCGATGGCCAGCCCGACCATCACGACGAGGCTGGCGTACACGAGGTCCCAGTTCCGCAGCGAGAATCCGCGCAGCATCACCTGGCCGAGGCCCCCCTGCCCGATGACCGCCGTGACCATGACCAGCCCGATGGTCGTCACCGTCGCGATCCGCAGCCCGGCCACGATCAGCGGCAGGGCCAGCGGTAGCTCCACCCCGACCAGCCGCTGGAGCCGGGTGTGGCCCATACCGTCGGCCGCCTCGACGACGTCGGGCGAGACGCCGTCCAGCCCGGCCAGGATGTTGCGCACCAGGATCAGCAGCGTGTACGAGACGAGCCCGATCTCCGCCGACACCAGGGACAGCCCGGTGACCGGCACGAGGAACGCGAACAGGGCCAGGCTCGGGATCGTGTACAGGGTCCCGGCGACGGCGATGATCGGCCCGGCCAGGCGGCGGCTGCGCACGATCAGGAGCACCAGCACGAGGCTGAGCGCGAACCCGACGCCCACGGCGATCCCCGTGAGCACGAGGTGGTCGACGAGGCCGTCCGCGAGCATCCCGCCGTTGCGGCGGAGCAGCTCGGCCATCTAGCCGTGCGCCCCGGCGCCCGGCTCGACGTCCCGCCCGGCGCTGTCCACGGCGGTGTCGCGCATGAAGGCCATCACCTGCTCGATCGTCAGGAGGCCCAGCAGGGCGCCGTGCCGGTCCACGACCACGCCGGCCTGGACGAGGTCGTCGAGCAGCATCGAGAGGGCGTCCTTGAGCGTCGTGCGCCGGTCGAGCAGCGGTGAGCGCGAGTCGACGTGTCGCGCGTCGAGCAGGCCCTCGTCCGGGATTCGGTCCTGGTCGATCCAGCCCAGCGGGCGGTCCCCGGCGTCGAGCAGCAGCAGGTACGGGAACGGGTCCGCGAGCGTGCGGCGGCGGGCGTCCGCGGCGTCCGTGCCGACGCGGGCGGTGATCGCGGGGCTGAGGGCGATGTCGGCGACCCGGGTCAGCGACAGCCGCTTGAGGCCCCGGTCCGCACCCACGAAGCGGGCGACGAAGTCCGAGGCCGGCGCGGCGAGGATCTCTGCCGGCGGGCCGTACTGCGCCACGCGCCCACCGTCCTGCATGACCGCGACGAGGTCGCCCATCTTGATCGCCTCGTCGATGTCGTGGGTCACGAACAGGATCGTCTTGGCCAGCTGCTCCTGGATGCGCAGGAACTCGTTCTGGAGGCGCTCGCGGACGATCGGGTCCACGGCCCCGAACGGCTCGTCCATGAGCATCACCGGCGGGTCCGCGGCGAGGGCCCTGGCCACGCCCACCCGCTGGCGCTCGCCGCCCGAGAGCTGGGCCGGGTAGCGGCGGGCGTACTGGGCGGGCTCCAGCCCCACGACCGCGAGCAGCTCCTCCGCCCGCGCGCGCTGGCGCGCCTTCGGCCAGCCCAGGAGCCGCGGCACGGTGGCCACGTTGTCCTCGATCGTCTGGTGCGGGAACAGCCCGGTCTGCTGGATCACGTAGCCGATGCCCCGGCGGAGCTCGGTCAGGTCGCGCGTGGCGGCGTCCACGCCGTCGAGCAGGATCCGGCCCGAGGTGGGCTCGATCAGCCGGTTGACCATCTTGAGCGACGTCGTCTTGCCGCAGCCCGACGGCCCCACCAGCACGCAGATCCTGCCCGCCGGGACCGCCAGCGACAGGTCGTTCACGGCGCCGGGGGTGCCCGCCTTGGCCGCCCGGGCGTCGTAGGACTTGGTGACGTGCTCGAACTCGACCGTGGCGGCGCGCGCGGTGGCGTGGGTCATGGGCCTCGGGATTCCTCGGAGACTGTGCGCGACACCCTACCCCAGGATCAGGCCCGGTCGACGAGCGGCTTCACCTGGCCGATGAACCGCTCGAGGGTCTCGTCGTCGTAGGGGGCGGGCTGCTCGGTGATCGCCGTCCGGAACCCGAGCTCCGCGTACCCGGCCAGCCGTTCGGCGATCTGCTCCGGGGTGCCGTTCCAGAACGTGTCGTCGCTCTCCACGTCGGCGAGCGGCGTCCGGTTGTGCTCCATCGCCGCCTTCCACACCCGGACCGCCTCGGCCTCCGAATCGCGGATCGTGACCTTCACGCCGAGGGTGAACTCGATCTCGCCCGGGTCCCGCCCCACCTCGTCGCAATGGCGCCGCAGGACCTCGATCTTGTGGGCCATCACGTCCAGCGGGCCCATCGCGTTCCACATGTCCGCGTGCCGGGCGACCGTCCGCAGCGTCTTCCGCTCGCCGCTGCCGCCGATCATGATCGGCAGCCGCGGCTGGATCGGGGCCGGGGCGTGCCGCAGGTCCCGGAACCGGTAGTGGCCGTCCGCCGCCGAGGTGACCGATTCGCCGTCCAGCAGCGCCCGGCAGCCGGCGACCGACTCGTCGAGCCAGTCGAGCCGCTGCCCGAACCCCGTACCGAACTCGATGCCGTGGGCCTCGTGCTCGAGCTCGTGCCATGCCCCGCCGAGACCCAGGATCGCACGGCCACCCGACACGTGATCGAGGGTGGCCGCCAGCTTGGCGACCAGGCCCGGGTTGCGGAACGTGTTCGCCCCCACGAGGAGTCCCAGCCGGGTCCGCTCGGTCGCGACGGCGGCCGCCGCGAGGCTCGTCCAGCCCTCGTAGATCGGCTGGTAGGGGTCGCCGAAGATGGCGTACAGGTGGTCCCACGCCCAGAGGTGCGCGTACCCCAGGCGGTCGACGCGCCGGACGGCCGCGAGGTAGGACGGCCAGTCCGTCGCCTGGTTCCAGAGCAGGACGCCCAGCTGCAAGTCGTTCATTCCCCGATCGTCGCACGCCTCGCGCGGACTGGCCACTCCCAGGCCGTCCGCCCGGTCGGCGCAGCCAGCGCCTCCGCGTGGAGGCCGCGGCGCCCCCGTCACGGCGTCTCAGGCCGGGATCGTCGCCAGGTCGCCCTCGATCGAGGCCCGATCCTCGGCCTCGGCGATCGCCGCCAGCGCCGCGCTCGCCCGCGCCTTCCACTCGGCGGCCCCGTCACGGTCGCCCGAGACCGCGAGCGCACGCGCCATCGCCTCTGCCGCCGCCGCCGCCGCATCCCAGTCCTCGATGCCCTCGCCGCCGGCCGCCAGGACCTCGTTCGCCCGACGGGCATGGTGAACCGCGGCCTCGCCCCGACCCAGCACGGCATACACCCGGGAGCACAGCCAGTGGGCCCGGGCCGTGTTGGCGGCGTTGCCCACCTGGCGCCAGTGCCACGCCGAGGCGTGCGCGGTGTCCACCAGCTCGTCGTCCTGGGCCGGCGTGCGGCCCTCGATCTCCAGCAGGTCCCACGTCCGGTTGTACAGCCCGGCTCCCAGGGACCGGTGCGTCTCCGGCGACAGCGACGGGGGCGGCGGCGGCGTGGGCACGGCGATCTCCTTGCTGGTCGGGTGGGTGGCGGACAGGACGCTGAGGCGGTGGAGGGCGCGCTGGAGGCGGGCGGTGCGGGCCTCGAGACGGACCCGCTCGTCGCGCAGGACGGCACCGCGGACCGCCGGGTCGTCGGCCTCGAGGACGGCCCGGATCGCCGGCAGCGACAGCTCCAGCTCGCGCAGCGCGGCCACCGCCCGGGCGGTCGCGAGCTGATCCGGCCGGTAGCGGCGGTAGCCGGTCGCGGGGTCCACGTGCGCGGGCCGCAGGACGCCCTCCTCGTCGTAGTGCCGGAGGGCGCCGACCGTCAGCCCGGCGAGCCGGGCGAATCGGCCAATGGGGAGCAGCTCGTCATCCACGTGCGGATCCTGGACCCTCGACCTACCCGAGAGTCAAGCGCCTGGCGCGCCGTCACCGCCGCACGCCGTGTCTCCGCCGCGGCGGCGCGCGGCCCGCGGCGACGCGCGGCCGCAGCCTCCGCCGCGCGACCGGGCCTGCCAGGCCCGCGATTGGGGCCGTGGAGTCACCAACGGGCGATCCCGTGCCCCCTGCGGCCGCCCTCGGGCCTGCCAGGCCCGCTCTCGGGGGTGTGGCGCCCGCTCGCCGCCGTTCAGCCCGGAATGCGGGCCTGCCGGGCCCGGCGAAGGCCCGAGGACCGGCGAAGGCCCGAGGACCGGCGAAGGCCCGACCGGCGAAGGCCCGAGGCCCGGCGGCGCCTGCGTCTCGACCACCTTCGTCGAGAGGATCAGGGCGTGCCGCGGCCCGCCGAGCCACCCCTCAGGCGTTGTCCAGCTCGCGGGAGATCGCGCGCAGGATGAACCGGGCGGCCTCGGCGCTCTTGCCCCCCAGCCGCTGCCCCTCGTCCTGCTCCAGGGCGACCGAGAGGTCCGCCAGCATCGCCCCCAGCACGGGGGTCCGCTGGAGCACGCCCGCCTCGAACGCCGCCTCGAGCTCGGCGACCGCGTGCCGGGCGTTGTCCACGGCGTGCCCCTTCGCCTCCATCGTGTCGCGGAAGGCCGCCCGCGCCGCGTCGGCAGCGGCTCCCTCGCTGGGCATCGTCAGCCTCCTCCTCGCTGGATCACCGGCTCGCCGCCCTCGGCGTCCCCGATGCCCTCGGCGACCCCGATGCCCTCGGCGTGCCCCACGGCGCGCCCCTCGGCGGCCGCCCGGGCCTGCCAGCGCGCCGCCCGCCACTCCGGTTCCAGCACGCTCATGTGCAGCTCGTCCCACCAGCGCCCGTCGCGCCAGATCGCCTCGCGCGACCGCCCCTCGGTCACGAACCCGACCCGCAGGTACGCCCGGATCGCGCGCTCGTTGAAGGCGAACACGGACAGCGCCACGCGGTGCAGCCCGAGGGTCTCGAACGCATGGTCCACCATCAGCCGCGTCGCCTCGCCGCCGTACCCGTGGCCCCACGCGTCGTGCTCGCCGATCGTGATGTGGAATAGCGTGGAGCCGTTGTCGCCGTCCAGCTGCGAGAACGCGCAGGTCCCGATCAGCCGGCCCGACTCGCGGACGTGGATGCCCATCGCCATCGACTCGGGACCCAGGGCCCGCATCGTGAAGAACCGCTCGATCTCCTCGGGGCGCATCGGCCCATCCTGGTAACGCGTCAGGCGCGCCACCTCGGGATCCTGGTACCAGCGCAGGAAGTCACGCAGGTTCTCGCGCGTGTGCCGGCGCAGGACCACGAGCTCGCCGTCGATGTGGTCTGGAAACCAGCGGCGATGGAGCATCACGGACACCCTATACCATCGCCCCCATGCGTCGCTGGGGTGAGGTCGCCGGACGCGTGGCGGCCACGACGAAGACGTCCGAGAAGACCGCGATCCTGGCCGCCTACCTGGCGGACCTGCCGCCGGCCGACCTGCCGGTGGCGGCCGTGTTCCTCACCGGGCGCCCGTTTCCCGAGGCGGACCAGCGCTCGATCGGCGTGGGCTGGGCCGGGCTCGCGGGCGCCGTCCTGCGGGTGGCCGGCGCCGACGGGGACGCGCTCCGCCGCGCCTACGACCGCTCGTCCGACGTGGCGACGGCCGTGGGAGAGGTGCTCGCGGAGGCCGGCCACGCCCCCGATCCGGCGCACGAGCCCACGCTGGGCGAGGTACGGGCCGCGTTCGAGTCGATCGAGGCGGCCTCCGGGGCCGCCGCCAAGGCAGCGCCGCTGGAGGCGCTGCTGGCCCGCTCCTCGCCGCCGACGGCCGCCGCGCTCGTCCGGGTCCTGTCCGGCGAGCTGCGCATCGGCCTGCGCGAGGGGCTCCTGGAGGCGGCGATCGCGAAGGCCTTCGACCGCCCGCTCGAGGCCGTCAAGCGGGCCGGCATGCTGACCGGCGACGTGGGGCGCACCGCGCTGCTCGCCCGGGACGACCGGCTGGACGAGGCCGCCCTCGCGCTGTTCCACCCGCTCAAGTTCATGCTCGCCTCGCCCGCCGAGGACGCGGCCGAGATCATCGCCCGGCTGGGCCCCACGGTATGGGTGGAGGACAAGTACGACGGCATCCGCGCCCAGCTCCACCGTGCGGGCGACGCGGTCCGCCTGTACTCCCGCGACCTGCACGACATCAGCGGCCAGTTCCCCGAGGTGATCGAGGGCGCGCGCCGGCTGCCCTGGGCGGGCATCCTGGACGGCGAGATCCTCGCCTGGCGGGACGGGGTCGTGCTGCCCTTCCTCCAGCTCCAGGCGCGCCTCGGGCGCAAGAACCCGTCGGCGACGATCCGGGCCGAGATCCCGGTCATCTACGTCGCCTGGGACGTGCTGGGCATGGACCGCGACGCGGACGCGCTCGTCGCACCCCTGCTCGAGGAGCCGCTCGCGGAGCGGCGGCGGCGGCTCGAGGCCCTGGCCCTGCCGCTGGCGGCGGACGGCGGCCGCTTTGCGCTCAGCCACCTCGTGTCGGTGGACTCCGTGGACGGCCTCGAGGCCGCGTTCGCGGAGGCGCGCGCCCGTCGCAACGAGGGCCTGATGGTCAAGGACCCGACGAGCCGGTACACGCCGGGCCGCCGCGGCCTGGGCTGGCTCAAGATGAAGAAGGCGCTGGCGACGCTCGACTGCGTCGTGGTGGGGGTCGAGGTCGGCCACGGCAAGCGCCACGGCGTCCTGTCGGACTACACGTTCGCGGTCCGCGACGACGCGACCGGGCGCCTGGTCACGATCGGCAAGGCGTACAGCGGCCTGACGGACGCCGAGATCGCCGACATGACCCGCTGGTTCGAGGCCCACACGATCAGCACCCATGGCCGGTACCGGGTGGTGGAGCCCACGATCGTGGTGGAGGTCGCCTTCGACGTGATCATGCGCTCTGTCCGGCACAAGTCGGGGTTTGCGCTCCGGTTCCCGCGGATCGCTCGCCTGCGCCCGGACAAGCCAGCCGAGGAGGTCGACACGCTGGCCACGGTGAACCGCCTGTACGAGGGCCTCCAGCACGGGGCCGAGCACCTGGTGACCGCGAGCGTCAGGCGCTAAGGACCCTGCGGCACGGGGCCGGCTTCCGATCCGGCTGCCGATCCGGGGGTCGACGGCCGCCGCCGGTCTCGTATCCTGCTCCCGACGCGCCTGCGCGCCCGGGGGGCGCACGCACGGAGGACTGCATGTACGCGGCGTTCCAGGAGCTCGGCCACTCCGAGCTGACCCTGTACACCGATTCGCTGATCGCCCGCGGGTCGGTCCGCACCCGGCAGCACCGGGTGACCGACATCCTCAACCTCGCCGAGGACCCGTTCCTGATCCTCGAGGAGGTCACCGTCGAGGAGTTCGGCGGGCACGGCACGCCGATCCGGGCGGCCTTTGCGCAGATCAATCTGGACACGGTCCTGTTCGCCGTGGCCAATACGCCCGTGGAACCGATCCCGGAGCTCCGGACGCCGAAGACCCAGGAGCAGGCGATCATCGAGGTCCCGCCGTTCAAGATCATCGGCACCGTCCATCTCCTGCCCACCGGCGGCAACCTGCGCGAGGCGCTGGTCGAGCTGACGGGGCGGTTCCTGCCGGTCACCGAGGCGACGTTCTGGTCGGACAGGGAGGGCGAGGCCCGGCAGACGGCGCTCCTGCTGGCGATCAACCACCACCGGGCGCAGATCCTGGCGCCGCACAAGGAGCTGGATCCGTGGGCGGGGCTGGGCGGCCCGGCCTCCGATGCCGGCGGCGGGACGCCGCCACCCGGATCGCCGCCGGAGCCGCCCGGCGGCGGCTGGTAGGCCCGGGCCTGGGGCCCGCGCAGGTCGCCCTCCGCTAGCGGTCCACCGGCAGGTCCAGCCGGTCGCCCCACTCGGCCCAGCCGCCGTCGTACACCGCGACGTCGTCGTGGCCGAGAAGCGTGAGCACGTAGGCGAGCTTCGCGGCCGCCACCCCGGACCCGTCATAGCAGATCAGCCGGCGGCCACGGGTGATGTTCGCCTTGAGCAGCAGCGCCCGCAGGTCCGCCGCGTCGCGCAGCCGCTGCGTGCCCGGCAGGTGCATCGAGGCCACCGGCACGTTGACCGCGCCCGGGATGTGGCCCAGCCGCCGCACGTTGCCCTCGAACCCGCGGTACTCGGCCGGTCCACGGGCATCGACGAGCTGGACGTCGGGCGCGCCGAGCAGGCCGCGGACGTCCGCCGTCGTGAGCCGCAGGCGAACCTGCGCCCGGGGCGTGAACGCCGCCGCGGGCACCTCCACCTCGCCGTTCGCCACCGGGTGACCCGCGGCGAGCCAGGCCGGATAGCCGCCCTCGAGGATGCGCACCGCCTCGAGCCCGTACGCCCGGAGGCTCCACCACACCCGGGAGGCGTAGTAGGACAGCGTGTCGTCGTACAGCACGACCGACGTCCCGTCGCCCACGCCGGCCCGGGACATCGCCGCCACGACCTGCGGCGGCCGGGCGAGGAGCATCGTGTCACCCGCTTCGTCGGTCTCCACGACGGCCGCCTTCCAGTCCAGGTGCACCGCCCCCGGCACGTGACCGGTGCCGTAGAGCGTGGCGGCCGTGCCGTCGGGGCGCCAGCGCACGTCCACGATCCGGACGCCGGGGCGGCCGAGGTTCTCGGCCAGCCACTCGGGCGTCGCGACGAGCTCGGAGCGGGCGAAACCGGCCACGGGGCCTCCGCGCGCTGGGGGTGATGATCGGGGACCGGGGGTCCCGGTCGATATCATACGGGCGTGGTCTCCCCGTTCATGCCCGAGGCGGAGAAGGTCGCCGCGATCCGGGCGGCGCTGCCCGCGACCGGCGCCGGCATCTACCTCAACGCCGGGACGGCGGGCCCGATGCCGGCCGAGACACAGCGCGCGATGGACGAGCAGGCGGCCCGCGAGCTCGCCATCGGGCGTGCCCACGTGGACATGTGGCCCGAGACCGTGGAGCGGATGGCCGAGGCGCGGGCAGCCGTGGCGGCGGTGCTCGTGGCGGATCCGGACGACATCGCGCTCACGCACTCGACGACGGACGGCATGAACCTCGCGGTGGGGGCGCTGGTCTGGCGGGAGGGCGACCGCGTGGTGACCACCCGCCACGAGCACGCGGGGGGCCTCGCCCCGCTGTTCGCGCTCAGGGACCGGCTGGGCGTCGAGGTGGAGATGGTCGACATCGGCGACGGCGACGACGACGACCGGACCGTCGAGGCCTTCGCCCGGGCCCTGGAGCGGCCGGCGCGGGCGCTGGTGGCCAGCCACGCCCTGTGGACCACCGGCGCGGTGCTGCCCGCCGCGAGGCTCGCCCGGCTGGCCCGTGACGCGGGTGCGGTGAGCATCTTCGACGGCGCCCAGTCGGCCGGGGCCATCCCGGTCGCGCTCGAGGAGCTCGGCGCGGACGCCTACGCCGTGCCGGCCCAGAAGTGGCTGCTGGGGCCCGAGGGCATGGGCGCGCTGTGGGTCCGCCGGGACCTCGCCGACGCATCGGTCCCCGCCGCCTCGGGGTACCTCGCGTATCCCATCTTCGACCGGGTGACCGGCGGCACGCGGTTCGCCGGCGCCCGCCGGTTCGAGGCGACCAACTTCCACCGCCCCTCGCTGGTCGGGTTCGCGCGCACCTGCGGCTGGCTGTCGATGTACGTGGGCCTGCCGTGGGCGCTGGAGCGGGCCAGCCGCCTCGCCGCCGCCGCCGCCGACCGCCTGGCCGCGATCCCCGGCGTCACGCTCGTCACGCCGCGGACCCAGATGGGCACGCTGGTCTCGTTCCGGGTCGCCGGCTGGCCGCCCGAGCGCGTGGTGGAGGAGCTGGGTGCCCGCGTGTTCGCCATCGTCCGGGACGTGCCGGCGATCGATGTTGTCCGGTTGTCCGTCGGCTTCTGGAACACGGAGGAGGAGCTGGACCGCGTCGCCGGCGCCGTGGAGCTGCTCGGCCGCCACACGCCGGACTCGCTGCCGCCGCAGCGGCGACTCGCGGTCCTGGGCAGCGATGACCGGCCCCTCGCCTGACCCGGTGACAGGCCCCTCGCCTGACCGCACACCCGGCCCCTCGCCAGACCGCGCCCCCGTCACGGCCGACGTCCGCCGCCGCGGGTTCCTCGAGGTCCGCTGGCGCCAGTTCCGCCGGGCGCCGCGCCCGGTCGTGCGTGCCGTCGCGAGCAGCCTCAGCGTGGCGCTGGTCCTGGGCGTGGCGTACCTGGCCTACGACCTCGCCCTCGACCGCGGCACGACGCTCCCCGGCGGCGACCTGCGGCTGCCGGCGCTGGTCGCCTACGTGACGATCGTGCTGGTCGCGGGCGCCATCGTGACCTGGCTCGTCGTCCCGCTGCCCGCCGGCGCCGGCGACCGACGCGTGACGCGAACGCCGTGGAGCGCGGCGCTGGGCCTGTTCGCGGCCGTGCCGATCGCCTACCTCGTGCTGGTCGTGCTGCTCGAGCTGGTCAAGCCGCTGCTCGCCTGACGCGGCACGCCGTGGATGCGCGGACTGGTCATGGGTCGCTATCATCGTCCCGGTCGGTGGACCGAGACACGCCGCCGCTGGTGAGGATTCGCGTGGCCAACGAAGAGCCCGGACACGTCGCCCTGCCGAAGCTCTACGGCGCTCCAGCGTACGCGCGCCCGGCCGTCGCCCCGGTGATCCGCGCGGACCGCCCCTTCGACCCCGACGAGCTGCCGCTGGAGGCCGCCCAGACGGAGGAGGAACGGGAGCTCGCCCGACAGCTCGCCGCCCGGCCCTACACGGGTGGTGCCCAGTCGGCCCCCGCCGGTGGCCGCGAGGGGATGCCGCTGCTGCGCGGCCGGCCGTTCCGTCTCGGGGCCATCACGGGGCGGCTCCGGGGCGGCAGCCATGACTCCGGCAACGGCACCGGCAACGGCACCGGCGCCTGAGGCGGGGTCCCGGCCCTCGATCCCGTGGGGCGCCGGCCCGGCGACCCTGCACGTGGGGGAGTAGCTCAATCGGTCAGAGCAGCGGGCTTATATCCCGCCGGTTCCAGGTTCGAGTCCTGGCTCCCCTACCACCCCTGTCCGCTAGCGGCCGGGGACGACCGACCGGATCAGCTCCACGAGGCGGTCGCGCCGTGCGGGCGTGAGGCCACGCTGCGCGGGGAGGGCCTCCAGCCACGCGGCGAGCTCGGCGGTCCGCACGACCGCGCAGGCCGGCGTCCGCTCGACCCGCGGGTCGTCGGTGACGATCGCCGCGTAGACCTTGACCAGGAAGTCGCGGTCGTCGGTGGCCAGCCAGCCACGCACCCGCTCCGCGTCGCGGGCGGCGCGGTCCAGCGGCGCCTCGATCGGGACCCAGCGTCCGCGCGGCCCCCTGACCTCCCAGCGCGAGCCGACGTGGCGGCTGACGCCGGGTGGCGGCACGTCGCCCAGCACGACCATCCCGAACGGTCCGAGCACCAGCTCGTGGATCCGGCGGCCGCCGGGGATGACGAGGTTGGTCGCCGCGACGTGGTCCGGGCCGAGCGCCCGGGCCAGGCGGGGGGTCACGGCGTCGGGGCGCATCGCGGACAGGCGCTCGAGGGTGCCCAGCACCTTGGCCACGCCGATGAGCAGGAACCCGGCCGGCACGACGATCGCGAAGCCCCAGGCGACGATCCCGACGGCCGCCTGCATGGCGCTCGGCCGGCCCGTGGGGACGAAGGTGCCCATGATCGGCGTCGCGACGCACAGGTAGGCGAGCATCGCACCGGCGATGATCAGGAGCACGGCGACGACCGCCGACCGGATGACGGCGGCACGGCCGGCTCGTGACGTCGGGGGCGCTGCGGCGATGACCTGCATGACCGCATCGTCGCGGGCGCGCACCCGTTCCGGAATGCGACCTTCGGGCTAGGTCACCGGGTTCGCCGGTCCACCCCTGCCCACCGGACCGCACCGGACCGCACCGGGCTGGTGCCGGCGCGCACCACCGAATCCGGGGCCGCCGCCCCGGCTGCCGCCATTCGGGCTGGGACGCGCACCGCCGCCGGTCCGGGCGGTCTCGGGACCCCCGTACCATTGCGGCCCGCCTCGCGGGCTCCGATGCTCCAGCGTGAACCCCCACGTACGGGGCCACGGAGGAGGCGGAAGCCTGTTGGTCCACCTCACGAGGCGCGTCACCGCAGCGATCTCCGGCGGGCTCGGCCGTTCCACGGCCCGGGCCGCCGGCCTCGCCGCGCTCCTGATCGTGCTCGCGGTGCTGCCCGCCTCGGCCGGTCCCACGGACCTCACCAGCCCGTCCGTCTCGCCCGTGACGGGCACGACGGCGGACCCGATCACGTTCTCGGTCACCTTCCGCAGCTCCAAGGGCGACGAGCCGGACTACGTGCGGGTCGTCGTGGGCTCGAAGGTGTTCGAGATGGAGCGCAAGGCGGGGCCCGAGACCTGGAAGAACGGCGTCCGGTTCGCCGTCGCGAAGCGGCTGCCAGCCGGCACCTGGGACGTGCGGTTCGAGGCCAAGTCCGACAACTTCGTCGAGACCGTGAGCGGTGGGACCGTGACGATCACGGCGGCGCCCACGCCCACCCCCGAGCCCACCCCGGAGCCAACGCCCAGGCC
>JBFMAT010000054.1:0-25609 GCA_040755495.1 Chloroflexota bacterium
ACGCCGGCCCCAACGCCGGCACCGGAGCCGACGCCCACGGCGGCGCCGTCCGAGCCCTCCCCCGCGCCGTCCTGACGCCCCGGGCCGTCCGTGCGCGCCCCGCTCGTGATCGCGATCCCGGACCCGTCGCTGGTGGTGCTGGTCGGCGCGGCCGGGGCCGGCAAGTCCACGTTCGCCGGCCGGCACTTCGCGGCCGGCGAGGTGCTGTCGTCGGACTCGCTGCGCGAAGCGATCGCCGGTGACGCCACGGACCAGCGCGCCACGGGGCCGGCCTTCGCGGCGCTCCACCGGGCGCTCGCCCGGCGGCTGCTCGCCGGGCGCCTCACCGTGGTCGACGCGACGAACGTGACGGCCGCCGCGCGCCGGGCGCTCCTGCGGCGGGCGGCGGCGGCGCGGATCCCGGCGGTGGCGATCGTGCTGGATCTCGACCCGGGCCTCGTGGCCGGGCGGAACGCGACCCGCGCCGGCCGCCGGGTGCCGGCGGACGCCGTCGCGCGGCAGCTCGCGGGCCTCGAGGCGGCGGCCATCCCAGGCGTGCTCGAGGCCGAGGGCTTCGCCCTGGTCGTCCGCCTCACGGACCACGCGGACGTGGACGCCGTCCGGATCGAGCGGGTCAGCTCCCCTGCGGCTCCGCCTCCCCGGCTGACCTGACGCGACCGAACGGCCTCGCCCGCAGCTCCACCCAGACCCCGTTCTGCATGTAGACGTCCTGGCGACAGACCTCCAGCGCCTCGGCCTCGGACGCCGCGCGGATGAGCAGGACCGAGGCGGAGACGTCGGTGAACGCGCCCGCCTCGACGATGACGCCCGCGGCCTTGAGCGCCTGGATCCGGGCCACGTGCCGGGCACGGAACGGGACCCGCGCCTCCGCGGCGTCGGGGGCATAGGTTGCCTCGATGTGCCACACGGTCTCGAGCGGCGGGACGGGGGCGGTCGTGGGTTCGGTCATGCGGACAGCGTAGCGGGCTCAGGTCGCCGCGTTGCCGGCGGCGATCAGCGCGATCGCGACGCCCGTGAGCACGATGCCGGCCACGTGGCTGCGCGTCACCCGCTCCCGGAGCACGGCGATGGCGAGCAGCACCGTGACCACCGGGTAGAGCGAGGACAGGACCGCCGCGATCGCGAGCTGGCCCGACTGGGTGGCGAAGATGAAGGTCGCGTTGCCGGCCATGTCGAGGAGGCCGATGAGCGCCAGTCGCGGCACCACGGCCCGGTCCATCCGCCACGGCTGCCGCCACGCGACGACGAGCACGGCGAGGACGACGGCCTGCACCAGCCGGATGATCACGAGCGGCCCGAAGGCGCCCGCGTCCGAGATCTGGCCGATGCACACGTTGAACCCGCCGATCGCGGCCCCGGCCAGGAGCGCCCACTGGGCCCCGGACGGACGCCCGTCGGCGTGGCCCGGTGACCGCGTCACCAGCACCACCGCGACCAGCGCGGCCGCGATGCCGACCAGCGTCTCGCGACTGGGCACCCCCTCGGTCAGGAACCCCACCACGACCGGCACGATCGCGGCCAGGACGCCGGTGGTGGGCGCGACCACCCCCATCCGCCCCACGGCCAGGCCGCGATACAGCGCCGTGATCCCGACCATGCCGCAGACCCCGCCGCCCATCGACCACAGGACGTCGCTGCCCTGCGGCACGGGCTCGCCGCGGGCGATCGCGAGCACCAGCGCCGCGGCCATCCCGATCAGCTGGGTGCCGGCAACGACGCCGAACAGCGGCGCACGCCGGCTCAGCATCCCGCCACCGAAGTCG
The DNA here is from genome assembly GCA_040755495.1 of Chloroflexota bacterium. Classification (GTDB taxonomy): domain Bacteria; phylum Chloroflexota; class Limnocylindria; order Limnocylindrales; family CSP1-4; genus CAIXZV01. The sequence continues at coordinate 1,764 of JBFMAT010000054.1, forward strand.
GCGGCCCCCCACGTGAGCGCGGACGCGAGGCCGAGGACGACGACGGCGGAGCCAGCGCCCAGGAGCTCAGGCAGGGGCCGCGCCCTCCGGCTCGGCCTGGGCGTCCACGGCCGTCGGCGGCTCGAGGACGAGGACCCGGTCCGCCAGCGCGTCGTACCGGTCCGACGTCGTGAGGTAGATCACCTGGAAGTCCGTCGCGATCTCGCGCAGCAGCTCCAGCGCGCGCGGGCCACGGTCCGCGTCGAGGGTCACGAACGGGTCGTCGAGCACCAGCGGCGGCCGCCGGTCTCCGGTCACGAGACGCACCAGCCCGAGGCGCGCCGCGAGATACACGACGTCCAGCGTGCCCTGCGAGAGCTCGCTCACGGGCACCCAGTCCTTGCGCTCGGGCGAGAACACCTCGATGCCCAGGTTCGTGTCGTCCATCCGCACCCGGCGATATCGACCGGCCGTGACGCGGGTGACGTCGGGGCCCATCCGTCGCTCGAGGTAGCGGGTCGCGCGCTGCATCGTCGCCTGCTCGGCGGCGTTGATCTCGCGCAGGGCCAGCGCGTACACGCGCTCGCGCCGGCGCAGCACGGCGAGCTCCTCCTGCCACGACGCCAGCCGCTCGGCGAGGGCGGCCACCTCCTCGGCATCGACGGGGTTCTGCTCCACGCGCGCCCGGGCGTTCGCCTCGTCGTCCCGCGCCCGGTCCAGCGACCCCTCGGCGTCCCGGACCTCGACCTCGAGCCGCTCACGGGCCCGGGGCTCCTTCGCGATCGGGCCCAGCGACTCGAGCGCGGCGGTCTTCTGCTCGATCTCGAGCGCCGCGCTGTCGCGGCGGGTGGGGAGCGTGTCGTGCGCCTCGTCGCCGATCAGGCCCTCGAGGCGCGACCGCCGCTGGGCGATCTCGTCGGTGTGGGCCTCCTCGCGGCGCAGCAGGTCGTCGGCGGCCTCGGCGTCCGCCAGGCCGAGGCGCCCGAGCAGGTCCGCGTGCTCGCCTTCGGCCTGGCGCAGCTCGGCCTCGATCTCGGACCGCCCGCGCAGGCGCCGGGTGACCTCCTCCTCGCGGAGGTGCTTGTCGACCCGGTCGCTGCGCCGGAGCCAGTAGCCGAGCACCGCGAGCACCAGCCCGACCGCGGCGACCAGCGCCCCGAGCACGATCACGGGGGTGCCGAGCTGCAGGATGCCGGCCAGGTCCAGCCCGAACGCGGCCCCCGCGATCACGATCCCCGCCAGGACGAGCGCGATCGACCAGCGCGACAGCGGCCGCCACCTGACCTCGGGCGGCACCTCGAAGCTGACCTGGACCTCGCCCTCGAGCAGCGCCCGGAGCGTGGCGATGGACGCCCCGACGGCGCGCAGCCGCTCGACGGTCGAGCGCAGCACGGGGAGCGGCGTGGACGACGGGTGCGAGTCCTCGAGCGTCGTGATCTCATCGCGCACGATGACGGCCGTCCGGTACCGCTCGAAGCGCTCGCGGGCCGCGTCGCGCTCGGCGTTGAGCCGCTCGGCCTGGCGCGCCTTCTCGAGCATCGCGCGACGCTCGGTGAGCGCCGTGTCCGCGTCCGCCCGGCGTTCCCGAGCCGCCGACAGCGCGTCGCGGTCCCGCTCGAGGCGCGCCAGCGCGTCCTCGCCGGCCTGGAGCCGGGCCGTCACCTCCGTCACCGCGTCCTCGGCGACCTTGAGGCGGCCCGGGTTCTTGGCGCCCCGGGTCTGGAGGTCGTGGAGCGCCGTGCCGAGCTTCTTCTTGGCCTTGCTGGTGCCCCGGTCGGCGCCGCTGATCGAGGCCTGGAGACGGTCGCGGAGGGCCGCCTCGTCCCGCTGGAGCCCGGCGAGCTCGTGGTGGCGGACCGACGCGGTGGACCGGAAGAACGCCTCCGTGGGCACGCCCGAGAGCTCGGCCAGCTGCTCGTCGGCGCGGGCCGGGTCCGTGGTGACCTCCCCGTCCAGCTCCAGGCGGACCGTGCCCTTCGCACCCAGGAACGACTTCTCGAGACGGCCGGGATGCGTCTCGCCGTCCTCGTCCTCCCAGGTGAAGTCCATGTCGATCGCGGTGCGCGCGTCCGCGCCGCCGTCCCAGGGCACCAGGCCGTCGAGATCCGCGGCGGCGCTGGTGACCTTGCGGGTGAGGGCCAGCTCCACCGCGCGCTGGAGCGTCGACTTGCCGGACTCGTTGGCCCCGCGCACGATCGTGAGGCCGGGCGCGAGCTCCAGCTCGGCGTCCCGGTAGCGCCGCAGGTCGCGGATCGCGAGCCGCGTGATCCTCACAGCGTGACCTCCTGGCCCGCCAGGAGCAGGCGTCCGAGCCGCAGGGCGTCCCGGAGCTCCGCCGCCTCCCGCTGGGCCGGGTCGTCGCCCGACGCCTCGAGGTCCGCGATCCGCCCCTCGACGCTGCGGATGAACGCGCCCGCGATCGTCTCGGCGGGTGGCAGCGCGCCCTCCGTGAGCGCCGGCCGGCTCGCGTCGCGGATGCGGACGCGCAGGTAGGCGCCCTTGAGCGCCTCCTCCACCTCGAGCGGTTCGAGGTCCAGCGTGTCCGGCCGGACGCCGATCAGGCGCACGTCGAGGACCAGGTCCGGGTCCGCCGTCGAGCGCAGCTTGTCGACCAGCGCGGGCTGCGAGGCGACCGTCGCGGCATCCACGTCCAGGCTCCGGAACGACGTCCGGCCCACGACGCGCTCGTCGACCGAGACGGTCTTCGCGCCGTCCCGCTCCTCGAACGTCACCAGGAGCACCTTGCCGGCCCGGTCCTGGTCCACGGCGACTGGCTCCGGCGCGCCCGAGTACGCGTAGGTCACGCCCTTCGCCTTCGAGCGCTGCGCCGAGTGCCAGTGGCCGAGCGCGAGGTAGTCGAGGCCGCTGGCCCCGATCTCGTCGAGCGTGACGACCACCTCGTCGTGCTCGGTGCGGCCGGGGATCGAGACCGAGGCGTGGAGCAGGCCGATCCGCCAGGTCGCGGCCGGCGCCTCGGCCGCGGCGAGGTCCCGCAGCGGGCTGTGGGGGGCACGCTTGGTCGCGAACACCGGGCCGTGGACGACCGCGTCCAGGGACGGGAAGTGGATCCACGGCCGCTCCGGCGTGAGGACCGTGACCATCTCCTCGGCCGGGCGGGTGCCGGCCAGGGCGGGCAGGTCGTAGGCGCGGTACACGGACGAGCGGTCGTAGACGTCGTGGGTGCCGGGGATCAGCACCGACCGGATGCGCGCCTGCGCGAGGCGGGCGAGCTCCGCGGCGACGCGCTCCACGGAGCGCCCCGGCTGGACGTTGGAGTCGAACAGGTCGCCGGCGACGAGGAACAGGTCCACCGGCTCCGCGATCGCGAGGTCCACGCTGGTCCGGAAGGCGGCGAACTGGCGCTCCCGCTGGGCCGAGGCCGCGTCGCCGAGGTCCGCGTGGCGGGCGCCGAGGTGGACGTCTGCGGTGTGGAGCAGTCGAAGCATGCGGGTGGCTGCCTCCGTGGTCGCGGCGTCTGACCGGCATGCCGACCGGGTCCCGCGAGCGGCCGCTCCGTGCCCCTCGCGGCGGACCTGGCTCGGTCTGGCGCATGTTCAGGGCTGGCCGGTCGCCCCCGGGACCCGGGTGCGAGGCGGGCGCCCCCATCGCTCCCGTCTCGCCATGCCGAGTCTCGGGCGCCATTGTGACAGGTCGCCTGTCACGGTCGCACGGGCGTTGGGCCCGAATCCGTGCGGCGGCCGGCCTGCAAGGCGGCTGCAACGCCCGGTTGGACGACCCGGTGTAGGCTGGTCCCAGAACACCGGTGCGCCCCGAAATCAGGGACTCCGAGAACGGCACCTGGGTCGCGCGGCCCCGGCTGACTCCCCGCCGCGGTCGCCGTCACCGGGTGATGTCCCCCGGCTCCGGACGCGCACCATCTGTCCGAGCGCGCGCCCGGGAGGAGCACCCATCGTGACCTACGTCGACCGAACCCTCACCTGCGTGGACTGCGGAGTCGAGTTCATCCACTCCGCCGCGGACCAGGAGTACTACGTCCAGAAGGGGTTCACCTCCGACCCGAAGCGGTGCGCCTCGTGCCGCGCCTACCGCCGGTCCACCCGCGACGGCGGCTCGTCCGACACCGCCACCTACGGCGGCCCGCGCGGCTACGAGCGCACCGAGGACCGCGGGCCGCGCGAGTACTTCGTGGCCATCTGCACGTCCTGCGGCAACCAGGCCCAGGTCCCGTTCAAGCCGCGCATGGACAAGCCCGTCTACTGCTCGGACTGCTTCCGGACGATCCGCCCCGACTGATCGCCGGGCCGCCGGCGCGTGGCGCCGGGGTCGCTCACGGGCTCGCCCAGGCGCGCGGGTCCGGCGCGACCCGACTGGCTACAGCCGGAACGCGTCGCCCCGGCGGAAGCGCTCGCGATGCCGCCCCCGCCAGACCGTGACCCGGCCGCGGCCGTGCACCTGCCAGGCGCCGTTCCGCCCCACGGCCGCCGTGTCCTCGTCGATCCCCAGCACCACCCCACCCCGCGGCGCCTGGAGCGCGACCAGCGCCGACAGCGGCTCGGGCCAGGCGTTGTAGTGGGGCAGCACGGCCACGCCGTCCACCAGCGCGAGCCCGGTCGGCCACCGGACCGGGAACGGGAGCGGCAGGCGGAGCTTGGGGATGAACCGGAAGTCCATGGACCGCCCGACGATCGCCATCGCGCCCGCCGAGCACCCGGCCACCACGGCGCCGCGCGCGTTCGCCGCCCGGATCGCGCCACCCAGCGGTGACTCGCGAAGGACCCGCAGCAGGTGCCGCGGATGGCCGCCCGACAGGTAGACGATGTCCGCCTCGCCGATCGCCTGGAGCGCCGCGCCGTCACGCCCCTCGGTCGCGGTCCGAACGAACACGGGCTCCACCTCGGCGCCCAGCGCCACGAAGTGCTGGACGCCCATCTCCGCCCAGGTCTGGAACGTGGACTCGCCGTCGGGCGCGGAGGCCGTGGGCAGGATGACCACCCGCGGACGGCTCCGGCCGGTCGCCTCCATGAGGCCACGGTCGAACTCGGCCATCGGGGCAAGGAACTCACCGGCGCCGATCAGCGCCACGGGTCCGGGCATCGGCCGCAGCATAGAGCAGCCGCCTATGAGGTGGCGGCGCGTGGGCTGGACGCCGTCGCGCGTGCCTGAGACACTCGGTCGGTCAATGCCGCCGTCGGAGACCCCGGTGACCTCGTCCCAGCGCTGGACCATGCTCGCGGCCATCCTCGGGTCGTCGATGGTGTTCCTCGACGGCACCGTGATGAACCTCGCCCTGCCCCGGATCGGCGAGGAGCTGCCGGCCACGCTGGTGTCCACGCTCGAGGGCCAGACGTACGCGGTCAGCGGCTACCTCGCGACGCTGGCCGCGCTGCTCGTGCTGGCCGGCGCCCTGGCGGACTATCACGGCCGCCGGCGGGTGTTCGCGATCGGCCTGGTCGGGTTTGGCGTCACGTCGGTCCTGTGCGGGATCGCGCCCACGCTCGAGCTCCTGGTCGTGTTCCGGGTGCTCCAGGGCGCGGCCGGCGCCCTGCTCGTGCCGGGGTCGCTGGCGATCCTCACGGCGCTGTTCGACGGCCCCGCGCGGGCCCGGGCGTTCGGCATCTGGGCCGCGGCGACCTCGGCCACGACGCTGATCGGGCCCGTCATCGGCGGGCTGCTGGTGGACGGCGTGAGCTGGCGGGCCGCGTTCCTGATCAACGTGCCGCTGGTCGTCGTCGCCCTGTACGCCACCGCGCGCTACATGCCCGAGACCCGCGCCGAGGGCGCCAGCGGCCGGTTCGACTGGCTGGGGGCCGGGGTCGCGGTGGTGGCCGTGGGCGGCGTCGCGTTCGGCGTGATCCGGGGCCAGGACCGCCACTGGGAGGACTCGCTGGCGTGGGGGGCGCTCGCGATCGGGCTGGTCGCGATGGTCGCCTTCCCGATCCTGATGGCCCGGCGCCCGAACCCCCTGGTCCCCCTCGGGCTGTTCCGGCGCCGGGCGTTCGCGACGATCAACCTCTCGACGCTGCTGATCTACGGCGCCCTGTACACGGTGTTCACGTTCCAGGGCCTGTTCCTCCAGGGCGTCCTGGGGTACTCGGCGACGGCAGCGGGCGTGGTGGGACTGCCGACGGGGATCCTGCTCACGGTGCTGTCGACCCGCGTCGGGGCGCTCGCGGGACGGTACGGCGCACGGCCGTTCCTGGTCGTCGGGCCGCTGCTCATGGCCGCCGGCCTCGCCTGGTTCGCCCGGATCCCAGCCACCTCCGAGCCGTGGCGGCTCGCGTTCGACGATCCCGCCACGATCGCCCCGCCAGGATCCGTGCTGGTCGACGTCCTGCCGTTCATGGTGCTGTTCGGCGTCGGGCTGTCGCTGGTCGTCGCGCCGCTGACGTCCACGCTGATGTCGTCGGTTCCCGTGCGCAACGCGGGCGTGGCCTCGGCGATCAACAACGCCATCAGCCGCATCGGGCAGCCGATCCTGTCCGCCCTGATCTTCGTCGTGGTCACGGGCTCGTTCTACGCCGCCCTGGCGGGTGCCGTGCCGGGTCTCGACCCCAACGACCCGGCGCTCCGGGCGATGGTCCAGCCCCTCAACCCGCCCAGGCCGGACGCGCCGGCCGAGATCGTGACCGCGGCCCGCGAGGCCTCCACGTCCGCGCTCCGCCTGGCGTCGATCGTGTGCGCGGCGCTGCTGGCGGCCGGCGCCGCGGCGAACTGGGTCGGGCTTCGGGAGCGTCCGGGGGCCGACGAACGCGAGCCGGTCGAGGTCCCCGAGGTGGAGGCCGGCCTCAGCGGGTGACCCGGAACGGGCGACCTACGGCCGGGGCGCCGTCCTCGCGATACGGTAGCCCACCCCACGGACGGTCTCGACGTACTCGCCGCTGCCGGGCGGTGCGCCCAGCTTGCGCCTGAGGTTCCGGACATGGCTGTCGACCGTGCGGTCGGACTCCTCGTACAGGCCGCCGAAGATGCGCTCCGCGAGCCGGCCGCGTGACAGCACGTGCCCCGGGTTCTCGGCGAGTGCCAGCAGCAGGTCGTACTCCGTCCGTGTCAGCGGAATCGACGCCGGTCCGCGTCGGACCTCGCGGGCCGCCGGGTCCAGCTCCAGGTCGCGGACCCGGATCGTGACAGGCGCCGGTGCCTCCGCGTCGGAAGAGCGCGAGCGGCGAAGCACCGCGCCCACGCGCGCGACCAGCTCCCGCGGCTCGAACGGCTTGGTCACGTAGTCGTCGGCCCCCAGCTCGAGCCCCGCAACCCGGTCGATCACGTCCACGCGGGCGCTCAGGATGATCACCGGGATCCGACGCCCCTCGCCGCGGAGCGTCCGCAGCACGTCGAACCCCGATCCGCGTCCGAGCATCACGTCGAGCACAATCAGGTCGGGGCTCGTTCTCCCCAGCTCGACGGCGCGATCGGCCGTGGCCGCCGTCGTCACGTCGTGCCCCTCCCGTTCGAGGTATGCGGCGACGCCCTCCGCGATCGAGCGCTCATCGTCCACCACGATGATCCTCGCCATGGGGGCTCAGGCCTGGCCCAGCTGCACGCTGGCCGGCATGTCGCCGGCGCTTCCCGAAGCCCCACGCCCCGGCAGCTCGACCCGGAAGCTCGCCCCGCCGGCCGGCAGGTTCGCGGCGGTGACGGTCCCAGCCTGTGCCTCCAGCAGCGCCCGGACGATGGCGAGGCCCAGCCCCGCGTGGCCGGCCGTCCGGTCCGGCGTCGCATCGGCCCGGTAGAAGCGGTCGAACACGCGCTCCGGATGGTCACCGAGGCCCAGGCCGTCGTCCTCGACCACCACCTGGACCCGGTCAGCGGCGACCATCGTGAGGACCCGGACCTCGCCGCCATCCGGGACGTAGCGCAGCGCGTTGTCCACCAGCGCTGCCAGCACCTGCCGGATGCGGTCCGGATCGCCGCACGCGACAACGGGCCCCGCCTCGCGGACGATCACCCGGCACCCCCGCGCCGCGGCGGCGGCCGAGAACGCGTCGGCGGTCGAGCGGGCGATTGCGACAAGATCGACGTCCTCGACCGCAAGGGGCAGCTCCCGCACCTCCGCGAGCGCAATCGTCCGCAGGTCGTCCACGATCCGGGCGAGGAGTCGGGCCTCATCGCGGATCGTCTCCAGGTGGCGTCGCTCCGGTTCGTAGACGCCGTCGAGGATCGCGCTCGCCGTCGTCTGGATCGCGGTCACCGGCGTGCCCAGCTCGTGGGCGGCATCCTGCAGGAAGTGCCGACGGGACTCGTCAGCTCGCTGGAGCGCCCCCGCCATCGTGTCAAACGACCGGCCGAGGTCTCCGATCTCGTCGCGGCGACCCGCCACCCCGGATCGGCGCGTGAGGTCCCCGCCAGCGATCGCCGATGCGGCACGGCCGAGATGCTGCAGCGGGCGGATCAGCGCCTCCGCGAGGATGAGGCCGAGCGCGATCGCGACCACCGCGGACAGGACGGCGACCAGGACCAGGATGTTCGACGTCCGTCGCTCCACCTCCACCCACGCGAGCGCCGCCGGATCGGGAGACGGCGAGCCGGGCGCGAACGGCGGCGACGACGGTTCGGCGTCGGCCGGTATGCGGACGGATCCGACGGCGTGGGCGGCGGCAAGGACGGCAGCACCGACCTGCTCGGGCGCGGAGCCGCGCCCGCCATCCGGCTCGGGCGAGCCGTGGTGCCCGGACCCGCCCCGCGACGGGTCCGGCTTGGGCGAGTGCGTGGCTGACGGACCACCGGTGTCCGCGGGGCCGCCGGTCGCGGCCGGACCGCCGCCCTGACCCGGTGAGGCCGTCGGGCGGCCGCTCTGGAGCGGGGACGCCGCCGAGCTGCCGGAGGTCGTCGGCCGGGGCGTGGGCGCGGGGTACGAGGCCGGGGCGGTCGGGGACGGCGAGCTCCTCGCGCGGTTCGTCGAACCGTCCGGACCACCGTCGCCCCCGGGCGACATGCTGCCCTCCGGCCCGGCTGCGGCGCCACCGGTTGCGCCCGGGCGATCGCCGGGCGCCGCTGATGACGCGCCATCCGACGACGCGGGCCCGGCCGGCACGGTGCTCGGCGTGGGGAGGACGGGTTCGAAGCCGTACCGGATCACGACTGGCGTGGCGAGCACGACGACCAGCGCGGTCGTCACGGCGACAAGCGCGAACGACAGGCCGAGCCGAAGGCGCAGGCTCACGAGACCGTCCGATCAGCGACGCGGATGCCGCCTTCGGGCCGACCCGACGCCGGGCCCGGGGCATCCGCGCCCGACGCTAGCGCAGGACGGTCGGACCCGGAAAGGTCCGACCGTCCTGTTGAACGACCTCGCGGACGGCGGCGTCCGTCCCCGGGGCCGGTCAGTGGCCCGGGCCGCCGCGTGGGGGATCGGGCGTGGCGTTCGGTCCCCCACCCGCGTGTGCCTGGGTCTGCGACTGGTTGCCGGCCTGAGCCTGTGCCTGGGCCTGGGTCTGGGCCTGGGCCGGCTCGCCCACCTGAGCCTGCGCCTTCGCGGCGTCGCCGTCGGCGGTCGCCCCGGCGTGCACGCGGTCCCGGTCACGATCCCGGACCAGGTCCGGATCACCGTCGCCATCGCAGTCCCCGTCCCCGGCCTGGTCGCGGTCCTGGTCCGGTTCCTGGTCGCCTGCGGGCACGGCCGCCTCGGCCGCCTCGATCGCCGCGCCGTCGCGGAGCTCGTCCTGGTCGCGGACACGGTCCTGGTCGGGGGTCCCATCGCACTCGCTGGTGCAGTCTGCCGCCGACCCGGCCCCGTTGCCCGCCACGACGACTGCCGCGGTCGCCGCGAGCAGCAACACGGCCGCCAGCCCGATCGTGAGTGTCCTGAACCTCGTCACCGATCACCTCCCGGTCTGCGGCCCGCGGGGGCGGGTGCCCCCGGCCGCGTTATCCGATCGAGGCGATCCTCGCAGCCCCGCGTGCAGGTTCCGCGCACTGCGGGTGGAGGTTGTGTCGAGGGTGGTGGATCCGTCGGCGCCCTCAGCGGGTGACCCGGAACGGGCCGCCGTGACCGGGGATCACGATGTCCGCCGCCGCCAAGACCCGGGCCCGATGGCGCTCGATGGCGGCCTGGTCCCACCCCAGCGGGTCCACCTCGGGCGTGCGGTTCTCGCGCCACCACAGGTGGGTCAGCGCGTAGACACCGTCGTCCGCCTCCACGACGAGCGTCGCGTCCTCCTCGGTGTGGCCGGGCGTCAGCCACAGCTGCGCCCTGGGCGAGAGGTGGTGGCCGTCGCCGTCGTGGTCCAGCCACAGGTCGTCGCGGTAGCGGGCCCAGAAGTCCACGACCTCGGCGTTCGGGAACAGCGCGATGTTGAGCGTGTGGTCGGGGTGGTGGTGGCTCAGGAACACGTGGGTCACGGCCTCCGGCGCGACCCCGAGATCGTGGAGCGGGTCCGTGATCAGCGAACGGCGCGCCACCATCCCGGGGTCCGTGACGATGAGCGCGTCCGCGTCGCGGACGAGGGCGATGGACGAGCCCACGCGGTCGCCCACGTAGCCGGCATGGAGCAGGTGCACGGTGGTCATCGGCGCAGGGTAGCGGGCCGGGCCGTGTGTCGCCCGGTCGCCCAGCGACGCAACGGGCGCACGCCGAGACGGAACGACCGCCCGGCGACGCATTCGTCGCGTGGCAAGACCGTACCGTGCAACGAACGCCGCGCCCGGCGCGCGAATCGTCGCGCGTGCGCTCGTTGGGCCTCCGGCCGACGCATCGGGCCTGGGATCCGCGTGGGGCCCGGGCGCGGCGACGCGTCAGGCCCGGCGAAGCGTGGCAGGCCCGGGCGCAGCGACCCTGGCGACGCACCCCCGAGACGCCCGACACGCCCGCGGGCGGGAACGGGCATCGCCGCGCCCGCCGCCCGGTGGCATCCTCCGCGCATGACGAACGCCGAGCACGCCGACCTCATCCTGACCGGGGGCCGAATCTTCACCGCCGACCCCGCCAAGACCTGGGCCGAGGCGCTCGCGGTCGCCGGCGGCCGGATCGTGGCGATCGGCGGCGCCGGGGACGTCAAGCCGCGCATCGGCCCGCGCAGCCGCGTCATCGACCTCCGCGGCCGCACCGTGACGCCCGGCTTCCAGGACGCCCACGTCCACCCGACCCACGCCGGCCTCGCCCGCATCCGTTGCGAGCTCCACGGCGCCCGCGGCCGGGAGCAGTACCTCAGGCTCGTGGCGGCGTACGCGAGGACCCACCCCGACGCCGCGTGGATCCTCGGCGGCGGCTGGTCGCTCGCGGACTTCCCGGGCGGCCTGCCTCGCCGCGAGGACCTGGACCGCGTGGTGCCCGATCGCCCCGTGTTCTTCCCCAACCGCGACGGCCACGACGCGTGGGTGAACACGCGGGCCCTCGAAATCGCCGGCATCAGCCGCGACACCCCCGACCCGGTCGACGGCCGGATCGCCCGGGACGCCGACGGCACGCCCATGGGCACGCTCCACGAGGGCGCGATGGACCTCGTCGGTCGCCACGTCCCGCCCACCACCGCGCAGGACCTGCGCGACGCCCTGCTCGAGAGCCAGCGGTACCTGCATTCGCTCGGGATCACGGCCTGGCAGGACGCGTGGGTCACGGACGCGGACCAGGCGGCGTACCTCGAGCTGGCGGCGTCCGGCGAGCTCACGGCGCGGGTCGTGGGCGCGCTGTGGTGGGACCGGTCGCAGGGCCTCGAGCAGATCGAGGAGCTGGAGGCCCGCCGGGCCGCCGGACGCGTCGGCCGGTACGCCGCGACGAGCGTGAAGCTGATGGTCGACGGGATCATCGAGAACCAGACCGCCGCGATGCTCCAGCCCTACTTCGACGTCCACGGGATCCTCACCGACAACGCCGGGCTGAGCTTCATCGACCCGGAAGTCCTGAAGCAGGCCGTCGTCCGCCTCGACGCCCTCGGGTTCCAGCCGCACTTCCACGCGCTCGGCGACCGCGCGGTCCGCGAGGCGCTGGACGCGGTCGAGGCCGCCCGGACGGTCAACGGCTGGTCGGACACCCGGCCCCACCTCGCGCACCTCCAGGTCGTCCACCCCGACGACCTGCCGCGCTTCCGCCGGCTCGGCGCCCTGGCCAACGCCCAGCCCTATTGGGCGGTCCACGAGGCGCAGATGGACGAGCTCACGCTGCCGGTCCTGGGCCCCGAGGTGGCGCACCGCCAGTACCCGTGGCGCTCGCTCCGCCGCCACGGCGCGACGCTGGTCATGGGCTCGGACTGGAGCGTGTCCACGCCCGACCCGTTCCTCGAGATGGAGACCGCTGTCACCCGGGTCAGCGACGAGTCGCGCGGCGAGCGGCCGCCGTTCCTGCCCGAGGAGCGCCTGGAGCTGGTCGACGCGCTGACCGCGTTCACGGCCGGCTCCGCCTACGCCAACCACCTCGACGAGACCGGCACCCTGGCCGTGGGCAGGCTGGCGGACCTGGCGATCCTCGACCGCGACCTGTTCGACATGCGCGCCGGGCCGATCGGCGAGACGCGCGTGCTGGCCACCTTCGTCGAGGGCGTCGCCGTCCACGAGGCCGCCGGCCTGGACAGCTAGGCGTCAGCCACAGCAGGTCACCCCGGACGGCCAGGAGAACAGCTCCGTCCAGGCGCGCCCGTCGTCGGTCCGCAGGAGCAGCGTCGCCTGCCGGTCGGGGTCCGAGACGAGGACCACGCCGACGCCACCGCCCCAGGCGTCCGCGTCCTGCACGATCCGCACGTCGCCGTCGGCCACGTCGAGGGCGGACCACGTGAGGCCGCCGTCGGCCGTGGACAGGAGCGGTGATCGCGGACCCCACAGCCAGCCGGCGTCGTCGGCGAGCAGGTCGAGGCCCATCCCGGCGCCGCCGTGCGGGGCGTCCGCGGGCGTCGCCCAGGTGACGCCCGCGTCGCTCGTGCGGTGGAGCTCCTTGTTCGAGCCGCCACCGGCTCCCTGCGACTCGCACAGGGCGACGATCGTGGTCGGATCGAGCCGGGACACCGTGGCGAGGTGGCGGGAGGCGGGGCAGGGTGACGGGATCGTGGTCCACGATTCGCCGCCGTCGTCGGACAGCAGCAGCTTCGGCTGTGTCGGGTCGAACAGGCCGGCCCCGGCGGACCCGGCGAACGAGAGGCGCAGCGGGACCTCGAGCGCCGCCCGGACCCAGAGCCCATCGCCGTCGCAGCGGTATCGGCCGGATCGGCAGCCGTCACCCTCGTTGCACGCGAGGCCCGCGATCCCGCCGCCGTCGCCGGTCGCCGCGATGTCGGTGACCTCGCCCGGCGCCAGGCCCTCGACTTGCCAGGTCGTGCCGCCGTCGGCCGTCTCGAGCACCACGGCATCGCCCTTGTTGGTCGTCCCGCCGACCCAGCCGTGGAGCGGGTCGGTGAACGCGACGGCGACCGGGCGGCTGAGGTCCCGGACCTCGACGAGGTCCTGGCTCCAGGTCCCGTGGACCTCGGCCGGGCCCACGGGCGCCGCGAACCGGAGCTCCAGGCTGAAGCCGACGCCCAAGGCGTCGCAGCCGGCGCGCTGCGGGAACCGGAGGGCCAGGGTCCGGCCGTCCGCCGCCAGCTCGAGCTCCGCGCGCTCGTCGCACACGCCGCCGGTCCAACCGACGGTGATCGATCGGCGGTCGCTGCCCGGGCCGATGTCGAGGGCGTAGGGGTCCTCGGGCCCTGGTCCGGAGATCGGCCGGACCGTGTCCCGGACGCCGATCATCGTCCCGGCCCGGTCCACGACATGGAGATGCACGGGAACGTCCGGCTCGCCCGGGTTGAGGACGATGTCCCACGTCGCGACGACCGATCCCGCCGGCGACGGGGAGGGCGTGGTGACGACGACCGGCGTGGGCAGCAGGGTCGAGGCCGGCCTCGTGGCCGCCGGAGCCGATGACGAGGGCGACGGGACGAGCGTTGCCGTGGGCGTCGGGTTCCCGCAGCCCTGCAAGCCAAGGACCGTGATGGCCAGGGCGGCGACGCGGGCACCCCGGACTGGGTCGCGGTCGCGCATTCGAGTCCTCCCTGCCGGTCGTCTGCCCGTCCGACGCGCGGAGCTGCCGGGATGCGCCGTCCTGGGCACCGGTGCACGCGCGGGTCCGCGATCGAGCCGCCACGGGTGGGCAGCGGCACTGGACAGATGACGTAGGCGATTCGAGAACGCGGGTCCATCGGCCCGGGGGGCGTCACGGGCGAGACTTCCGGTCAGCGGCAACTGGCACGACAACACCCAGGCGCCGCGGAAAGGAGGTCACGAACATGAACGTCCTGGCGATCTACGCGGTCAACGAGCACATCGCGGACCTGCTGGCCGAGGCCGGCGCGGAGCGGCAGCGCCGCGCGCGCAGCCCCAAGCGCCCCGGCTTCGTGGCCTCGATCCTCCAGGCGGCCCGCGCCGTCAAGGCTCCGGCGACGCCGAAGCTCACCGCCTACCCGCGCAGCTGACACCGATCCGGCCGTCCGGCATTCCTCCCCGGCGGCTGCTTCACCCGGGTCCCTTCTCCTCCGGGCCCGGAGCCCATCACGCGAGACGCCCGTCCATCCTCCCAGGGACGGGCGTCTTGGCGTCTCCGGCCCCTACGGCTCGAACGCCAGTGGCACGCCCTCCGCCTCGGCGGCCGTGGCAAGGGCGCGATCGAAGGTGGCGAGCTCGCCGTCCACGTCGATGGCGAGCCACAGGTAGGTCGCGTCGTACACGGACAAGCGATGACGGGCCGCGAGCGAGAGCGCGAAGCGGACACCGACCGCACCGCGGTCGGCCACCTCGAGTCCGGATTCCTCGAGCATCGCGATCCGCTGCGCTGCCGCCACAGGGTCCCTGCCGGCGTGGCGCAACAGCACGTGCCCAACCTCGGTCCAGTGCACGGCGGGTGCGAGCACGATCCGATCGCCTGCGAGCCACGAGCGCCACGCCATCAGGACATCGGCCCGCTCACCGATCGCCAGTTCGACGGCGACGGAGGCATCGACGACGACGGGCATCGGATCCCCGGTCAGCGTCATCAGCGCCGCTCGTCCCTGGAGGCCCGGACCCAGGCGACGATCTGATCGGTGCTCGGCGCCGGGCGCGGGTCGCGCGAACGCAGGCGGGCCAGCTGATCGATCGCGGCGAGGCGGCGGTCGCGGATCCGGTCCGGGTCCAGGTGCTCGAGGTCCGCGAGTGGAACGATCGCGGCGACCGGCTGGCCCGCCCGCTCCACGATGAACCGCTCGCCGGCGGCGGCCTCGTCCAGCACCTGCCCGAAGCGGGCGCGGACATCCAGGGCACTGATCGCTCTCATGGCGCCATGATGGCGCTATGAGAGTGCCGCGTCAACGCGCGAGGTCGTCGGGGGTGTCGATGTCCCGAAGGGTGGCGCCGCCGGGGTCGAGCGCACGCCAGTCGTCGGCAGGCAGCGTGGTGGCGTGCAGCGCGTCCAGGAGCGCGCGCAGGCTGCGGCGTCCGCCGGCGAGGCAGGCGAGCGTGGCCGGGCCGGCCGCGGCCGCCCGGACCGCCATGGGCAGTGGCGCCGGCGGCGATGCGTCGAGGGTGATCGCGGCCAAGCCTGTGGTCGCCTCGAGCCGCTCGACCATGTGCCGCAGGACGCCGGGCACCAGCCACGGCATGTCGCCGCCCACCACGAGCGTGATGCGCGGAGGGTGATCGCGAATGGGGGTGAGATCTCCCGCGGCGATCGTGGCCGCCGGCGCCGCGAGCCCGGCCGCGAGGCCCGCCAGCGGTCCCCTACCCGGCTCCGCGTCGCGCGCGACGACGAGCCGGCCCTCGAGCTCGGGGGGCAGCGTGGGCACCGGCGCGCCGGGCGCGAGGACGAGCACGATCCCGTCCGCGATGTCGGCGACGGCCCGCAGCGCGTGGTGGAGCACAGGCGCCCCGTCGAGGTCGGCCGCGAGCTTGTCGCCGCCGAACCGCGACGACGCGCCGCCGGCCAGGACGATCGCCGTCGTCACCCGGGCGCCTCCGTCGCGGCCGCCGCTTGCGCCCGCTCGCGCATCCGCGCGAGCGTCCTCGGGCCCAGCACGTGACCGGCGTCCGTCCGGCGCAGCAGGCCCCGGCGGTCGAGGTCCTCGAGGATCACGAGCACGTACCGGCGGCTCGTCCCCGTCGCGTCGCGCAGCGCCGCCGGCGAGAGCGGGTCCACGGCGGCCAGCGCCAGGGCGCGCCTGACGAGGTCTCGGTATGCCGTGGCCGCCCAGGCCAGGTCGTCCTCGAGCCGCACGATCCGGCCGGCCGCCTCGAGCGCGCGCACGCCGTCAGGCGGGCAGCCGGCGGCGCGCGCCGCGTCCGCGAGGGCCGGCGGCGCGGCCACGTCCAGCGCGCGCTCCAGGCGGTCCATCGCGGCCAGCGTCTCTGGCGGCAGCCCCGGGGCCCGCCCGGCGTCCCGTACCCGGTCGCCGTCCCGGGCCAGGGTCCCACGCGCCACGGCCGCGTCCAGCACTGCGCGGGCCACCTCGTCGGCGCCCGACCGGCCGAGCGTCACGAGCCGCCGCGCGACGAGGGCCAGGTCCCCCCGCAGCACGGGCGCCGGGAGCCCGGGAGAGGAAGGGTCGGCGGCGTGGTGGGCCGCGACGAGCTCCCGCGCGCGGCCGAGCAGCGCCGCCTCCACGTCGGTCGCCAGCGCCCAGCCGTCGGCCCGCCGCGTGGCGCCGTGGAGATCGAGCCGGGCCGCGGCCGAGCCGCCCTGCGCCGCGGCCGGGCCGAGTGCCGCGGCCGGGCCGAGTGCCGCGGCCGGGCCGAGTGCCGCGGCCGGGCCGAGTGCCGCGGCCGGGAGGCGTGCCGCGACCAGCGCGGCGGCCCGCTCCGGCGTCAGGCGCCGGCGCGACACGCCGCGCGGTGGCACGGGGTCGAGGATCACGCCCCCGCCCGCCGTCGACCCGGGCGAGGGCCGCCGGAGCGCGAACCGGTCACCCGGCGCGGCGGCAACGGCCCCGTCGAGCCGGAGCAGCGCGACCGCCGCCCCGTCGGCCAGCTCGATCGCCTCGCGCGGCCCGCGGACGACGAGCGCGCCCGCCTGCGCCGTCCCCAGGTGGAGTCGCAGCCGCTCGCGGTCGGACGGGGCGGCCGAGGCGGGGCGCGACGGATCGAGCGTCGCCGGTGCCCGCACCGCGACCAGCACCCGCGAGGTCGCAGAGACCGCCGGATCCGTGGTCAGCACCTGGCCACGGCGCAGGGCACTGGCCTCGACGCCACCCAGGAGCAGGGCGGTCCGCCCGCCGTGGGCCGCCTCGACCGGGGCCCCTCGGACCTGGACCTCGCGCACGCGGACGTCGAGGTCCTCGGGCAACAGGCGCATCGGCATCCCCGCCACCACCCGACCGCCCCGCAGGCTGCCGGTCACCACCGTCCCGCGACCCCGGACGGCGAACACGCGGTCGATCGCCAGCCGCGGCCCACCGTCGGACGGCAGCGCGGGCGCCACCCGCGCCCCCAGCGCCCCGAGCGCCTCGCGCACCGCCTCGACCCCCTCGCCGCTCACGGCCGACGCCACGAGCACGGGCGCCCCGGCCAGCGTCGTCTGCGCCAGCAGGTCGTGCACCGCGGTCACCAGCCGGGTCCGCCGATCGGGGTCCGGCGCGAGGTCGGCCTTCGTCACCACCGCGAGCCCGTCCCGGATGCCGAGCGCGTCCAGCAGCTCGAGGTGCTCGAACGTCTGGGCGTTGGGACCGTCGTCCGCCGCGATGATCACCATCGCGGCATCGATCTCGCCCGCGCCCACGAGCATGTTCCCCACCAGCCGGTCGTGCCCCGGCACGTCCACGAAGTCCATGACGGACCCGTCCGCGAGCGCGAGGTGCGCATACCCCACGTCGATCGTGATCCCTCGCCGCCGCTCCTCGGGGAGGCGGTCGGCGTCGATGCCCGTCAGCGCGCGCAGGAGCGCGGTCTTGCCGTGGTCGATGTGCCCCGCGGTGCCGACGACGACGCTGGGGCCGGGTGACGGAGCGGCGAGGGGCCCGCTCATCGCCCGGGCGGCGGCACGTCGGCGATGCGCCGGGCGATCGTCCCGTCCTCGAACGGGGCGACGGTCCGCAGGTCGAACACGATCGCGCCGTCGACGATCCGGGCGAGGATCCGGTCCGGCCCGCGGCGGAGGGCGGCGGCCGCGCGGGCCGGCGACGCCGCCGGCACGGAGACGCCGAAGGACGGCAGCACCTGCCCGGGCAGCGAGCCGCCCCCGACCGGCGACTCGAGCGCGACGACCTCGATGTCCTCGCGGCCCGAGGTGCCCTGCGCCTGCCCGCGGACCCACTCGGCGCGGCGTCGCAGCTCGTCCGGCTCGCGGGCGATCAGGGCCCAGACGGGGATGTCCGGCACGGCGCGGCCGGCCCGATAGATCGCGAGCGTCGCGGCGACCCCGGCCAGGATCGCCTTGTCGGCGCGGCAGGCGCGCGCCAGCGGGTCGCGCCGGAGCCGGGCGATCAGCTCGCCCCGCCCGACGACCAGCCCCGCCTGCGGCCCGCCGACGAGCTTGTCGCCGCTGAACAGCACGACGTCCGCGCCGGCGGCGAGCCGCTCTCGCGGGGTGGGCTCGTGGGCGAGCCCGAAGGCGGCCGTGTCGAGCAGCGCGCCCGAGCCGAGGTCGTCGATCACGACGGCGCCGTGCCGGTGGGCGATCGCCGCGACCTCGGCGAGGTCCGCGGCCTCGGTGAAGCCGGACATCGCGAAGTTGGATGGGTGGACGCGGAGGACGGCCCGGGCGCGACTGTCGGCCAGGGGCGCCTCGAAGTCCTCGGCCCGGGTGCGGTTCGTCGTCCCCACCTCGATCAGCCGGACGCCGGCACGGCTCACGACCTCCGGGATCCGCACCCCGCCGCCGATCTCCACCAGCTCGCCGCGCGACACGACGACCGAGCCACGGCGGCCGGCCAGGCCCACGGCGAGCAGCAGGGCCGCCGCGTTGTTGGTGACGACCAGGGCGTCCTCGGCGCCGGTCAGCGCGACGAGGTGGTCCTCGGCGGCCCGGAACCGGGTGCCCCGCCGGCCCGAGCCCTCGTCCAGCTCGAGGTAGCCGTAGTCGCGCGCGGCGAGGGCGGCGGCGACGCGGGCGGCCCTCGGCCACGGCGCCCGCCCGAGGTTCGTGTGCAGGATCACGCCCGTCGCGTTGATCACGTGGGGCGGGATCGTGTGAGCCGGGTCACCGAGCGCCGCCAGGCGCGCCAGCACGGCATCGGCCAGCCGGCCCTCCGGCGTCGGGGGCGCGCCGGCGGCCAGGCGCCGCCGCTCCTCGTCGATCACCGCCCGCGCGAGCTCCGTGAGCGCCGCCGGCTCCGAGACCTCCGGCTCCTCGGCGCGCACGATCGCGAGGATCCGCTCGACGCTCGGGGGGCGCGACGCGGGCGTGGTCATCGCGCCGGTCCCCCCGGCCGCCGGGCCACGATGTCGAACAGGTGCCAGTGCTTGGGCCCGCGGAACGATCCCGCGTCCTCCTCGTGCTCGTCGAGCTCGATGACCTCCAGGCCGGCCAGGAGCCGCTCCACCGACGCCCGATCCAGGAACGCCACGTCCGCTTCGCCGGCGTTCTCGTCCCGGTCGCCGAACAGGTTGACGACGATCAGCCCGCCCGGCGCGAGGGCCTCGCGCACCCGCGGCCACAGCACGGCGAGCCGCTGGGGCCCGAGGTAGGGCAGGCTGTACCCCGAGTACACGAGGTCGGCCGCGGGCAGGTCCACGGTCTCGGCGGAGGCGACCACGATCTCGAGCCGCGGCCGGTCCGTTGCCGGGACGCGCGCCTCGAGGACGTCGGCCGCGGCCTGCTGGGCGTCGATCGCGAGCACGCGCCAGCCGGCGGCGAGGAGCTCGGCGGTCTCGGTCCCGTCACCGAACCCGATCTCGATCGCGCGGCCGGGCTCGCGGCCCGTCCCGGCCCAGGCCGCCCTGGCCCGCTCGAACAGGGCACGTGGCGCGCGGCCCGCGGTATAGCGGTAGTAGGCGGCCCAGTCGACCTCGTCGTCGACCGCTCCTTCGCCCGGCTCGTCCGCGGGGTCGTCGGCAGCCACGTCAGGCGCGAGGGCTTCATCGGGTCGTGCGTCCATGCGGCCATGCTAGGGCCCGGCGCGACGGTGCGTCCGCGCGCGCCTCGCCCGGGTTCCCGGCGACTACGATTCCGGCGGAGATCGAGGGCACGAGGAGGCGGAGATGCAGTCGGGCGCCGCACCGGACGTGGTCGTGGTCGGTGGCGGGATCACCGGCACGGCGACGGCGGCGTTCCTCGCCGGAGCGGGGGCGCGCGTCGTGCTCGTCGAGCGCGATGGATTGGCCTCGGGGGCGTCGGGGGCCAACTCGGGCGTGGTCCAGCACCCCTTCGATCCCGTCCTGGCCGCGCTCTACCACGAGACCGTGGCGCTGTACCGGGACCTGGCGACGAGCTCCAACGCGTTCGACATCGGCGAGCGACCGTCCGGCCTGCTGTACATCTCGACCGCCGAGGACGCTGCGAGGCGCCAGGCCGCACTGATCGACGCCGCGTTCCCCGAGCTGGGTGCGGAGGTGGTCGGGGGCGCGGCGCTGCGGCGGCTGGAGCCCGCGGCGGGCGAGGAGCTGTGGGCGTGCCGGGTGGACATCGG
This sequence comes from Chloroflexota bacterium, assembly GCA_040755495.1. GTDB lineage: Bacteria > Chloroflexota > Limnocylindria > Limnocylindrales > CSP1-4 > CAIXZV01. The sequence continues at coordinate 22,193 of JBFMAT010000054.1, forward strand.
CTACCCGGTGATGCCCGGCGCCTCCACGTACGCATATGCCACGCTCGCGGAGGCGCGGGGGGCGGTGATCCGGTCGGGCCGGGCAGCGACGCTGGAGACCCAGGGCGACGCGGTGGTCGGGGTGCGGGTGGGCGGCCAGCTGATCCCGGCGGGTGCGGTCGTGGCGGCCGCCGGGCCCTGGACGCCGGCGCTGCTCGATCCCTCCGGCCGCTGGGCGCCGATCGCCGCGCGCTGGGGCGTGGTCGTCGAGGCCGAGCTCGCGGCGCCCCCGCGCCACGTGCTCGAGGAGGCGGGGATCGAGGCGGTCCTCGACGCCGGCGGGGCTCCGGGCGGTCTCGACGCCGGAAGTGCCGAGGCGGGGGCGGCCGCCGATCTCGACGAGGTCGAGTTCAGCCTCGTCCCGCTGCCGGGGGCGTCGGCGGTTGGTTCGACCTTCCTGCCGTTCGAGCCCGAGCCGGCGGCGTGGACGGAGCGCATCCTCGTGCGTGCCGCGCGCTTCGTCCCGGGCGTCGCCGACGCGCCGATCCGCGGCGTCCGCGCGTGCGCCCGGCCCCAGAGCGCCGACGGCCGCCCGCTCATCGGGATGGTCCCGGGCAAGCGGAACCTGTTCGTCTGCTCCGGTCACGGACCGTGGGGGATCTCCACCGGTCCGGCGTCCGCGCGCCTAATCGCGGACCTGGTCCTGGGCCGCGCGCCGTCGATCCCCGCCGAGCTGGACCCCGCCCGCTTCGGCGCCCCGTGAGCCGGGGCCGGCGCGTGAACGATTCGCCAGCCGGCGACGTCGTAGCCGTCAGGAAGGGACGGGTGCGATGGCGGGGATGGATGTCGTTTCGATGCGGGCGGCCGAACAGGCGTGGCTGATGCGCGCTGAGGCTCGTGCCGATGCCTTCCGTCGGCTGCTCGAGGTGGACTTGCTCCGCTACTACGCGATCGCGGGTGCAATGCTCGGCGACGCCGTGGATGCCCAGGACGCGGTGCACGATGCAGCGGTCTCGGCCTGGCAGCACTTCGGCGAGCTGCGCGACGAGGCTCGATTCGCGGCGTGGTTCGACCGGATCCTCGTCAACCAGTGCCGTGATCGCCTGCGGGCGCGACGTCGCCATCCGATCGTCGAGCTCGGTGCCGGCGGTGGGATCATCGACGAGCCATCGATCGGCGATCGATCCACCGCGATCGCGGCGAGCGATGCCGTGGAGCGAGCGATGCGGACGCTCGACGCCGATCACATCGCCGTCGTCGTTCTGCGCTTCGAAGCCGACCTAACGGTGCCGGCCATCGCCGAGCGACTTGGGATCGCCGAGGGCACCGTGAAGTCTCGCCTGCACCACGCCCTCCAACGGATGCGATCCGCGATCGACGGACAGGGGGAGGGCCGATGACGGAGGATCGCGCGGCTGCCACGCTTCGCGCCGCCCTCGAGCGTCGCCGGCCTGTCGCCGTGCCCCGTGAGCTCGCCGAGCGCCTGGACCGGATCCCGATCGAGGTGCGACCGCTGCTGCCGCTACCCGTCCGAGCGACGATCGCGGGCCTGCCGTGGGTGGTGGTCGCCGCCGCGGGCATCGCGCTGGCCGTCGGGCCGCAGTTTCTGGCCGACGTCCCTTCGGGCCCGGGTGGGACCGCCGCGCAGATCTGGGATCCGGCCAATCCCGGTGGCGGCATCGCCGATGTCGGTCCGTTCGGCCTGCCGTGGGTCCCGCTGCTCCCGTTCGTCGCGGCGTACGGCCTCTACCGAGCGGTGGCGCGAGCCCGCAGCGGGCAGAGCCTGGTGCCGCGACCTCGACTCCGCTGGCCGTCGTGGCGACCGGAGCCGCGGCGGCGCATGACCCGCCGAGAGTCGCTCGGCTTCGTTGGCAGTCTGGCGATCCTGACCCTGGTCAACTCTCTCGTTACCGCACCGCATCCGGTGAGCGAGGGCGCGGTCTTTGGGCCGGGTCCTGACGTCTCTGAGATCCGGTCCGATGGTCCCCCGTACATCGATCCGGCCGGCCTCCAGGCTCCTGGGCGTGGCCCGAACTACGTGTACCGCGTACGCCCGGGAGGCACCTACACCTACGTCGTCTCGCTCCGGAACGACGGGCCTCTGCCGATCACGATCCTCGGCATGCCCGCAGGCGGATCGGCATCCGGCCTGGGCCTGCTCCGGGACCCGACGGACGGCTCCGCCAAACCGGCCAACGTCGTGGCGTTCCACCCTGTCGAGCTCTCGCCGGGCGCCGAGGTCGCGCTTGTCGTGGCTGCGGTGGCTGGACCCTGTGCGGACCCGACGCTGGCTGACGAGCCGCCGGTCGTGAGGTGGCCGACGGGCGTGGAGACGGTGACCTTCGCGTTCGTCTACGACATCCTGGGGTGGCGCACGGTCGACCACATCTGGGCTCCGTTCGCGGTGACCGTGCCGGGGTGCTACTGAGCGAGATCCGGCGGGAGCGCGCGGGAGTCGAACCCACTGCACACCCCTGATCCCGTAGGCGACGGGCGCTCGGGGAGCCGCGGCGGCGGCGGATTCCGGGTCAACCGAACAGGAACCGCCTCGATCTGCGATCTGACCCAAGGATCTGGGTGATTCGCCGGTCGACGCTTACTCCGGCGCTCCTATCCCGCACAGGCCCCGGCCTGAGGGCCCCGTCGAAGCGCTGTCGGCGGGCGCGTGAGGCCCGACATGCTCCGCGGGGCTGGCCGCCGTTTGGATGATCCGAATCTTGCGCCACTGACCGCCAGGCGGCGGCCGATCGCGCGTCCACGTCGCCACCGTAACCACGGCGAAGGCGTTGAGGACGCCGTGGGTGCGGACCATCGTGTCGATGTCGAGGAAGCCGACACCGAGCAGGCCCGCGACGGACCAGCCGATGCCCAGCGGCATCCCGACGAGCAACGCGGTCCCCGCAGCCCGCCGGGCCAGGCGAGCCACCGAAGGGCCTCCTGCCGTCAGCAGGGCGAGCGCCACGCCGATGCCGGAGGAGCCGACGAGGGCTGCGCCCAAGGCCCCGACCGCGGCGCTCGGCAGCACGAAGCCCAGCGCGGTGACCGGGATGCCGGCCACGAGGCCGATGACGGCCGCTGCCACGACCGGCCGGGTCATCGCGAGCAGCGCGGCGATCGCGACGAGCCCGGCGCCGGCGAGATGGAAGTGCGTCGCGGTGAGCAGCACGATCACCGGCGGGAACGGCGCCGGCAGCCCGAGCCGCTCCGCAGCCATGGCGGCGGCACCGACCGTCCAGAACCCGAGCGCCGCGTCGACGCCCAGCTCGGGCACCGCGCGGAGGCGCCCTCCCTGTTTGAGACGTGCCAGCGCGTCGGCGCCGGCCGCGAACCCCGCCACCACCGACAGTGCGAGCCACGGGATCGCGAGCGCCCCGGCCATCGGGCCCGGCACGAGCGAGCACGCGGCCGGCAGCGGCGCGGCCGCGGCGAGCGCCGTCC
>JBFMAT010000055.1:0-23198 GCA_040755495.1 Chloroflexota bacterium
GGGCCGGCGGCGGGCCGCCGCTCGATCGGCCGGCGCTGGCCGGGGCGGGAGCTGCCGCGAACGCGCTTCGCCATGTCGGGGTCCGGGCCTCCTGGGTGGTTCGCCGCGTGCGCGGCACCGTCGGCGGCAGAGGATACACCGGCCGGGGCCGAGGGCGGCCGGGGCGGCGCCGATGAGTGGCGGGAGGGGGCCGGCTGCTAGACTCGGGCGGCCGGCCCGGAGGACCTCGTGGACGATCTCAACGCGCTCGTGAACCCGTCGATCGGCGCCATCGCCGTGGCGCTGGCGATCGCGTGCGCGGTGCTCGTCGTCCTCGTCCTCGTGCTCCTGCGGCGCACGTCCCGGCTGGACCGGCGGCTGCGGGGCGTGACGCGGGGCGCCGAGGGCAAGAGTCTCGAGGCGATCCTCGACGCGCACCTCGACAAGGTGTACGCCGTCGCCCGCGACCTGGACGACCTCGCGGCGCGGGCCGCGGTCCTCGAGGCGACCCAACGACGGGCGCTCCAGCGGATCGGCCTCGTGCGCTACAACCCGTTCGAGGACACCGGCGGCAACCAGAGCTTCGCCCTCGCCGTCGTGGATGCGCGGGGGGACGGCTTCGTGGTCAGCAGCCTGCACGCGCGCGCCGGGACGCGGGTCTACGGCAAGGCCATCGCCGGCGGCCGCGCCGAGGCCGCGCTCTCGGCGGAGGAGGCCGAGGCCCTGCGCCTGGCGCTCGCGTCCGGTGCGGCGGACGCCAGTCGCGCCGGCTGACCGCGGGGGCCCGGCCGTGACACGCGAGCTGGCACGGGCGCCCCGCATCGTCGTGGCATGCCCCCTCACCCCCGGTCGCGCCTCCCCGCCTCGCCCGCCCGCCCCGCCGAGCCCGGTCGCCGTCGCGTGAGGCACCGCGGCCCCCGCGCCGATCCGCCGCCCCTGGTCCAGATCCCGGTCTGGGGCCAAGCCGAGCCGCCGGTGGACGCCGAGCGCGCCGAGCCCGCCGGCATCGAGGCCCTGCTGGGCGGCCTGAACCCCGAGCAGCGCCGGGCCGTCACCCACGGCGACGGACCACTGCTCGTCGTGGCCGGCGCGGGCACCGGCAAGACGCAGGTCATCACCCGCCGGATCGCGTGGCTGATCGCCACCCGGCGCGCGAAGCCGTCCGAGATCCTCGCGCTCACGTTCACGGACCAGGCCGCGGACGAGATGCAGGGCCGGGTGGACCAGCTGGTGCCGTACGGGTACACGGACACCGCGATCTCGACGTTCCATGCCTTCGGCGACCGGCTGATCCGGGAGTTCGCGCTGGAGCTCGGCCTGCCCTCGGACGTGCGGGTCCTGTCGCGGCCCGAGACGGTCGTGTTCCTGCGGGAGCACCTGTTCGAGTTCCAGCTCGACGCGTACCGGCCGCTGGGGGACCCGACGCGGTTCCTGGACGCGCTGGCCACGCTGTTCTCGCGGGCGAAGGACGAGGACGTCTCGCCGGAGGCGTTCCTGGCCCACGCGGATCGCCTGGCCGCCGGGGCCGCGGCGGCGCAGGCCGGCGTGGACGCCGCTGGCGAGGCGGCGACCGACGCGGACCGCGATGCGGCCGCGGCGCTCGACGAGGAGGCGCGGCGGCAGCGCGAGCTGGCCCTGGCCTACGCGCGCTACCAGGACCTCCTCGCGGCGACCGGGGCGATCGACTTCGGCGACCAGGTGTCGCTGGCGCTCCGCCTGCTCCGGGACTCGCCGGCGGCGCGCGAGGCCGTCCAGCGGCGCTTCCGGTACGTGCTCGTCGACGAGTTCCAGGACACGAACCGGGCGCAGGCGGAGCTCGTCGCGCTGGTGACCCAGCCGCACCGCAACGTGACGGTGGTGGGGGACGACGACCAGTCCATCTACAAGTTCCGCGGCGCGGCGATCAGCAACATCCTCGAGTTCCGCGAGCGCTACCGCCACGCCCGGGTGGTCGTGCTGCGGCGCAACTACCGGTCGCGGGGCCCGATCCTCGACGCCGCCTACCGCCTCGTCCGCCACAACGACCCGGACCGCCTCGAGGTGCGGGCCGGCATCGTCAAGCGGCTGGTCCCGGAGCGGGGCAGCGACGGCGCGCCGGCGGTCCGCCACGAGGCGTTTGCGACCGGCGCGGAGGAGGCGGACTGGATCGCCGCGGACATCGGGCGGCGCGTGCGCGAGGGCGCGCAGCCACGGCAGATGGCGATCCTCGTGCGCTCGAACGCGGCCGCGGACCCGATCCTGCGCTCGCTCAACCTCGAGGGGATCCCGTGGCGGTTCTCCGGCACCTCCGGCCTGTACGCCCGCCCGGAGGTCCGGCTCCTGCTCGCCTTCCTGCGCGCGATCGCGGACCCCGGCTCGTCCGTGGACGTCTATGCGCTGGCGGCCTCGGAGCTGTACCGGCTGGGCGGCGAGGACCTGGTCGCGATCGTGAACATGGCCCGGCGGCGCAACCGCTCCGTGTGGGAGGTGCTCGACGAGCTGGGCCGCCAGCCGGGCATCCTGCGCCTGTCCCCGGACAGCCGGGCGAGCGCCGCAACGCTGGTCGAGGATCTGCGGCGGTACGTCGCCCTGGCCCACGAGCGCCCGGCCGGCGAGGTGCTGTACGCGTTCCTGCGCGGCACCGGCTGGCTCAAGCGGCTGGCCGAGGCGGACACCGTCGCGGCGGAGGAGGCGCTGTCCAACATCGCGCGCTTCTTCGACATCGTCCGGGCGCAGTCGGCGCTGCTCGCGGACGACCGGGCGGTGTTCGTCGCCCGCCACCTGCAGACGCTGATCCAGGCCGGCGACGACCCGCCCACCGCGGACATCGACCCGGACGCGGAGGCCGTGGCGGTGATGACCGTCCACAAGGCGAAGGGCCTCGAGTTCCCGGTGGTGTACCTGCCCGGGCTGGTGACGGGGCGGTTCCCGGCGATCGGCCGGCGGGAGCCGCTCGGGCTGCCGCTGGAGCTCGTAAGGGAGACCCTGCCCGAGGGCGACTACCAGCTCCAGGAGGAGCGACGCCTGTTCTACGTGGGCATGACCCGGGCCCGCGACGAGCTGGTGCTGTCGCACGCGGCGGACTACGGCGGCCAGCGTGCCCGTCGCGTGTCGCCGTTCGTGCTCGAGGCGCTTGACCTGCCGGTCGCGGCGGGGACCGCCGGCGCGGGGGCGAAGCCGGCCTCGCCGCTGGAGCGGCTCGCCGGCCTCGAGCGGACGGAGCCGACTCCGGTCGCGGCCCGGGCGCGCGGCGACGAGCCGCTGATGCTTTCGTTCTACGCCATCGACGACTACCTGACCTGTCCGCTCAAGTACAAGTACGCCCACCTGCTGCGGGTGCCACTGGCGCCGCACCATTCGATCATCTACGGCTCCGCCCTCCACGCCGCCGTGTCCGAGTTCCACAAGCGCCATGCGCGTGGCGACGTGATGACCGAGGACGACCTGTACGCGTCGTTCGTCAAGGCGTGGACCAACGACGGCTTCCTGTCCCGGGAGCACGAGGAGGCGCGGCTGGCCGCCGGCCGCGACGCGCTGCGGCGGTTCCGGGACGAGCAGCTCGCGCCCGGTGCCGTGGTGCCGGCCTACGTGGAGCGCGAGTTCAGCTTCCTGCTCGATGGCGACCGCGTGCGGGGACGGTTCGACCGCGTGGACATCGTGCCCCGCGAGCCGGGAGCCCCGGCGGCCCCGGCCTCGGCCGGCGACCCCGGGCTCGGCGCGGACGTGGTGGAGCCGACCCTCGACCTGTCGCCCGAACGGGTCACGATCACGGACTACAAGTCCTCGGACGTGCGCGATCCGGCCCGGGCGCGCCAGCGGGCGAAGGAGTCGCTCCAGCTCTCGATCTACGCGATGGGCTACGAGGCGATGACCGGACGTCTGCCCGATGCCGTGGCGCTCCACTTCCTGGAGTCGGGGCTGGTGGGCACGGCGGCCGTGGACCGCCGGCGGATGGAGAAGGCGCGCGAATCGATCCGGACGGCCGCCGCCGGCATCCGGGCCCGCGAGTTCGGACCCAGGCCGGACTACCTGTCCTGCAGCTACTGCGCGTTCCGGGAGATCTGCCCGGCCAGCGCGGTCCGCTAGCCGATGGACGTGCTGGCGGCGCCGGACCGGGCCGCGATCACGGCCGTGCTCGCGGGCACGGCGCGCGGGGCGGTGGTCGAGGCCGACAACCTCGAGGCGCTGCGCGCCCTCCCGGACGGGGCCGTGGATCTCGCCTACGCGGACCCGCCGTTCGCGAGCGGCGGGGCTCGCCGCCTGGCCTCCATCCGCACCGGGGCCGGGGAGCGGACGCGGCGCGGGTTCGGCGGGCGCGAGTATCGCTACGAGGTCGTCCGCGACCTCGCCTGGGCAGACGACCTGCCGCTCGACGTGCACCTCGAAGCCCTCCACGCTCGCCTGGTCGAGGTCCACCGGGTGCTGGCCGGTCACGGATCGCTGTACCTGCACGTGGACTGGCGCACCGCGCACCACGCGCGGATCCTGCTCGACGAGGTGTTCGGCCCGGAGCGCTTCCTCAACGAGATCGTGTGGGCGTACGACTACGGCGGCCGGGCCCGGGACCGGTGGCCACGCAAGCACGACACGATCCTGTGGTACGCGAAGGGCGAGGCGTGGCTGTTCGACCGCGACGCCGTGGACCGGATCCCGTATCTCGCCCCCGGGCTGGTGGGACCCGAGAAGGCCGCCCGCGGCAAGCTGCCCACCGACGTGTGGTGGATGACGATCGTGCCGCCGGCCTCGCGGGAGCGGACCGGGTACCCCACCCAGAAGCCGGTCCGGCTGCTGGAGCGGATCGTGGCCGCCTCGAGCCGGCCCGGCGACCTCGTGCTGGACCCGTACGCGGGCAGCGGCACGACCGGCGTGGCGGCGCTCCGCCTGGGGCGCCGGTGGCTGCTGTTCGACCGCAACTCGGCGGCGGTCGAGATCGCCCGGGCACGGCTGGCCGCGGAGGCCGGCAGCGGCCCGGACGGTGGTGTCGATGCGGGCCCGGGGGCCCGTGGCGGGGAGCCGGGGGGATGGCGCCGATGACGATCGAGGCGATCACCTTCGACTTCGGGAACACGCTCGTGCCGGTCGCCGGCCCCGACCTCCGCGGCGTCGTCGCGGTCACCGCGGACGCGATGGCGCTGCGTCTCGGCCCGTTCGACCGCGAGGCGGTGCTCCGGGCCTGGGCCGAGGAGCGCGAGCGGCAGTTCCGCGAGGAGGTGCCCGCCCTCCGCGAGGTCGACCTCGGCGAGCGCGTGGTGCGCGTGCTGGCGCGCCTGCGGGGGATGCCCCCGCCGCCGCCGGACGCGCGCTGGGACCAGGCGGCGGCGGCCGCGCTGAGCACGCCGTCGGAGGTCGACTGGGCGATCGAGGCGTACTCGCGGGCGTTCCTGGGGGCGCTCCCGCCCCGGCCCGGGGTCCGCGGGCTGCTGGGCCGGCTGGCCGACCGCCACCGGCTGGGCATCCTGTCCAACTGGCCGCTGGCGGCGACCATCGACCGCTACGCGGAGGCCGCCGCCTGGATGCCGTACCTGGCGGCGATCACCGTGTCCCAGCGGGTGGGGGTGATCAAGCCCCACCCGGCGATCTTCGCGGCGGCCCGCGAGGCGCTGGGCGACCCGCCGCCGGACCGGATCCTCCACGTGGGCGACGACTGGGCGGCGGACGTCGTGGGCGGCAAGGCGGCCGGCTGGCGGGTGGCGTACCTGCTGGCCCGGCCGGCGGACTCGCCGCTGCCGCTCAGCGAACGGGTCGACGGCCCGGCGCCGGATCTGGAGCTGGCATGCCTCGACGACCTCGAGGCGGCGCTGGCCGCGCTCTGACGGGACCGCCGCAGCCGATAGACTCGATGGGCAATGGAGTCGCGTGACCGCCTCGTGAACCTCGCGCTGCTGGCCGCCGCCGGCGTGGTCTGGGTCCTGGTCGGGCTGATCGTCACCACGCGCGATCCCTTCCAGGACGCCATGGCCGGCTACCTCGGCGCGCTGCTGATCGGCCTCGCGGTCGGGCTCACGGCCAGCCCGCTGGCCTGGCTGGTCGTGTTCAGCCGCCACCGGCGCATCGCCTACCAGGGCGACTGGATCCGCGCCGCCCGGCGCGGCGGCTGGATCGGGCTGTTCGTCGCGGTGATCGTGGTCCTGCGGCTCGTGGACGCGTTCCAGCTGCCGATCATCCTGTTCCTCGCCGCCATCTTCGTCGTCGCCGAGGTCACGCTCTCGGCGGAGCGCTAGGAGGACCCGTGACCGAGCCCCTCACCGTCGCACGTCCCGCGGAGCCGTTCGCCGACCTCAAGGACCGTGTCGCCGCGGCCGTCGAGGCGGCCCGCGACGAGATCCTCGACCTGTCGCACCGCATCCACGCCAACCCGGAGCCGGCCTTCGAGGAGCACCAGGCCGCCGCCTGGGTCGCCGAGGCCATCGCCCGGCACGGGTACGCGGTGGAGCACCCGGCGGGCAGCCTCGCCACCGCGGTCCGCGGGCGCCTCACCGGCGGGCTGGGCCCCGACGGCCCGCGGATCGGCGTCCTCGCCGAGTACGACGCGCTGCCCGGGCTGGGCCACGGCTGCGGGCACAACACGATGGCCTCGTCCGGCGTGGGCGCCGCGATCGCCCTGGCCGCGGTGCGCGACGCATGGGCCGGCGAGGTCGTGTTCCTCGGCACGCCCGCGGAAGAGCGGGGGAGCGGCAAGGAGATCATGATCCGCGACGGCCTGTTCGAGGGCCTCGACGCGGCGCTGCTGTTCCACCCCTGCGACCGGAACCACGTGGACAGCGCCCCGCTCGCGTCCGAGGACGTCAGCGTCGTGTTCACGGGCGAGGCGTCGCATGCGGCGTCCGACCCGTGGCGCGGCCGGAACGCCCTGGACGCGATGATCGCGCTGTTCGTGTCGGTCGGCCTGTGGCGCCAGCAGCTGCCGACCCACTGCCGGGTCCACGGGATCATCCAGGAGGGCGGCACGGCCGCCAACATCATCCCGGCCCGGACGAAGGCGTGGTTCATGATCCGGAGCGCCGACCAGGCGTACTACGAGGTCATGAAGGCCCGGTTCCGCGAGCTGTGCGAGGCGGCGGCAATGGCCGCGGGCGTCGAGGTCGAGGTCGAGTTCTCCGGCCTGGCCATGACGATGAAGCGCAACGGCGTGCTGGCCGGGCGCTGGGTCGCCAACGCCGCGGCGTACGGGATCGCGGACCAGGGCATGGATCCGTCGTCCGGCTCGACGGACATGGCCAACGTGTCCTGGGTCGTGCCGGCCATCCACCCGGAGCTCGCGATCACGGACCAGCCCACCCCCGGCCACTCGATCGAGTTCCGCGACGCGGCGGCCCGGCCGCGGGCGGACCGCACGTTGCTGCTCGCCGCGACGCTCGTGGCCCAGACCGCGATCGACCTGCTGGCGGACCCGGCGCTGGTCGCCGCGGCCTGGCGGGAGTTCCGCGCGGAGGGCTGATCGTCCAGGGCCATGGCCAGCGCCCGTGCGACCGGGTACGATGCCGCCCGGCGCGCCCCGCTGGACGGTGGACCCGAACCGGCGGCGCCCAGGCTACAGGTGGCGGCAACGCCCTGGCCGCCGCTCGCGGCGGCCCGCCGCCCGGAGGAGCAACGTGGCCGAGCGTCCCCATCGCCCGGGAGACGTCGACTTCGCCGCGCGCAACGGCTGGGACCGCGCGTACGAGACCTACGACGACTTCGACCTGCCCACCTACGTCGGGCTGCCGACGTTCATGAAGCTGCCCTGGGTGCCCGACCCGTCCGAGCTCCGGGCACGCAACGCGGACATCGCGATCGTCGGCGCCCCGTTCGACGACGCCGTCAGCCACCGGCCGGGCGCCAGGTTCGGGCCACGGGCGATCCGCGAGGCGCAGTACACGTCGGGCTCGATCCACTCGCTCCAGCTGGGCAACGAGCCGTTCGAGGTCCTGACGGTCGTGGATGCCGGCGACGCCAACATCGTCCCGGCCTGGATCGACCGGGCCCACGCGCTGATCTACCGCAAGGTCCGCGAGGTGGCCTCGACCGGCGCGATCCCGATCGTGCTCGGCGGGGACCACTCGATCACCTGGCCGTCGGCCACGGCCGTCGCGGACGTCAGGCGCCCGGGCAGCATCGGAATCGTCCACTTCGACGCCCACGCCGACACCGCCAACGACGACTGGGGCGTGCTGGCCGGGCACGGCACGCCGATGCGCCGGCTGATCGAGTCGGGCGCGGTCAGGGGGCGCAACTTCGTCCAGGTCGGGCTGCGCGGCTACTGGCCGCCGGTCGAGACCTTCGAATGGATGCAGGAGCAGGGCCTCCGCTGGCACCTCATGCGCGAGATCGAGGAGCGGGGAGCCGAGGCCGTGATCGACGACGCGATCGCCGAGGCGCTCGACGGCCCCGATGCGGTCTACATCTCGGTGGACATCGACGTCATCGACCCGGGCAGCGCCCCCGGCACCGGCACCCCCGAGCCGGGCGGGCTGCTGCCCCGGGAGCTGCTGCGCGCCGTCCGGCGGATCGCCGCGGCGGTCGAGGTCGCGGGCATGGACATCGTGGAGGTGTCGCCGCCCTACGACCACGCGGAGGTCACGGCGATGGCGGCCAACCGGGTCGCGCTGGAGGCGATCTCGGCGCTGGCGGCGAAGCGGACGGCCGGTCACCCGGTCCGGTTCGAGCGACCGTGAGCGGGAGGCCCCCCGGGGACCCGTCGCCCGACGTTGAGGCCCCCGCCGCGGCGCTGGCTCGCCTGTACGACCTCGACCTGGCGGAGGACCCGGGCGACCTCGACCTGTACCGGGCGCTGGCGGCCCGGACCGGCGGGCCGATCCTCGAGCTGGCGGTCGGGACCGGCCGCGTGGCGGTGCCGCTGGCCGCGGATGGCCACGAGGTCACCGGCGTGGACGTGGACCCCGCCATGCTCGCTCGCGCCCGCCTGGCCGCCGACGCCGCGGGCGCGGCCGTCGCCCGGCGGCTGCACCTGGTCGAGGGCGACGGCCGGACGATCCGGCTGCCCGACGCGGGGTCGTACCGGCTCGCATCCATTCCGCTCAACTCGATCTTCGTGTTCGGCGGCCGCGAGGATCAGGCGGCGGCCGTCGCGACGCTTGCGGCGCACCTGGCCCCGGGGGGCCTCGCCGTGCTCGACGCCTGGCTGCCCGACGCCGACGACCTGTCGCGCTACGACGGCCGGCTCGTGCTCGAGTGGGTGCGCGAGGACCCGGCGACCGGCCGGAGCGTGACCAAGACGGGCAGCGCGCTGTTCGACCCGTCGACCGGCCTCGTCCGGCTGACGACGATCTTCGAGGAGGGCCATCCGGGCGAGGCGCCGCGGCGCTGGGTTCGCGCGGACCGGTTGCGCCTCGCGCGACCCGATGACCTCGTCGCGTTCGCGCAGGCCGCGGGCCTGGTCGTCGAGACGCTGGCGGGCGGCTACGAGCTGGAGCCGCTGGCCGCCGGCGCCGAGCGCGTGGTGCTGGTCGCGCGCCGGCCGGGCTGACCACTCCTCCGGGCCGTGCTGGCCACGGGGTCCCGGTGGCCCAAGCGGGCCCCCGGCACGGGACCATCGGGCTCCGGCCGCACGGGACCGGGTGCGTGGTAGAGTCGCGCCGATGTCGGACCAGATCCGCCTGCTCGTCGTCGAGGACGTCCCCCAGGTAGCGCAGTACATCCGCGGGCTGCTGAACTCGCAGTCGACGATCAAGCTGCTGGACGTCGTCAACGACGGGTCGCGCGTCCTCAAGCTGATCGCCGAGCTCCGCCCGGACGTCGTCCTCGTCGATGCCCTGCTCCAGGGCCGGGTCAAGGGCCTGTCGCTGGTGGAGCAGATCCACACGTCGCACAGCCAGGTGCCCGTCATCGTGCTCACCGTGCCGCAGCAGCCGGTGGCGCCCAGCCCCGAGAAGGGCGTGCACGGCGTCCTGTCGATGCCGTTCACCGGCTACGAGCTGGTGACCCGGCTCCAGCAGGTCCGCCAGGCCGCGGTGGTCAGCGACCACATCGGCACGGCGCGGATGATCACGTTGTTCGCGCCCAAGGGCGGCGTGGGCAAGACGACGCTGGCGTTCAATCTTGCCGTCGCCATCGGCCAGCTCGGCCACCGGACCGTGCTCATCGACGGCAGCCTCCAGTTCGGCGACATGCGGGCGCTGCTCAAGGTGCCGCTCGAGGCCCCGTCGCTGCTGGACCTGCCCACCGACCGGATCCAGGAGTCCGACCTTCAGGACGTCCTGTGGCGGGACCCCTCGGGCATCGACATCCTGCTCGCCCCGCCGCGCGTCGAGATGGCCGAGATGGTCACGGTGCGGGACCTCGAGAAGGTGCTCTCGCTCCTGCGGCGGGTGTACGAGTTCGTGATCGTGGACACGCCGGCCGTCGTCAACGACATCAACCTCGCGTTCCTCGACGCGTCGGAGACGATCCTCGAGGTGGTGACCTTCGACTCGACGACCATCCACAGCACGATGGTCATGGCGGACGCGTTCCGGATGATCGGCTACCCGCCGACGAAGGTGCGCTACCTCGTGAACCGCGCCGACTCGCAGGGCGGCATCGACCCCGACACGCTCCAGCGCGCGCTGGGCCGCAAGCCGGAGCACTACGTCGGGTCGGGCGGGGCCCTGGTGGTCAACGCCAACAACGAGGGGATCCCGTTCGTGCTCGCGGACCCGGCGGCTGCGATCAGCCAGGACGTGATGCGCACGGCCGGCGAGCTCGTGGGCCGGGGCGTGCCGGCCGCGAGCCGGCGGTAGCGGGAGCCGCGTGTCCGATCCCCGGCCCATCGGCGTCTTCGATTCCGGCGTCGGCGGCCTCACGGTGCTGCGCGAGATCCTCCGGCGCTCGCCGCACGAGTCCACGATCTACCTCGGCGACAACGCGCGTGCGCCGTACGGCACCCGAACCGACGACGAGGTCCGCCGCTTCTCGGCCGAGGCGCTGGACGAGCTCTCGGCGCGCGACGTCAAGGCGCTGGTCGTCGCCTGCAACACCTCGACCGCGGTGGCGCTGCGGGACCTCAGGGCGCGGTACGACCTGCCCGTGCTCGGCGTCGTGCGGCCCGGTGCGGCCGCGGCGGCGCTGGCGACGCGCAACCGGCGGGTGGGCGTGATCGCGACCCCGGCCACGGTCCGCTCGCACGCGTACTTCAACGCGATCAAGGACGAGAACCCGGCCGTCGAGGTCTACGAGCACGCGACGCCGCGCTTCGTGCCGATGGTCGAGGCCGGCATCCTGTCAGGCCCGGAGCTCGAGGCGGCCGTGGAGGAGGAGCTGGCGCCGCTGCTCGGCGAGCGCGACGGCGCGGGGGAGTTCGTGTTCCCGCGCCCGCCCTCGGCCAAGATCGACACCCTGCTGCTGGGCTGCACGCACTACCCGCTGCTGCGCCCGGTGCTGAGCGCCGCGGTGGGGGACCGGGTGGCGATCGTGGACTCGGCGACCGCGACGGCGGCCACGCTGGCGGAGCTGCTGTCGGTCAACGGCCTCGAGGCGCCCGGCACGACCCGGGGCACGGCCGCGGACCCCGGGGCGGCGGGTCACTCGCGTCCCGCGGAGGCGTGGGCCGGGGAGCCGCCGACGCACGTCCAGCTCACCACGGGCGACGTGGAGCGGTTCCGCTCGATCGCGGCGCGGATGTTCGGCGAGGCCTTCCCGGACGTTGACGGCGTGGAGCTGGCGGCGGCCGGCGTCGTGCGGGCCGCGGGCGCCTGATGCCGGCGCGGGACGATCCCCGGCGCCGCCCAAACCGCCGCGGCGTTCCCGACGAGCGGCTGTGGCAGCTCGGCTTCCTCGTCGGGTCGGCGCTGGGCGCGGCCGTGACCGTCGCCGGCCGCCAGCTGGAGCGGTCCGCCCGGGCGGCCGGGCTGGTGGACTGGGGGCGGGTGGAGTCGATCGCCGTCGCGCGCCTGCGCAACGCCCCGGGCGCGCTCACGGAGGCGGAGCTGCGGGCTGTCGAGGGCGACTACGCGGACGCGATGGCGCGCGTCGCCCCGGCCCTGGCGCGGCACCTCGGCACGGACCTGCCGGGCGTGGTGGACCGGGTCGCGATCGTCGACCGTGCCGAGTGGGTCCGGGCCAACACCGCGGCGTTCGCGGGGCTCATCGGCCGCCTGGAGGGCGAGCTGCTCGACCAGCTCCTGCCACCCGGCGGCGGCCTGGGCAAGGCGACCCTCGCGCTCGCCAACCGCTGGGTGACGACCCGCCAGCTGGGGCTGCTGCTGGGGTTCATGGGCCAGCGCGTGCTGGGCCAGTACGACCTCGCGCTGCTCACGGCCGAGACGACGCCCGGGCGGCTGCTGTTCGTCGAGGAGAACATCCGCCACACGGCGCGCGTCCTGGACATCCCGGTCGGGCCGTTCCGGACCTGGATCGCCCTCCACGAGACGACCCACGCGTTCGAGTTCGAGGCGCATCCCTGGCTCCGGCCGTACCTCGCGGAGCGCCTCGAGCGCCAGATCTCGATGCTGTCGTCGGACGCGGCGTCGATGGGTCGCGAGGCGGTGGCGACGATCGGGGCCGCCCTGCGCGGGGAGGGGCGGCGCGACGACCAGCACTGGCTGGAGCGCCTGATGTCCGACGAACAGCGGCGCCTGTTCCGCGAGACGCAGGCGGTGATGAGCCTGCTCGAGGGGTTCGGCGACCACGTGATGGACGAGGTGGGACGGGACCTGGTCCCGGGCGTGGAGCGGATCTCGGCCCGGTTCCACGGCCGGCGCGAGCAGCGCACGCCGTTCGAGCGCGCGATGCTGCGGATCACCGGCATGGACCTCAAGATGGAGCAGTACCGGAAGGGCGAGGCGTTCGTCGCGGAGATCGAGCGGCTGGCCGGGTCGGCCGCGCTGCGCCGGCTGTGGGACGGCCCCGAGACGCTGCCGACGCCGGACGAGATCGACCGCCCGGCGGACTGGGTGCGCCGGCTGGGCCTGGACCGGATCGCGGGAGGGGTGTCGTGACCGAGGCGGGCGGACCGGCGGGCGGGCCGGGGCCGGGGTCGGGTCCGGGCGGCGTGCCGGTGGCGATCGCGCTGACGCCGATCCTGTCCGCGCGCTACCGGGCGCACGACCTCGAGGCCATCCGGGCCGCGGCGCCCGGTGCGCGCCTGGTCACGATCGGCTTCGACGGCCACCCCGACGGCCCGCTGGACGACGTGGAGGTCATGCTCCGCGGCCGGCTCCCCGCCGACACCTTCGACCGGATCCTCGTCCGGGCGCCGTCGCTCCGCTGGGTCCACTCCGCGACCGCGGGCGTGGAGCGCGTGCTCACGCCGGCCAGCCGGTCACGCGGGCTCGTGATCACCAACGCGCGCGGCGTGTTCTCGCGGCCGATCGCCGAGTACGTGATGCTGATGATCCTGGCCGTTGCGCGGCGGCTGCCCTCGCTGCTGGAGCTCCAGGCGGAGCGGACGTGGCAGCCGCTGGAGTCGCGCGAGCTCCGCGACGTGACGGTGGGCATCGTGGGCCTGGGGTCGATCGGGCGGGCCGTCGGGGCGCTCGCGACCGCGTTCGGGTGCCGCGTCGTGGCCACGCGGCGCCGCCCCGAGGCGGGCCACCACGCCGCCGATGGCGCGGGGGACGAGCCGTTCCTGGGCTCGATGATGCTGGACCGGGTCCTGCCGCCGGAGCACCTGCCGGAGCTGCTGGCCGAATCGGACTTCGTCGTCCTCGCGGCCCCGCTCACCGACGACACGCGCGGGCTGATCGGCGACGCGGCGATCGCGCACATGCGGCCCGGGGCCTGGGTGATCAACGTCGCTCGCGGCGAGCTGGTCGACGACCGGGCGCTGATCCGGGCCCTCCGCGAGGGTCGGCTGGGCGGCGCGGTCCTGGACACGTTCCGCGAGGAGCCGCTGCCGCCGACGTCGCCGCTGTACGACCTCCCGAACGTGATCCTCACGCCGCACACGTCGTGGTCGTCGACGCGGGTGGTGGACCGGTCGATGGAGCTGTTCTGCGAGAACCTCCGGCGCTACGCCGACGGGCGACCGCTGCTCAACGTCGTCGATCCCAGCGCCGGGTACTGACGGCGCCGCTTCGCGCGGCCGCCGCGCCCCCGCGCCACGGCGGTCCCGGGGCACAATCAGCGCATGCAGATCGCGATCGTCGGGCTTGCCGGGTGCGGCAAGACCACCGTGTTCAACACGCTCACCCGGGGGCACGCCGAGACCGGCGGCTACGGCGGCCTCCAGCTCAACGTCGGCGTCGTCAAGGTGCCCGACCCGCGCCTCGACCGCCTGGCCGAGGTGTTCAAGCCGAAGAAGGTCGTCCATGCCGACGTGACCTACGTGGACCTGCCCGCGCCGCCCGCGTCCAGCGAGGGGCACGTGGGCACCGAGGAGCTGCCGGCCGAGCACCTCGCCCGGCTGCGCGAGGCGGACGCGCTGATCCACGTGGTCCGGGCCTGGGACGACGTCCACCATCCGCACCCGGCGGGTTCGGTGGACCCGGCGCGGGACCTGGAGCAGCTGGACCTCGAGTTCATGCTCGCGGACCTCGCGATGATCGACCGCCGGCTGGATCGGCTCCACGCCGGCGGCGGCCGCCACGGCACCCCGGCCGAGCGCGAGGCCAACGAGCGCGAGGAGGTGATCCTCGTGGGGCTCAAGGCGACGCTCGAGGCCGGCCGCCCGATCCGCGACGAGATGCTCGACCCGGACGACGAGAAGGCGGTCCGCGGCTTCCGGTTCCTCACCCAGAAGCCCGTGCTCGTGCTGCTCAACGTCGGCGAGCGCGACCTGCCGACGGCGGCGTCGCTCGTGGAGCGGATCGCGGCCGGCTACCCGCACCGCCACGCGCTGGTGGACGCGATGTCGGCCAAGATCGAGATGGAGCTGGGCGAGCTCGAACCCGACGAGGCCGCGGTGTTCATGGACGAGCTGGGGCTCACCGAGTCGAGCCTCGACCGCGTGATCGCGCTGTCCTACCGGCTGGTCGGCCTGATCTCGTTCCTGACCGCGGGCCCGGACGAGGTGCGCGCCTGGCCGGTCCCCGACGGCTCCAACGCGGTGGACGCGGCGGGCGCGATCCACACCGACCTCGCGAAGGGGTTCATCCGGGCCGAGACGATCGGCTGGGAGGAGCTGCTCGCGGCCGGATCGATCGCCGAGGCCAAGCGCCATGGCAAGGTCCGCTCCGAGGGCAAGACCTACCGCGTCCGCGATGGCGACGTGATCGAGATCCTGTTCAGCCGCTAGGCGCGGGAGAGCCGGCGCGCGGCCGGGGCGCGGGCCGCTTCGGAGGTCTGCCTCAGTTGGGACGCCCGTTGCCCGCCTGGAGCTCCGCCAGGATGGTCGCGTAGTCCATCTCCTCGGCGGGGGCGTCGAGGTCGGCGAGGAAGTTCTCGTCGTCCTCCCGGGAGACGTTCACCGCGGCCGTGAGCCGCTCGTCGGTGATCGCGATGAAGCCGTGGTCGCGCTCCAGCTCGTCGGCGATCGCCTCGACCAGCGTGTCCTGCTCGAAGCCGTCGACGATCCGGCGGCGGATGGACTGCACGAGGTCGAAGAACTCCTCGGGCTCCATCTCCTCCTCGCGCGCCAGCAGGAGGTCGGCGAACACGTCGTTGTCGCCCTCGTGAAGCTCGTAGAAGTGCATGATTGGTCCTCGGTCGGGTGCGGCCGGGTCGCCGCGGCCGCGGGTGTGTGCGCAGGGCCGCAAGTATAGGCGGGGTCGAGCCGACCCCTTCCGGAGGACGGATGGACGGGACCCCCTCGGTCGTGGTGGTCGGTGCCGCGTCGCGCGATGTCGTGGAGGACGATCCGCGCGGCTGGCGGCTGGGTGGCGGCGTGTCGTACTGCGCGCTGACGCTGGCCAGGCTCGGCCTCCGGGTCGGTGCGCTGGTGGGTGCCGATGCCCCCGCGGCGCGTGCGGCCGAGCTCGACCTGCTGCGCATGGCCGGCGTGGACGTCGTGATCGCCCCGCTGGAGCACGGCCCCGTGTTCGTCAACCGCGAGACTCCGAATGGCCGCGTCCAGCACGCGCCGGACGTCTCCGACCCGGTGCGTCCCGAGGCATTGCCGCCGGCCTGGCGGGACGCCCGGGGGTGGCTGTTCGGGCCGGTCGCGGCCGAGCTCCCGGACGCCTGGGCGGGCATCCCGCCGGCGGGCGCGCGGGTCGCGCTCGGATGGCAGGGCCTGCTGCGCGTCCTCGAGGCCGGCCGCCCCGTGACCCACCGCCCGCCCGTCGCCTCGCCGATCGTGCGTCGGGCGGACCTCGTGGGTGTCGGCAGCGACGACCTCGACCCGACGATCCGCCTGGCGGACCTGGTCTCGATGCTGCACCCGGGGGCGACGCTGCTGCTCACCAACGGCGTGCACGGCGGGCTGGCGATCGAGGCCGGCCTCGACGGCGCCGAGGGCCACCGCCGGGCGTGGCAGGCCATCCCCGTCCGGCGCTCCATTGACCCCGTGGGCGCCGGGGACACGTTCCTGGCCGGCGTGTTCGCCGCGCACGTCGAGCCGCGTCTCGTCGGGGGGCGGACGGGCGGCGGATGGGACCTGCGGCTGGGGGCGGCGGTCGGGTCGCTGGTCATCGAGGGACCGGGGCTGCTCGGCGTCCCGGATCGGGCCGCGGTGGCCCGGCGCATGGCCGAGGCGCCGACGCATCACTGAACGCCCGGAGCGGCCCCGGCCCCGCCGCCGGCCGATCTCCGGATCCGCGCCGCGAGGCGCCGCCCGCGTCGACCGAGGTCCGCCTCGAGCCTCGGATGGGGGCGCCCCAGCACCCGTTCCCGCTCCAGCAGCCGCCACGCCGCCCGCGTTGCGGCCAGCGCCCCGGCCGGATCCCCCAGGCGGTGTTCGCGCAGCTTCGCGACCTCGATCCAGGCCACGGCCCCGAGACCGCCGCCCCCGGCGGCGGCCGCCTGCCACGCCTCGGCGGCCTCCGCCCACCGGTCCAGGCGCCGCAGGACCCGGGCCCGCTCGGCCGCCAGGCGCTCGTCCGACCAGCGGTCGGCGGCTTCCCAGCCGGCGATCCCGGTGGGACCCGGCGCACCGCCGCGGCCGTTGGCCAGCGGTCCCCGCCACCCGCTCCGGGGTGCCACGCCGCCGAAGTGCGGGCGGTGCCGCGGCGCCCACCAGGCATCGCGCTCCTCCTGGCGCGCTTCGCGGACGCGCGCCGGCCCGACCGGCGAGCGGCCGAACGGGTCGCGGACCGGGGCCGCCGCCGCCATCGCGTCGTCGAGGCAGTCCAGCGCCTCCTCGTGCCGACGCTCACGCCCGTAGGCGCGGGCCAGCCCGGCGAGGTCCCCCCGCGGCGCGGCATGCCGGCTGGTCCGCTCGCCGTACCGCCGCTCGACGTGCGCCAGCAGCAGCCCCAGCGACCGCACGTCCTTCTCGTTGTGGATCACGACCCCGGCCAGCGGGGCCACGGGCCCGCCCCGCAGCACGTCTAGGTAGATCCCGGGGATCTCCCAGCCCTCCACGTCGCCGGCCCGGCTGACGCCCAGCAGCTCGCCCTCGACCGTCCGGAGCCGCGCGTCCTCCATGCGGTGCCGGAACACGCGCCGCACGAACGGCAGGAGATCGATGTGGCCGGCGTGGACCGGGGCCGCGCGGCCGGCGAGTCGGTAGCGGGCCTCGATCAGCGGCCAGTCGAACCCGCGTCCGTTGTAGGTCACCAGCCATGCGTCGGGCGTCACCCAGTCCGCGATCTCCGCCAGCAGCGCGGGCTCGTCCGCGTGGTCCGGCAGCAGCAGCTGCGTCTGCCGGAACCAGGTCCCGTCCCAGCGCGCCAGCCCGACCAGGAAGGCGAGCGTGCCGGCCGCCGTGGCGAGCCCGGTGGTCTCCGTGTCCAGGCACACCAGCGGGGCGTCGGGTGGCGGCTGGCCGGGGAGCCGCGCCAGCCGCTCGCGGTCCAGCGGGATCTCGATGGGCGCCACGACGCGCCGGACGAGCGCCCCCGCGGGCGTGTCGGCGACGTCCGCGGCGAGCGCCGTCGCGAGCTGCCGGGCGAGCGTGAGGCTGCGCCGCCCGGCGAACGGCGCCCTCGCCGGCAGCTGGTCGGGCCCGGCGGGCGGCCCCCCGGCGCGCGCCAGCGTCGCCCGCAGGTTCGCCAGCCGGCGCTCCCGCGTGACCGCGGTGGCCGGCTCCGCGGCGAGCCGCTCCGCCGTCATGCGACCGCGGCGCGGTCGCGAGCGCCGGCCTCCGAGCCGAGGGCCGCGAGGAGCCGCAGGGCGAGCGCCTTGCCGTCCACCTCCGGCTCGAGGCGCGGCCCGGTGCAGGCCGGACAGCCCGCGTCGCACGGGCAGGCGCGGATGAGCTCCGCGGCGCCCACCACCAGCTCGTCGTGGCGGTTGAACAGGCGCTCCGACAACCCGACGCCCCCCGGCATCGCCTCGTACAGGTAGATCGTCGGCGCCTCGTGGTGGGGAGAGCGGACCTGCGACACGAGCCCGAGGTCCCGGGGATCGACCATCAGCAGCACCGCCGCCACGGCCTGGATCGCCCGCCCGGCGCCGATCAGGGCCACGTCCAGCTCGTCGCGCCGCCAGCCGGTGGCGGCGCCCTCGGCCGTGAGCCAGTAGGCCGTCGTCTGGAGCTCGATCTCGGGCAGGTCGATGGGGCCCCAGCCGACGTTCTCGTCGGTGACGAACTTGAGCTTCTTGTACAGGGTGACGAGGCTCGCCACCATCACCTCGCCGTGGACCCGGGTGCCGCCGGTCGCGGGCGCGGTCGCGAACACGTCCAGCGGCTTGAGCGTCACCGCCCGGTTGGCGTAGGTGTAGTGGTCCGCGTCGATCCTGTGGACGTACGCCTTGCGCTCGCCCCACTCCAGGCGGTCCACGTGGTACTGCACCGACTCGTGCATGTAGATCGCGTGCTCGTGGACCAGGACCTGGGCGCTGAACAGGTCCACCTCGCCCAGCACCCGCGGCCGGTCCGGCGAGGTATCGATGATGACCACGTTCTCCGGCGCGGCGGCGCGCAACGAGATCTCCGAGGCGGGGAAGTTCTCCGAGCTCCAGTACCAGCGCCCGTCGTCCGCCTGGCGGACGTGGCCCCCCTCGCCCAGGAACGCGAGCAGCTCGTCCGCCGGCCCGGGACCGAACCACTCCCCGGGCTCGAAGGGGAGCTCGAACGTCGCGGCCCGGATGTGGGCGAGCAGCACGTGGAGGTTGTCCGGGTCCAGCCGCGCCTCCTCCGGGCGTCCGCCGAGCACGAACTCGGGGTGGTGGATGACGTACTGGTCCACCGGCGCCGGCGAGGCCACGACGATTGCGACGCTCACGTCCCCCCGCCGCCCGGCGCGGCCCATCTGCTGCCAGGTGCCCGCGATCGAGCCCGGGTAGCCCGCCAGCACGGCCACGTCGAGGCGGCCGATGTCCACGCCCAGCTCGAGGGCATTGGTGCTGACGACGCCCAGGATCTCGCCGTCCCGGAGGCCCCGCTCGATGGCCCGCCGCTCGGTGGGCAGGTAGCCGCCGCGGTAGCCCCGGACCCGGGTCCGCGGCCCGAGGTCCTGGCGCAGCCGCTCGCGCAGGTTGGACAGCATGATCTCGACGGCCACCCGCGACTTGCCGAACACCACGGTCTGGCGGCCGGCCCGCAGGAACGGCAGCGCCCACCGCTCGGCGAGGGTCAGCGCCGAGCCGCGGGCACCCGTGGAGCCGTCGATGACCGGCGGGTCCACGAGCAGCACGTGCTTCTCGCCCGACGGCGCCCCGTTGCGGTCCACCAGCCGGCTCGGCCGGCCGGTGAGCGTCTGGGCGAGCTCCGCCGGGTTCCCGATCGTGGCCGAGCAGCACACGATGACCGGGTGGCTGCCGTAGTGGGCGCACAGCCGGAGCAGCCGCCGCAGGACGTTCGCCACGTGGCTGCCGAACACGCCCCGGTAGGTGTGGAGCTCGTCCACGACGATCACCCGGAGCTGCTCGAACAGCTGGAACCACTTCGTGTGGTGGGGGAGGATCGCCGAGTGGAGCATGTCCGGGTTGGTCACCACGACCTGCCCCGCTTTGCGGATCGCCGAGCGGATGGGCGCCGGGGTGTCCCCGTCGTAGCAGGCCGACGAGACCTCGAGCCCGGCGTCCCGGACCAGCTCCGAGAACTCCGCCACCTGGTCCTGGCCGAGCGCCTTGGTGGGGAACAGGAACAGCGCCCGCGCCGACGGGTCCTCCGCGAGCGCCTGGAGCACGGGCACCGTGTAGCACAGCGACTTGCCCGACGCGGTGGGCGTGACCACGACCACGTCCTCGCCCGCGTGCACCGCCCCGATCGCGGCCGCCTGGTGCACGTACGGGCGCTCGATGCCGCGCCTGGCGAGGCCCGCCCGGATCCGCGGGTCCAGCCACACGGGCCAGTCCGCGAACTCCGCGTCTCGCGCGGCGAGCACCTCGTGGTGGACGACGCCACGGGCGAGCGACGGCTCCTCGAGCAGGCGATCGAGCACGGCCCTGGTGGGCGCGGGGGCGTAGGTGCGCATGCCGTCTCCGGTTCGATATCGAACAGATGAGCGATTTGCGACGGAGTCTACGCCACGGTCGTGCATCCGTGTGACAGCTCGGCTGTCACGGATTCGTGCGGCGGCGATGCCCGGCGGCCCGTCCGGGCGGGGGCCGAACGTCATTTGACACGCGAATCGGGCGAAGCTACCCTCGGCCCGATGCCGCGACGCGCCGCACGCCCGACCGCCGCCGAACCCGAGCCGGACGCCGCCGAGCGTGCCGGATCGGAGTCCCTCGACGCCCGCCCGTCGGCGGCCCGGGCGGCGACCGCCGGCAGCCTCGCGGACCTCCCCGTCGCGGGCCTCACCCGCCGCCGGATCGCGCTCGCCATCGGCGCCCTCGTCGCCGCCTGGGTGATCCTCCTGTTCGCGCGCCAGGTCGGCGAGGCGAGTGAGGCGTCGTCACGGGTGCAGGCGATGGAGGCGTCGAACACCGCGCTCGAGGCCGAGGTCATGGGCCTGGAGCGGGAGCTGGTGCTCATCCAGCGCCAGGCCTACATCGAGCAGCAGGCCCGCGAGTACCGGCTCGGCACCAGCCGCGAGATCCCGTTCGTGCTCGCCGGCGACGCGCCGCCGCTGGCACCCGACGCGCCCGGGTCGGCGTCCGTGCGGCTGGGCGCCGCGGTGGACCGGCCCTCGCCGCTGGAGTCGTGGCTGGACCTGCTGTTCGGCGCCGCCGGCGACCGGCCGGAGTAGCTCGCCGCCGATTCGCCTTCCCTCGGCGCGGGTCGCGGCCTATGCTGGAACCCACGCGACCCGCCCACTGACGGCGGGCGCCGACGCGCGTCACGGCGGTGACGCCAGGGGAGGATGGGCCGGCTTCGGATGATCACGATCCCGGTTGAGGACTGGGTGTTCGGGGTGTCGGCCCTGATCGGCGGGGTCCTGCTGCTGGTCACCGTCGTGTTCGACGACGTGATCGGCGGGATCCTCGACGGCATCGGGTTCGGCGTGGACATCGCCGGGACCTCGATCACGCCGATCCTGCTCGGGTTCATCGGCATGTTCGGGGCCGGTGGCCTGTTCGCGACCCAGGTCATGGACCTCCACGGCGGGCAGGCGGCGATCGTCGGGCTCGTCGCGGGGGGCGGCGGCGCGGCGCTGGCCGGGGCGCTGTTCGGCGTCCTGCGCCGCACGGAGAGCGGCGAGCCGTTCAAGATCGCGGACCTGGTCGGGGGACAGGCGTACGTGAGCGTCGCCGTCCCGGCCGGCCGCTACGGCTCGGTGCTGGTCCACGTGGAGGGCCAGACCCACGAGTTCGCCGCCACCGCGGACCATGACATCCCGGCCGGCCGCAACGTCACCGTCATCGGGACCGCAGGCACGGGCGTCATCGTGCGGGACGAGTCGGTGACCGCGACCGCGGCCGCCGGACAGGAGGGGTAGGGTCGTGTTCGACTTCGACGAGCTGGTCAACGTCCTCGGCGGCGGCGTGATCGCCGTGATCGTCCCGGTCATCATCATCGTCCTGCTGTTCGCGTACGCGACCAGCCGGGTCAAGGTCGCCGGCGCCAACGAGGCGCTGGTCCGGACCGGCGGCGTGTTCGGCGGCGGGGCCCCGGCGCAGCTCAAGGTGGTCCGCGCGGGCCGGGTCATCGTGCTGCCGCTGGTCCACAAGCTGGGCCGCATCCACCTCTCCGCGCGCCAGATCAACGTCGCGCTCTCGGACGCCGTCACCAAGCAGGGCATCAAGGTCGCCGTGCAGGGCGTGGCGACGGTCAAGATCGGTGGCGACGAGGAGTCGATCCGCAACGCGGCCGAGCGGTTCCTGGACCACGAGGACCTGCTCGACTCGATCGTCAAGAACGTGCTCGAGGGGTCGCTCCGGTCGATCGTCGGCACCCTGACCGTCGAGGAGCTCAACTACGACCGCCAGAAGTTCCAGCAGGAGGTCCAGACCGCCGCAAAGGGCGACCTCGCGACGTCCGGCCTGTCGATCGACAACTTCACGATCCAGGCGATCCGCGACGAGGTCGGCTACATGGACCTCATCGGCCAGCAGGAGACGGCCCGCCGCGAGCGGGACGCCCGGATGGCCAAGGCCCAGGCGGACCAGGAGGCCGCGGTCCGGGAGGCCGAGGCCCAGCAGATCAAGCTCAACGCGCAGCGGGACGTCTCGCTCCGCCAGGCCGAGGTCGAGGCGCTCACCGCGGCCGCCGAGGCCAAGGCATCGCAGGCCGGTCCGCTGGCCCAGGCCGAGGCGCAGCAGGAGGTCACCCGCCGCCAGACCGAGCTCGCCCAGCTCGAGGCCGATCGCAAGCAGAAGGAGCTCATCGCGAGCACGATCCGCCCGGCCGAGGCCGAGGCGGAGGCCCAGGTCCGGCGCGCCGAGGGCGACAAGGGGGCGCGCATCGCCCAGGCCCAGGCCGAGGCGGAGCGGGTCAAGCTCGCCGGCCAGGCCGAGGCCTCCGTCCAGGTCACCAAGGGCGAGGCGCAGGCCCGGGTCACCGAGGTCAACGCGGAGGCCACGGCCAAGCAGACCACGCTCGAGGGCAACGCCGAGGCCGGCATCGTGTTCACCAAGGGCGAAGCGGAGGCGAAGGCCCTCGCGCTGCGCGCCGAGGCCTACCGCCAGTTCAACGAGGCGGCCATCATCTCCACGGTGCTCTCGATGCTGCCCGAGATCGTCCGTGCCGCCGCCGAGCCGATCTCGTCCATCGACCACCTGACGGTCCTGTCCACCGACGGCGCGTCCGACGTGGTCAAGACCACGACCCGCACGCTGGCCGAGGCGTCCGCGACCGTGAAGGGCCTGACCGGCATTGACGTCCCCGAGCTGCTCAACTCGGCGCTCGGGCGCGAGACCGCGGCCAAGCCGATGGACAAGGCGACGGCGGAGCCGTC
>JBFMAT010000056.1:0-23065 GCA_040755495.1 Chloroflexota bacterium
TTCTCGGCCCGCCTTGCCGCCTTGGCCGCCTTCGCCGCCTTGCCCGCGGCCTGCTCAGTGCGGGGCTGGACGGTGACGTCGGTTGCCCCGTCGACCTCGCCCTCGCCCCCGTCCTCGTCCTGCGTCATGCCGCTCCTCTGCGGAACCACCACCGCGGCCCCTCAACCGCTGGGTCCCAGTCTGCCCCAGCCGCCCGGACCACGCGAGCCGCGGCCGCGCCGCGACCGGCCTCGCGCCGCACCTGCCGGACGAACGCGGATGTTGACCGCGAGTTAACGGTCTCGGAACGGCCCGTTGACCCGGCGTTCCCATCGTCCCCGCCATGGTCTCCCCCGCGCAGCCCGGTGCCCTCGACCCGCGTCCCCGCCCCGCCGACGATGGCGGGCGGGACCGCGCGGCGTGGCTGGTGCTGGCTGCCGAGGGCCCTGCCACCGAGCTCGCCGGCCACGCGCCGCCAGGCACGGTGCGGATCCTCGCCGACCCGAGACGCTTCCGCGACGTGTTGCTCGCGGAACGACCCCGGGTCGTCGTCTGCGCCCAGCCGCCGGCCGGGGCCCAGGAGCTCGAGCTCGTCGCCACCGAGCGACGCCGCCGGTCCGGGCTGCGGGCGGTGCACCTCGCGCCGCCGGACGCCTCGGACGCGCGCCTGGCGGCGCTGTCGCTGGGCTTCGACGACGCCCTCCTGGCCACCACTGGTGCCGCCGAGCTGGCCGGGCGTCTGCACCTGCTCGAGGCCCGGGCGCGCACCACGCCGGGGGGACGTTCCGTGCTGGTGGTGGCACCGGGCCTCGAGCTGGATCTCGCGGCCCACGAGCTCCGCCAGGACGGCGAGGTGATCCACCTGCGTCCCAAGGAGTTCGGCCTGCTGGCGATGCTGGCCGGCCACCCGGGCCGGGCCTGGACCCGCCGGCAGCTCATCGACCGGGTCTGGGGGCCGGGCCACGCCGGCGAGTCGCGGACCGTGGACGTTCACGTCCGCTGGCTGCGCTCCAAGATCGAGCCCGATCCCGCCCACCCGGTCCGCCTCGTCACGGTGCGCGGCGTCGGGTACCGGCTCGACGGGCCCCAGCGTTAACCGGCGCTTAACACGCCGGTCATCGCGCGTTGACGGCCGCGCCCGACCGTGGGCCTGGCCACAGGAAGACAGGACGCACACGGCGCGGCCCGCGCCGACCGTCCACACCGAGGAGTCCTCAGTGTCGATCAGCACCACCGGGCGCATCGGCGCCCTCGCCTTGGGCGCGGCCCTGTTCGTCGCCGCCTGCGGCGGCGGCGCGGCAACGACCGCCCCCGACTCGGGCGAGCCGGGCGCGACCAGCGCCGCCAGCCAGCCCGCCGAGAGCATGGCCCCGCTGTCGGGCACCGTGACCATCGACGGGTCGAGCACCGTGTATCCGATCACCCAGGCGGTCGCCGAGGAGTTCGGGCTCGAGAACACCGGCGTCCAGGTCCCGGTCGCCTTCTCCGGGACCGGTGGCGGGTTCAAGAAGTTCTGCAACGGCGAGACGGACATCAACGATGCCTCCCGCCCGATCAAGACCGAGGACAGCGCCGACGCCAAGTCCGAGGCCACGCTGTGCGAGGAGGCCGGCGTCGAGTGGGTCGAGCTCCAGGTGGCGATCGACGGGCTGTCGGTCGTGGTCAACCCGGAGAACGACTTCGCCACCTGCCTCACCGTGGACGAGCTGGCGAAGATCTACGGGCCCGACTCCCCGGAGAACCTGCTGTGGAGCGACGTGCGCGCGGGCTTCCCGGCCGAGAAGGTCGAGCGGTACATGCCCGGCGCCGACTCCGGGACGTTCGACTACTTCACCGAGGAGATCAACGGTGAAGTCGATGCGGCAACCTCGTTCGCGCAACAGTCCGAGGACGACAACACCCTGGTGACCGGCGTCGCCGGCAGCAAGTACGCGATCGCGTTCTTCGGCTACGCCTACTTCGTCGAGAACCAGGACACGCTCAAGGCGCTCGAGATCGACGGCGGGGCCGGCTGCATCGCCCCTACGCCCGAGACGATCAACGACAATAGCTACTCGCCGCTGTCCCGCCCGCTGTTCATCTACCCCGACACCAAGAAGGCCGCCGAGCGCCCCGAGCTCAAGGCCTTCGTGGACTACTACCTCGCCAACACCAGTGCCCTCTCGACCGAGGTCGGGTACATCGCCCTCCCGGACGACCTGCTCGCGGCCGAGGTCGCGGAGTGGGAGGCCGCCGTCGGCGGCTGATCTGACCCTCCGCTCCTCCTCCTTCCTCCTCCGGACGCACCGGCCCGACGCTCGGATCGGGCCGGTGCGCTCCGCCTTCCGGGTCCGGTGCCGTAGGCTGTTGGCCACCCGGATCCACTGCCTCGGAGCCGTTGACCGATGCGCCGCGCACCGCAACCGCTGACCCGCCGCCACTCCCCGACCGAACGGGTGATCGAGCTCGGGCTGATGCTCGCCGCGGTCATCGGGGTCCTCACCACGTTCGGGATCGTCGTGGTGCTGGTCGTCCAGACGGTGGAGTTCTTCCGGCTGGTCAACCCCATCGACTTCCTGACCGGGACCGTCTGGTCGGCCTCGATCAAGCCGTACCGGTTCGGCGTCCTGGCGCTCGTGTCCGGCACGCTGCTCGTGTCGGCAATCGCGATCGTCATCGCGATCCCGCTGGGGCTCCTCGCCGCCGTGTACCTGGCGGAGTACGCCTCGCCCCGGGTCCGCACGACGATCAAGCCGATCCTCGAGACGATCGCCGGCATCCCGACCATCGTGCTCGGCTTCTTCGGCCTCTACTTCCTGACCCCCAACATCCTCAAGCCACTGCTGGGGAGCGATGTCATCGGAACGTTCTCCGCCCTTGCCGGCGGGATCGTCGTCGGGCTGCTCATCACGCCGCTGATCGCATCGATCTCCGAGGACGCCATGCGGGCCGTCCCAGGCGGCATGCGGGAGGGCGCCTACGCGATGGGCGCGACTCGCTTCGAGGTGGTGCGCAAGGTCGTCTTCCCGGCGGCCATCTCGGGGATCATGGCGTCGATCATCCTCGCCATGTCGCGTGCCATCGGCGAGACGATGGCGGTCGTGCTCACGGTCGGCACTCAGCCGCAGCTCACGCTGAACCCGCTCGAGAGCGTCCAGACGATGACGGCGTTCATCATCCAGATCAGCCTCGGTGACACGCCCCAGGAGTCGATCCAGTTCAAGTCGCTGTTCGCGGTCGCCGCGACGTTGTTCGTGCTGACGCTTGCGCTGAACCTCATCAGCAACCGGATCGTCAGCCGCTTCCGGACGGCGTACTGACGATGGCCGCGATCAACGCCGCCCCGGTGCACCAGTTCGAGCCCGCCCTGATGCGCCGCAGGCTGAGCGGCACGCTGTTCCTTGGCGCGTGCATGGCGGCGATCGGGGTGCTCCTCATCGCCCTCGTCCTCGTCCTGTACGACGTCCTGGTCCAGGGCCTGCCGTGGCTCGATGGCGACTTCGTCACCGGGGTCCCCTCGCGCAAGCCCGAGAACGCCGGCATCCTCCCGGCCCTGGTCGGTTCGCTGCAGGTCTCCGTGATCGTTGGCGTCGTGACGTTTCCGATCGGCGTGGCGGCCGCAATCTACCTGACCGAGTACGCGCCGGAAGGCCGGCTCAACCGCGTGCTCCGCACGAACATCGCGAACCTGGCGGGCGTCCCGTCGGTGATCTACGGCATCTTCGGCCTGGCCTTGTTCGTCCGGATCGCCGGTCTCGGCTTCACCGCGATCTCCGGCGCCCTGACCCTGAGCCTGCTGATCATGCCCGTCGTCATCATCGCCTCGATCGAGGCGCTCAAGGCGGTGCCGATGGCGCAGCGGGAGGGCGCGCTGGCACTGGGTGCGACGCGGTGGCAGATGGTTCGGGGCTCGGTCCTGCCAGCGGCTGCACCGGGGATCATGACCGGGATCATCCTGGCCATGGCTCGCGCGATCGGCGAGACGGCACCGCTGATCCTCGTCGGCGCGTTCACGTACGTGAACTTCATCCCCCATCCGTTCCAGGGTGGCTACACGGTGCTGCCGATCCAGGTGCTCGACTGGGCCACGCGGCCGCAGAAGGACTTCCACGGGATCGCTGCCGCGGCCATCATCGTCATCCTGGCCCTGATGTTCATCCTCAACGCCCTCGCGCTGTTCGTCCGAGCGCGCCTTGCGAGGCACATCCAGTGGTAGAGGAGACCCCGATGCAGGCCCCGCCCGTCGCCGCCGCCGAGCGCGACGACCCGCCGGACCGGACGGCGGGCATGATCCGCATCGCCGCCGCCGACATGCACACCGACGCGCGGTCGGACGATCACCGCGAGATCGCCGTCGAGCTCCGGGACGTGAGCTGCTGGTACGGCTCGTTCCGTGCCATCAAGAACGTCGACGTGAAGGTCCGTGCCCGCGAGGTGACGGCCCTGATCGGCCCGTCGGGGTGCGGCAAGTCGACACTCCTGCGGACGCTCAACCGGATGAACGACCTCGTGCCGTCCTTCCGCAGCGACGGCACGATCCTGCTCGATGGCCAGGACCTGTTCGGCAAGGGCGTTGACCCGGTCGCCGTCCGCCGTCGCGTGGGCATGGTGTTCCAGAAGCCCAACCCGTTCCCGAAGTCCATCTACGACAACGTCGCCTTCGGGCCCCGGATCAACGGCTTCAAGGGCAAGATGGACGACCTCGTGGAGGAGAGCCTCCGCCGCGCCGCGCTGTGGCACGACGTGAAGGACAAGCTCAAGCAGTCCGGGATGGCGCTCTCCGGCGGCCAGCAGCAGCGCCTGTGCATCGCCCGGACGATCGCCGTCCAGCCTGACATCATCCTCATGGATGAGCCCTGCTCCGCGCTGGATCCGCGGTCTACGCTCCAGATCGAGGAGCTGATGGCCGAGCTCAAGCAGGACTACACGATCATCATCGTGACCCACAACATGCAGCAGGCCGCCAGGGCATCCGACACGACGGTATTCATGACGATGGACGACGATCGGGCCGGCTACGTCGTGGAGCAAGGGCCGACGCTCGAGATCTTCACCAATCCGAAGCACCAGCTGACCGAGGACTACGTGTCCGGCCGGTTCGGGTGAGCACGGGAGACGACCTCGTGACCGATGACCTCCGGCAGCCTTCCCCCAGGCCCACCGACGTGACCGTCGCGCCGACCGAGTACGACATGCCCTCCGCGGAGGAGCGGCCGATCGTCGTGCCGCCCAGCCACGGCATCCGCTCCACCTACGACCGCGAGATCGCGGAGGTCAAGGACAACGTCCTGCGGATGGGCTCGCTGGTCGAGGACCAGATCCGGGCCGCGATCAACGCCCTCGTCGCCCACGATGCGGAGGCGGCGCTCCAGGTCATCATCGACGACCGGCAGATCAATGAGCTCCAGCGCAAGGCGACGGCGATGATCGCCGCCGTGATCGCCACCCAGAACCCGGTGGCTCGCGACCTGCGCTACCTGCTCACGCTGGACCACGTGAGCTACGAGCTGGAGCGGATGGGCGACCACGCCGGCTCGGTCGCCAAGCAGGCCCGCAAGCTGGCGCCGCACGCCCCGCTGCGGGACTACGTGATGATGCCGATGCTCGGCGAGCGGGTGGCGCACCTGGTCCACGGGATCGTGCGGGCGCTGGTCGACGTCGACGAGCAGGAGGCGCGCGCGGTCGCCGCGCTCGACGACGAGGTGGACAAGCTCTACCACCAGATCTTCGACACCGTGCTGGAGCTGATGCGCGAGGACCCGGCCAACGTGGACCCGGGCACCCGGATCCTGTTCGCGTCGCACTATCTCGAGCGGATCGGCGACCGGGTGACCAACATCGCGGAGGACATCGTGTTCCTGTCCTCGGGCGAGGTGGAGGACCTCAACCCGTGATCACGCTGCTCCTGCTGCGCCATGCGCACGCGGGGGACCCGGCGCGCTGGGACGGCGACGACGCGGCGCGCCCGCTGTCCGAGAAGGGACGGCGCCAGGCCGAGCGGCTGGGGCGCCTGCTCGCCGCCACGGACGAGGCGCCGGACCTGCTGATCACGTCGCCCAGGACGCGGGCCGTCGAGACGGCGGAGATCGTCGCCCGGGCGGTGGGGGCGAAGGTCGTGGTCGATGAGCAGCTGGCGGGGCCGCTGGACGCCGGCGTGGCCGCGGCGGTGCTCCACGCGGCGGGCCACGCGGAGCGCCCGTGCCTGGTGGGCCACGACCCGGACTTCAGCGAGCTGCTGGGCGAGCTGCTGGGGATGGGCGAGCTGCCGATGCGCAAGGGCGCGATCGCGCGCGTGGACCTGCCCGGGAGCCGGGTCGTCGCCGGCGAGGGGACGCTGCGCTACCTGCTGCCGCCGGAGCTGGTGCCCGGCCACTGACCCGTCGCCGGCGACGGCGGTGGTCGCCGCCCGCGACTCGCCCCGCCGGCGACCGGCGGGCCGCCTACAGGCACGTCCAGCGCCAGCGCATCTCGTGGGTCATGGACGCGCCGGGCTCCAGGACCTCGGGCTCGCCGTTGAACGCGTCCGGGGGGCCGCTCTGCGGCTCGACGCACACGGCGTGCTCCGGCTCCGAGTAGACGACCCACCAGTCGCAGCTCGACGCGATGGCCAGCCGCAGCCGGCCGGGCCACTCGAGCACGGGGTCGTCGCGGACGCCGGCGAACGCGTCGTCCCAGGGGCCGCGTGGCGGGGGCACGCGCTCGCCGGTGGGCATGCCCTCGCCGTCGCGGACCAGCATCTCGGCCGCCGCGAACGCGAGCCGCACCGGGGCGTCGCCGGGGGCCAGGACCCGGCGGAACCAGGGATGCCAGCCCAGCATGGCGGGCATCGCCTGTGTCGCCTCCAGCGTCATCGACACCGCGAGGCCGGCCTCGTCCAGCTCGAACCGCTGCGTGACCCGACCCCCCAGCGGCCACCGCCCGTCGGCGGCGAGGTCGATCGCGATCGTCCGCGCGTCGAGCACCTGCCACGGCCGGTCATACGCCGTGCCGTGGATCGCGTGCGGGGGCATGCCCAGGGGCAGCTGGTACGTCTGCCCCCGGAACGCGAACCGCCCGCGGCGCACGCGGCCCGCCCAGGGCGCCATGGGGTAGCAGCCCCACTGCATCGGGTGGGCCTCGCCCTCGTTGACCAGGAGCTCGTGCCCGGCGACCACGACCGAGGCGAGCCGCCCGCCGTTGCCCGGGCTGACGACGGCGCGCGCGTCGCCCGCGACGAGAGCCAGGTCACCGCTCGCGGCCGGGTGCGTCATCGCCTGCCACCCGGGACGGTGACGCCCACGCGACCGGCCCCGCCGCCCTGGCCGTCCCCGTCGAGCGCCGCGGCCTCCACGCACGCCGCGATCACGCCCAGCGTCGCCAGCCGGTCCCACGTAGCGCGGCGCCGGACCGTCCACGCCGCCACGTCCAGCCCGGCGGCGCCCGCGGCGCGCATGGTCGCCGGCGTGATCGCCCCCCAGAGCACCGAGATCCCGTGGCAGCCCAGGCCCACCGCGAGCGAGATCGTCGCCGGCGACAGGTCGTCCGCGTTGAGCCAGCGGGTCCAGCCGGGGAGCCGGTCGGCCATGGCGGCCAGCGTCGGCCCCTCGAACGACGACACGACCGCGCGCGGCGGCGCCTCGCCACGAGCCGCCCGGAGCACGGCCGCGGTCCGATCGCCGTGGTCGTCGCCCTTGAGCTCCACGTCCAGGAACGCCGTGCCGG
Organism: Chloroflexota bacterium; assembly: GCA_040755495.1. GTDB lineage: Bacteria > Chloroflexota > Limnocylindria > Limnocylindrales > CSP1-4 > CAIXZV01. The sequence continues at coordinate 7,660 of JBFMAT010000056.1, forward strand.
GAAGGACGCGGAGCACCGCCTCGAGCGCGGGGACGCCGTGCGCCGCCAGCTCGGCCGCCGTGAGCGCCGCCACGCGCGCCGACCGACCCTGCACCCGCGCCAGCGTCTCGTCGTGGAGCAGCACCGGCACGCCGTCGCGCGACAGGCGCACGTCGAACTCGACCCCGTCGCAGCCCGGCACGGCCATCGCCGCCACGAGCGCCTCGAGCGTGTTCTCCGGCGCCTGGCGCCAGTCCCCGCGGTGGGCGAGGCGGAGCATCAGGCGCCCCCGCCGCGGCCGATCCGCACCCGGGCCGCGACGCCTACGTGGTCCGACGGGAACAGCGTCGGGTCGCCCACGGCCGGCCGGTCGAACACGAGCCGTGCCTCCTCGGCCTGGACCGCGCCCCGGAGCCACACGTAGTCGAGGCAGTCGGGCTCGCCGTCGGTGTCCATCGCGGGCGCCTGGAGGCCGCTCGGCCAGGTGACCGCCGGCTCGGCGCCGTTCGCCTCGGCGTACGCGGACCGGAAGCCCGCCTCGCGCATCCGGGCGTAGGCGGGCTCGTGCGGGTCGGCGTTGAAGTCGCCGACGACGATCAGGGCGTCGTGCGGGGGCGCCGCGTCCAGCCACCCGACGAGCGCGTCGACCTGGGCGAGCCGCTCCCCGTGTGCCGCGGGCGGGTGGTGGAGGTGGGTGACCGCGAACGCGAGCATGCCGCCACTTGGCAGCGCCACCCGCGCCCGGTGCGCCGCGCGCTCGTGCGCGAGGTCGAGGCGTTCGACGTCCGTCGCGGCCAGCGGCGCCTTGAGCAGCAGGCTGTTGCCGTACTCGGGCCGTCCCGCCCAGCCGCGGATCGCCGCGTACCGGCCCTCGCCCGCCGCGCCCAGCAGCCGGTCCTGCTGCATCGGGTAGACGACCTCCTGGAGCCCCAGGATGTCGGGCTGGAGCGCGGCCATGTCGGCCAGCAACAGCGGCAGCCGCTCGTCCCAGCGGTCGGCGAGATTGAGGACGTTGAGGGTGGCGACGAGCAGGCGGTCCATGCGCTCCCTTCAGGTCGAGGCGGTGACGGGAATGGCGAACGAGAACGTGGAGCCGCGGCCCTCCTCGGACTCGAGCCAGATCCGGCCGCCGTGGCGCTCCACGACGTGGCGCGCGATCGAGAGCCCGAGACCCGTGCCCCCGCCCCGGACCCGGGCGCGGTCCACCTTGTAGAACCGCTCGAAGATCCGGGGCTGGTCCCGCTTCGGGATACCGATGCCGTGGTCGATGACGGACACGATGACCTCGCCGCCGTCGGGGCGGACCTGCACGCTGACGTCGCCGCCGTCGGGGCTGAACTTGACGGCGTTGTGGACGAGGTTGACGAACACCTGGCCGAGCCGGTCCTCGTCGCCCCGCACGCGTGGCGCCGCCGGGTCCGCCGTGACCGTCAGCGCCACGCCCTGGCGCTCCGCGAACAGGCGGAGCCGCTCCACCGACGCGGCGGCGAGGCGGCCGAGGTCCACGTCGTCGGCCAGGCGGAGCTGCGTGCCGCCCTCGATCCGGGCGAGGTCGAGCAGCTCGTTGACCATCTGGACGAGATGGCCGGTCTCGACCTCCACCTTCGCGATCCGCTCCTTCATCCGCGGCGGGACGTCCGCGGTCTCGGCGTCGCGGGCGAGCGTCTCCGCCAGCAGGCTGACGGTGCTCAGCGGAGTCCGAAGCTCGTGGCTCAGGTTGTCGATGAACTCGGCGCGGATCTGCTGCAGCCGGCGAAGCTCGGTGACGTCCTCGAGCACGATCCAGGTCCCGCCGGCCGCCGGACGCTGCAGGTGGAGGACGACGGTGCGCGGTTCGCCCGCACCCAACCGAGTCTCCGTCACGGTCGTCGTCCCCGGCTCCAGGCCGTCCACGAGCGCGTCCAGCCGGGCATCGAGGAACGCCTCCATCACGGTCCGCCCGACCAGCCGCCCGGGCGCCAGCTCGAGCAGGGCATGCGCGCGAGCGTTGGCGCGGTCCACGCGCCGGTCCGCGCCCAGCCGGATGATGCCCACGGGCAGGAGGTCGTCGAGCGCGTCGATGGCCCGGGCGACCTCCGCGCTCCCATCGGGTGCGGCGGGGGCGGCCCTCGCCGCGTCCACGGGGGCGACGAGGTCGTCCATCTCGGCCGCCCGCCGGCGGAGCGCCAGCAGCGCCGCGGCCAGCGCCAGCGCCAGGCCGGCCAGCGCGATGACGAGGATCGGCTCCATGGCCCCGAGGATCGCACACGTTCGGGCCGCGCGAGGGATCGTGCGGCACGCGGCGCCGTGCGCTGCTCGACCGCGCGCGGCGCCGCGCGTTCAGCGTGCGGGGCAGCGCGCCCGGCACTCGTCCGCGGCTCAGCGCGCGCGGCGGACCCCGGGACCGGCCGGGGGCCGGGCGGCCGCCCCGCCGGTCGCGGCGAGGAACGGGGCGGTGATCGCGGCGAAGGCCGGGGCCGGGAACGCGTGGCGCAGCGCGGTCGCGTGACCCAACCGGCCCAGCAGCCGCCGGGCGCGCGTCTCGGTCGCGGGCGCCAGGCCCGGCACCGCGAGCGCCGAGGCCACGTCCGCCGCCGCGAGCAAGGCCGAGATCCGCAGCGCCTCGTCCTCGTCGTGGTCGAGGGCGGCCGGCCACGGGCGATCCTCGCCCGGGATGCCGTGCGACGCACGGAGGAACGCGGCGACCTGCGCCGGCGTCATCGCCCCGACCCGCGACCGGAGCGCCCCGACCTCCGCGCCGTTGGGCCCGTACCGCGGCTGGTCCAGCGACGCGTCCCACGCCCGCAGCAGCCGCTCGCGTGCCCGCCCCCGGAACGGTTCGGCCAGCGTCTCGTCGAGGAACGGCGCGAGCACCAGCTCGGCCGCCACGCCCAGCAGCCCCTCCCGCAGGCCCACAGCCGCCCAGCGGTCGCGCGACACGCGCGCGGCGATCGCGACCTCCGCGGCCTCGAACGCCGCCCGGGCGTCCGGGGTCAGGAACCGCCGGATCGTCGCCAGGAACGCGATCGGCGGCGGTTCCGCGGCGGCCAGGCGATCCAGCTCGTCGGGCGTGAGGCGCGAGACACGGTCCAGGAACCGCGCGAGCCGGATCGAGGGATCGCCGCGCAGGACGTCCTGGCGGCCCGGCCGGCGGACCGGTGGCGCGGCGGCGGCCGGGAACGGCCGGCGGAGCGGGCCCCGGGGGGAGCGACCGTGCCGCACCCCCGTGCGCCCGCTGGCCGCGAGCGCCCCGAGACCCAGCCGCTCGCGGTCGTACCGGGCGCGCAGGTCCGGGTCGCTCAGCCAGTCGTGGGCGACGTTGATCCGCTTCGCGCGCTCGAGCGCGGCGGCGCCCTCGCCGGCGACGTCGGGATGGTGGCGCCGCAGCAGCGCCCGCCAGGCGAGCTCGATCGCCTCGGGCGAGGCGTCGACCGACACCTCGAGACGGGCGTAGAGATCGTCCTCGGGGAGGAGCGGGCCGGCCACGCGACGTCAGACGGCCGGGGTCAGGCCGGCGTGGCGGCCCGTCCCTCGAGGAAGGCGGTGACGTCCTCGATCGAGCGCACGGCGCGCTCGCCGGTGGCGCGGTCGGTGACCTCCACGCCGCCCGCGGCCAGCGACCGGGGGCTGACCGTGAGGATCCAGGGCATGCCCAGGAGCTCCGCGTCGGTGAGCTTCACGCCCGGCGACTCGTCGCGGTCGTCGTACAGGACCTCGCGCGCCGGACCTGCGGCCTCGGCGGCGGCATACAGCGCCTCGGCCGCCTCGATCACCTTCGGCTCCCGGCTGCCGCCGAGCGTCACGAGGTGCGCCGGGTAGGGCGCCACCTCGGCCGGCCAGGCGATCCCCTTCTCGTCGTGGTGCGCCTCCACGATGCAGGCCACGTTCCGTCCCAGGCCGATGCCGTAGGAGCCCATGACGATGGGGTGGCGCTCCCCGTCCTCGCCCAGGTATTCGGCGCCCAGCGCCTTCGTGTACTTCGTGCCCAGCTTGAAGATGTTGCCCACCTCGATCCCGTTGCGCAGGATCACGGGCCCGCCGCAGCTGGGGCACCGGTCGCCCTCGCGGACATTGGCGATGTCGGCGACCACGTCCGGCGCGACGTCCCGGGGCACGTTGACGTTGCGCAGGTGGAACCCCGGCCGGTTCGCGCCCGCGACCAGGTTCGGCGAACGGGTGGCCAGCTCGTCCACGATGACCACGGCGTCCCGCGCCCCGATCGGCGAGCCGTAGCCCGGCTCCATGCCCCGCTCGCGGATCTCCTCGACCTGGGCCGGGCGCAGCCCGCCGACGGCCCTGACCGCGTTCACCAGCTTGGTCTCGTTGACGTCGAAGTCACCGCGCACGATCGCGACCACGAACCGGCCGTCCCCGGTCACGAAGAAGGCCGCCTTCGCGGTCCGGCTGGTGGGCACGCCCAGGTACGTCGCCAGCGCATCGATCGTCGTGGTGCCGGGTGTCGCGACCTCCTCGACCGGCAGCAGGTCCTCGGGCGCCGGCGCGGCGACCGTGGTGGGCGCGACCTGCCGGTTGGCGGCATAGCCGCAGGCCTCGCAGATGACCAGCTCGTCCTCGCCGGCGGGGTTGAGGACCATGAACTCGTGGGCGAGCGAGCCGCCCATCATCCCGACGTCGGAGCTGACCGGGATCGCCTTGAGGCCCAGCCGCTCGAAGATCCGGGTGTACGCGCGGTGGTGCGCCCAGTAGGCGGCGTCGAGGCCCGCCTCGTCCCGGTCGCAGGTGTAGCTGTCCTTCATCACGAACTCGCGCACCCGGATCAGCCCGCCGCGCGACCGGGGCTCGTCGCGGAACTTGGTCTGGAAGTGGTACACGATCATCGGCAGCTGCCGATAGCTCTTCACGATGTCGCGCAGCAGGTCCGCGACGACCTCCTCGTGGGTCATCGCCAGCACCATGTCGCGGTCTGCGCGGTCCTTGAACCGGGCCATCTCGGGGCCGATCGCGTCGTAGCGCCCGGACTCGCGCCACAGGTCCGCCGGGTGGACGACCGGCATCTCCATCTCCTGGCCGCCGATCGCGTTGAGCTCCTCGCGGATCACCTGCTCGACGCGCTTGTTGACACGGAACCCGAGCGGCAGCAGCGAGTAGATCCCGGCGCCCAGCTGGCGGACGTAGCCGGCCCGCACGAGGAGGCGGTGCGACGGCATCTCCGCGTCGGCGGGGTCGTCGCGGAGCGTGGTGAAGAACAGGTGGGAGAGGCGCATGGCGCGAAGGATACCGGCGCGGTGGCCGTCCGCGCGGCGCGGCGCCTGCCTCGGGGCTTCGCCGGGCCTGACAGGCCCGCACACCGGGCTGAACGGCGGCGAGCGGGGGCCACGCTCCCGAAAGCGGGCCTGACAGGCCCGCACACCGGGCTGAACGGCGGCGAGCGGGCGCCACACGCCCGAGAGCGGGCCTGGCAGGCCCGCTCGCTGGGCGGAGGCCCGGGTGCGCGCGGCGGAGGCCCGGGCCGCGCGTCGCCGCGGCGAAGACACGGCACGGCGCTGGCGGCGCAGGGCGAGGTTCAAACCGCGGTCAGGCCGCCGCCATCAGGGCCAGCAGCACGCCGCCGGCGACCACGCTGGCCACCTGTCCCGCCGCGTTGGCACCCATCGCGTGCATCAGGGGGAAGTTCTCGAAGTCCTCCTCCTGGGCCACCCGCTGGACCACCCGGGCCGCCATCGGGAAGGCGCTGATCCCGGCCGCTCCGATGAGTGGGTTGAACGTGCCGCCGGCGAGGCGGTTGAGCCCCTTCGCGAACACGAGGCCCGTGGCCGTGTCCAGCGCGAAGGCCACGATCCCGAGCCCCAAGATCGCGAGCGTGCCGGGCTGGAGGAACCGCTCTCCCACCATCGTCGATCCGATCGCGAGGCCCAGGAACAGGGTGACCACGTTGGCCAGCTCGTTGGAGGACGCCTTCGTCAGCCGCTCCACGACGCCGGACTCGCGCATCAGGTTGCCCAGCATCAGCGAGCCCACGAGCGGCGTCGCGAACGGGACCAGCGTGCCCACCAGCAGCGTGACCGCGATCGGGAACAGGATCCGGGTCCGGCGGCTGACCACCCGCCCGCCGTAGGCCATCCGGATCCGGCGCTCGTCGCGGGTCGTGAGGGCGCGCATGACCGGCGGCATGATCACGGGCACCAGCGCCATGTAGCTGTACGCGGCCACGGTGATCGGGCCCAGCAGGTGCGGCGCGAGGATGCCGCTGACGTAGATCGAGGTCGGGCCGTCGATGGCGCCGATGATCCCGATCGAGGCGGCCTCCGGGCGGGTGAACCCGAACACCAGCGCGAGCAGCAGCACGCCGAAGATCCCGAACTGGCCCGCCGCGCCGAGCAGGATCATGCGCGGGTTCTCGAGCAGCGGCCCGAAGTCCGTGAGCGCGCCGATGCCGATGAAGATCAGCAGTGGGAACAGCTCGTTCTCGATGCCCGCGTCGTACAGGATCGTGAGCAGCCCGTCCTCGCCGATGACCGGCGACAGCGGCAGGTTGGCGAGGATGGCGCCGGACGCGATCGGCAGCAGGAGCAACGGCTCGTACTCGCGCGCGATGGCGAGGTACAGCAGCGTGCCCGCGATCGCGTACATGACCAGGGATTGCCAGGATAGCCCGGTCACCCCGGACAGGAGCTGGTCGACGGTCCCGGCGCTCATCCAGGCAGGGGCCCGAGCCGGACCATGGGCTCGCCCGGGCCGACGGGCTGGCCGGCCTCCACCGCGACCTCGACGACCGTGGCCGGCCGCGGGGCGCGGATCGTGTTGCGCATCTTCATGGCCTCGAGGACCAGGATCGGGTCGCCGCGCCGCAGGACCGCGCCGGGCCTCACGAGCACCTCGAGCACGACGCCGGGCATGGGCGCCGACAGCGTGTCGGTGCGGCCGGTCGAAGGCGCATGCGGAGCCGAAGCCGAGGGCGACTGCGGGACCGAAGGCGACGCCGGCGAGGGCTGCGGCCCCGCGGGGCGCGGCGTGCCGCCGGCGGGGCGGTACTCATCGGTCGCCGGCATCTCGGGCGAGATCGCCGCCCCGGGCAGGTCCTCCTCCGCCTGGAGCCGCGCCTCGAACACCCGGTCGCCCACCGACACCTCGAACCGGTCCGCGGCCGTCTCGGTGACGTCGATGGTGAACGGCCGGCCGTCGACCGTGACCGTGTACCGGCGCATCGGCTACCTCCGTCGGCGCCAGGACTGGCCCTGGCGCGTGCGGCCGGCCGCGACCCACCGGCTGGCGAACAGGAGGCTCCCCGGCCAGTACGAGCGCATCGACGGTGCGGCCTGGAGGCGCAGCGCCTCGGTGTGGCGCAGGACCGCGATGGTGACGGCGGCCACGAGGGCCGGATCCGGGTCCCCCGGCCCACCGACGAGGCGCACGACGCCGGGTGTCACCACGGCCGCCTCCGGTGCCCGCGCGCCGTCCCCGCGCCCACCGCGAGCCTGGCGCGACTCGAACCGCAGCGCCAGTGTGAGCAGCCCCCACAGCAGGAGCAGGACGCCGAACACGATCCCCATGCCGAGGACGGTGATCTGGAGCCCGAAGCCGAGGTCAGCCATCGCTAGGCCGGGAACAGCCCGTGCTTGCGGGGTGGGTTCTGCTGGACCTTCGTCCGCAGCAGCTCCAGCGCGCGGACCAGGCGCTGGCGAGTCTCTCGAGGCTCGATGACCTCGTCGATCTGGCCCACGTCCGCCGCGCGATAGGGGTTGAAGAAGGCGTCCCGGTACTCGGCCACGTAGCGCGCCTCGGCGGCGGCCGGGTCCGCCGCGGCACGGACCTCGCGCCGGTACAGGACCCGCACGGCGGCCTCCGCGCCCATGACCGCGATCTGCGCCCCGGGCCAGGCGAACGCGACGTCCGTCCGCATCTGGCGCGAGCTCATCGCGACGTAGGCGCCGCCCATCGCCCGGCGGGTGACGATCGAGATCTTGGGGACGGTCGCCTCGCAGTAGGCGTAGATGATCTTGGCGCCGTGGCGGATGACGCCCCGGTACTCCTGGTCCGTGCCCGGCAGGAAGCCCGGGCAGTCCACGAACGTGACGACCGGGATGTTGTACACGTCGCAGATCCGGATGAAGCGCGAGATCTTGTCGCTGGCATCGATGTCCAGGACCCCGGCCATGACCGCCGGCTGGTTGGCCACGATCCCGACCGAGAACCCGTCGAGCCGCGCGAACCCCACCACGACGTTCGCCGCATAGCCCGGGTGGATCTCGAGGAAGCTGTCGCGGTCGAACACGAGCTCGATGATCCGGCGGACGTCGTACGCCTCTGCCTCGTCGTCGGGAATCAGCGTGTTGAGCGAGTCCTCCACCCGGTCCGGCGGGTCGTACGGGATCACCTGGGGCGGGTCCTCATTGTTGTTCTGGGGCAGGTAGCCCAGCAGCTGCTTGGCCAGCTCCAGCGCGTGGCGCTCGTCGTCGGCGACCAGGTGCGCCACCCCGCTCCGGGCGTCGTGGACGTCGGCGCCGCCCAACTCCTCGATCGTGACCTGCTCGCCGGTGACCGCCTCCACGACGTCCGGGCCGGTGAGGAACATGGAGCTCGTGCCGCGGGCCATGACCACGAAGTCGGTGAGCGCGGGCGAGTACACGGCGCCCCCGGCACAGGGGCCCAGGACGAGCGAGATCTGCGGGATGACCCCGGAGGCGAGGACGTTGCGGACGAACACCTCGCCGTACGCCGCGAGGCTGGCCACGCCCTCCTGGATCCGGGCGCCGCCGGAGTCGTTGAGGCCGATCAGCGGGATCCCGCTCTCGAGCGCGACGTCCTGGAGCCGGCTGATCTTGTGCGACTGGACCTTCGAGAACGAGCCGCCGAGGACCGTGAAGTCCTGGGCGAACACGGCGACGCGGCGGCCGTTGATCTTGCCGAAGCCCGCCACCACGCCGTCCCCCGGGACCCGCTGGTCGGCCAGGCCGAACTCGGTCTGGTCGTGCGTGGCCAGGGCGCCCATCTCCTGGAACGAGCCGTCGTCGAGCAGCAGGGCCAGGCGCTCGCGGGCGGTGAGCTTGCCCCGGGCGTGCTGGGCGGCGATCCGCTCGGGGCCGCCACCCTCCAGCGCCCGGGCGCGCATCGCGCGCAGGACGTCGAGATGGTCGGTCACGGGTCAAGCGTGCCCGCGGCCGGCCGCGGCGGCCATGGCCAGACGGCCCCACCGAGCGTTCCGCTTGGCGCCCGGAGCCCCGGCTCCGGCACGGTCAGGAGGGTCCGATCAGCCCGCGGGCACGTCCGCGTCGAGCCAGGCGGGCAGCGGCGGCAGCCGCAGGCCCGTCGCGAGCTCGGCCCAGCGCATCGCGTAGGCGACCCGCACCGGCGTCGCCCGCGCGACCTGGCGCGGGCTCACGGGCAGGGACTGGAACGCCTCGCGGCCATAGGACACGCCCAGCAGCCGGGCGTCGCGGATCGGCTCAAGGTGCGCCCTGACGAGCGCGACCTCGCGCACGAACCGGGTGCCGGACCAGGATCCCGGCCGCCGGCCGGCGCACAGGGCGAGGACGATCGCGGACGCGTCGCGCACGAGATCGCCCGGGACCAGCGGAGGGACGGCGCGCTCGCCCCCGCTCGAGCGGAGGAGCAGCTCGGGCGGAGGCGGCGTCGCAGGATCGTGCCGGGCGGCCCCGGTCCACCGGGAGGAGTCGATGGTGGCGGCGGCGCCGTTCGGCATGCGCCCACGGTGACGGGTCCCGGTCAACACGGGCTCATCGGCGCGTTAACAGTCGACCCCGGTGCCCGATATCCTGTGCGTCGTCACCGGTCCGAGCCGGCGATCACCAGGGAGCGCTCCGATCGAAGGCTTCAGCTTCATGCTGCTCGCGGTCATCGTGCTGGCCGTGGCGTTCGACTACATCAACGGCTTCCACGACACCGCGAACGCGATCGCGACGTCGGTGGCGACCAGGGCGCTCCGGCCGCAGTACGCCCTGCTCATGGCGACCGCGTTCAACTTCATCGGCGCGTTCGCCGGCACGGCCGTCGCCAAGACCATCGGCGCCGGCCTCGTGGACGAGACGACGACCTCGCAGGCGGTGGTCGCCGCGGCGCTGATCGGCGCGATCACCTGGAACCTGATCACCTGGTGGCTCGGCCTGCCCAGCTCCAGCAGCCACGCGCTGATCGGCGGCCTCCTGGGTGCCACGATCGCCGCGGTCGGCACCGACGCGCTCAAGGTCGACGGCATCGTCAACAAGGTGGTGGTGCCGCTGGTCAGCTCGCCGGTCGCCGGCTTCTTCGTCGCCCTGGTGCTGATGGTCGCCCTGTCCTGGATCTTCCGGAACGCGCACCGGAAGCCGCTGGCGACGGGGTTCCGCCGTCTCCAGGTGTTCTCGGCCGGCTACATGGCGTTCGCCCACGGCTCGAACGACGCCCAGAAGACGATGGGCATCATCACGCTCGCCCTGTTCTCGGCGGGGGTGATCCCGACCGTGGACGTGCCCACCTGGGTCATCATCATCGCCGCGACCGCGATCTCGCTGGGGACCGCCATCGGCGGCTGGCGGATCATGCACACCATGGGCCAGCGCGTCGTGGAGCTGGAGCCGATCCACGGCTTCGCCGCCGAGACCACCGCCGCCACCGTGCTGCTGACGACCGCCCAGCTGGGCATGCCGGTGTCGACCACCCACGTCATCTCGAGCGCGATCATGGGCGTCGGGACCAGCCGGGGCGCCCGCGGCGTCCGGTGGGGCGTCGCGCGGCGCATCCTCGGCGCGTGGGTGCTGACGCTCCCCGCCGCCGGCGGCGTCGGCGCGCTGACCTGGTACGTCCTCAACGCGGCAGGTCTCGGATGAGCACCCCGTCCCGGTCGGCCGCTCCCCGCACCATGGCCACTCCCCGCAAGCCCGCCACCGGAGGCCCGCGATGGTCCGCCTGATCCCCCGCGACGAGAAGTTCTTCGAGCTGTTCATCAAGGACGGCGAGAACCTGCTCGAGGCCGCCCGAAAGCTGGAGGCGATGGTCGCCAGCTACGACCGGCTCGACGAGCGGGTCGGTGAGATCCAGGCGCTCGAGAAGCGCGGCGACCAGATCGACGAGGAGATCGCGATCCGCCTCGAGCGCTCGTTCATCACCCCCTTCGACCGCGACGACATCCACCAGCTCACCGTCCACCTCGACGACATCGTCGACGGCATCCAGGCGGCGGCCGAGACGTTCGTGATCTACCGGATCGAGCGCCCCGACGACGAGGTCCGGCAGATGGTCGGCATCCTCGCCGGCCAGGCGGTCCAGCTCCTGGAGGCGCTGACCAAGCTCGAGCGAGGCAAGGACGTGGCCACCCATCTCGCCACCGTCCACGACCTGGAGCACCAGGCCGACGGGCTGTCGCGGGCGGCGATCGGCCGGTTGTTCCACGGCAACCATGACCCGCTCGAGGTGATCAAGCTCCGCGACCTGTACCGGACGCTGGAGGAGGCGATCGATGCCTCCGAGGACGCGGCCGAGGTCATCGAGCGCATCCTCGCCAAGGGCTGAGGCGGCAGGCCCCGGGGCCGAGCGGCGCCCGCGCTCAGCGCTTGCGGGCGATGGTCATCCCGTCGGCGATCGCGAGCAGCACGTGGCGCACACGTGGGTCGGCGGCGATCGTCTCGTTCACGCGGCGCAGCGTCCGGGTGCTCTCGTCGTCGGCCTCGGGATCCGCCACCCGGCCGCCCCACAGCACGTTGTCGAGCGCGACGACCCCACCCGGCCGCACGAGCTCCAGGCACCGCTCCCAGTAGGCCGGGTAGGAGGGCTTGTCGGCGTCGATGAACGCGAGGTCGAAGGTCCCCGCGGCGCCATCGGCGAGCAGCCGGTCCAGCGACGCCACCGCCGGCCCCAGGCGCAGGTCAACCCGGTCCGCGACGCCGGCCTCGGCCCAGAACCGCCGCGCCACCGCGGTGTACTCGTCGGACACGTCGCAGCACACGAGCCGCCCCTCGTCGGGGAGCGCGAGGGCGACGGCCAGCGACGAGTACCCCGTGAACGTCCCGATCTCGAGACACCGGCGCGCGCCCAGCAGCTCAACCAGCAGCGCCAGCACCGCGCCCTGCTCGGGGGCGATCTGCATCGACGAGCGGGGATGGACGGCGGTCTCCTCGCGCAGCCGGCCGAGGATCGCGGGCTCGCGGAGGCCCCAGCGGAGGACGTAGGCGTGGACGTCGTCGGGCAGGCCGATGGACTTGCTGGTCATGACCCGGGATCATGGCACGGGCGCGCGGTGCCGCTCAATCCCGGCGGAACACGTACCCCACGCCGCGCACGGTGTGCAGGAACCGGGGAGCGCCCGGGTCATCCTCGATCTCGCTCCGCAGCCAGTGGACGTGGACGTCCACGGTCCGCGTCTCGCCCGCGTAGTCGTAGCCCCAGACGTGCTCCAGCAGCTGGTCGCGCGTGAACACCTGGCCCGGGTGGCGCATCAGGAACGCGAGCAGGTCGAAGGCCTTGGGCTTGACCGGCAGCGTCTCGCCGTCGCGCAGGATCCGATGGCCAGGGATGTCCACCTGGACCCGGCCAAGGTCCAGCAGCGGCGGGTTCTCCGCGCCCGCGACCTGCTCGGCGCGGCGGAAGATCGCCCGGATGCGGGCCGTCAGCTCGCGCAGCGAGAAGGGCTTGGTCACGTAGTCGTCCGCGCCCAGCTCCAGCCCCACGACCTTGTCCACCTCGGAGTCCTTCGCGGTGAGCATGATGATCGGCACCGCGGACTCGGTCCGGAGGATCCGGCACACCTCGACGCCCGACAGCTCCGGCAGCATCAGGTCCAGGAGCACGAGGTCCGGCCGGTCGGCGCGGAACCGGGCGAGCGCCTCCCGGCCGTCGGCGGCGGGGATGGCGCGGTACCCCTCAATCTCGAGGGCTTCGACGAGGGTCTCCCGCAGGGTGGTCTCGTCGTCCACGACGAGGATCGTGCGTGCCATTCGAGGCGGATCGTGCCGCAGCCCTGTTAACGCCGTGTTCACGGGCTCGCCGCGTCAGCCCCGGGCGCCCGGGCCGGCGGTCGCGCCCAGTCGCTGCGCCGCCGTATCGAGCCGGGCCAGCGTGCGCTCCCGGCCGAGCGCGACGAGGGTGTCGAACAGCGGTGGTGTCGCCGTGCGGCCGGTCGTCGCCACGCGGATCGCCATGAACAGGTCGCCGGCCTTCCAGCCGCGTGCCTCGGCGAGGGCGCGGAGCGGCGGCTCGAGCTCATCGGCCTCCCAGGTCACCGCGTCGTGCGCCGCGAGGGCGTCGCGGGCGGCGGTGAGCCCGGCCAGGGTCGTCCCGGCGTCCCAGCGCTTGGGCGTCAGGAGCGCGGGGTCCAGCACCAGATCGTCGACCCACAGGTAGCCCACGAGATCCGTGATCGCGGCCAGGGTCGGCAGGCGTTCGCGGACGATCGGCAGCAGCGCCCGGAGCTCGCCCTCGGCGGGCATGCGGTCGAGCTGTCCGGCGACGTGCGCGGCCTCCACGAACGGGAGCAGCCGGCCGATGAGGTCGTCGTCGTCGAGGCGGCGGATCCACTGCCCGTTGAGCCACTCGAGCCGCTCGCGGTCGAACCGCGCCCCACCCTTCTGGACCTTGTCCAGCTCGAACCGCTGCTCGAGCTCCGCGAGGCCGAACACCTCCTCCTCGGTGCCCGGCGACCAGCCGAGGAAGGCGAAGTAGTTGACGAGCGCCTCGCGGACGAACCCCTGCGCGATGTAGTCGGCGACCGCGGTCTGGCTCTTGCGCTTGCTCATCTTCGAGCCGTCGGGGTTGAGGATCAGCGGCAGGTGGCCGAACGCCGGCACGGGGTAGCCCAGCGCCTCGAACAGCAGGATGTGCTTGGGCGTGTTGCTGGTGTGGTCCTCGCCCCGGATCACGTGGCTGATCGCCATCGCGGCATCGTCCACGACCACGGTGAAGTGGTACAGGGGCGTGCCGTCGGCGCGGACGATGACGAAGTCGCCACCCAGGTTCGCGGTGTCGATCTCCACGCGGTCCCGAACGAGGTCGTTCCAGCCCACCACCCCGGCGCGCACCCGGAACCGGGTCACGGGCCGGCGCCCCTCGGCCTCGCGGGCGGCCCGCTCCTCGGCGGTCAGGGCGGCGCACCGGCCGACGTAGCGCGGCGCCTCCCTGGCGGCCTCCTGCGCCCGCCGGTCCGCGTCGAGCTCCTCGGGCGTGCAGTAGCAGGGGTAGGCGCGGTCGGCGGCGAGCAGACGGGCGGCGGCCTCGGCGTAGGTGTCCAGGCGCTGCATCTGGCGGTACGGCGCGTACGGGCCCGCCTCCTCCACGCCATCGACGCCGGGGCCCTCGTCCCAGGTGATCCCCAGCCAGTGGAGGCCGTCGAGGATGTCCTTCTCGAACGCCTCGGTGCTCCTCGCGACGTCGGTGTCCTCGAGGCGCAGCAGGAAGGTGCCGCCGACGTGTCGGGCGAACAGGTAGTTGAACAGGGCCGTGCGAGCCGTGCCGATGTGGAGCGGCCCGGTGGGGCTGGGCGCGATGCGCACGCGGATGTCGGACGGCATGGCCCGATTGTAGGGGTGTGGCCGGGCGGGGCCGGCTGCGCGTTCAGGCGGGCAGCAGGCCAGGCTGCGCCGTCAGGTGCCGAGCGGCCCCGGCACCCGGTGGAACAGCGCGGGGTCCGCCTCGCCCGGCAGCACGCGGATGAGCGCGGCGGGCCGCAGCCCCAGCGTCGCGCGGCCGCGGGGCCCGTCGAGGGTGAGCGAGTCCAGCGACTCCGACCGCGCGAGGATCGTCACGTGGGCGCCCGGCGTGAGCGCGCGGGCCTCGAGGTAGGACAGCAGGCCCGCGTCCTCCTCGGCCTCCTCGGTGATCCGCAGGACCGTCGCCTTCGACCCCGACTCCATCTCGGACAGCGGGGTCCCGGCCGGCCGGCGGCGGGCGGTCTCGAGATCGATCGGGTTCCCGTGCGGGCACGTCTGCGGGTGCCCCAGCAGCTCGTCCAGCTTGACCTCCACGCGTGGCGAGAGCGCGCCCTGGAGGCGCATCGCCTCGACGTCGCTCTCGGCCCACGAAAGCCCCACGACCGCGGTCAGCAGCCACTCGAGCAGCGCGTGGCGCCGGAAGATCGCGTCCGCGGCGGTCCGGCCGGCCGTGGTCAGGACGAGCCCGCGGCCGCCCGTCGTCTCCACCAGGCCGTCCGCGGCGAGGCGGCGGCACATCTCGCTCGCGGCCTGGGTGGTGACGCCCACGTGCCGCCCGATCTGGGTCGTGGTCGCGACGCGGCCGTCCGAGCCCATCACCCGCAGCGCGAGGAGGTACTCCTGGGCGGCGGCGGAGATGTCCGCTGGATCGTGGCGGCGCTGCATGCCGCCAGTCTACGGCGGCGGGTCGCCCGCCCCGGGGCCGTCGCGCCACAGGGCGACGATGCCGGCGCCCAGCGCGACGAGATACGCGATCGAGACGAGCGTGCCCAGCACGCCCGCCCCGGCCTGCTGCTCGGGCAGCGACCCGACGGACAGCACGGCGGCGAGGGGGATCGCCACCGCAAGCGCCA
>JBFMAT010000057.1:0-22654 GCA_040755495.1 Chloroflexota bacterium
GCGGACCCTCCAGACGTCGAACATCGGGCCGCCAGCCTCGGATCCGTCCACGTCCACGACGCCGTGGTGACGGGCGCGGAACCTGCAGCCGCGTCCGTGGAAGGTGTAGATGATCCCGGAGGACGACTTGCCGCGAGGTGGGATAGCTTCGGTGTGGCGCATTCGGAGGAGCGTCGCCAGGGCCCCGTCGAGCGGGACGTCGAAGTCCCGGGCAAAGCTGACCAGCACCTGATCAGCCACCCCGATGAACGTTGCCACTGATCCTGTCACAGTGGCGACGATACAGGGTCGTGCCGCGTGCGCGAGGGTGCGCCAATGACACGTGGCTAAGCCGGAACGTCGGCCTCCTCCCAGTCCAAGTTCCCATCAGCCGCACGATCCGCAAGCAAGGCGAGGATCGCGTCGAGCGGCGCCGTAGGGGGCACATCGACGGACACGAGCGAGGGCAGGTGGCTCAACTCCGTACTTGCACCCAACTCGACGAGGGCCGCCCGGATGTCCGCGATCGCCGCTTCCTCGGTCGCCACGCGCAACGTCGCATGCCCGCCGCGCCGCAGGACTCGAACGAAGGTCGGCAGCCCGTCAGCCTCTGGGGCTTCGACAACGTCGCCCAAGCTCACGCCAATCGCGAAGAACGGGATGTTGTCCAGTTCGTAGGCGTCGCCGCCCAGGTGAGTCGCCCAGAGCGTCTCGGACGCGACAGGCGGGTTACCGCCCTCGTCCGGCTGGAGCTCGAACGTGACGCGCCGACGGCTCGAGGCTTCCATTGCTCGACCACGGTACTACGCGCCAGGCTGCGCCAAGGTGCGCCAATGTCACCTGATGGTTCAGGTTCGATGCACGCCCGAGAGGTGCTCCCAAAGGGCGACGTACGCACGGCGTGCGAGCACTCGGGCAGCTGACTCGGCATCGCCTCGCGCGATCACGCGGTGCCAACCAAGGTCAACCTCTGGGGCTTCGCCGCCACGGACCGCCAACGAGGCTTGGAGCCGCCACCCGACGCGACACGGCTCGATCTCCACCCAGCAATGGTCGCCCGCGCCGATGGGTGACGCGACGGCAAGCTCAACGATCATCGTCTCGAACTGGGGCAGATCCGAGGTCTGCACCCGCGCGCCCGCGTACCCCTTCGCGTCAAGGAACTCGACCCCGTCCGCGAATTCGGCTTGGAGAGCTGCGAGCACCGACGCATCATCATCAGTCACGGGGGCACGGTACATGACCCGGGTCTGCGCGAGGGTGCGCCAATATCAGCCGATCCGGAAGTCGTCCAGCCCAGCCGCCGAAGGCTCGCGAAGCTGCGACGCAATGCTGTGCCAGACGGTCAAGTCCATCGGCACGAGCTTCCCCGCCGTGATCGATCCGGTGAAACACGGGTGAGGCGCGATGGCGAAGACCTGATTGGGCGGGCGCTCCACTCCCTGGTCCCGCGCCCGCATCGCAACCTCGGTGAGGAGCCTCGCCTGGGCCCAGACGGGATCTGCGAAGAGCCGTTCGAGCTCGCGCACCGAACCGGCCAGCCGCTTGCAGGTCAGCTCGATCGGTGATGCGACCCAGATATCACCGGCATCCGTCTCGACGAAGATGTCGCCGAACGCCGAGACGAGCAGCGGTCGAACCCGCCTGCCAGGCAACTCGGGCCACTCGCGCAGTGCTTCGGCGATCTCGGCCTCGCTGGGCGTGGCTACCCCTCGGCGTCGACCTCGAGCAGCGTGGCGACCACTGGCCGCCTCTGTCGGTCGGCGTCTGGGTGGTCAATCCGGAGATACACCGACCACTGCGGCCTCGTCGATGAGAGCTCAGGCCGATCGTGCTCGGTGTCGTCGCTCATCGCCGCAGTCTATTGCGTGAGCGCCGCGAGGAGCCCAATCGCCTGCGCGAGCGTCACCTCACCCGAACGTCGGCCCTGACAGCTGCCCGGCAGGCGGGCACTGGTCGGGCCACGTGCTGGCAGATGCCCGCCTGGTGGGTGGATGACACAGTTCGTCAGGGCCATCGTGCGGGAGCTGGGTTGCCGACCGGCGCTCCCGGGGACGAGCGCCCGCCTGATGGGCACGTGTCAGGGAGTCAGGAGTGGCGGTGCCACGCACAGGGATCATCGCCAGGCGTCGTGCCGAGGTGGGGCCTCGCGCCGCGCTCAGTACCCCACCGAGGGCAGGTAGGCGCCCCTGGGCTCCTGGTACATCCCGAGGGCCATCAGGTTGACCACGAAGAACACGCGCATCCCGTGGTCCAGCGACCAGCGGAACAGCTCGCCGTTGGTCAGCGGGACGAGATAGCCGGGCGTCGCGAGGTCCTCGGCCGCGGCGATCAGCGCCGCGAGGTCGTCGTTGGTCTCGGCGACCGAGTGGGCGAAGTAGTTGATCTTCGTCGTGTAGCCGGTGATCCGGCCGAGGCGCTCGACGACCCGCAGGTCCCCGCTCACGGCCGCCTCGTGCACCTCGCCCGCGCGGGTGTGGCCGTGCACCCGGAGGCACAGGGCGTTGCAGGCCGCCTCGTCGTCGGGCGTGCCGGGGCGGACGTCGTACCCCGGCATCCGCTCCCGGAGCGGCTCGCCGTACATGGCCGCGAACGACTCCTTCACGTCCATGCCCAGCTTCGTGTACAGGCTCAGCGACCGGTTGTGGTACGCGATCTGGACCAGCCGCACGCCGGGCTTGCCGGACGCGCGCCAGCGCTCGATCGCGGTCGAGGTCAGCAGCTTGCCCACCCCGGCGTTCTGGGCCGTGGGGTCCACGCTGATCGGCCCGATCGCGTCGATCGCCCCGCGCTCGTCCATGAACAGGCTGCCCAGGATTCGCCCGTCCTGCTCGGCGACGATCCCGTAGAACCCGGGGTGGTTGATCATCCAGCGGATCGGCAGCGACGCGGCCTCGACGGTCGGGAAGTCGTGCGGGAAGCCGTGGCGGTCGGCCAGCCGCGCGAACGCCTCGTAGCAGATCCGGCCGCACTCGACCCAGTCGTCGTCGGTGGCCTCGCGCACGCCGATCGGCGACGGGGCGACGGGCGGGGCTTCGAGCAGCGAGACGTTCATCGATCCCTCTCCGGTGGGCGGGCCGCGGCGGCCCGCGAGCCTCATCCGACGGTGACGGCCTCACCCACCGGCTCGGCGGGGACGTCGCCGCCGGTGGGCGTGTAGTAGCGCCGGTACTCGCCCGGCGACATCGCGCACGAGCGGTAGAACACCTTGTAGAACTGGTGGAGGTTGGTGTAGCTCACGGCCCGCGCGATCTCGGCCACCGACAGGTCGGTCGAGAGCAGCAGGCGCTTCGCCTCCGCGACCCGCACCTGGGTCACGTACTCCTTGAAGCTCACCCCGGTCACGTCCTTGAACACGTGTCGGACGCGCGACGGGCTGACGTGGACGATCTCGGCGACGTCGTCCAGGGTCACGCTCTCCCGGCAGTGGCGGTCCACGTAGGCGAGGACTGGGCGGATCTGCTCCCGGCGATCGGCGGCCGGGCGCGAGGCTGCGGCCACCGCGACCGGGTGCCGGTTGACGAGCGCGAGCGCGAGCCGGAGGGTGGCGTCGGCGAGGTGGCGCTCGGCGGGGTCGCGGCGGGCGCAGATGTGCTGCAGCTGGCGCACGACCGGGCCGACCTCCCGGGCCAGGGCGGAGGTGCCGCGGATCCGCGGCGAGCCGGTGCGCTCGTCCACGCGGAACGGGGCGAGGTAGCCGACGTCGAGCTCGCGGCCGCCGGGCCCGGCGATGAGCTCGGGGCGGAACAGGACGAGCAGCAGGCGCAGCGCCGAGCCCGCGTCCGCCAGCGCGACGTGGGGTTGGCTGTTGTCGATGAAGAAGATGTCGCCGGCGCTCGCGGTCAGCGCGCGGCGCCCGAACATGAACCGCCCGTGGCCGTCCATGACGAGCGCGATCTCGAGGTGGTCGTGCCAGTGCATCGGGTCGGTGTCGCCCTTCGCCGTGTACTCGAGGACGGCGAGCGGGAAGCCGGGGTCGAGCGGCTGGGGCCAGACGTGGACGGCCATGCCCCGACACTGCCAGCCGGCCAGCCGCATCGGACAGGGCCGGATGGAACGAAACCCGCACGCCCTCCGGATCAGGCAGCCGGTTCTGCCACTTCATCGACCCGCACTGGCATTGCCCCGGCGGGTCGATGAGGGCCAGCATCGGACGCGTCGAGGACTGCCTCGTCCCCGCCCAGGAGAGATCCGGTCATGGCCTTCCCGAACCTGTTCAGCCCGCTGCAGCTCGGCAACATCGAGCTGCCCAACCGCATCGTCCACGCGCCCACCGACATCAGCTCGTCGCACGCCGACGGCGAGGTCAGCGAGCGCGACATCCACCACCACGGCGACATCGCGCGGGGCGGCACCGGGTTCGTCATCGTGGGCGCCACGACGCCGGACGCCGGCACCGGCCGGCCGACGGTGACCTGCCTCGTGGCCGACGGCGACAACTACGTGCCCGGCCTGGCGCGGCTGGCCGAGTCGATGCACCGCTACGGCGCCAAGTGCGCGGTCCAGCTCCAGCACCCCGGCCGCCAGTGCGCGATCCCCCGCTACAACACCCTGGGCGCGACGGACCGGGTGCTCAAGCTGCCCTGGTCGGCGGGCCACGAGATCATCTACGAGAACGCGGAGGAGAAGGGCAAGCCGATCCGCGAGGCGTCGATCGCCGAGATCCTGGAGCTGGTGGACCTGTTCAGCGAGGCGGCCTGGCGCGTCAAGCAGGCGGGCTTCGATGCGGTCGAGCTCCACGCGGCGCACGGCTACCTGCTGTCCGAGTTCATGAGCCCCTACCTCAACATGCGCACCGACCGGTTCGGCGGCTCGTTCGAGAACCGGATGCGCTTCCCGCTGGCGGTCATCGACTCGATCCACAAGAAGTGCGGCAAGGCGTTCCCGGTCCTCGTCCGCTACTCGTTCGAGGAGTGGTGCGAGGGCGGCCGCGGTCTCGAGGAGGGGCTGGAGACGGCGCGGGTCCTAGAGCGGGCCGGGGTGGCCGCGCTCGACCTGTCGCAGGGGATGCAGGAGAGCCCGGGCGCCGGCTTCGACCCGATGCAGTACCCCCAGGGCTGGGCGACCTACGCCGCCGAGGCGACGAAGAAGGTCGTCCGGATCCCGGTCATCACGAGCCATTCGCTGCGCGACCCGGAGTATTGCGAGCAGATCCTGGCCGAGGGCAAGACCGACCTCGTCGGCCTCGCCCGGCAGCTGCTGGCGGACCCGTACTGGCCGGTCAAGGCGAAGTACGGCAAGACGAAGTCGATCCGGCGCTGCATCTCGTGCCTCGGCGGCTGCTGGCAGGAGTCGCTGATGGCCAAGAAGGAGATCGCCTGCTCGATCAACGCGGCCTGCGGCAACCCCGCCTACCACGACATGACCCGCACGTCGCGGGCGGTCAGGGTGGCGGTGGTCGGGGGCGGGCCGGCGGGCATGGAGGCG
This sequence comes from Chloroflexota bacterium, assembly GCA_040755495.1. Lineage (GTDB taxonomy): Bacteria > Chloroflexota > Limnocylindria > Limnocylindrales > CSP1-4 > CAIXZV01. Next base: position 5,407 of record JBFMAT010000057.1, read on the forward strand.
GCGCGGATCGCGACCGAGCGCGGCCACCTGGTCACGCTCTACGAGCGCGAGGCGGAGCTCGGCGGCGCACTCAAGTACGTGTGCATGGTCCCGGGCAAGGAGAAGATGCGCTGGTACCTGGACTGGATCCGGGACCAGCTGCTGGACCTCGCCGTGGACATCCGCCTGTCGCACGCGCCGACGGTGGACGAGCTGCGCGAGTACGACATCGTGCTCAACGCGACCGGCGCCCACTCCTACGTGCCGCCGGTGGCCGGTGACGCCTCGCGCGTAGTGCCGTTCGAGGAGGCGATGGCCTGCCCCAAGGTCGCCTGCGAGTGCCACCCGGGCGGCCGCAAGATGCGCAAGCTCGGCGCCCGGGTGCTGCTGTGGGGCGATTCCTACGCGGCGACCGACACGGCGGCCTGGCTGGCGGACATCGGGCGCGAGGTCACGATCGTGACCGAGAACCGGGAGTTCGCGGCGGACTGCGAGGTCATCCACATGTACGTCCTGCGCAAGCGGTTCGCGCAGGGCGACGCGGAGGTCCTCCACTCGCGGCCGTACAAGCACCCGGTGACCGTGATCACGTCCACGACCGTGGCGGAGATCGGGGACGGGCAGGTCGTCCTCCAGGACAAGGACTTCAACCGGTCCGTGCTGGAGGTGGACGACGTGGTCACGTGCCACACCCGGCCGGAGCTCGCGCTGTTCGGCGAGCTGCGGGCCGCCGGCGTGCACGTGCTCAACGTCGGCGACTCGGTGGCGCCGCGGAACCTGTACCACGCCGTCAAGGAGGGGTCCGCGTTCGGGCTTGCGGTCGACGAGCACCTGCTGTTCAATCCCAACGGCGCGATCGTCAACGACCTGCCGATCGACGTCCTCGCCCAGCTCACCCGCGAGGAGGGGCCGTCGTACACGGCGAAGCGGATGGAGGAGCTGCTGGCCGGCGCCTCGCGCTGAACCTCGCCTTGTCCCCAGCCCGGGCGGCCGGTCTCCCCCCGCCGGCCGCCCGGCGCTGACTCCGGCTCGGGCTCCGTCGCTCGACTGGACCAGGTGATCGCCCGGGTCAGCCGGCCACCTGGTGGATCGGGTCCTCGCGATCCCTGCCGCACCCCGCGACGCCGCACCGGGACTCGCGTGTGTAGGCGCTGGTCATGGCGACCTGGTTGAGGCTCGTGCTGCCTCGGGAGGTCATCCCACCGAGGCCGGTCGCGAGTCCCGGATCACCGCTCGCGCGGTAGGCGTGCGGTCGCCGGGATCCACTCGAGCACTGGTTCGGCGCGCCCATGGCCATCGCATCGATCGACGCCTCGTCCTCACGGCCCCTGCGGCCGCGGCTCCGGCATCCTCTCACCCGGCGTCACCGCTCCGGGACCGTGGCGGCGCGAGCCAATGCTCGCGTCCCCGTGCGTGGCACGCACGGTTTCCGGCGCGGCTCGTCGGTGGCGTGCGTCCGACGCACGGTCGGAGCGCCCAGGGACGCGATTCGGCCCCGGTTCGGGTCGCCGTCGTGCGTGGGCCGCACGATGGAGACCGCTGCGCGCCGATTCCGTGCGTGGTACGCACGGCGGGCTCAAGGGCCCGGACGCGGGGCCGGGGAGGATCGGCGTCAGGCGGCGCGCGACGGCGATCAGGCGCCCGCGAACCACGCCCCGGCACGCGCGACGCGCACGACGCGCAGGTCGTCGTCCAGCTCCACGAGATCCGCCCGCTGCCCCACGGCGATCCGCCCGCGGTCCCCCACCCCGATCAGCGCCAGCGGATTGCGCGACGCCGCCGCCACGGCACGCGGCAACGGCACGCCGGATCGGGCGAGGTTCCGGACCGCCGTGTCCAGCGCGATCACGCTCCCCGCCAGCGTGTCCGAGCCGGCGAGCGTCGCCCGGTCCCCCCGGTTCTCGATCGCCAGGCCGCCGAGCACGGCGGTCCCGGGCGGCGTGCCGGCGATCGACAGCGCGTCCGTGACGAGCACCAGCCGGTCCGCCGGCTTGGTGCGGGTGATGATCGGCCACAACGACGGATGCACGTGGTGCCCGTCGGCGATCAGCTCCACGTACGCCGCGTCGTCGGTCAGCGCGGCGACCGCCAGGCCCGGGGCGTGGTGGGACACGCCGCTCATCGCGTTGAACAGGTGGGTGGTGGTCGTCCGGCCGCCGGCGGCGTGGCTCGCGGCGTACCCCGCCCGCGCCTCCTCGAGCGTGGCCTCGGAGTGGCCGATCGAGGGCACGACCCCATGCGCCGCCAGCCAGCGGATGAGCTCGAGGTTCCCCGGCGGCTCGGGCGCCACGGTCATGATCCGCATCCCGGCCAGCAGCGGCTCCCAGGCGCCGGGCGGCACGTCCGACGCCGCCACGATGAAGTCCGGGTTCTGCGCCCCCTTGCGCTTGACCGCGATGCACGGCCCCTCGAGGTTGAACCCCAGCGGCTCGGCGCCGTCGCCGGGGGCCTTCGGCATCCAGAAACGCACCCGGTCCGCGAACGCGCGCAGGGTGTCGACGGACGCCGTCACCGCCGTGGGCAGGAACGAGGTCACGCCGTGGCGCAGCAGCGCGCGCGCCATCCCGTCCAGGTCCGCGACCGTGCCCATCGCGTCGTGGCCGCCCCAGCCGTGGACGTGGACGTCGACGAACCCGGGGGCGACGAACGAGCCGCCGGCCTCCGACTCGTCGGGCTCGACGGCGACGATGACGCCGTCCTCGATCGACAGCCGCCCGGGCACGACGGCGTCGTCGAGCACGAGCCGCCCGGCGACCGACCGCGGGTCAGGACCGGGAAGGCTGGGCATACGGGGCCTCCTCTCGCCACGCCTGCCACATCGCGAGCAGGTTGGCCGGCGGAACGTTCGGCTGGATGTTGTGGACGGTGGCGAACACGAACCCGCCGCCCCGGCGCAGGTCGGCGATCCGGCGCCGGACCTCGGCCCGCACCTCGTCGGGCGTGCCGGAGCCCAGGACGCGCTGCGTGTCCACGCCGCCGCCCCAGAACACGAGGTCACGCCCGAACTCGGCCTTGAGCTCGGCGGTCGACATGCCGGCGGCCGACACCTGGACGGGGTTGAGGACATCGACCCCGATCTCGACCAGGTCCGGGATCAGGTCGCGGACGGCGCCGCACGTGTGGAACAGGATCGACGCCGGCGTCCTCGCGTGGATGAACGCGAACAGCTCGCGCTGGAGCGGCTTGACCAGGGCGCGGTAGGTGCTCGGCGAGAACAGCAGCCGGTCCTGGCCACCCAGGTCGTCCGCCTCGGCCACGACGTCCACGGCGTCGCCCAGCGCGGCCAGCGCCCGCTCCCAGTACCCGACCTTGACCTCGAGGATCCGCTCCATGACCCGCCGGGCACGCGACGGGTCGCCCGCCAGGTCGAGGTACCCGTCCTCGAAGCCGCGGAGCTTGAACAGGCCCTCCGTCAGGCCGCCGCAGATCGACCCGGCGAGGACGGCCCGCCCCTCGTCCCCCGCGATCCGCCGCGCCGCCTCGGCCATGCCCGCGTAGCGCGCCGGGTCCGTCGCGTCCGGCCACGGGAAGGCGTCGATCTCGGCCGGCGACGGGTCCCCGGCCAGCGGCGCGTCGAACGAGTCGAAGTACAGGCCGCCGTCGCGCGGCATCCGGCGCCCCACCCCCCACTCGTCGCGGAAGGTGACGAACGCGCCGTCGTCCACCAGCTCGCGCCGGTACGACCCGCCCGCGCGCGGCCCGACCATCCGGACGTCGCAGCCCAGGGCGTCCATCGCGTCCGCGTCCACCTCGGCCAGCTGCTGGGTGAGGTCGCCCACCCGGACCTCGACCGGCGGCAGGCCCAGCGCCGACCGCAGCCCCGCGTAGGCGCGAACGTGGATGCCGGTCATCCGCGACCCGCCGATGTCCAGCGGGATCCGGTCCGGCTCTCGATGGGCGAGCGCCGCCCGCACGCGCTCCCGGGGCGCGAGTGCCACGCCCGGACGGACGCCCACCGGGGCGCTCACCCCGGTCCGCCGGCGGCGCCCTCGACGTCGAAGCGGACATCCAGGGCGTAGCGGTCCCCGGGGTAGCGCGACTCGGTCGCCTCGATCGGGCGTCCCTGGACGTCCGCGATGACCCGCCGCTCCACGAGCAGGGGCTCGCCCGTCCCCACCTCGAGCAGGCGGGCGTCCTCGGGCGTCGCGGCCTCGGCGGTGATCGTGGCGCTCCCCCGGCGCAGGTGGAGCCCCGCCCGCGCCAGCGCCTCGTGGAGCGAGCCGCGCTCGAGGTCGGCGGCCATGACGACGTCCGTCGTGCGGCGCACGAGGACCGCGGTCTCGATCGCGATCGGCACGCCATCGGCCAGGCGCAGGCGCCGCACCAGGACGATCGGGTCGGCGGCCGCCAGCTCGAGGGCCGCCGCCTCGGCACCCGTCGCGGGCCGGACCTCGCGCGCGAGCAGCCGCGAGCCCGGCGTCCGGCCCTGGCGCGCCATCTCGTGCGAGAACGCCATCAGGCGATCCGCGTGGCGGTGGGCCGGCGGCACCAGCACGAACGTCCCGCGACCCGGCACCCGCTGGACCAGGCCGTCCTCGGCCAGCCGCTGCATCGCGTTGCGCGCGGTCATCCGGCTGACGCCGAACTCGTTGCACAGCTCGGCGTCGGAGGGCAGCCGCTCCCCCGGGCGCATCGCCGCCAGACGGGCGCGGAGCGCCTGCTCGATCTGCCGGTACTGGGGCAGCCAGGAGGTCTCCGCGATCATGCGCCCAGCTCCTCCCCGGTCGCTCAGGACTCCGCGGTGATCCGGGTGTACGCGGCCGCCACGCTGACGATGATCGCGCCGAACAGCACCTGGCGGACCGCCTCCGGGTAGCCCAGCGACGAGAGCAGCGAGGTGACCACGGTCAGGATCAGCGCGCCGACGATCGTCCCGCCAAAGCCGCCCCGGCCGCCCATGATCGAGGTCCCGCCGATCACCGCGGCCGCCACCGACGGCAGCACCGCGGAGTCCGCGAGCGTCACGCTGGCCACGTTCGTGAGCCCGGACAGGATGAAGCCCGCGATCGCCGCCATCACGGCGGAGATCGCATACAGGACCACGATCACCTGCCAGGCGCGGGCGCCCGACAGGCGGGTCGCGACCGGGTTGTCGCCGATGGCGTACAGGAGGCGCCCGTAGCCGGTCCGCCGCAGGCCGACGAGGATGACCAGCGCCAGGGGCACGAACACCAGCAGACTGTGGGGCACGATGCCCTCGAACGATCCCGAGCCGATCCAGCGCAGCTCGTCGGGCGTGCCGCCGCCGGTCTGGACCATCACGAGCTGCCACCAGTTGGCCAGCCCGAACACGACCAGGCCCATGCCCAGGGTCATGATCAGGGGGTGGACCCGGAACACGCCGACGCCGATGCCGGTGAGCAGCCCCGCGATCGCGGCGACCACGAGCGCCGCGCCGAGCGCGACGGCCAAGCCCTGGTCGCCGACCAGCGTCGCGACCAGGAACCCCGACCCCGAGGCGACCGCGCCCACGGACAGGTCGATGCCGCCGGTCAGCATGGTCAGCGTCTGGCAGCCGGCGAGGATCGCGAGTGGAACGGCCGTCCGCAGGATCCCGCCCGCCCAGCTGGCGGTGACCGAGCTCGGCCCGAGCTCGAACATGAGGACGACGACGACCAGCAGCGCGAGCAGCGGCAGGATCGGGCGATCGCGGAACAGCCGCCGCCAGGCGGCGGCGGTGAGCCACGGGTTGCGCTCCGCCGGGGCGGGCGGCACGCTGGCGACGCCGCTCATGCGCGGGCCCTCCGCATCTGGATCAGGCTGCCGAACATGACCACGCCGATGAGGATCGCGCCGTTGGCCACGGTGGCCAGGTTCGTGTTGACGTTGAGGAACGTCATGTCGCTCCGGATCAGCTGGAGGATGACGACGGCCACGATCGGCCCGAAGATGCCGCCCCGGCCACCGGCGAGGCTCACGCCGCCGAGCACGACGGCCGCGACGCTGGTCAGCGTGTACGGCCCGGGAACGGGGGTGCCGATGCCGGTGTTGGCGGTGAGGCTGAGGCCGCCCAGGGCGCCGAACAGCCCGGCCAGCATGTAGGCGGCGAGCTTGGTCCGGCCGATGGACACGCCGCTCCGGAAGGCCGCCAGCTGGTTGCTGCCCACGGCGTACAGCGACAGGCCGAGCCGCGACCGGGAGACCGGGATCCAGATCAGGGCGACGATCACGATCAGGCCCACGGCCGCCTTGGGGATCCACTCGTTGCCCAGCGACCCCTTGACCAGCTCCTTGAGCCACACGGCGGACCCGCCGCCGGGTGTCTTGAGCACGAGCAGCGCGCAGCCGGCCCACACGAACGACATCGCGAGCGTGACGACGATGTCCGGGACGCGGGTGAGGACGACGAGGCCGCCGTTGACCGCGCCCAGCAGGAGGCCCAGCAGCAGCACGCCGATGACGACGGCGACCCCGAACTCCTCGCCCTGGCCCTTCATCTGGGTCGCCGCGACCACGCTGGTGAGGGCCATCATCGAGCCCAGCGAGAGGTCGATGCCGCCGGAGATCACGACGATCGCCTGGCCGACGCTGGCGAGGGCGAGTGGCAGGACGGCGATCGCGAGGCCCTGGATGCCCGTGACGCCGTAGGTCGGCTGGACGAGCCGCGTGAACACCAGCAGCCCGGCGAGGAACAGGAGCAACCCGAGCGCCCAGCCGTTGCGGCGGGCGAAGGCGAGGACCGCGTCGCCGGGGTTCGATCGCACGGCGTCGACGGGCGGGGCGGCGGCGGTCATCGGTCGGCTTCCGGCGCGGGGGGCGCGGTGGGCGGGCGCGGCGGGTCGGGCACGGGCTCGCTCGGCGCGGGCTGGGCCCCGATGCCGCCCAACGGCGTCGCCTCGTCGACCGCGTCCGCGACCGCCTCGGCCGCGACGAACTCGGGCATCCGGGCGTCGGAGCGCAGGTTGTACGCCGCGCGCAGGAGCGTCGGCTCGTCGGCGTCCGCGACGTCGATCTCGGCGACCACCCGGCCACCGAACACCACGATCGCACGGTCGCAGACGAGCTGCACCTCCTTGAGCTCCGAGGTGTACAGCAGCACCGCCGCACCGGCCTCCGCCAGCTCGCGGAGGAGCACGTAGATCTGGCCCTTGGTCCGGATGTCGATGCCCCGGGTCGGGTCGAAGCAGAGCATGGTTCGCACGCCGCCGGCCACCCAACGCGCGATCGTCACCTTCTGCTGGTTGCCGCCCGAGAGGCGGCGGACCTCGCCCCTGGCCCGGGTGTCGATCTGGAGCGTCGCGATCGCGGCGTCCACCCGCTTCCGTTCGGCGGACAAGTCGATCAGGCCCCAGTGGCGGAGGCGGGTCGTGAACGGGAGGGCGATGTTCTCGCGGACGGAGCGCTGCATCAGCAGCGCCTCGGCCCGGTCGGCCGCGACGTACACCAGGCCCGCCCGGATCGCGTCCGCCGGGTGGCGGAACGAGACCGCCGAGCCGTCCACGAGCAGCTCGCCGCCGCTCGGGCGCTCGGAGCCGGCGAGGATGTTGAACAGCGCGTCCTGGCCCTGTCCCTCGAGCGCCACCACCCCGAGCACCTCGCCCGGGTACAGCTCGAAGGTGGCGTCGTGGAGCTTGGTGCCGTGGGACAGCCCGCGGGCCGCGATCCGCGGGACCGTGCCGGCCGGGACCCGGCGGCGCTCGAGACCCTCGGCCCGGGCCGAGATCGCCTCGACCGACTGGCCCAGCATCAGCTCGACGATCCGCTCGTCGGAGCCCTCGGTGACGTCAACGACGCCGACCGTCTCGCCCTCGCGCAGGACGGTGGCCCGGTCGCAGACGGCGGCGATCTCGATCATGCGGTGGGAGATGAAGATCACGGATCGCTCGCCGCCGCGCTGGCGGCCCACGACCTCGAGCACCCGCTCGGTGAGGTTCGCGGGCAGCGCGGCCGTCATCTCGTCGAGCATCAACACGTCGGGCTCGATCGCCATGGCGCGGGCGAGGTCGATGATCCGGAGCGAGGCCAGCGGCAGGCGCCGCGCCAGGCTCGACAGGTCCAGGGTGTCGAGGCCGAGCTCCCGGAGCCAGTGGCGGAACGGCTCCACGGGGGTCTCGGTCAGGCGGAGGTTGGCGCGGATGTCCAGGTCCGGGATGAGCGCCGGCTCCTGGTACACGGACACGAGGCCGCCACGCCGCGCCTCGGCCGGCGAGTGCACGACGCGCTCCCGGCCGCGGACCGCGATCGTGCCGCTGTCCGGGCGGACCGCGCCGGTGAGGATCTTGACCAGCGTGCTCTTGCCGGCGCCGTTGGCGCCCATCAGCGCGTGGACCTCGCCCGGACGCACGGCGAGGGACGCCGACTTGAGCGCGACGACCGCGCCGTAGGTCTTCGAGACGCCGGTCGCCTCGAGCAGCAGGTCGGTGGCGGTGAGGGTCATGGCTCCCGGGGGTGACGGACTGGGGATTCGTTCGGGGCGCCGGCGTGGCCGGCGCCCCGAGGTACGGACGGGGTGAAGGCTACTCGCCCGGCCCCTTGCAGGCGATGGCCTGGTCGGCGGTGTACGAGGTCCAGCCGTCGATCAGGATGCCCAGCGGCCAGGTCGGGTCGAGCCCGGGGACCGACTGCCAGGACGCGAGCAGCGCCTTGCCCGCGTCGGTCGTGTTGTCGGCGACGACCGGGACGAGCAGGACGGTGTTGGGCTTGGGGGCCGACGGGTCGGTCTCGACCGCCTCGCCGTTGAGGAGCTTGAGCGCCAGGTTGACGCCCGCGCCGCCGACGGCCGCGGTGTTGGTCACCGCCGCGCCCTCGAGGCCCGCGAAGCCCGCGGGATCGAGGAGCTGGGTGACGAACGCGCCGAGGTCGGCGCCGACGATCGGGACGAACTCCTTGCCGGCGGCCTTGATGGCGTCGACGACCTGGGAGTCCATGCCCGAGGTCCAGATGCCCTGGGTGTTGTCGTACTGGCCGCTGGCCAGCCAGTCGCTGATGAGCTGGGTCGTGGTGGCCGGGTCCCAGCCGGTGTGGACGCCGTCGGCGTTCGGGAGCACGGTGATACCCGGGTACTCGGCGAGCGCCTGCTTGAACCCGATGTCGCGGTCGGTGTCGGCGGGGTGGCCGGCGAAGCCGCGCATGTAGTAGACGTTGCCGCTGCCGCCCATCTGCTCGAACAGCCACTTGGCGCCGAGGTAGGCGTAGTTCACCTGGTTGTTGTACAGGTTGTAGGTGTCGGCGTGGTTGACGTAGGCGTCGACCGACACGGTGATGATGCCCGCGGCCTTGGCCTCGTCGAGCGCCGGGGTCAGGGCGTCGGGATCGTTGGGGTTGAACACGATCGCGTCGACGTCCTTCGCGATCAGGTCACGGATCTGCTGGAGCTGGCCGGCGGCGTCCGCGTTCTGGTGGATGACGGTGAGCTCGGAGACCTGGCCCGAGGCGAGGGCCTCGGCCTTGGCGGTGCAGACCTGCTCCTCGCGGAAGCCGTTGCCGACACCACCGGCGTTCGAGTAGCCGATCTTCCACGTGGTCGCAGGTTCCTGCGACTCGGGCGCGGTCGTCTCCGGCGCGGTCGTCTCCGGGGCCGTGGTCGGCGCCGTCGTGGCGCCGCCGCCCCCGCAGGCCCCGGCGATGACCGCAACCGCGGCCAGCGCAACGAAGCTGCGCACCAATCCGTTTCGCTTCATTAACGAGTCTCCTCCTTGCGGCGGCCGGGCGCCCCATCGTGGGGCAAGGTCCGCCGTGTTCCTCGTGGCTGCATCGAGCCCGTTCGGTGCGTCACTCACCTCCTTGCTTGTCGATCGCACGGGCGAGCCGCCGCGCATGCTCTCGATAGGCCTCGTTGAACAGCGTCCGCGACCGCTCGGTCCCCACGGCGCTCGCGCGCGTGATGACCGGTGGCATGGCCCCGCGCTCCACCAGGAGCTCGGCGGTCCGGACCTTGATGGCGTTGACGATGGCGACCGCGCCGATGGTGGAGCCGGGTCCGACCGGGCTGTCCAGCCCGTCGACGGTGACCATCGCGTCGGCGTGCGGCGTGCAGACGTCGAGCACGAGGTCGGCCTCCTCCAGCAGCCGGGCGCCCGCGGCGGGCTCCGGTTCCCCAGACATCGACTGTGCCACGGACGTGACCGCGATCACGCGCAACCCCCGTGACCGCGCGCCACGCGCCATCTCCACCGGGACGGCGGTGAGGCCGCTCGCGGAGAACACCATCATGACGTCCAGGGGTCCGAAGTGGAAGTTGGACAGGATCACCTCGGCGAGCCCGGGGACCCGCTCGATGAACATCGCCTGGCGCTGGCCGTTGGCGCCCACGACCTGGGTGTGGAAGGTCATGGACAGCTCGACGATCGGGTTGAACCCGGGATACGAGCCGTAGCGCGGGAACATCTCCTCCACGGGGATCCGGGAGTGCCCCGTCCCGAACAGGTGGACGAGGCCCCCGGCCGCGATCGCGTCGGCGCACCAGGCGCTGGCCGTCTCGATGCCCTGCGCCTGCGTCTCCGTGACGCGCCCGAGCACGGCCGCCGCCTCGCGGAGCCAGGTCGCGGCGGCGCCCACGGGCTGGCTCACGAGGCGGCCGCCAGCAGCGCATGGTCGGTGATCACGGGCTCCCAGCAGCCGCTGCGCAGGGACCGGTACGCGGCGTCCAGCGCGGCATTCACGACGTACCCGTCGCGGAACGTCTCGCGCGGCGCCGTCCCGGCGCGGAAGGCCTCGATCACGTCGGCCATCATCAGGTCGTGGCCGTGGACGCGGACCTCGTCCGGGACCGGGAACACCCAGCCCGTCTCGGCGTCCGCCTTCTCGCCCAGGTACCCGGCCGGCCGCTCGATGAACGCCCGGATGGCGCCCGCGCCCATGTCCTGGACCATGCGCCCGGCGTCGCCGTAGACCTCGAACCGGCCCTCGAGCCCGCCCCGCGAGGACCACGACACGTCGCACGTGGCGGCGCGGCCGTCCTCGAACCGCAGGACCATGACCGCGTTGTCCTCGCCCGTCGTCCGGTCGCCGTGGACGAGCGTGGCGCCCCAGGCGAACACCTCGCGCACCGCGAGCTGCTTGCCGAACAGGTAGCGGGCGCACTCGGTCCCGTGGGAGGCCATGTCCAGCAGCGCGCCGCCGCCGGCCAGCTCGGCGTCCCAGAAGTGGGCGGCGTGCGGGCCGCTGTGGCCCTCGCGGGCCCGGAACGTGGTCAGCCGGCCGATCGCGCCCGCCTCGACCATGTCGTGCATCCGCATCATGTCGACGTTGAACACGACGTTCTCGAGATAGGCGTTGAACAGGCCGGCCTCGGTCACGGCGCGGAGCATGTCCGCGGCCTCCGCGGCGGTGCGGCCCAGGGGCTTGGTGCAGGCCACCGCCTTGCCCGCCGCGACGGCCGCCAGGACCGCCTCGCGGTGGAGCTGGTTGGGCAGCGAGACGACGACGAGGTCCACCTCGGGGTCGGCGCACAGCGCGTCGATGGCGTCGAACGGACGGCTGCCGAACCGGGCCGCGAACGCCTCGCGCCGCTCAGGGCCGGCCCCGTAGTTCGCCACGACCCGGGCGTCGGGCACGTAGCGCAGGCCGAGCGCGTGGAACTCGCCGATGAACCCCGAGCCGAGCATGCCCACGCCGACCGGACGCATCAGTAGCCGCCCTCCGCGGCCGGGGACGACGCGACCGAGCCCTCGCCCGCCTTGCGCGCGCGGAAGTCCAGGATGATCGACTCGGTGGCGGTGGCGCCGATCCGGGTCACGCCCAGGTTCATCACCGCCAGCATCGCGTCCAGCGTGCGCACGCCCCCGGCCGCCTTGACCCGGACGTGGGGCGAGGTGCTGGCGCGCATCAGCCGCAGGTCGTCGTGGGTGGCGCCGGAGGGCGCGAACCCGGTGCTGGTCTTCACGAACTCGGCCCCCGCGGCCTCGGTCAGGCGGCAGGCGCGGACCTTCTCGTCGTCGGACAGGTAGGCGTTCTCGAAGATCACCTTGACGATCGCCCCGGCGGCGTGGGCGACCCCCACCACGGCCGCGATGTCCGCCTGCACGTCCGCGTCGCGGCCGGACTTGAGCGCCCCGACCTGGAGCACCATGTCGATCTCGGTCGCGCCGTCGGCCAGCGCCTGGCGGGTCTCGGCGACCTTGGTCTCGGTCGTGGCGTAGCCGTGCGGGAAGCCGACGACCGTGCCGACCGCCACGTCCGTGCCGTCGAGGATCGCCTTCGCCCGGCGCACGTGGACCGGCGGCACGCACACCGACGCCACGTCGTACCTGGCGGCCAGCCGGCAGCCCGCCTCCACGAACGCGTCGTCGAGCTCTGGCCGCAGCAGGCTGTGATCGATCGTCTTCGCGATGTCCCGTTCGGTCAGGTTGTCGATCGTGAGCGTCATCGGCGTCACCTGCAGTACGGGCGGAGGATGTCGCGGGCGATGAGGAACCCCTGCTTGACCTTGGCGTCCGACCCTTCGAAGCGGCGGTCCTCGTGCTCGATGATGCAGTCGCCCTCGAAGCCCTGGCGGTAGAGCTCCGAGAACACGACGCTCCAGTCGACCTCGCCCAGGCCGGGGATGCGCGGGATCTGCCAGCCCATGCCCAGCGAGAACACGCCGCGCTCGTACAGCCCGTCGACGTCGATCATCAGGTCCTTGGCCTGGAAGTGGAGCACGTGCGCCCCGAACTCCTTGAGGAAGCGGCGCATGTCGATCATCTGGAGGACCAGGTGCGACGGGTCGAAGTTGAGCCCGATCGTGTCGCCCCACTGCTCCAGGATCCGGCGCCACATCCGCGGCGTGGTGGCGATGTTGTGCCCGCCCGGCCACTCGTCGTAGCTGAAGATCATCGGGCAGTTCTCGAGCGTGATCTTCCGCCCGTGGTCGCGGGCGAAGGCGACGATGTCCGGCCAGACCCGCAGCGCCTCCTCCCAGTTCTGGTCCTGGTGCTTCGCCGCGTCGCCGCCCATGAACGTGTTCACGAGCGGGACGTCCATCTTCTCGGCGGCCGTGATCACGTGCCTGAGGTGGCCGATGACGGAGGCGCGGTGCTCGGGATCCGGGTGGAGCGGGTTGGGGTAGAAGCCGAGGCCCGAGATCGCGAGGCCCTTCGCCTCCAGCTCGCCGCGGATCTCGGTCGCCTGCGACGCCGACAGGCTGGCGACGTCGATGTGGCTGGTGCCGGCGTAGCGCCGGGTGGGGCCGGTCGATTGCGGCCAGCAGGCGATCTCGAGGACCTCGAAGCCGGCCTCGGCGGCCCAGTCGGCCACCTCCATCAGCGGCGTGTTCGGGAACGGGGCGGTCAGGAAGCCGAGCTTCATCGCGCATGGTCCTCCGGGGCGCAACGGGTGGCGGGAAGGAGCTGCCGGTCCGCGTGGGACGCCATCGCGGGGCTCAGCGGCCGTCCGCCGTGGCCGGGGTCCGGATGACCTCGACCCAGCGACCGGTCCGCGCGCTCTCCGCGACGGCGTCGCCGACGAGCATCTCGTCGTGGCCGTCGGCGAACGTCGGGTAGGTGGGGGCGGCCGCCGGCCGGCCCGCGGCCACGTCCCCGTAGATCGCCGTGAACAGGGCGCCGAACGTGTCGGCGAAGCCCTCCACGTGTCCGCCCGGCAGCCGGGCCGCGGCGCGGCCGAGCGGGCCCATGAGGGCCGGGTTTCGGAGGAGCACCTCGTTCGGCCGGTCACGGTGACCGACCCACAGGTGGTCAGGCTGCTCCGAATCCCAGGCAACGGCGGAGGAGGAGCCGTCGATCTCGTACTGGAGGCTGTTCTTGCGGCCCGGGCTGATCTGCGAGATGGCCACGGAGCCGCGGGCGCCGCCTTCGAAGCGCAGCAGGAGCATCGCGGTGTCCTCGGTCCGGATGTCCACGGGGACCGTCGCGGCCGCGCGCTCGGTGGAGAACGTCTCCACCGGACCGGCCGGCCGGTGCCGCACCGGGATGAACGTGGTGAGGTCCGCCATGACGGCCTCGACCCGGCGCCCGGTGAGGAACGTCGTGAGGTCCAGCCAGTGCGAGCCGATGTCGCCCACCGCGCGCAGCGCGCCGCCGCGCTCCGGCTCGAGCCGCCAGTTCCAGTCCGTGTCGTGGAGCAGCCAGTCCTGGAAGTAGCGCCCCGTGACCAGGCGGACGTCGCCCACGCCACCGTCCCGCACGAACCCCGCCACGTGCTGGTTGAGGGGATAGAACCGGATGTTGAAGTTGACCGCGTTGACGAGCTCCGAGGCGGCCGCCAGGCGGACGAGGTCCGCCGACTCCGCCGACGTCATGGCCAGCGGCTTCTCGCACACGACATGCCGGCCGGCGGCGAGGATCGCCCTGGCCTGGGGGTAGTGCAGCTCGTTGGGCGACGTGACGTGGACGACGCGGACGCGCTCGTCGGCGAGGAGCTCGTCGAGGTCTGCGTACGCGCGCGGCACGCCGATCCGCTCGGCGCTGGCGGTGGCGCGCTCGGCGGACGAGCCCAGCAGGCCGCGGACGTCGACGCCGATGCGGCGCAGGGCCTCGATGTGGACGGTGCCGATGAAGCCGCTGCCGATGACGGCGGCTCCGATGCCCGAGAGGCTGCTCATGTCCGGGTCGCTCTCCATGCGAGCTGCGTCGTGGCCAGGTGCGATGTCGTGGCCATGGTGCGAGGCGTCGGCCGGCCCTGGACGTCGCGTGACCCTCGGCGCGAGACATCCGTCTAGACCGTCTAGAGGGACCCCGATCATACGGTCCGAAACGCCCGATCGTCAATAATCGATGATCCGTGATCCGCCCCCTGCGGCCCGGCCACCGGCGCCCGGCCGCCTACCCCCGCAGGCGCGCCGCGGCGGGCTCGTCGGCGAACACGGTGAGGCCCCGGTGCCGCCGCAGCCAGGAGGCCGGGCAGTCGGGGCCCTCGGGCTCCTCGAGCGTCCGCCGGAGGATCGCGGCCTTGCGCTCCCCGGTGACCAGGAGCCAGGCCTCCCGGGCCTCGAGCAGCCGCGCCAGTCCGATCGTGATGCCGGCGGTGGGCGCGATCGTGGCCCCGTAGCGCGCCCCGGCGATCTCGCGGCTCGACGCCGCCAAGCGGACCAGACGCGTCGGGTCGTCGGACCGCGAGCCCGGCTCGTTGAGGCCGACGTGCCCGTTCATGCCCAGGCCCAGCAGGGCGAGGTCGAGCCCCGCCGCGGCGGCATCGAGCCGGGCCACGGCCGCGTCCGGGTCGAGGTCACCGTCGATCGCGACGAACGATGCGGGCGGCACCCGCAGCCGGCCCAGCAGTTCGCGACCCAGCCGCGCCGCGCAGCGTGCCGGATCGCCGTCCGGCAGCCCCACGTACTCGTCGAGCTGGACGACGGTCGCCGCCGTGAGCGTGACCTCCCCGCGAGCCTCGGCCGCGACCAGGGACGCGTAGACCGGCCCGGGCGTGTCCCCGGTGGGCAGGCACAGGCGGGCGTCCGGCCGCTCGCGCAGCCGGGCGACGAGCTCCGCGGCGACGGCCGCGGCCCAGGCGCGCTCGGGGAGGACCTCCAGCCGGGGCGCGCCGGCGGTCACGTGCCGGACACGACGCGGTCGACGAAGTCGCCGGTGGCGGGGTCCTTGAGGATCAGCTTCTCGCGCCCGTCGGGGAGCACCTCGCGCTTGATCACCACGTGGCCCTCGTACGTCGCGGGCGACTTCGCGATCCGGGGCGTCGAGCCGCCGCGCCACTCGAACAGCTCCACGGGCTCCCAGGCGCCGCTGTTCGCCGACCGGTAGGCCGCGTCCATGACCGCGTTGACCACGTAGCCGTCGTAGAACGTCTCGCGCGGCGTGGCGCCGGTGTCGAGCGCGTTGAACATGTCCGTGAACATGTCCACGTAGCCCAGCTCCGAGACCTCGTCGCCCACCGGGAACAGCCAGCCGGCCGCGGTCTCGGCCTTCTCGGCGACGTACCCGCCGCTGCCACCGGCCGTGAACATCTCGTAGCCCGTGCGCAGGAAGTGGTTGAGCCAGATCGTGCCCCCCGTGCCGGCCACCTCGTCGCGCAGGTCCATGCCGCCCCGGAACGTCCAGCTGACCTCGAACTGCCCGATGGCCCCCGACTCGAACCGGATCAGCGCGATCGCGTTGTCCTCGTCGTCGATGGGGTGGACGATCGTGTCCGTGTGGCACATGACCGAGACCGGCCGGTTGCCCTTGCCCACGAAGCTCCGGATGATCTCGATGCAGTGGCAGCCGAGGTCGATGATCGCGCCGCCGCCGGTCAGCCGCCCGTCCCAGAACCAGGCGCTGTGTGGCCCCGGGTGCGTCTCGCGGGAGCGGACCCAGGTCACGTCGCCCAGCGCGCCGTCCTGCACGGAGCGGATCGCCTTGAGGGTCTTGGGCGTGTAGCACAGGTCCTCGAGGTAGCCCGCGAACACCCCGGCCGCCTCGACGGCCTCGAGCATCCGCTTCGCCTCGTCCGCGTTGCGCCCCAGCGGCTTGGTGCACAGCACCGCCTTGCCCGCGGCCGCCACGGCCTTGACCGCCGCCTCGTGGAGGTGGTTCGGCAGCGCGACCACGACGACGTCGGTCTCGGGGTGCCGGATCGCGGCCTCCATGTCCGTGGTGGACTCGGGGATCCCCCAGCGCTCGCGGAAGGCCGTGCCCCGCGCCTCGCTGCGCGAGTACGCCACCCGC
This sequence comes from Chloroflexota bacterium, assembly GCA_040755495.1. Classification (GTDB taxonomy): domain Bacteria; phylum Chloroflexota; class Limnocylindria; order Limnocylindrales; family CSP1-4; genus CAIXZV01. The sequence continues at coordinate 21,921 of JBFMAT010000057.1, forward strand.
ACGCGGTCGCGGCCGCGCTGGCCGTGGAGGGTCATCGTGTAGAAGTCGCCGATGAGGCCGGTACCGAGCATCGTGACGGCGTGCGACTGCATTGCGGGCTCCTCTGCGTGGTGCCCGCGATTCTAGGCGGAACCCCCGGCCGCGGGCGGCCCGTCAGCCGTCGAGGGTGGCCACCGCGAACAGGTGCGAGAACTGCTTGCACCAGATCAGCACGCTGCGGACACCCGACACGTCGGTGCCGGGCGGGACCGGCGTGTTGTAGCTGCCCCGGTCGGCCCGCAGGCGGGCGACCTCGATGGCTCCGCCGGTGTAGCCGTCGGGATCGGGCGACAGGTAGACGTAGAGGTCCGGGCCGTTGCGGACGGCGAAGTCGTCGAACCGCACGACCCACTCGCCCGGAGCGACCTCGCGCAGCGTGGCCGTGCCGCGGCCGAAGTGGAACTCGTCGGTCCCGGCGAACTCGCCCCGCCGGGGCGGCGCGGGTGTCCACGGCTCCGGGGTGGGCGGGGGCGACGCGGTCGGGCCCGGCGTCGCGGACGCGGCCGGGAGCGGCGTGGCGGCGGGCGACGGCGACGGCGACGGCTGGGCGGTGGCGGCCGGTGACGGGTCCGCGGCGACGACGACCGGCGGCTCCTGGAGCTCGGTCGACAGGAACACGGGCGACACGAGGTACCAGGTGACCGGCACCCCGGCGACGAGCGCGATCGCGAGCAGCCCGGCCGAGGCGCGCGGGC
>JBFMAT010000058.1:0-22498 GCA_040755495.1 Chloroflexota bacterium
GACGCGTCCGAGGGCCCTCGGCCGTTCGCCGCTAGGATGGCCCAATGACCCAGTCCGCCAGCCGCCCCGGTCTTGCCGCCGCCCTCGTCGTGGTGCTGTCGCTCGCCCTGGCCGTCGCCGCGTGCGGCGGCTCGGCGGCGAGCCCCGGACCCACTGGGGCGCCAGCCTCGGCGCCCACCGCTGCCGCCTCCCCGGAGGCACCCATGACCGCGCCCGAGCCCACGGAGGTCCCCGGCGGCGCGAGCGTGACCCCCGATCCCCTGCCGGACGACACCTCGACCACCGAGACCGAGTGGGGCACGATCCTCGATGCGGTCCCGGCCACGTTCCCGGTCCTCCCGGGAGCCGAGCCCGTCGAGTCCCCCGACGAGCCGGTGAGCGGCGCCTGGATCAGCGGCACGAGCGTCGACGAGGCGGCGGCCTGGTATCGCGGCGAGCTCGAGGCCTTGGGGCTGAGCACGCTGGGCCTGTCCGACCCGCTCGAGGACGGCAGCCGTGTGCTCGACACCGTGGCGGACATCCCCGAGTGCCGGATCCAGACCACCTTCCGGCCGGCCGGCGAATCGACGATGATCACCGTGCTCTATGCGGCCGGCTGCGCCGGCGGCGACGGCTGACGACAGCGGAGGAGACGACGGGATGGAGCCCAGGACGCGCGACCTGGTGGGGATCGCGGCGCTCGTGGTCGTGCTCGTGGCGCTGGTCGCCCTGATCGTGTTCGCCGCGCTGCCGAGCTGAAGCACTCCGAACCGAACGTCCGTTCGTCTCCTGGCCCGCGATTCTGCGCGATTCCCTGCGCACGGCGACACACGCGCCGCAGCTACGCCGTCTATGCTGGCGGCGACCGGCCGGGACCGGTCATAAGGGGAAGGGGATCGCCTCGGTGCAGTCGGCACGACCGCGCGACATGGGCGCGCTCGTCCTGGTCGTTGGCCTGTTCCTGGTCCTGTTCGTCGTCTCGACGGCACTGGGGTCGCCGGTCATCCGCTGACGCCCAGTCCTCGGGCTCGGGGTCTCCGGCGGGTCTCCGGCGGGTCTCCGGCGACGCCCCGCCCGCGTGCCTCCGGGGCCCGACTGACCCGGCCGGTCGCCGCCATCGCGGGATCAGTCGTAGAGCCGCTCCAGGTGCCACGTGCCGGCCGCCCGGTCCAGGTACACGAGGGCCAGCCAGCTCCGGCCGACGATCTTGAAGTAGTCGCGGGCGATCGGCTCCCGCCACCACGATTCCTCCACCCGCCAGCGGTTGCACACCTCGACCGGCTCGCGGCGCCCGTTCCACGAGATCGCGACCAGCCGGCCGTCCGAATCGAGCTCCGCGTCGATCGCCGGGTGCTCGCGCAGCAGGCGCGTCATGCCGAGCCCCCCTCGCTTGGCTCGCCTGTCACCGACGCCCCCGCGACCGGCACCCAGCGCCAGCGTGCCTCCGCGAGCGGCGCGTCCGGGTCCGCGAGCTCGACCCGCCGGACGCGGTCCACCCCGAACGCGATCGCGAGCCGGGCCAGCTGCCAGGCGAGGCGCGCGTCCCTGGCGGCCTGCGGCGTGAACAGCGGGAGCTGCTGGCCCGTGGCCGGCTCGACCATCGCGAGCTCCAGCTCCAGGCGGGCCACGGCGACCGGCGGCGGCGACGTCTCGAGGCGGGCGAGCAGCAGGCGCTCGATCGCCTCGGCGTCCGCGGTGGGCTCCGGCAGGCGCTGCTCGAGGCGCAGCGCCGGCGGGGTCCCGCGCGGCGCGAACGCGAGGTCGTGGGTCACGACGAGCCGGGCGATCCCCGCCGCCCGGCCCCGGGCCGCCAGCTGGTCCGCCAGCGTGGCCGCGAGCCGGCGGAGCACGAAGCGCACCGCCTCGAGCCCCTCGGCCGGCGGGTCCAGGGGGAGGCCCAGCGCGAGGCGCTCCGAGGCCCGACGCGGCCGGAACCGCTCCGTCTCCTCGCCCCGTGCCCGGGCGTGGAGCCGGGCGCCCTCGTCCCCGAACCGGGCGACCACCGCCGATCGCGGCAGCGCCGCCACGGAGCCGATCGTGCGCAGCCCGAACCGGGCGAGCCGGGCCCGGATGTCGGGGTCCCGGGTCAGGAGCCGGGCGGGGTACGGGGCGAGGAACCGCTCGTCGTCGCCGGGTGGGACGAGGACCGGCAATCCCCCCTCGGGGGCATGGGCGGCCGCGACGGTCGCGGCGAAGCTCGTGCCGGCGACCCCGGCCCGCGCCGGACCGGGCAGGACCGGCGCGAGCGCCACGCCGATCCGCGCGACGAGGTCCTCCTCGCGGCCCCACAGCCGCGTCAGGCCGTCGGCGTGAACGACGAGCCGGCCAAAGGCGGGGTCGGCGACGTCGCTGGTGCCGGCGATCCCGGGGCTGAACTCGGCCAGCCGCTCGCAGGCGGCCTCGACGGCGTCCCGGTCCGCGTCAGGCGCGAGGTCGAGGAAGGTCGCCTCGGGCGCGAGCCGGTGGGCGGTCCCGAGCGGGATCCCCCGGCGCACGCCGAGGGCCCGGGCGAGGGGATCCGCGTCCACCACGGTCCCGTCCGTCCAGGGCTGTCCGCCGAGGACGATCGGGCCGGGCGGCCACGAGCCGGAGGTGTCGCCGCTCCCCGGTGACTCGAGGCGAACCTTCGCGAGGCGGAGCGGGAGATGTGGCCAGAGCAGGTGGAGCAGGCGCATGGCGATCGGTCGATGGAGGGGGGCCATTCGGATCGGTGCGTGGCGGAGCGGCCGTGGCCGGCGCGACGTGGCCCGGTGGCGCGGGGGGCTCGATGGTCCCGGCCAGGAGCTCGTCCTGGCGCAGGCAGGCATCCCGCACGCCGCCCTCCGCGTACCGGATCTCGATGGCCGCGCGGCGCCCCGGCGGCCCGTAGCGGTTGCGCGCCACCGTCGCCGCGCTGCGCTGGCCCACGACGTCCCGGCCCAGCCGGATCCACCCGGTGCGCTCCAGCTCCAGGCGCAGGCCGCTCGCCTCCTCGACCGCGGCCGCCAGCCCCCGCCCGAGCGCGCGTGGCTCCAGGACCACGAGCAGCGTCCCCGCGCGCCGGGCGAGCGCCGCCAGCCGGGCGAGGCGGTCCCCCACCCGGGCGCCGGCGACGGCCGGGTCCCGGCCGTCCGGCAGGTCCACGACCAGCAGGTCCACCGTCCGGGCCGAGAGGAGCGCGGCGGCCAGGGCGAGCGCCTCCGTGAGGTCCGACGGCGTGAGCACGACCAGCCACTCCGGGCGCACCCCGCGGGCGACCGCCTCCACGGGATCGAAGGCGCGCGCGAGGTCCAGCCACGCGACGATCGCGCCGCCCGCCTGCGCCTCCGCGGCGACCCGCAGCGCGACGGTGGTCTTGCCCGACGACGCGTCCCCGCGCAGCGCGACCGTGGCGGCGCGCGGCAGCCCGCCCGGGCCGAGGACGGCGTCCAGGGCGGCGAACCCCGTGGGGACGACGCGGCCGTCGGCATCCGGCAACGGGGTGCCGGGCCGGGGCCGCACGACGGGGACCAGCGGCGAGGGCGCGAGCCCGGGAACGGGCCGCGGATCCGTCTCGGACGGCACCTCCAGCGGCATCGGCGCACGGGCGAGCGAACCCTCGACCAGCGACTCCCCGCCCCGGCGCGGAGCTGCCGCACCCCAGCGAGCCTGGAGCGTCGCGAGCGCCGTGGAGATGTCGGATGAGCGGTCCATCGGACGTCCAACAATAGAACATCTGTTCGATTAAGACAAGAGGCCGAATGGCTCCCAAGGGCCGGCATCGAACCCGCCGCCGGCGCGCAGGCCAGCTCCCACGAATGCGTCCGCGATATCCCAAGAAGGCGTATCGGGCCACCGGATCGGGTCCCCCGAGCGCGAGCGGGACCGGTCATGGCTGCCGCCATCCCAAGTAGGCATCGCAAGCGCCACGAGGGCCCCCCGGCAACAGGATCAGTGGCTCGATAGACCTCCTTGGGATCGGGCGACGGATTGCGGCCGGGCTACCGCGCCGCACTCGACCCGGCTGACCCGCGAAGTGCGCGACCCCGCGCCTATCCGGCCAGGGCCAGCACCACCACCCCGACGCCGATCAGCGCCACGCCCAGCCACTGCGACAGGCGCGGCCGCTCGCCCAGCCGCCAGACCGCGTACGCGATCGCGAGCACCGGCCCGAACGAGCTCGCCAGCCCGACCAGCCACACCGCCGCCACCTCGAGCCCCACGGCGTACGCGGCAAACGCGGCGATGTCGAACACGCCCCCCGCCACCACCAGCGCGATCGCGGTCCGGTCCCAGCCCCTGAACGGGCGCAGGAGCGGCCGCAGGCGCGGCGCCTCCGTCCGGCGGGCCACGACCAGCAGCAGCACGGCCGATCCGGCGTTCGAGATCCGGGAACCCAGCACCACCGGCAGCCAGCCGTGGGCGCGGATCGGGTCCGCGAGCACGACCGTGAGGATCGCGAACAGCAGCATCGTGACGACGGCCACCAGGACCCCCGGTCCCACGATCCGCGCGGCCCGCAGCGAGCGCGCGTCGAACACGAGGGCGGCCAGCACCACGCCCGCCGTCGCCAGCGTCGCTCCCGCGGCCTGCGCCGGCAGCAGGGTCTCGCCCCGGAACAGCACCGCGAGCACCACGGTGGTGCCGCCGTAGGCCACGATCACGGGGCTCACGATGCTGACGGGGCCGATCCGCAGGGCGGTGAAGTAGGCGAGGTAGGCGACCATCGCGACCACCCCCAGCGGCAGGCCCGCGAGGATCCCCGCCACGGCGTCCGGACCCATCCGCGCCGGGTCGGAGACGATGATCAGCGCGAGCCCCGCCACGCTGGCCAGCTGCGATCCCACCAGGACCCGCATGCTGCCCACGCGCCGCCCCGCGATCGCGGCCACCACGTCCACGCCACCCCAGGCGAGCGACGCGAACAGGCCGAGCAGCAGGCCGGTGGACATCGAACGAGGATACGGACCGCGGTGATCGGCGGGAGCGTCGTCCCGTGCTACACTTCGCGCCCGGTCGGACGGCTCGCCGCCGCCGTTTCCCGGTGGGGATGTAGCTCAGCTGGGAGAGCGCCGCGTTCGCATCGCGGAGGCCAGGGGTTCGAGTCCCCTCATCTCCACCATCACCCCCTCCTCTCCTTGTCGGCCGAAGGCGTCGCCGTGCGCCGGTGGCGTCCCACGCAGGCCGTCCCCGCGTGCGCTACCATCCCTCCCGCACTCGTGGGTCGGTTGGGCAGGTGGTGAGCCCAAGGGTCTGTAAAACCCTCGCCTTCGGCTGTGGCAGTTCGATTCTGCCCCGGCCCACCAAGCATCCCCGGCATGGCGACTCGCGGCGGTGGCGAGGCGCGTCCCTTCCGGCTACCGGAGTGCGGCGCGGAGCCGGCCGTCCAGCACGGGCACCAGCGACGTGACGAAGGTCGCCGTCAGGTGGTCGCGGTCCTGGTAGACGACCACGTTGCCGATGACCGGCAGGCACACCCCCCTCGGACAGTAGATGTCGGTGAGGTCGATGACCCGGGCGTTGTCGCTCCGGGCGGCGGCCTCGACGAGCGCGTCGCGGGTCCCCAGCGCGCGGCGCGCCGGGCGCGAGCAGCGCTCGTTGGCGAGGGTCCGGTGCCGCACGACACAGGTGACGACGTCGGCCGCCATGGCCGGGTTGTCCCGGATCGCGATGATCCGCGTCCCGCGGCTCGTCTGGGTGGCCCACGCCTCGAGCAGGCCACGGACCGCCGCGTCGATCATGTCCTCGCCCTCATCGACGACGAGGTGCAGCCGGTCGCGGGCGTTGGTCACCAGGATGGCGTCGTAGGGGTCGGTCGCGGCCAGGTACGCGTTGAGGTTCGCCTTCCAGCCCTCGCAGCCCTCGACCATCGCCTGCGTGCGCTTCACCTGGAGCGACGTCGTCCAGAAGCAGCCGTTGTGGCCGGCGACGTCGATCCGCCAGCCGTTCCGTTGGGCGAGGGCCCGGTACGCGGCAAGCAGCGCGTTGCTGTGGGAGTCGCCGATCGCCGCCAGGCGCACCTCGGCGTCGGCGGGCCCGAAGGTGCACATGTGGAGCTCGGCGACGTCCACCCCCGCCCAGCAATCCGGGCGCCCGAACGAGTCCGTGCTCGCGTGGGCCGGGTCCGGGACGAGGACGTCCGGCGCGACCACGCCGTCGCAGGCCGTGCCATTCACGATCGCCATGGCCCCCAGGCACTCGGGCGTCTCGGTCACGACGACCTCGGCCGCCTCGGCCGCCTCGACCCGACGGGTGTCCGTCGTGACGAGGCCGATGCCCGCAATCCCGACGACCACCGCCATCCCCGCGGCCCCCCACGCCGCGATGGTCCGGGGGGAGCGGCCGCCGCCGAGCAGGCGGGGCGAGTACCGGATCGGGTCCTCGACGAAGCGGGTGGACAGGCCGGCCAGGGCCAGCGTCGCGACCAGGATCCCCAGCTTGTCCACGGTGGTCAGGGCGCGGTCCAGCGCGAACGGCAGGATCACGATCAGCGGCCAGTGCCACAGGTAGGCCGCGTAGGACACGTCGCCCGTGAAGCGGACCGGCCGGAAGTCCGCCGCCGCCACCCACCGGCTGCCCATCGCCCGCCCGCCCCAGATCATCGCCGCCGTCGCGAGCACGGGCCAGGCCGCGAGGGCGCCCGGGAACGGGAGCTCGGCGGAGATCACGAACACCGAGCTGACCACGCCGATCAGCCCGGCCACGACCGCGGCCCGCCCGGCCCGGACCGACATCGCGGGAGGGGCGAACACGAGCAGCGCGCCCACGCCGAACTCCCAGGCCCGGGTCGTCGTGACGAAGTACGCGGCCGGCGCGTTGACCGAGGTCAGCCACACGGAGTCGGCGAAGCTCGCCAGCGTGATGGCCCCGATGCCCGCAAGCAGGATCGCCCGCTTGGCCATCAGGCGGCGGGCCGCGACGAGGAACAGGATGAGCAGCAGCGGCGTGAAGATGTAGAACTGCTCCTCGACCGACAGGGTCCAGAAGTGCTGCACCGCCGAGGGTGCGTTGTCCGCCGCCAGGTAGTCGACCGAGTCGCCCGCGAGCACCCAGTTCTGGACGTACAGGGTGGCGGCGATGCTCTCGCGCAGGAACTGCGGCCACAGGTTCTCGGGCACCCACGCGAAGACGGCGACCGAGCTCAGGGCGATCACCAGCAGGGCCGCGGGCAGCAGCCGCCGGATCCGGCGGGACCAGAAGGACCAGACGTCGATGCGGCCCGTGCGCTCGGCCTCGCGGATCAGGTTCCCGGTGATCAGGAACCCGGAGATGACGAAGAACACGTCGACGCCCACAAAGCCGCCCGGGACGCGCGACGGCCACAGGTGGTATGCGAACACGGCGACGACCGCGATGGCACGCATCGCCTGGATGTCGGGGCGAAGGTCCTTCGCGTGGCTGGACACGGTCTCCCTGCGCGGTGTCTCCGGGTGGGCGCCGGGAGCACGATACCGTCCCACCGGCTCAGGGGCCGCATGGGCCCCGGCCGGAGACCGTTCGGCGGGCCGCCGGCCCGGTGGTCAGGCGAGCGTCAGCGCTCGCCCCACGGGAACGGCTCGGTGTCCGTCCACGGCCCGAGGATGAACGGCTCGCCCGGCCAGCCGGCCGTGCCGCCGGTGACCGTCAGCGGCGTGCCGCCGTCGACCAGGGTGAGCCGGATCGCCAGGGTGCCGTCGCCGTCGGTCGGGAGGCGGAAGCCGTCCGAGTCCACGCACACCGGCAGCGTCCCGTGGCAGCCGCCCGCGGCCGCCGTGCCGTCGACGTACCCCGACAGGTCCATCTCGCCAACCACGACGCCGTCGCGGACCTCGGTGGCCGTGATCGATGGCCCGACGTCCCCGGTCTCGACGAGGATCTCGAGCCAGTCGCCCGCCAGCGCGCCGGCGCCGGCCACGACCAGCCGCCAGGCCTTGGCGGCCGGGTCCGTGATCGCGACGCGGATCGTGTCCGCATCCGTGGCCTCGATCGTGAGCTCCGGGTAGACGATCCCGTCCACGTTGCCGGCGTCGGGCTTGGGCGTGGCCGGGTCCGGCGACGGCCACGCGATCGGCGTGGGGTCGGGCGCACCGGCCGGCGTGGCGGGCGCGGCGGGCGACGCACAGGCCGCGGCGACGAGGAGGGCGAGCGAGGCGGCGATGACCGGAGCGAAACGCGGAGACATGGGACCTCGGGCGGTCGATGACGAGGTGCGATGTGGGTGGGGGCAGTCCTGTGACGCGCGAACGCATCGAAATGGTTCCCCGGTCCGGCGGCGATTTCGACCGTCATCCGTCCATATCGCGCGGGACGTGCGTCGCGATTCCGGCGGGTCAGTCCAGCGCCGCGTGGAGCTCCGGGGCGTGGCGCCGCAGCCAGCGACGCCAGTCGGCGTGATCGGGGACGCGAGACGCGAGGAGCGCCCGGAACCTGGGGCCGTGCCCGAACACCTGGAGGTGGCACAGCTCGTGGGCGGCGACGGCGTCGAGGGCGGCCGGGGGCGCGAGCACGAGCCGCCAGCTGAACGACAGCGCCCCGCGCCGCGAGCAGCTCCCCCATCGGCTGGTGGTGTCGCGGATCGTCACGCTGCGGGGCGCGACCCCCAGCGCCGGGCCATGGCGGTCGATCGCGGCCAGCAGCGCGGACCGGGCGCGCGTCCGGAGCCAGGCCTCGAGGATCGCGGCGGTGGGCCGGGCGTCGCGGGCGACCCGCTCGACCAGCAGCTCGTCGCCGTGCTCGCCGCCCACGCGCGACACGCGCGACGCCCGCGTGCGCGGCGGCGCGGGCTCGACCCGCACCCGGTGTGGCAGGCCGAGGTACGAGACCACGCGCCCGTCATCGAGCGCCGGCCGCGCGTGGAGGCGGGCCCGGGCGCGGTCCTGGCGCTCGAGGTGGCGGCGGATCCAGCCCTCGCGCTCGGCGAGGAACCCGGCGATGACCGGCTCGGGGCGCGCCCAGCCGCGGTGCGAGGGAGGCGGCACGGACACGACCACGCCCCGCTCGGGGTGGACGGTGACCCGCAGGCGGCGGGCGCGCGGCGATCGCCGCAGGACGTAGCGGAGGTCGCCGCCCGGGAGGCTCGCGGTGGCGCTCGTTTCCGTGGCGGCACCGATCGCGGTGGCCACGCGTGCCTCGGCGACGCGGGGAGGCGCGGCAACCGGCCTCATGCGCCGCGACGCAGCAGGCGGCCCGCCCGCTCGCCGGTCTCCTCGCCGCCGGCCACGGCGACGCGCCCGTTCACGACCACGTCCCGGATGCCCTCGGGATGGACGGCGGGTCGGTCGTAGGTCGCCGCGTCCCGAACGGTGGCCGGGTCGAACACCACGACGTCCGCGAAGGCGCCCTCGCGGAGGATCCCCCGGTCGACCAGCCCCAGGCGCGCGGCGGGGACGGCCGACAGCTTCGCGACCGCCGCCTCGAGCGACAGCGCCCGCCGTTCGCGCACGTACCAGCCCAGCACCCGCGCCGTGGACCCGTAGGTGCGGGGATGCGGGACGCCCCCGTCGAGCACCGCGTGCCCCGGCCGTCGGCCGCTGGCGTCCGTGCACACCGCGATCCAGGGCACGCCCATGATTGCCTCGACGTCGTCCTCGGCCATGCAGTGGAGGACGATGTCGGTCGCGAGGCCATCGTCGGCGAGGGCGTCGAGCGCGAGGTCCACGGGCTCCGGACCGAGCTCGGCCGAGAGCGACGCCAGCGACCGCCCCGCCCATTCCGGCCGCGACCCGCTGTGGGCGATGACGATCCCGTCCCAGCCCGGGTCCTGGGCGACGTTCTCCCAGCCCGAGATGCCGCTGGCCCCGAGGTCGCGGACGCGGGCCCGCGTCGCCGGGTCGTGCAACGCGGCCGCGGCCTCGTCCGCGGGCAGCGCGAGGATGGCCGGCGGCAGGAGCGTCGCCAGGGTCGTGGACGCGGCCGTGTACGGGTACTGGTCCGCCGCCGCGTCCAGGCCGTCGGCGCGGGCGCGCAGCAGCCGGTCCACGAGCGCGGGCCCCTCGCCCCACACCTCGCGAGCGCCAGCTTTGAGGTGCGAGACCTGGAGCCGGGCCGGCCGGCCGGCGGCCTCGGCGGCGGCGCGGGCGGTGGCGACGGCCTCGTCGACCGCCGCGTGGACGCGGCCCGCCTCGTTGCGCATGTGGGTGGCGTACAGCGCATCGCGGCGCACCGCCGCGGCCACGAGCGCCACGACCTCGTCGGGCCGGGCGTGGAGCCCGGGGGCGTAGATCAGGCCGGTGGACACGCCGAGCGCCCCGGCGTCGAGGGCCTCGTCCACGAGCGCGACCATCGCGCGCAGCTCATGGGCGTCCGGCGCGCGGCCCGCGGCGCCCAGCACCGCCGCCCGCACGGTCCCATGGCCCACCAGGAACGCGACGTTGATCCCCAGCGGCGCCGCCGCCACGGCGTCCATGAACCCCGGGAACGTCGTCCAGGCGGGATCGAGGTGCAGGGCTCGCAGGTCCGGGTCGAGCAGCGACCGCGCCTCGGCGGTCAGGGGCGCGAACGTGTAGCCGCAGTTGCCCGACAGCTGCGTGGTGTAGCCCTGGCGCAGGTGGCTGACCAGGGCCGGATCGAGGAACAGCGTCCCGTCCGAGTGCCCGTGCGGGTCGACGAAGCCGGGGGCGACCACGTGCCCGGCGGCATCGATCACCATCGCGACGTCGGCGTCGTCCACCGCCGACAGGTCGCCGACGGCCGTCACCCGGTCACCGCGGACGCCCACGTCGGCGCGGCGGGCCGGCTCGCCGGTGCCGTCGACGAGGGTTCCACCGCGGACCAGAAGGTCGAAGGTCATGGTGCCGGATCGTACCGGCACGACCGCCCGGGCGGGCTACGCCTCCGCGATCACCCCGAGCGAGACGCGGAACCCGGCCCGTCGCTGGAGCGGCGGCATCATCGTCATCTGGCCGACCGGGGACTCGCCCGGGAACCAGCGCGCCCACTCCTCGTTGAAGGCGTCGAAGTCGCTGGCGTCGCGCAGCGTCCAGTTGGCCCACACGACCTTGTCCAGCGAGGTGCCGGCCTCCTCGAGCCTCGCCTGCAGGTTGTGCAGGCACTGGCGGGTCTGCTCCTTCATCCCGGCCATCACGACCCGGCCGGTCTCGGGATCGACCGGGCCACAGGTCGACACGTACACCATGCCCCCGGCGGTGACGGCCCGTCCCCGGCCCATGGCCGCGACGGCCGCATCGGGCGGGCGCGACGCCTCGCCGCCGCCGTAGCGGCTCTTGAGCGCGTGCTGGGTCGGTTTGCTGGGGTCCTCCGGCGGGATGCCGAACTCGCCCGGCGGCAACGCGATGCCGCTGCGCGCGAACTGGGGCATGAACGTGGGCCGGATGCCGGTGGGCTTGAGCTCGCCCAGGATCTTGCCGTCCTCGTCCACGCCGGTCTGCTCGAACACGAAGATGTCCTGGGTCAGGATCTCGTCGTCCTCGATCCCGAACACCTCGGTGATGTTGACGACCTTGCGCGACCCGTCCTTGAGGCGCGCGGTGTGGACGATGAGGTCCACGGCCGAGGCGATCTGCTCGCGGATGGCGCGCAGCGGCAGCTGGTAGCCGGTCATCAGGACCATCGTCTCGAGCCGGCGGAGCATGTCCTTGGGGCTGTTGGCGTGGCCCGTCGACAGCGAGCCGTCGTGGCCCGTGGTCATCGCCTGGAGCATGTCCAGGGCCTCGCCCGAGCGGCACTCCCCGACGATGATCCGGTCGGGGCGCATGTGCATCGCGTTTCGGAGCAGGTTCCGGATCGTGATCTCGCCCTGGCCCTCGAGGTTGGGGGGACGGGACTCCAGCGTGATCACGTGCTCCTGCCGGAGCTGGAGCTCGGCGGCGTCCTCGATGGTCACGATCCGGTCGTCGTTGGGGATGAACGACGACAGCACGTTGAGGGTCGTGGTCTTGCCCGAGCCCGTGCCACCGGACACGAACAGGTTGAGCTTGGCCTCGATGCACGCCCTGAGGAACTCGAACATGTCCGGCGTCGCGGTCCCGAACCGGATCAGGTCCTCGACCGAGAACGGCCGCGCCGAGAACTTCCGGATGGTGATCACCGGCCCGACGAGGGACAGGGGCTCGATGATCGCGTTGACGCGCGACCCGTCCGGGAGGCGGGCGTCCACCCGGGGGCTCGTCTCGTCGATGCGGCGGCCGAGGGGCGTGATGATCCGGTCGATGACCCGGAGCACGTGCTCGTCGTTGAGGAACGTGGTGTCGACGCGCTGGATCTTGCCGCCCCGCTCGATGTAGATGTGGTCCGGGCCGTTGACCATGACCTCGGTCACCGTCTCGTCGTGGAGGAACGGCTCGATTGGCCCGAAGCCCGTGACGTCGTTGACCAGCTCGTCCACCAGCCGCAGCCGCTCATCGCGCGTGACCGCGAACCCGAACTGGTTGATGACCCGGTCGACGATCCCCGCGATCCTGCCGCGGGCCTCCTCGGGCTTCGCGTCCACGAGCGTGTTGAACGCCGTGACGACCTCACCGGCGAGCCGGATCCGGATGTCGCGCAGCAGCTCCTCGCGCGCGTGGACCTTGGCCTGGGTGGGCGCGACAGGGGGGACGTAGGGGGGCGCGACGGGCACGACGGCGCCGTCTTCCGGGTTCACCCGGTGCTGCGCCTGCTCCACCCGTCGGAGCAGCGACATGGCCTCGACCTCCCTCGGACTGGTCTCGAGCCGCCTGATCGACCGCTGACCCACGTCGGCGGGCGGACGGGACGGCCACACCCGCATAGGACGATAGGAGCATAACGCGCTCCCCGCGGATGGCGGTTGCGCGGCGGCACCGCGACGCGCGGGCGGTCGCTGCTCGCGGGCCGGAGGGCGGGACCCAGCACCGGTGCGGACCATCCCGGACCGTCGCGCACCGGTCATCGTCGCTGGGTGCCGGGCCGCCCAGGGCCACCCGTCTTCCGGTGCCTCCGCGCACCATGCACGGGGACCTTGGTACTCGTCCGGCGCGACGCGCGCGGCCGCGGTCACCCGCATCGGGCCGCTCGTGCATCTACTGTTCGATGCGCTCGCCCAGGGCCGCCCCACGGATGGACCGATGACCATCGAAGCCCTTCGCACGCGCCGCCCGGAGGTCCTCGCCGACCTCCTCGAGCGGTACGGCCGCGAGATCCAGGGCGTGGCGTACCTGATCCTCCGCGACCGGTCGGCCGCCGAGGATGTCGTCGTGGACACGCTGCTGACGGCGTTCGAGCGGGCCGGCAGCCTCCGCGATCCGGATGCGCTCCGGCCCTGGCTGCTGAGGATCGCGACCAACCGCGCCCTCGGTGTCCGGCGGTCGGGCTCGCGCGTCGTGCAGCTCCACGTCGTCCCCGATCCGGGGCGATGGACCGACGAGGATGAGCGACTGACCCTGCTCGCGGCGGTCGACCGGCTGCCGCCGCGGACCCGGGCCGCGGTCGTCCTTCGGTACTACGCCGACCTGCCCGTCCGCGAGGTCGCCGAGGCGATGGGCACGAGCGAGAACACCGTCAAGACGCAGCTCAGCGAGGCGCTTAGGCAGCTGCGCGAGCGGCTCGACGAGGGGTCTGCGATCCGGGAGGTGCAGCATGGCTGACGATCTCGACGCCCGGCTCGAGGCGCGGCTCGCCGAGGCGCTCCGCCTGGAGGCCGACTCGCTGCCGCTGCTCGTCCGCGACCACGACCTCACGGCCGCCCTCCGCCGCCGACAGGTCCGACGCTTCGGCGCACCCGCCGCGCTCGTTGCCGCGACTGCGGTCGTGCTGCTGCTCGTGGGCGGCGGGGCCGCGATGCTGGGCCTCGGCGGCGCGCCGGCGCCCTCGCCCTCGCCCTCGCCGACGCTGCAACCGCTCGCGAGCTACGAGGAGCTGCACGAGCTGGTCGGCGCCGGCGCGCCGGTGTTGCTGCGGGGTGAGCTCGTCGAGGCCGGACCCGAGGCGGCGGAGGCCGATCTCGGCACGCTGCCCATGGCGGACTCGCTGGCCGTGGGGGTCTCGTGCCTCGGCGGGAGCATCGACCTCGTCGTGGTCAGGGGGTCCACGGTGGTGGGCACCTCGCAGGCCGGCTGCTCGCTACGTCCGTACGTCATGCAGATCCCGACCCGGGCCCCGCAGGGCTCGGCCCTGTTCGACGGCACCGAGCACCTCATCGTCCGATCCCCCGTGGGCGTCCGCTGGCGGATCGTCATCGCCGACGGCGGGCCCGGTCCGAGCGTTCGCGTGGTGACGCCCAGCCCGATCCCGCTCGCCGGCTACGACGAGCTCGTCGCGTTGCTCCGGGAACAGCGGGCGGCGCTGGACGCCCTGCTCGAGGCCGAGCGCATCGCCGAGGACGAGCCGGGCGGCATCGTGACGACCGACATCGGCGCGGTCGGGCCGCACGATGCCCTGACGTTCGCGCTGTCGTGCTCGGGCGGGTGGATCGAGATCCGGGTGATGTCCGGCGACGAGCAGGTGTTCGGCTCGCGGTCCGCGTGCGAGGGATCCCCGACCCTGATCGCCGACGGCGTCGGCTCGACCGACCTTGAGCACCGCGTCCTGGTCGTGGTGCCGCTCGAGACGTCGTGGCGGGTCGTCGTCGGGTGAGCGTCGCCGGGTGCGGTCCGGCGGGTCCCGTGCGCTATACTCCCGGTCCGGCGTGGGGCTATAGCTCAGCTGGGAGAGCGTCTGAATGGCATTCAGAAGGTCCGGGGTTCGAATCCCCGTAGCTCCACCATCGGCCCTCGCACTTACCTGCGGATAGCCGGCTCACCGGGCGTGGGCGGGCTATCCGTGTGACCCCTTGCCGGTCCGGCAGGGGGTCTTTCATATCCGGACGATCAGACGAGCGCGCGAGCCGCGAGCAGGAGCAGGCCGCCATGACCGACACCAGGCCCAAGACGGACCGGACAGGGATCCAGCGCTATGACCCCGCCACCATCGAGCCGCGCTGGCAGGCGCGCTGGGACGAGCTCGGCCTGTACGACACGGACCTCCACGACGAATCGAAGCCCAAGTTCTACCTGCTCACGATGTACCCGTACCCGTCGGGCGACCTGCACATCGGCCACTGGTACATCAAGACGCCCACCGACGCGATCGCGCGCTACCGCCGCATGCACGGGTTCAACGTGTTCCTGCCGATCGGCTTCGACGCCTTCGGCCTGCCGGCCGAGAACGCGGCGATCAAGAACCGGATCAACCCCCGCGAGTGGACGATGGCCAACATCGAGCACGAGCGGAAGCAGCTGCGGAGCATGGGCGCGACGTTCGCCTGGTCGAGCGAGGTCGTGACCTGCGACCCGGCGTTCTACCGCTGGAACCAGTGGCTGTTCGTCCAGTTCCTGAAGCGCGGCCTGGCCTATCGGTCCGTGTCCGCGGTGGACTGGTGCCCCAACGACGGGACGCTGGCCCGCGAGCAGGTCGAGGGCACGGACCGCCGCTGCTGGCGCTGCGGCGCCAAGGTCGAGAAGCGCGAGCTGCCGCAGTGGTACCTGCGGATCACGGACTACGCGGACGAGCTGCTGGACTTCGCGGGCATCGACTGGCCGGACCCGGTCCGGATCATGCAGACGAACTGGATCGGGCGGTCCTCGGGTGCCGAGATCGTGTTCCAGACGGCGCCCACCGCCCACCACGCCGGCGGCGAGGAGCTGCGGGTGTTCACGACCCGCCCGGACACGCTGTTCGGCGCCACGTTCATGGTCCTGGCGCCCGAGCACCCGCTGGTCGAGACGCTGACGGCGCCCGAGCGGCGGGCGGAGGTCGAGGCGTACGTCGCGCAGGCGGCGACGCGGACGGAGATCGACCGGCTGTCCACGGAGCGCGAGAAGACCGGCGTCGCCATCGGCGCGGACGCGGTCAACCCGGTCAACGGCGAGCGGATCCCGATCTTCATCGCGGACTACGTGCTGGGCACCTACGGCACCGGCGCGATCATGGCCGTGCCCGCCCACGACGAGCGCGACTTCGAGTTCGCCCGCCGGTTCGACCTGCCGATCGTGCGGGTCGTGATGCCCCGGGACGCGGACCCCGACGCCGAGCTGTCATCGGCCTTCGTGGAGCACACGACCGACGAGGTCATGGTCAACTCGGGCCGGTTCACCGGCCGCCCCGCCGCCGAGGCGTGGCACGAGATCGTCGCCTGGCTGGCCGAGCGCGGCCAGGGCCGGCAGGCCGTCACCTACCGGCTGCGGGACTGGCTGGTCAGCCGCCAGCGCTACTGGGGCACGCCGATCCCGGTCATCCACTGCGAGCAGTGCGGCGCGGTGCCGGTCCCCGAGGACCAGCTGCCGGTCCTGCTGCCCGAGACCGTGGACTACCGGGGCAGCGGCGACAACCCGCTCAACCGCGACGAGGCGTTCCTCAACGTCGCCTGCCCGTCGTGCGGCGGCCCCGCCCGGCGCGAGACCGACACGATGGACACCTTCTTCGACTCGTCGTGGTACTGGTTCCGCTACCTGTCGCCCGCCAAGGACGACGGGCCCGTGGACTCGGAGATGATCCGGACCTGGACGCCGGTGGACCAGTACACGGGCGGCGCCGAGCACGCCGTGATGCACCTGCTGTACAGCCGGTTCTTCACCAAGGCGATGCGCGACCTGGGCCTGGTCCACGAGAGCGAGCCGTTCCGCCGCCTGTTCAACCAGGGCCAGATCCTGGGCGCCGACGGCGAGCGGATGAGCAAGAGCCGGGGCAACGTCCAGGACCCCGACGAGCTGGTCGCGCGCCACGGCGCCGACACGGTCCGCCTGTTCCTGATGTTCATGGGCCCCTGGGACCAGGGCGGGCCGTGGAGCCCCACCGGGATCGGCGGCGTGAGCAAGTTCCTCAACCGCGTGTGGACGGTCGCGCTGGATCCCCACGGCCGCGACCCGGGCGACCCCGCGGGCGGCGAGCTGCCGGCCGGCGAGACCGAGCACGACGCCCGGACGCGTCTGCGCACAACCGCGCACCGGACGCTGCGCGACGTGACGGAGGACTACGAGGGCTTCCGCTGGAACACGATGGTCGCCAAGCTGATGGAGCTGTCCAACCTGCTGTCCCGGTATCGGGGCACGTCCGTGGCCGGGCTGCCGGAGTGGGACGAGGCGGTCAGGCTGCTGCTGCTGATGCTCGCGCCGGCGGCGCCGCACATCACCGAGGAGCTGTGGTCCAGGCGCCTGGCCACGGCCGGGCAGCCGTGGGCCTCGATCCACGTCCAGCACTGGCCGAAGGTGGACGAGACGGCGATCGTGGAATCGACCCGTGAGGTCCCGATCCAGGTCAACGGCAGGCTCCGTGACCGGGTCACGGTGGACGCGGGCATCTCCGACCTCGAGCTGGAGCAGATCGTCCTGTCGCGCGACAAGGTCGTGGCGGCGCTGGGCGGGCGCGAGCCGCACCGGATCATCCACGCCGGGGGCGGGAAGCTCGTCAACATCGTCGTCCGGTGAGCGAGGGCGGTCCGCCGCTGGCCGACACGATCGCCGCCTGGGCCGCCGCGCGCGAGGCCGCCGGCGAGGGCGCCGGCGATCCCGCCCCGACCCGCCGGTCCGTGCGCGACGGCGCCGTCGTGGAGCTGCGCGAGGTCACGAAGGACTCGGTCCGCGCGATCTGCCGGCTGCAGGTCGCGCCGTCACAGCGCGGGTTCGTGGCGCCCAACGCCGTGTCGTTCGCGGAGGCGTTGTTCGAGCCGCGGGCCTGGTACCGCGCGATCTACGCGGACGACGTGCCGGTGGGCTTCGTCATGCTGTCCCTGGACCCGGCCGGGGACGAGGGCCCGGAGTCCTTCCTGTGGCGGCTGATGATCGCCGACGGCCTCCAGGGCCTGGGATACGGGCGGCGGGCCGTGGAGCTGGTCGCGGACCACGTGCGGACGCTGCCCGGCGCACGCGAGCTGCTCGTGAGCTGGGTGCCCGAGGACGGGGGCCCGGAGGGCTTCTACCTCGGCCTGGGGTTCGAGCTCACGGGCGAGGTGGAGGACGGCGAGGTGGTCGGGCGCCTGCGGCTCTGACACCCGGGGTACGCTGGGACGAGACGACTGTGGACGTGAGCCGTAGACGCACCGAACGGAGGGCGCGATGAGCCAGCAGCCGGCGGCACCTGCGACGAAGGGCGTGGCCGTGGAGGTCCTTGCGACGGTTGACCTTGCCGCCGAGATCGAGGGCATGGCCGGGCACCAGCTTCGAATGCGCATGGTGACCATCGAGCCGGGAGGCGTCTTCGGCCCGCTTCACGACCACCAGGGCCGGCCGGGCACCGTCTACATCCTGCAGGGAACGATCACTGACCATCGGGACGGGTTCGCGACCGACTACGGACCGGGCGTGGGCTGGCCTGAGGATCGGAACACGACCCACTGGCTCGAGAACAGGGGACCGATCCCGGCCGTGGAGATCTCGGTCGACATCGTCAGGCAGGCGTGACCTCCGCACTGCGAGTGGACATCCTCGCTGACACATGGAGCGTGAGTTGAGCGACGTCAAGATCGGCGCCCTGTGCTGGAACCAGTACACGGAGTGGCCGCGGCTGCTGGACGCCGGCATCCGCGCCGACCAGCTGGGCTACGACACGCTGTGGACCTGGGATCACCTGTATCCGATCGTCGGGGACAGCCGCGGTCCCAACTACGAGGGCTGGCTGACGCTGGCCGCGTGGGCCCAGGCGACGAAGCAGATCCGGATCGGCCTCATGGTCGGGGCGAACACGTTCCGGGCGCCAACGCTGACGGCGAAGCTGGCGACGACCCTCGACCACATCAGCAACGGCCGCGCGATCCTGGGCATCGGCGGGGCGTGGTTCGAGGAGGAGCACGAGGCCTTCGGGTTCGAGTTCGGGTCCGGGTTTCCGGAGCGGCTCCGCTGGCTGTCCGAGGCGCTGCCGATCATGCGCGGGATGCTGGACGGAACGGAGCCCACGGCCCGGGGTCCGCACTATCGCTCCAAGGACACGCGCAACCTCCCGGCGCCCGTCCAGGCCCACCTGCCGATCTGCATCGGTGGCAGCGGCGAGCAGGTCACCCTCAAGCTGGTCGCGAAGTACGCGGACATGAACAACGTGGGCGGCGGGTTCGCGACGGTCAAGCGCAAGGAGGAGATCCTGCTCCAGCACTGCGAGGCGGTGGGGCGCGACCCGGGAGAGATCGAGCGGACGACCGGCGTGGGCACGGTGTTCATCCGCGACGACCGCGCCGAGGCGGAGCGGCTGTTCCACGAGGCGTTCGACCGCAACCGGGTGGCGAGGCACTGGGTGGACCAGCCCGTGGGCACGCCCGAGGACGTCGCGGAGCAGCTGGCGCCGCTCGTGGAGCTGGGCTATCGCCACCTCATCGCCGGCACGCCGGCCAACTACGACGAGGAGTCGATGACCCGGTTCGCGACCGAGGTCCGGCCGATGCTCGAGAAGGTCTAGGCGTCAGGCGCCGGCGGGCGGCGCGTCCGCGGAGGCGCCGGCAGACGCGTCGATGGAGGTGTCCGCGCCCTTGCGGCGCGCGCGGTACCGGCGCACCTTGGCCACGTTGCCGCACGAGGACATGTCGCACCAGCGGCGCCGGCCGGCTCGCGAGGTGTCCGCGAACACCCAGCGGCACCCGTCGTTGGCGCAGATCCGGAAGCGGCTCGTCTGGCCGGCGGCGATCGCCTCCACCAGCGGACTGACGACGCGAGCGAGCGCCTCGCCGGTGGGGTCGTCCGCGGTGTGCCGGTGCCCGACGCCGCAGCAGTCGTCGGCGGCGACCAGCTCGATCCTCGGCGCCTCGCGGAGGACGGCGTTGACCGCGTCCAGCGCGCCCTGGTCCGGGATCCGGTGCTCGACCTCGGCGTCCCAGACCTCGCGCAGCGCCGCCCGCAGGCCGTGGATCCGCGCCAGCCACGCGGCCGTGTCGTGGCCGGCCTGGGGGCGCAGCGCGTCCTCGTGGGCGAGGCCGCGGAGCGTGAAGTAGGCGACGGCGTCATCGGCCGTGGCCAGGTGCTCGTGGGCGACGCCGTCGTCGTAGGACTCGCTGTTGATGAAGTCGAGGCACGTGTCGAGGTCGGCCGCGTGACCGTGGCCGATGACGTCGATGGGGGCGATCCGGAGGCTGTTCATCTGGGGTCGTAACCACTATAAAACCATTGACAGGTTACGCGCAAGCGGGTAGTCTCGTAACTAGTCAGTGAGCCTTGTCCGGTTACCGAGATCGGACCACCGGAGACCCGCCATGGATGCCCTGATCCCCGCCCTGATCTTTGGACTCGCCCTGTTCGGGGCGATCGCCGCGATCGCCGGCTACGAGAGCCGTGACGGCTTCGAGCTGGGCGATCGCTGAACGGGAGAACCGCACCATGTGGCTGCACCACGGGATCATCGCCCTCGACCTCGCGCGCGAGCGCACCCGGGAGCTGGAGCTGGCCGCCGAGCGCTACCGGCTGATCCGGGAGGGCGGCGAGTTCGAATCCCATCCCCGGCCGCCTCGCCCCAGCCGCCTCCGCGCCGTCGTCGCCCGGCCGGTCCGCGCGTTCAGCAACGCGACCCACCTCGTCGCCGACGCCGCCTGCACCGCCGCCACGCGCATCGAGGGCCGGACGGCGTAACGTCCCCCCACCGGTCCGCAACGTGGAGGGCGTCATGCACGACATCGCCGCCGTCTCCTGGGGACCCGATCGCATCGACCTGTTCTGGGTCGACGCGGATCGGGTCCTCTGGCATCGGGCGTTCGCCGCCGGATCGTGGGGTGCGCCGGCGTCGCTGGGCGGGGCGCTGGCGTCGCCGCCGGCGGTCACCGCCTGGGCCGCGGACCAGCTGGAGGTGTTCGCGGTGTTCGATGACGGGACGCTGTGGAACCGCTACTGGGACGGCGTCTCGTGGCACCCCTGGGAGTCGCTCGGCGGGTCGCTGGCCCTGGGCCCGGCGCCGGCCGCCTCGTCCTGGGGGCCGGACCGGCTGGACGTGTTCGCCGCCGGCGTCGACGGCACGACCTGGCACCGCTGGTGGGACGGGACCCGCTGGGTCGAATGGGAGCGGCTGGGCACCTGACGGTGGGTCAGTCCCCCGCGGGATCCTCGTCCGGGCCAGGCGCGGGACCCCGGCGCGGCCGGGCCGACAGGTGGGGGCGTGGCAGGCGGCGGGCGAACCTGGATGCCCGGGGCGCCGCCGCGTCGCGTGCCTGTTTCCCCGTCCGGATGGCGGCCCTGCCGCCCGCGATGGCCGCCCTGCCGCCCGCGACCGCGACCCGGGCCGTCGTCCGCGCCGACGCGCGCAGGATCCAGGCACTGGTGGCGCCGACGGTCCGCAGGTCCTCGGTCAGGTCGCCGTCCGTGAGGCCGACCGCATCGAGGTGCTCGCGGCGCCGCTCCGGACTGAGGCCGGCGAGCGCGAACCGGATCGCGGCCAGCGCCACGGCGACGTCGTCCAGCTGGCCGAGGACGGGGATGAGGCCCGGGACGAGGTCGATCGGCGAGGCGAGGTAGCCCGCGGCCGCCGCGACCGCCGCCTTGCGCGCCCGGCTGAGCAGCGGCTCCTTCGCCAGGCGCCACGACAGGCGGAGGTACGCCGGCAGGCGGCGGATCATCGCGACGACGCGGTCTCGCGGGAAGGGGTCCTCGGCCATGGCGCGATCGATCGTAGCCCCGGTCCGTCGGCAGCGCCCGGGGGCGGGACGACCGGACCGCCACGTAAGTCCGGGATAAGTGACACGACGTAGAGTCCGTCACGGACGCCTGCTCCGCCGGAAGTGCCCCCATCGGAGCGGGCGTTCCGCCCCATTGCCCGCCGCCGGGCCCGCCGGGGAGTTGTCCTGTCCGTGGAACCTTCCGGCGCGCCCTGGCGCGTGCTCGAACCTGTCGAATCCACCGCGTCCGACACGACAGAACCGCGACCGGGGCAGCCAGCCGTCCCGTGGCCGGCCATCGCCGCGGCGGCCCTGGTCGCGGCAGTCGCCATCGCCGCGTTCCTGCTCGCCGCGCGCTCCGACCCGGTCATCGGCGTGGATGGTGCGACCGGCCTGGAGCCGACCTTCGGGCTTGCCGGGAGCTCGGCGGAGCCGGCGGTTGGCGGGGACCCGGAGCTGGTCGTGGAGGTGGGTGGCGCCGTCGTGCGCCCGGGCGTCTACCGGCTGCCGCCCGGATCTCGGGTGGGCGACGCGATCGCCGCGGCGGGCGGGTTCGGGCCGCGCGTGGACGCGGCCGCCGCGGACCGGCAGCTCAACCTCGCGGCGGTCCTGCGCGACGGTGATGAGGTGCACGTTCCCATCCGGGGGGAGGCCGTCGCGTCGGGCGGAAGCGGCGGGGATGGGGGAGGTGGCGGCGGCGCCGGCGGCCTGATCGACGTCAACTCGGCGTCGGCCGAGCAGCTCGACACGCTGCCCGGCATCGGTCCCGCCACGGCAGCGAAGATCATCGCGGCCCGCGAGGAGCAGCGGTTCGCCTCGGTGGACGACCTGCGGGCACGCAAGGTCGTGGGCGAGGCGACGCTGGAGAAGATCCGTGACCTGGTGACGGTCGGCCCGTGAGCGGCGGGCGGGCCGGCGTGCCACGCAGCGCGTGGCTGGCGGGCGGGATCGCGGCCGGCGCGGCAGGGGCCTCGACAGGCCTGGCGCCGCTCGTGACGCTCGGTCTCGGGTGCGTCCTGGTGGCCGTCGGCCTGCTGGTGCTGGGCGCGGTCCGCGCCGGGCACCGCGCCG
>JBFMAT010000059.1:0-18932 GCA_040755495.1 Chloroflexota bacterium
GGCGCCCTTGGCCTTCGACGCCTTGCCGGCGGCGATGCGGGCCTTGGCGGCCTTGGCGGCGGCGGCCTTGCCCGTGGTCTTGGCGACGTGGCCGCCGGCGACGACCGCGCTGCCGCCGACCGCCGCGTTGATCTTGAGGACCAGCCGTGACTTGCGGCGGGCGGCGGCGTTGGGGTGGATCGCGCCCGTCTTGGCGGCACGATCGAGGGCCGAGATCGCCTCAGCGAGCGTGGTGGCGACGTCGTCGCTCTCGGGCTGCGCCATCGCGACCGAGACGGCCTTGGCAACGAGCGTCTTCGCCGCGGACCGACGGGGCTGCAGGATGGCCCGCCGGCGCTCGGCCTGGCGGACGCGCTTCAGCCCGGACGGGGTGCGAGCGCCCTGCCATTTCCGGGGCGTTCTGGCCAAGGTGGCTGATCTCCGTTCCGTGAGTGCGTGATCGAGACAAGGCGCGCGGGCGTGGACTGCCCGAGGCGCGACGGCGAATGGTAGCAGAGGCGAACCGAACCGACCAGCGATGGCGGCGCGCGGGCGCGATACTCGGGATCATGGACATCGTCACGGCCGCCCGCCTGTATCCGGACTGGCCGCGGCACGCCGCCCGCCTCACCGACGCCGTCCGCGACCTCACCGTGGACCAGCTCGCCCTGCGCGCCTCGCCCGCCCACCTCCCGATCTGGGGCCTCGCGGCGCACGTCGCCGGGGAGCGCTGGACCATCCCGATGCTCGAGGCCGCCTTCGAGCGGCGCTACGGCGACATCGTCCAGGTGCACACGCGGGCATCGGTGCTCAACCGGCTGGTGGCCCACGACGCGTACCACGCCGGCGAGATGTCCCAGGTCCTGGGCGTCCACGCACTGCCGGTCGCCGACCCCTGGCGGCGTGCCTGAGCCGTGGAGCGAGCCCCGCGGCTGCCGGCCGGCATCGTCGGCGCGCTCACCCTGGTCACGATCGGCTGGACCGGGCTGGTCGTCCCGTCGCTGATCCGGTCGATCAAGGCGACGTTCGCCCAGGACGACGTCGGGATCGGCCTCGTCTACCTGCTGTGGTCCATCGCGTACGCCGTCGGGTCGTTCGGCGGCGGCGCGCTCACCGAGCGCGCCGGGCGACGCCCCGTCCTGG
The DNA here is from genome assembly GCA_040755495.1 of Chloroflexota bacterium. Lineage (GTDB taxonomy): Bacteria > Chloroflexota > Limnocylindria > Limnocylindrales > CSP1-4 > CAIXZV01. The sequence goes on from JBFMAT010000059.1 coordinate 1,123, forward strand.
GGGCGGCCACGCTGGTCCACGGCGTGGGGGTGGCCGGGCTTGGCGTGGCCGGCATGGGCGACGACCCGTCCTGGGGCCTGTTCCTGGTGGCCGCGCTGGTCGCCGGCGGGGCCGCCGGCTGCCTCGACGGCGGGGCTAACGGCCTGGTCCTGGACGTCTACCGCGACGGCCGCGGCCGGGCGATGAACCTCCTGCACATGGCGTTCAGCGTCGGGGCGCTGGCGGCACCGCTCGTCGTCGGCGCCCTCGTCGAGGGCGGCATCGCCTGGCAGGCCGTCGTGGTGGCGACGGGGGCCATCGCGGCGCTGCTCGCGGCCGCGTACGGGCTCGTGCCCATGCCGACCGGGAAGCGGACGGCCCAGGCCGCGGGCGCGCAACGCGTGGCCGGCGGCGAGGCCGGCGGCGGGCGCCCCCGCTGGCTGCTGGCGGGTCCGCTGCTGCTGCTCGGGGTTGCCATCGCCGCCTACGTCGCGTCCGAGGTCGGCGTCTCGAACTGGATCGTCCGGTTCCTCGAGCCGGCCCCCCTGACGACGGCGACGCTGGCCCTGTCGCTGTACTGGGCCGGGCTGGCGGTCGGCCGCCTCGTGTCCTCGGCCATCGCCGACCGCTTCGACCACCTGCGGTTCACGATCGCGATGGCGTTGGGCATGAGCGGGCTCATCGTGTGCGCCGTCCTTGCACCCTCGCTGCCGATCTCGATCGTCGCGTTCGCCGCGGCGGGCGTCGCGTCGGGGCCGATCTTCCCGATGATCGTGGCGCTCGGCGGCGAGCATCGCCCGGACCGCTCCGCGGCGGTCGGCGGGTCGCTGACGGGCATGGCCGTCGTGGGCTCGACGATCTACCCGCCCGTGATGGGCGTCCTGTCGGTGACGGTGGGGCTGCCCGCCGCGATGCTCGGGACCGCGGTCCTCGCGGTGGGCAGCGCGATCGCCCTGGTCGCCTTCGGACGGGTGCGTGGTCGGCCCGGTCGGACGCCGTGAGCCCCGGACGCCGTGAGCCCCGGACGTCGTCAGCCCCGGTCGCGCGTCGCGCGGTAGCGGGCGATCAACGACGACGTCGAGGCATCGTGGGCGCCCGCCGCAGGCTCGCCGGCCGCCGTCAGCTCCGCCGCGATCCGGGTCGCCAGGACCTTGCCCAGCTCCACGCCCCACTGGTCGAAGGAGTCGATCCCCCAGATCACGCCCTGGACGAACACCTTGTGCTCGTACAGCGCGATCAGCGAGCCCAGTGAGCGCGGCGTCAGCCGGTCGAGCAGCAGCACCGACGTGGGCCGGTTGCCCTCGAACACGCGCGCCTCGACCTGGTGGGCCGGCACGCCGTCCGCGATCACCTGCTCGCGCGTCTTGCCGAATGCCAGCGCCGCGGCCTGGGCGAGCAGGTTGGCCATCAGCAGGTCGTGGTGGTCACCCAGCTCGGTCGTGGGGTTGACGAAGCCGATCAGGTCCGCCGGCACGATCCGCGTGCCCTGGTGGAGCAGCTGGTAGTAGGCGTGCTGGCCGTTGGTGCCGGCCGTGCCCCACTCGATCGCCCCAGTGTCGTAGGTGACCCGGGTGCCGTCGAGCCGCACGGACTTCCCGTTCGACTCCATGTCCAGCTGCTGGAGGTAGGCGGGGAAGCGGCTCAGCTCCTGGCTGTAGGGCAGGACGGCGTGGGTGTCGAAGCCGAAGAAGTTCCCGTACCACACCCCGAGCAGCCCGAGGATCACGGGCAGGTTGCGGTCCGCCGGTGACAGCAGGAAGTGCTCGTCCATCGCCCGGAAGCCGGCCAGCAGCTCCCGGAAGTCGTCGGGGCCGATGGCCAGCATCAGCGACAACCCGATCGCGCTGTCCATCGAGTACCGGCCGCCCACCCAGTCCCAGAACCCGAACATGTTGGCCGGGTCGATGCCGAATTCGCGGACCCCGGCCTCGTTGGTGCTCACGGCCACGAAGTGCCGGGCCACGGCCGCCGGGTCGCCGAGGCTGGCCAGCAGCCAGTCGCGCGCGGAGCGGGCGTTGGTCAGCGTCTCGAGCGTGGTGAACGTCTTGCTGCACACGATGAACAGCGTCTCGGCGGGGTCGAGGTCGACCAGCGCTTCCCGCAGGTCCGCGCCGTCGATGTTGGACACGAACCGGTACCGCCGCGCCCGGTCCGAGTAGTGGCGCAGCGCCTCGGTCGCCATCGCGGGCCCCAGGTCGGACCCGCCGATGCCGATGTTGACCACGCTGCGGATCGGGCGCCCGGTGTGGCCCGTCCACTCGTCGCGGCGGACCCGGAGCGCGAACGCGGCCATCCGGTCCAGCACCTCGTGCACGCCCGGGACGACGTCGCGCCCGTCGAGCTCCACCCGCATCCCCACGGGCGCCCGCAGCGCCGTGTGCAGGACCGCGCGGTCCTCGGTGACGTTGATCCGCTCGCCGGCGAACATCGCGGCGCGCCGCTCGTCCACGCCCGCCGCGCGCGCGAGCGCGTGCAGCAGCGTCATCGTCTCGTCGGTGACCCGGTGCTTCGAGTAGTCGAGCACGATGCCGGCGCCCTCCGCGACGAGGCGCCCGGCTCGCGCCGGATCGGCGGCGAACAGGTCGCGCAGGTGGACGCCGCGGATCGCGGCCTGGTGGTCGCGCAGGGCGGCCCACTCGGGCGTCTGGTCGATGCGGCCGGCCGGGTCGCGTGTCATGGCCACCGCAGCGTACCCCGGTCAGGCGTCCGGGAGGAGCTTCCACCCGGACGGGGTGAGCCCGTGCAGCTCCCCGAGCCCGATGTCGAACCAGGCCCCGTGGAGCGTGAGGTGCCCGTCCTCCTCGCGCGACCGGACCCACGGGAACGTTCGCAGGTTGGCGATCGACTGCTCGACCGACCGGAGCTCCAGCACGCGATGGCGACGGTCCGGGTCGACCCAGTCCTGGGGGTCGAAGTCGAGCTCCGCGGCGAGGTCATGGAGGCCCGCCACCCAGGCGCCGAGCGAGTCGGCGGGCGTCAGCGGGTTGGTGTCGTCGAGCGCCGCCGCGATCCCGCCGCAGCGCCCGTGGCCCAGCACCACGATCGACGGCACCTCGAGCGCGAGCACGGCGTACTCGAGCGCCGCGCTCGTCGCCTGGCTCCCGACGCCTGGCTCGTACACGGGCACCAGCCCGGCCACGTTGCGCACGACGAACACCTCGCCGGGCTCGGCGTCGAAGACCGTCTCCGGGGCGGCCCGCGAGTCGGAGCACGCGATGATCATGTGGGTCGGTCGCTGGCCCGCACGCTCCAGGCGGCGGTACCGCTCGTGCTCGGCCAGGAACCGGGTCCGCCGGAACCGGTGGAAGCCGGCCAGCAGCCGGTGGGGGATGGCGGGATCGAACGAGGGCACGCGAGCATCGTACGCGACCTGCCGCGGGCCATCGCCGGCACGCATCCGGTCCCGGATACACTCCCGCGTCGTGAGCATCCCGCAAGACCGCCTGCGCAACTTCTCGATCATCGCGCACATCGATCACGGGAAGTCCACGCTCGCAGACCGGCTCCTCGAGCTGACCCACACGATCGAGGGCCGGCAGATGATGAGCCAGGTCCTCGATTCGATGGACCTCGAGCGCGAGAAGGGCATCACGATCAAGGCCCGCGCGGTCCGCCTGGAGTACACCGCCAACGACGGCCTGACCTACGGGCTCAACCTGATCGACACCCCCGGCCACGTGGACTTCAGCTACGAGGTCAGCCGCAGCCTCCAGGCGTGCGAGGGGGCGATCCTCGTCGTGGACGCCGCGCAGGGCATCGAGGCCCAGACGCTGGCCAACGTCCACCTCGCGCTGCGCGAGGGCCTCACGATCATCCCCGTGCTCAACAAGATCGACCTCCCGTCGGCGCAGCCCGAGGTCGTGATGGAGGAGCTGGAGAACGTCCTCGCGATCCCGCGCGAGGAGGTGATCCTTGCCTCGGCCAAGGAGGGGACCGGGGTGCCCGACATCCTCGAGGCGATCGTCGCCCGGATCCCGCCCCCCAAGGGCTCGCCCACCGCCCCGCTCCAGGCGCTCGTGTTCGACAGCCACTACGACCCGTACAAGGGCGTCGTGTGCTACGTCCGGCTGGCCGCGGGCACGCTCCACGTCCACGACACGATCCGGCTGATGGCCAGCGGCGCCGAGGCGGAGCTGCTGGAGCTGGGCTTCTTCCGGCCGCAGCTGGTCCCGGTCCGGCAGCTGGTCGCGGGCGAGGTGGGCTACGTCGCCACCGGGCTCAAGAACGTCCGCGAGGCCCAGGTCGGCGACACGGTGACGGCGGTCGCGCAGCCGGCGGCGCAGCCGCTCCCCGGCTACCAGGAGGCGAAGAGCCTCGTGTTCGCCGGGCTGTACCCGCTCTCGGGCCCCGACTACCCGCTGCTCCGCGACGCCCTCGAGAAGCTCCATCTCAACGACGCGAGCTTCACCTACGAGCCCGAGAGCTCGGTCGCCCTGGGCTTCGGGTTCCGGTGCGGGTTCCTGGGCCTGCTCCACATGGAGATCGTCCAGGAGCGCCTGGAGCGTGAGTTCGACCTCGACCTGATCGCCAGCGCGCCGTCCGTGGAGTACCGCGTCACGCTCACGATGGGCCGCGGCGTCGTCACCGTGGACAACCCGGCCAGGTTCCCGGACGTGGGCGAGATCGAGACGATCGAGGAGCCATGGGTGAAGCTCGGGATCGTGACGCCGGACCGCTATATCGGGACGCTGATGGAGCTGTCGACGAACCGCCGCGGCACGTTCCACAACCTCGAGTACCTGGACCCGCAGCGGGTCCACATGCACTTCGAGCTGCCGCTGGCGGAGCTGATCGTGGACTACTACGACCAGCTCAAGAGCCGGACCCAGGGCTATGCCTCGATGGACTACGAGGAGGCCGGCTACCGGGCCGCGAACCTGGTCAAGCTGGACATCATGGTTGCCGGCGAGCCGGTCGATGCGCTCAGCCTGATCGTCCACCGCGATCGTGCCCAGTCCACCGGTCGCCAGCTGGCCGAGAAGCTCAAGCAGCTGATCCCGCGCCAGATGTTCGAGGTCCCGGTGCAGGCGGCCATCGGCAGCCACGTCGTCGCCCGCGAGACCATCCGGGCGCTGCGCAAGAACGTGCTGGCGAAGTGCTACGGTGGCGACATCACCCGCAAGCGCAAGCTGCTCGAGAAGCAGAAGGAAGGGAAGCAGCGGATGAAGCGCGTGGGATCGGTGGAGATCCCGCAGGAGGCCTTCCTCGCGATCCTGCGCATGGACGAGGCGTGATGCGCCCCGTCGCGGCTCGCTGACGCCCGATCCATGCCGGACCTCCCGGACCTCGCGGACCTCGGCGGCCTGCTGCCGGCGCTGCCCGACATCCCGGACCAGATCCTGGTCCTGATGGCCCTCGGGCTGACGGGGCTGCTCGTCCTGCTGCGCCTGGACGCCGAGCGCTTCAGCGCCGCCGAGTACGACGACGCGGACCGCTGGGGCAACCCGCCCTCGCTGCGGCGCAGGCTCGCCTGGTACACGCTCGGCATCGGCGGCATCCTCGTCGTCCTCGAGCTCCACCCCAACCCGGCCGGCGAGCTGTTCCTGGGCCTCGGCGACCGGCTGGGCGCGGTGATCCTGGGGCTGACCTCGGGCGCCATCGGGACCGCCATCGCCCTCGGCATCGCCTACTACCGCTACCGCTACATCCGACTGCCCTCGATCCTGGCCTACCCGGGCGCGGTCCTCAACGCGATCGCCACCGCGTTCGTGGACGAGGCGGTGTTCCGCGGCCTGGTGTTTGGGTTCCTGGTGGTGGCGGGCGTGGATCCCACGCTCGCGAACGTGACCCAGACGCTGGTCTACGGGCTCGCGACCCGCCTCGGGGCGCGCGGCCGACCGTGGTACATGCTGGTGACGGTGCTGGCCATCGGCTTCGCGGGCGGCTGGCTGACGGGCGTCACGGGCGGCATCGGGGCGGCGTTCGTCGGCCACGCGATCACCCGGGTGGCGATCTTCCTCACGACCGGCCATGCCGGGCTGCCCAAGGCGAAGGGGACCGAGGTCGAGGAGATGGCGCACCGCCAGGCACCGCCCGACGGCTGGCGGGTGCTCGGGCCGCGCGAGCCGTCGCGGGACGCCTGACCACGGTCGGCCGCGCGCCGCGTTCCCCGGGCGCAACGGTCCGGCCCGGGCGGCAGCCCCCGGCCGCGACCGGCCGCGCGCCGCTGCCGCCGGTCGCGCTCTACGTCCACGTGCCGTTCTGCGTCTCGCTGTGCCCGTACTGCGACTTCGTGGTGTTCGCGGGCGCGGACGCGCGCGGCCCGCGGGCACGCGTCGCCGCGTTCGTCGCCGCGCTGGCGGCGGAGATCGGGCTTCGCGCCGACGCCCTCGACGCGCGCTTCGGCGGGCCCGGCGGCGCGGCGAGGCCGCCGCTCGAGACCGTCTACCTCGGCGGCGGGACGCCCACGCTGCTCCCCGGTGACGCCGTCGCGGGCCTGGTGGCGCTCGTCCGCGCGCGGTTCGGGATCGCGGACGGCGCCGAGGTGACCATCGAGGCGAACCCGGGGGCGGACGAGCGCGGTGATGCCCGGGCGCTGGCGGCGGCGGGGGTCACGCGCGTCTCGCTGGGCGCCCAGTCGTTCGATCCCGGGCTGCTGTCGCGGCTCGGGCGACGCCACCGGCCCGGGGACGTGGCCGAGGCCGTGGCCGAGGCGCGGGCCGCCGGGATCGGGTCGGTGGCGCTGGACCTCCTGTACGACGTGCCGGGGCAGGCCCTCCGCACCTGGGCCGAGACCCTGGATCGCGCCCTCGAGCTGGCGCCCGACCACGTGTCCGCCTACGCGCTCACGCTCGACGACCCGGACGCCGAGGGGCTGACCGGGCCGCTGGGCGATCACCTGCCCACCCGCCCGGGTGCGCGGCGCTGGCGCGAGGCCGCCGCCGGCGAGCAGGACGACGACCGGGCGGCCGCGCAGTACGCGCTGGCGGTCGAGCGGCTGGGCGCGGCCGGGTACCGGGGCTACGAGATCTCGAACTGGGCGCGGCCCGGCCATGAGAGCCGGCACAACCTCGTGTACTGGCGGCGCCGCCCGCACGAGGCGGTGGGCCCCGGCGCCCACGCGTTCGACGGCGTGAGGCGCCGCTGGAACGCCGCCCGCCTGGACGGCTATCTCGCGGCGCTCGCCCCGGGCGGGGCGCGACCCGCCTCGCCGCCGCCGGGCGGCCACGAGGTCGTGAACGCCGCCGCCGCGCAGGCCGAGGCCGTCATCCTCGCCCTGCGCCTGGACGCGGGGCTGGCGCTGGACGAGACGCGGACCGGGCCGCTGGCGCCGCACCTGGACTGGGCCATCACGGCCGGGCTGCTGGAGCCATTCGACGGCCCGGAGCCGCGGGTCCGCCTCACCACCCGGGGCCGTCTCCTGTCCAACGAGCTGTTCGCCCGGCTGGTCTGACCGGTCGCGGGGCACGCCCCCGGGCCGGTGGTGCCGCCGTCGCCGGCCGTGGCCCGCCACGGGCCGTTGCCGTGGGCCACCCGGCCCGCTAGGCTGCAGCCAGCGCCGCGTGCCGTCCACACGGGGTGCAGCGGCAGCACGGTCATCCATGCCGCAGGAGGGACCGATGGCCCAGCGCTCGCCCGACGCGGCTCGCCGTGCCGAAGAGTCGCATCGGATCGACGTCATCATCGTCGAGGACCGCCCGACCGACGCCGAGCTGATGGTCCTCCGCCTCCAGGAGGAGGGGCTCGCGCCCGACTGGCGGCGGGTCGAGACCGGCGACGCGCTGACCGAGGCGCTCGCGGTGCGGCCGGACCTCGTCCTGTCCGACTGGAGCCTGCCGAGGTTCGGCGGCCTCGCGGCCCTCGAGATCGTCCGCGCGTACGACCCCGACCTGCCGTTCATCATCGTGTCCGGGAGCGTGGGCGAGGAGGTCGCGATCGACGCGCTCCACCGGGGCGCGGACGACTACGTGCTCAAGGACCGGCTCGCGAGGCTGGGGCCGGCCGTCCGCCGCACCCTCGAGGCGTCCCGGCTGCGCGTCGAGCGCCGCCGGGCAGTGGACCAGCTCGCCTTCCAGGCATCGATCCTGGCCAGCGTCCGGGACGCCGTCGTGGTCACCGACGTCGAGGGCGTGATCCGCTACTGGAACGAGGGGGCGACGGCGGTGTTCGGCTACTCGGCGGCCGAGATGGTGGGCCGGCCGCTGACCTGGGCGGCCGCCGAGCACGGGCCCGCGCTCGCGGCCGCGGCCGCGAGGACCATGGGCGGAGCCCCCCACGGCATGGCGCGCCCGCGCCCGATGCGCCACAAGGACGGACGCGAGCTGTGGATCGACGTCAGCACCAGCATGCTGACCGACCACACCGGCGCGGTCACCGGCATCATCAGCGTGTCGCGCGACGTGACCGAGCACCGGCGGCTGGAGCTCGAGCGCGAGCGCCTCGCCACGGCGATCGAGCAGGCACACGAGGCCGTCGTGATCACCGACCTCGAGGCGCGGATCCAGTACGTCAACCCCGCCTTCGAGCGGGCATCCGGCTACCTGCGCGACGAGGTCATCGGCCAGAACCCGAGGATCCTCCAGAGCGGCGCCCACCCGCGGTCCTTCTACCAGGCGATGTGGAGCGCCCTCACCTCGGGCGAGGCCTGGGTGGCCGAGTTCACCAACCGGCGCAAGGACGGCAGCGTGTACCAGGAGCGGGCCCACATCTCGCCGATCCGCGGCCCCGAGGGTGCCATCGTCAGCTACGTCGCGGTCAAGCACGACGTCACGCGCGAGCGCGAGCTCGAGGAGGCGGCCAGCCGCCATGCCCGCGAGCGCGCGCTGATCGCCGACACGCTGGCCCGGCTGCCGGCCGGACGGGCGGTGGAGGAGACGGCGGAGGCCATCTGCCGCCAGGTGGTCAGCCTGTCGGACATCGCCGCCGTCGCGGTCGTGCGCTTCGACCACGAGCGGCGTGCCATGCCCGTGGCGTTCGTGACGGCCGACGGCACGGCCCAGCCGCAGCGGCCCCTCTCCCTCGCCCGCAGCCGCCACCTGCACGCGCGCGCGCTCGAGGGGCCGTGGGTCGAGGCCTGGGTGCAGGGACCGCCCTCGCACCCCTACCGCGCCATCCACGCCGAGCTCGGCACGACCGCGCTGGCCGAGGTGCCGATCCGCCACGGCGGCGACCTGGTCGGCATGCTGGCCACGTTCTCCGCGATGCCGGACGGCGTGCTGCGCCTGACGAACACGCTGCCGGCGCTCGCGGAGCTCGCCGATCTCACGGGCGTGGTCCTGGGGCCCACGCTCGCCGAGCGGATGTCGAGCGGTCGCCTGCGCGGCCGCATCCAGGCCGTCATCGACCAAGGGGCATTCCACCCGGTATTCCAGCCGATCGTCGACCTCCAGGGCTCGGGCGTCGTGGGCTACGAGGCGCTGACCCGCTTCGACGACGGGGCCCGACCCAACGTCGTGTTCGCCGACGCGTGGTCGGTGGGTCTCGGGCCGGCACTCGAGCTCGCGACGCTGGCCGCCGCGATCGACGGGGCCGGGACGCTGCCGTCCGGCGGGTGGCTGAGCGTGAACGTCTCGCCCCGGCTGCTCGAGGATGAGCCGGGCCTGGCGGCGCTGCTCGCGACCGCCGGTCGTCCCGTCGTGGTGGAGGTGACCGAGCACGAGACGATCGCCGACTACGGGGCGCTCCGCAAGGCGATCCGGGCGCTGGGCGGGGACGTCCGGCTGGCCGTGGACGACGCGGGGGCGGGCGCGGCCAACTTCGCCCACATCGTCGACCTGCGACCGGATTTCGTGAAGCTCGACATCGGGCTGGTCCGCGGGATCGACCACGACACCGGCCGCCAGGCCCTTGTCGTTGGCATGCGGCACTTCGCCCAGACGGCGGGCTGCCGACTGGTCGCGGAGGGGATCGAGACCCGCGCCGAGGCGGACACGCTCGCGGAGCTGGGCGCCGAGCTCGGCCAGGGGTACCTGTTCGGGCGGCCGTCGCCCGCACGGCACTGGGCGGTGAGCCGGGACACCGTCCCCTAACCCGGCGGCGGTCGCCGCAGGGCGCCCTCGTCGTCACCCTCGCCGTCGTCAGCCGCGGCGGCGGGCAGGTGGAGGCTGAAGGTGCTGCCGGCCCCGGGCGTCGACTCCACGGTGACCTCGCCGTCCATTAGCCGCGCCGCCTTGTGGGCGATGGCGAGGCCGATGCCCGTGCCCGCGTACTCCTCGTCCGTGTGGAGCCGCGCGAAGACGTCGAAGATCCGCTCGTGGTACTCGGCCGGGATGCCGATCCCGTTGTCCGTCACGCTCAGGGCGACCATGCCGTCGCGCTGCGTCGCGTCGACGCGGACCTGCGGCGGGACCCCGTCCCGGCGGTACTTGAGCGCGTTGGAGACGAAGTTGAGCAGCACCTGCTCGATGAGCACCTGGTCGCCGATCGGCGTCGCCAGCGGCCGGGTGACGTCCAGGCGCGCCCCCGGCTCGGCGAGCTGGCTCTCGAACGTCCGGCACATCCGGTCGACGACCGGCTCCAGCGGCACCGGCCCCCGCAGGAGCGCATCCCGCCCCAGCCGCGCGTAGGCCAGCAGGTCGTCGATCAGCTCGCTCATCTGCCGGCTGGCCGCGATGATGTTGTCCAGGAAGTGGCGGCCGTCCTCGTCGAGCCGGTCGGCGTGGCGCCGGGCGAGGATGTCCGAGAACCCGGACACGGCCCGCAGCGGCGCCCGGAGGTCGTGGGACACGGAGTACGCGAACGCCTCCAGCTCCCGGTTCGCCTCCTCCAGCTCGGCCGTCCGATCGCGGACCCGGACCTCGAGGGCGTCGGCCAGCTCGCGGAGGGCCACCTGGGCGCGCTTGCGCTCGGTGATGTCGCGCAGGATCACGTGGATCGACACGCCCCCCTGGTCCTCGAACGGCGAGGCCGACGTCTCCACGTCCACGATCGAGCCATCGACCCGGATGATCCGGGCCTCACGCGCCGGCACCGGCTCGCGCTGGGTACGCAGCCGAAGCACTCGGTCGCGGCCGGCGCCGCGGTCGTCGGGGTGGAACAGGTCGTCCGTGCGCCTGCCCAGCAGCTCGGAATCGTCCGTCGCGCCGAACAGGGTCAGGCACGCCTCGTTGACCAGGACCACGCGATCGTCGCGGTTCACGAAGATCGCGTCGGGGGCGTAACGCACGAGCGCCTGGTAGCGCTCCGCGGTTTCGCGCAGCTCCCGGTCCGACGACCTGAGATCCTCGATCATGCTCAGCAGGGCGCGGCGCGCGGACGCGGCCTCGTCGAGCAGGCCGGCCATCGTGGCCTCGGCCTGGCGGGCCTGATCCTCGGCCTCGCGGCGGGCCGTGATGTCGGTGTGGGTGCCGAGCATCCGGACCGGGGTGCCGCGGGCGTCACGCTCGACGATCTCGCCCACCGACAGGATCCATGCCCAGTCCCCGGAGCTCGTCCGCTGGCGGAACTCGACCCGGTAGTCGGGCCGGCGACCGGCGACGTAGTCCCGGAACGCAGCCTCGATGCGCTCGCGGTCGTCGGGGTGGAGCCGGCCCAGCCACTCGGAGTTGCTCTCGTGGAACGCGGCCGGGTCGTGGCCCAGCATCATCGCGTACTCGTCGTTGACGACCGCCGCTCCGGTCCGCAGGTCGACGTCGTAGAGCCCCTGGTCGGCCGCGGACACCGCGAGGCGCAGCCGCTCCTCGCTGGTCGCCAGCGCGGCCGCGGTCCGCTCGCGCTTGAGGCGGCTGGCCATCAGCGCCCCCAGCAGGGCCGTCGCCACGGGGTAGATCACGATCACGGGCAGCGCGATGGCCTCCAGCACCCGGATCGCGGTGCCCGCGGGGAGGGTCACCATCAGGGCCAGCATCACGACGTGGACGGCGATGCCCAACAGGTACAGCTCACCGATCCCGATGTCCTCCACGGCGCCCCGCCGGATCCTCCGCCAGGCGATCCCCATCAGCCCGGACTCGACGATCACCGCGACGCCGACCCCCGCGGCCGCGCCGCCGTCCGACAGGCGCAGCGCCGCCGTCATCGCCATGGCCACGAGCGTCGGGACGGGCCCGAACACCAGGCCGGCCACGGCCAGCAGGACCGACCGCGTGTCGAACACGATCCCCGGGGTGAGCACCCAGGGCGTGCGCATGATCACGATGCCGATCGTGCCCACCAGGATGCCGATCAGCAGCTGGCCGGCCCTCCCGCGCAGGGCGGTCCAGCGGCTGGTCGCGACGTCGTAGACGACGGCCATGCCGAGCAGCAGGGCCGCGTTGTAGACCAGGGGCAGGAACGCGACGTCAGCCATCACCGGGTTCGTCGGCGCCGGGCTGGGAGGCCTCGTAGCGTGGCGCCAGCCCGAGGCGGGCGAGCAACTCGTTGACCTCCTGCTTGAGCCCCAGGACCCGTGCCTCGCGACCCACGGCCGCCGCGTTCCAGCGCCGGAGCTCGGCCACCTGGTCCTCGAGCGCGCGGGCCGCCGCCCGCCGCTCGGTGATGTCGCGGACGATGCTCTGGCGATAGACCCGGCCGCCGATCTCGATGGCTCGCGAGCTGACCTCCACCGGGAACGTGGTCCCGTCCCGACGTTGCTGGAGGGCCTCGTACAGGACGCCCTCGGGGCGCAGCGAGGCTGCCAGGTCGCGCTCCCGCATGGCCTGGCTCTCCGGGGCACGCAGGTCGCGGGCCATCATCCCCAGCATCGCGTCCCGGCTGTAGCCATACATCGCCACCGCCGCCTCGTTCACCTCCACGATCTGGCCCGCGGGGTCGACCAGCAGGAACGCGTCGCGGGCGAGCGCGAACAGGCGGTCGAAGTGCATCGCCGCCGCCGCCCGGTCACGCTCGGCGTCGTACAGCCGGTGCAGGATCGCCCGCTCGCGGGCGAGCAGCAGGAACCCGGCGCCGACCGCGGCCAGCAGGACCGCGAGGACGGCGAGCAGCAGGACGATGCCGCCGCGGATGCCGGCCTGCGCCGCGATCTCGGCGGCGTCCACCTTGGTCACCAGGAACCACTCGGTCCCGGGCACGGGGCGCATGTCAGCCATCACGCTCACGCCCCGGTAATCGATGCCTTCGAACGTGCCCACCAGACCGTTCACGGCCTGGGCCGCCGCGATGTCCGCCTGCGCCGGGTCGACGCTGGCGGGATGCACGCCGGCGGCGAGGCGCGGCGTCGAGAGGTAGACGACCCGGTCGCCGATCCGGGCGACCAGCAGGCTCTCCCCGGAGGGGCTCACGGACGGCCAGTCCAGCAGCCCCGGGTAGAGCGTCGCCTCGGGATCCGAACGCAGGACCAGCACCGCGATCGGGGCTCCGTCGTGGCCCACGACCGTCGCGGCGGCATCGATGTGGACGTGGGGCTGCGCGGCATCCACGATCAGCTCGTCGAACACGGGCGCGTTGCCGGTGGCCGCCGCGGTGGCGATCAGGGTGAGGGTCTCCGGCCCGACCAGCGCATGCTCCGGCCGTGCCGAGGCGAGGAGCTGCCCAGCGAGATCGACCAGCAGGAGGTTCTCGTAGTGGTGGGCGTCCGCGACCTGCCGCAGGGCGTCCTCGACCCGTCCCGCGAGCGCGCCGTCCCGCGGACCCCGAAGCCATGCCTCGACGGCGTCCGCGAACACGGGAGAGCCAGCGGTCGCCCGCGCGTCCGCGGCCCGCTCGTCGCGCCAGGCCGTGACCTGGAGGACGCGCAGCCGGCCGATCGTCGCCAGCTCCTCACGGCTGGCCGCGAACACCGCGTCGGCCTGCCCCTTGACCACCGAGTAGGTGGCACCCAGCAGCAGCGCGGCGACGATGGCGACCGCGGCGAGGAGCCGCACGGGCGGCAGCCGCCATCCGGGTCGGGCGCCAGACGCCGCGGGCAGCCGGATGGCCTCGGCCGTCCGGCCGGCGGTGGCGAACGCCGGCGCACTGCCGGCGGGTCGCCGGAGACGACGGCTCAGTGCTTCATGTGCCGACATCGGCGGGGGTCGGGGACCTCGTACGAAACTGCTACTCGCGAGCCGGTGCCCCGGGGTGGTCCTCGGCACGTGCCTCGGCGCACCACCCGGCTCCGCGGCCACGATATCCGGCCGATGGTCAGGCGCAATGGCCCGGAGGTAACCCCATCACACGGCGCGTTGACACTCTGAACGGGCGCCGGGTAGACTGTCCGCAGCCGAGTTAGCACTCTCATGGTGCGAGTGCTAACCAGACGCAGGAGAGGCTCCATGGCGCGTCGCGTGCGTCGCTCCAGCGGCCCCCTGGACCTTCGCTCCCAGGTGATCCTTCGGGCCGTCATCGAGGAATACGTCACCAGCGCGGCGCCGGTCGGCAGTCACGCCCTCGTCGAGCGCTACCGGCTGGGCGTGTCCACCGCCACGGTCCGCGCGGTGCTGGCCGAGCTCGAGGCCGCCGGGCTGCTCACGCACCCGCACACCTCCGCGGGCCGCGTGCCCACCGAGCAGGGCTACCGCTACTACGTCGAGTCCATCGTGGACAGCGTGCCGTTGCCGCCGGTGGAGCAGCTGATGATCCGCCACCAGTTCGGCCAGGTGGAGTACGCCAGCGAGCACTGGTTCCGGCTGGCGGCCACGACGCTCGCCTCAGTGACCCGCGCCGCCGGGCTGGCCACGCCCGCCAAGCCCCGCGCCGCCCACCTGCGCCGCCTCGACCTGGTCGCGATCAGCGACCGGCTGACCAGCCTGATCCTGGTCCTGCGCGAGGGCTCCCTCAAGCAGGTCCTGGTCACGCTGGACGAGCCGGCGGACCAGGTCGCCCTGACCTCGGTCGCGAACCGGCTCAACGAGCTGCTCGATGATCTCACCGCCCGCGAGGCCGAGCGCGCGATCGACACCCTCGACGCGGACGACCCCGCCCTCACCCTGCACCGCCGGGTGGGGGAGCGCGTGGTGCGCGCCCTCCAGGAGTTCGACGGGGCAGCGATCGAGGAGCTGTTCAGCGACGGCCTGCTCAACGTGATGGCCGCCCCGGAGTTCGCGCACAGCGAGAAGCTGCGCCGGGTGTTCGCGGCGCTCGAGAACCGGATCTACCTCGCGGAGCTGATCGAGGGCGTCGCCGGGTCCGGGCGAGTCCGCGTGTACATCGGCCACGAGAACCCGGCCGAGGACATGTCCGAGGTCTCGCTGGTGCTCGCCCCGTACGGCAAGCCGGACCGCGCGGTCGGCGTGGTCGGCGTGCTGGGGCCCACGCGCATGGCGTACCCGCAGGCCATCGGCACCGTCCGCTTCGTGTCCGGGCTCATGAACGAGCTCATCGACCACCTCTACGCCTGACCGGAGAGCCATGACCCGCAAGACCCGCGCCCAGGAGCGCATCGACGCGCTCGACGCCTCGCCGGCCACCCTCGCCGCCCAGGTCGAGAGCCTGCGCGCGGAACGCGACGAGGCGCTCGCCAGGGTGGACGAGTACCTCGCGGCCCTGCAGCGCGAGCGCGCCGAGTTCAGCAACTTCCGCCGCCGCACCGCGGAGGAGCGGGAGCGCGACCTCGGCCTCGCCGGCGAGGACCTGATCCGCAAGGTGCTGGCCCTCGCGGACGACTTCGACCGTGCCATCGAGAGCCGCCCGCCCGAGCTCGCCGACAACGCCTGGGCCGAGGGGATCGCCGCCATCGACCGCAAGCTGCGCCTGCTGCTCGAGAGCGAGGGCGTGACCCCGGTCGAGGCCGCGCCCGGCACGCCGTTCGACCCCCGCGTCCACGAGGCGATCGTGAGCGTCCCCGGCACCGGCCGCGCGGAGGGCGAGATCGTGGACGAGGTCCGGCGCGGCTACCGGCTCCGCGACCGGCTCGTCAGGCCGGCGCTGGTCGCGGTCGCGGCCGCCGGCGACGACGGCCCGGCCACCGGCCCCCTGAACTGATCACCACCGCACCCGAACCCTCGACCTTCCAGGAGACCAACCGCAATGGGCAAGATCATCGGTATCGACCTCGGCACGACGAACAGCGCGGTCGCCGTCATGGAGGGCGGAGAGCCCACCGTCATCCCCTCGTCCGAGGGCAACCGCACCGTCCCGTCGGTCGTCGGCTTCGCCAAGACGGGCGAGCGCGTCGTGGGCCAGCTGGCCAAGCGCCAGGCGGTCACCAACCCGACCAACACGGTGTACTCGATCAAGCGCTTCATGGGTCGCCGCTGGGACGACCCCGAGGTGCAGAAGTCCAAGACGCTGGTGTCCTACACGGTCGAGAAGGACCCCAAGTCGGACGGCATCCGGGTGGTCGCCAACGACCGGCACTTCACGCCGCCCGAGGTCAGCGCGATGGTCCTCCAGAAGCTCAAGGCGGATGCCGAGGCGTACCTGGGCGAGAAGGTCACCGAGGCGGTCATCACCGTCCCCGCGTACTTCGACGACACCCAGCGCCAGGCGACCAAGGACGCCGGCCGGATCGCGGGCCTCGAGGTCAAGCGGATCATCAACGAGCCCACGGCATCGGCGCTGGCGTACGGCCTGGACAAGAAGCACGACGAGAAGATCGCCGTCTACGACCTGGGCGGCGGCACGTTCGACATCTCGATCCTGGAGCTGGGCGAGGGTGTGTTCGAGGTCAAGGCGACCAACGGCGACACGCACCTCGGCGGCGACGACTTCGACCAGCGGGTGATCGAGTGGCTGCTGGCCGAGTTCAAGAAGGACCAGGGCATCGACCTGTCGAAGGACCAGCAGGCCCTCCAGCGGCTCAAGGAGGCCGCGGAGAAGGCCAAGATCGAGCTGTCGTCGACGGCCTCGACCGAGATCAACCTGCCGTACATCACGGCCGACGCGTCCGGCCCCAAGCACCTGGTCATGAACCTGTCGCGGGCGAAGCTGGAAGAGCTGGTGCGTGACCTGATCGACAAGACCAAGGCGCCCGTCCTGGCCGCGCTCAAGGACGCGGGCCTCAAGCCCGCCGAGATCGACGAGGTCATCCTGGTCGGCGGCATGACCCGCATGCCGGCGGTCCAGGAGCTGGTCAAGTCCGTGTTCGGCAAGGAGCCGCACAAGGGGGTCAACCCGGACGAGGTGGTGGCCATCGGCGCCGCGATCCAGGCCGGCGTGCTGGGCGGCGAGGTCAAGGACGTCCTGCTGCTCGACGTGACGCCGCTGTCCCTGGGCATCGAGACCCTGGGCGGCGTCATGACCCGCCTGATCGACCGCAACACCACCATCCCGACGTCGAAGTCGCAGGTGTTCTCGACCGCGTCCGACAACCAGAACCAGGTCGAGATCCACGTCCTCCAGGGCGAGCGCGACTTCGCGGCCGACAACAAGACCCTCGGCCGGTTCATCCTCGATGGCATCCCGCCGGCGCCGCGGGGGATCCCCCAGATCGAGGTCACGTTCGACATCGACGCCAACGGAATCCTCGATGTGAAGGCCAAGGACCGGGCGACGGGCAAGGAGCAGCAGGTCCGGATCACCGCATCCTCGATGCTGTCCAAGGACGACGTGGACAAGATGGTCCGCGACGCCGAGAGCCACGCGGACGAGGACAAGAAGCGACGCGAGGAGGTCGAGCTCCGCAACCAGGCCGAGCAGCTGACCTACCAGGCCGAGCGGACGCTCAAGGACCTGGGCGACAAGGTGTCGTCCGAGGACAAGGCGGCGATCGAGGGCCAGGTCTCGTCGCTGCGCGAGTCGCTCAAGGGGTCGGACGTCGCGGCGATCAGCTCCGGCATGTCGGCCCTCGCCGAGACGCTGTCGCGGGTGGGCACCGCGGCCTACCAGGCGGCCGGCGCCGCGGCCGGCGACGGCACCGAGCCCGGCACCGGGTCCGCCGACGGCGCGCCGGCCGGCGACGGCGACGGCGCCGCGGCCGGCGACGAGACGGTCGAGGGCGAGTACAAGGAGGTCTAGCCTCCGGTTCCACGCTCCTCCTGCGGCCCGCCGGCGGGCGCCCGCGGGCCGCCGGGCGCGGGGCGGCGCCGGTGAGGCGG
>JBFMAT010000060.1:0-18612 GCA_040755495.1 Chloroflexota bacterium
ACGCCGGCCCCTGCAGGCCGGCGTTCGCTGTCCCCGAGACCCGAACGTGGAGGGACGTTCAGGTCGTGCCCTGGAAGTGTTCTATGGTCGACCGTTCGTCCTGACAGGCGGGCGGACCGCGGTCCGCGGGGCGCCGTAGCGCGGCGTCGGAGGAACGGTGCGGACGATCGACGGAGCGGCCATCGCCGACGGAGCGCCGGAGGACCGGCCGTACACGCCACCGCCGCCGCCCGAGCCCCCCGCGGCGCCCGAGCCCACGGCGGCCTCCGACCCGCCCATCGGCGAGTAGGAGCGGCCGAAGCGGCGGACGCGGACGGCCAGGTAGTACTCCATGATCTGGCGGACCTGGGGCTCGGAGAGCGCCTCGTCGGCCCGGAGGGCGTACTCGACGCGGGCGGTTGGGTTCTGGGGGCCAACCGACACGACACCGAGGGCAACGGACGTGTCCGAGTCGTCGCGGATCTCGCGGAGTCCGCGCGCGAGCTTGGTCGCGGTCCCGAGCGACGGCATCCGATCGCCGCGGATCAGCCGGGAGATCGTCGAATGGTCGACGCCCGACTGCTGCGCCAGCTGGCGCTGCGACATCTTCTTGGCCTTGAGCTGGGCTCGCAGCCACTCGTTGAATGCGCGGCCGTTCTGGGTCGTCATGCTTCGCCTTGGGCTGGGCTCCCGCGACCGACGCGCGAGATCACCTGCAGTGTCCCCAACCGACCTTGCAGACCCAATCACCCGTTGGTACTCGGCGGCGTTGCGTTCCTGCCCCATTCCGCATGACGTCTGGTACGGTCCCGGGGGGTCTGCGGATGACCCGTTCGGGGGATAGGGTCCCGTTGCGCGCTGGCGCCACCCCACGCGCACGCCGCCGAGGCCCCGCCGGGCGGCCGGCGCGACCGCCGGAGCGGCCTGCTAGGCGGCCGGCGCGGGCGCCTCGGGCAGCGACAGGCCCTCGCCGCGACGCTTCCCCGAGACCACGTACACCATCGACCCGATCACGATGATCGAGAACACGCTGATCACCCGGTCCAGGAGGGCGATGGTCGTCGCCTCGGTCAGGGGCACCCCGTACGCGGCCACCAGCACGCCCACGACGCCCAGCTCCACGATGCCCAGGCCGGCAGGGCTGAGCGGCACCGCGGTGAGCAGCGATCCGATCAGGGCCACGAAGAACGCCCCCGAGATCCCCAGCGACACGTCGGGCAGCCCGAGCGCCTGGACGACCAGCCACAGGCGCATGCCCTCGGTCGCCCAGACCAGCACCGTCAGGACGGCGAGCGGTGGCAGCGAACGGGCGCCCACGGCGCCGAACACGCCCTGCTCGAACTTGTCGTACAGCTCGGTGACCCGGGCGGGCACGGGCAGCCGGTCCAGGATCCGCCGGCCGAAGCTGCGCATCGTGAACAGCATCGCGGCCAGGACGACGACGACGCCCACGCCGAGCGCGGCCACGAACTGGATCTCGGGCGGGAACCCGGTGCGGAAGCTCCAGAAGCCGGCCGCGAGGCCCAGGATCGCGATCGCGAACAGGTCGAGGATCCGCTCGATGAACACCGTCCCGAACGTGCGCGACAGCGAGACGGTCGAGTTGATCTTGAGCAGGTAGGCGCGGTAGACGTCGCCCAGCTTGGCCGGCACCAGGCAGTTGACCAGCCAGGACAGGAACAGGATCTCGGTGGCGTCCCGGGTGGCCACCCGGAACCCCGTGCCGCGCAGGAGCATCGCCCAGCGGAAGCCGCGCAGCGGGAACCCCGAGTAGAACACGAGGAAGGCCGCCACCAGCAGGAGCTTGTCCGCCTGCCCGACGCTCTCCGCCAGCTGCCCGAAATCGACGTTGAGCGCGACGCGGAAGATGAGGACCAGCAGGACGAGCGGCAGCGCGATCGACAGGATCGTCCGCGGCTGGCGCAGCCGGCGGCCCAGCGAGACCTGGTCCGTCGTGGCCTCGCCGTCCCCGGCGGCGGCCGGCCCGCCCGGGGTGTTGGGCGGCGCGGCGGGGGGGGTGGGCGGCGGGAGGGCCCTCGGGGTGGCGTCGGTCACGGGCGGCTCACTCATGCGGGGCCCGCCGATCCGGCGGGCGAGCGGGGCACGCGCCGGTTCCCCCTCGCACGGTTCACGAGCTTGGCGATCGGCGTCAGGCCCCGGACGATGTACGACGCCCGGCCCGGCACGAGCTCGACGCTGGCCAGGGCCGCGAGCATCCCCTGGGGGGAGGAGGGGTCGCCGTCGAGCACCGTGTACGCGACCCCGACCTCGAGCACGCTGTGCGCGTCGGAGACGGCGACGCCCGGCAGCCCGAGCTCGCGGGCGAACGCCGCGGCTCGCTCGTTGCCGCTGCCGCCGATGACGCGCGCGTTGTGGGCCTCGACCCAGTCCACGAGGGCGCCGATCGCCTCCAGGCGCGGGTCGACCAGCATCGAGCCCCGGAACCGGTCGAACGGGTGCGGGATGCCCACGAGGCCGCCCTGCGCGCGCACCTCCGCGATCGTCGCCGCCGCCGGCCGTCCCGGCGCCACCGCCCGCTCCAGGAACAGCGCAACGAGGTCGCCGTCCTCGGTCTTCACCTCTTCGCCGACGATCACCGTGATCCCCGGCGGCGCCGCCGCCCGGGCCTGCAGCGCGCCATCGATCCGGTCGTGGTCCGTGATCGCGAGGTGCGTGATCCCGCGCGCCGCCGCCGCCTTCACGACGCTCTCCGGGCTGGCAAGCGAATCGAAGCTCGCCGAGGTATGGCAGTGCAGATCGACGAACGCCTTCATCCCCACATCCTGATGAGAGAAGCGCCCGCGCGCCAGCGGGGCACGTTCGGGGGTTGGAAGGGCGGGCGTCGGGGGCTACCGCAGGCGATCTCAGTCCGCAGGACTGGAATCGCCGAGGATGCCCACGGCGCCAGCCCGCCCGTGACCATCCGTCCTCAGATCTGCTGGACGAGGGACTTCTTGAAGAAGTCGAAGTGCTCGAGGGCGAGGCCGGTGCCCAGGGCCACGCAGTTGAGCGAGTTCTCTGCGACGTGGCATGGGACGCCGGTGACCTGGGTCAGCAGCTTGTCGATGTTGCGCAGCAGGCTGCCGCCGCCGGACATCACCATGCCCTTGTCGATGATGTCCGAGGACAGCTCGGGCGGGGTCTGCTCGAGGACCGTGCGCACCGCGGCGACCAGTTGCTGGAGCGGGATCTCGATCGCCTCCATCACCTCGGAGGACGTGATCGGGATCGTGCGCGGCAGGCCGGCGATCAGGTCGCGGCCGCGGACCTCCATCGTGAGCTCGCGCTCGAGCGGGAGGGCGGTCCCGATCTGGATCTTGACCTCCTCCGCCGTCCGCTCGCCGACCATCAGGTTGTACTTCTTGCGGATGTACGACGTGATCGCCTCGTCGAACTTGTTGCCGCCCACGCGCAGGCTGTTGAACACGACGATCCCGCCGAGGGCGATGACCGCGATCTCGGACGTGCCGCCGCCGATGTCGATGATCATGTTCCCGGACGGCCCGCTGATCGGCACGTTGGCACCGATCGCGGCGGCCAGCGGCTCCTCGATCAGGAACGCGTCCTTGGCGCCCGCCTTGAGGGCCGCGTCGCGGACGGCGCGCTTCTCGACGGACGTGACGCCCGCCGGCACGGAGATCATGACCTCCGGCCGCGAGAACCCGATCCGGCCCTTCATCGCCTTGCCGATGAAGAACCGGAGCATCGCCTCGGTGATGACGTAGTCGGCGATGACGCCGTCCTTCATCGGCCGGATGGCCTGGATGTTGCCGGGCGTGCGCCCGATCATCTCCCGGGCCTCCTCGCCGACGGCGACGATGCGGTTGTCCTCCCCGACCGCGACGACGGATGGCTCCGTGATGACGATGCCCTTGCCCTTGACGTAGACGATGACGTTCGCGGTCCCGAGGTCGATCCCAATCTTCATGACGGCGGTGACTGTACTCCAGGAGGCGCACCGGACCCGGCGTGGGGATCCCGGGAGCGCGGGGAAGGACGGGGCGGCGGGGCGACCGTCAAGCCGGCTCGGCCGAACGGGTGATGCTCGCCCCCAGCTGCTGGAACTTGCGGTCGATGTTCTCATACCCCCGGTGAACGTGGTGGGCGCCGTGGATCAGCGACACCCCGTCGGCCGCGAGGGCCGCCAGGATCAGCGACGCCCCGGCCCGCAGGTCGCCGATCGACGCCTCCGCGCCGTGCAGCTGCGCCGGCCCGTGGATGGACGCGTGGTGCGCGTCCTCGATGTCGATCCGGGCACCCAGCTTGCGCAGCTCGGACAGCCACTCGATCCGGTCCTCGAAGATCGCCTCGTGGACGCGTGACGTGCCGCTGGCCTGGGTCAGCAGGACGCAGGTCGGGGGCTGGATGTCGGTGGCGAGCCCCGGGTAGGGCGCGGTCTCGATGTCGCAGGCCCGGAGGTCGCCCGCCTGCAGGCCCGTCGCATCCAGCTCGATCGAGCTCGTCCCGCACGCGACCGGGACCCCGACCCGGCCGAAGACCTCGACCAGCGCCCCCACCTGCTCGCAGGCCGCGTTCTCGAGCGTCAGCCGCCCGCCCGTCACGGCGCCCGCGACGAGGAACGTCCCCGTCTCGATCCGGTCCGGCATCACCGCGTGGTCGGCGCCCCGGAGGCGCTTGCGGCCGTGGACCTCGATCGTGTCGGGCGCGGTGCGCTCCACCTCGGCGCCCATCTTGCACAGGAAGGCGATCAGGTCGTCGACCTCGGGCTCCTGCGCCGCCGGCCGGATGACCGTGGTGCCCTCGGCCAGCGTCGCCGCGAGCATCGCGTTCTCGGTGCCCATGACCGTGACCTGCGGGAACGTGACCTCGCCCCCGCGGAGCCGGCCGGGCGCCTGCGCGAAGTAGTAGCCGTTGCGGTACTGGATCTCGGCGCCCAGGGCGCGCATCGCGTCCACGTGCAGGTTCACCGGCCGCCGCCCGATCCGGTCGCCGCCGGGGTTGCTGATGATCACCCGGCCGAACCGCGACAGGAGTGGCCCGAGCAGGATGAACGAGGCCCGCATCTTGGCGGCCGCCTCGAGCGGGACGAACAGCCAGTCCACGTCGCCCGACGCGATCTCGTACACGCCGTCCGCCGGGTGGTCCACCACCACGCCGAGGTCGGTCAGCGTCTCGGCCATGACCCGGACGTCCTCGATCTCGGGCATGTTCTCGAACCGGCAGCGCTCTCCGGTCAGCGTGGCGGCGGCGAGCAGCTTGAGGGCGGCGTTCTTCGCGCCGCTGACGTGGACGGTCCCGCGGAGCGGCCGCCCGCCCTCGATCCGGAATGCCTCCGGCCGGGACGGCTCGGGGTGGTACTCCCAATGGAACGGTCGAGCGTCAGCCACAGGGCCCTCCGAGCAACGAGGCGACGCCCCGGTGAGCCATCGTTGCGAGGATTCGGGCGTCGGCCATGTCAGCCGCCGCGCCGCGGGCCCTCGCGGTGCCGACGCTCCGCGACCCGGATCCGGAGGAGCGCGTGCTGCAGGGCCGCGCGGGCGGACGCGAGATCGGCGCCCTCGTGATAGCCGCCCTCGAGCGCCTTCTCCGCCTCGCGGCGGGCCTCCTGGGCCCGCTCGAGGTCGATCTCCGACGCGAGGTCCGCGGTCTCCGCCATGACCACGACCTTGTCCGGCCGCACCTGGAGGAAGCCGCCGACGATGGCGAAGCTCTCCTCGGTGCCGCCCTTGCGGATCTTGAGCTCCCCCACCCCCAGCAGCGACACGAGCGGCGTGTGGTGGGGCAGGATCCCGAGCTCGCCCTCGATGCCCGGGACGAGCACCATGTCGACCTCGTCCCGGTACGCCAGCCGCTCGGGCGTGACGATCTCCAGCTGGAGAGGCATCAGTCAATCCCCTCAAGACGGCCGCTCTCGCCGGCCGCTCTCGCCGTCGGGCTCTCGGCCCGATTCCAGTCCTGCGGACTGAGATCGGCCTCCATCCCGACGGCTACGCGACCGGCCACGCGGCCTTCGGTGAATCGCATCGTGACCCCAATCCCCATCGACCCGAGACCGGCGCGATGGCGGCGGCTCGTCCCCGGCATCGCGGCGACGGGGAGGGGTGAGGGAGAGGGACCAGCCTCCGCGTAGCCGGACGGATCGAGGGCGATCTCAGTACCCGAAGGGGACTGGAATCGGCCCGAGAGCCGTCCGGCGAGAGCGGAGGCAATGATCATGTCTCTCAACCCGCCAGCCTGGACGCGTTCTCGCGGACGTCGTCCATCGTGCCGGCGAGGAAGAATGCCTGCTCCGGGAGCGTGTCGGCCTTGCCGTCCAGGATCTCCTTGAACGACGCGACCGTGTCGCGGATCGCCACGTACTGGCCGGGGCGACCCGTGAACACCTCGGCCACGAAGAACGGCTGGCTCATGAACCGCTGGAGCCGGCGGGCGCGGGCGACCGTGGACTTGTCCTCCTCGGACAGCTCGTCGATGCCCAGGATCGCGATGATGTCCTGGAGGTCACGGTAGCGCTGCAGGACGCGCTTCGTCTCCTGGGCCACGTCGTAGTGCTCGGTGCCGACGACCAGCGGGTCGAGGACGCGGGAGGTCGAGGTCAGCGGGTCCACCGCCGGGTAGATGCCCAGCTCCGCGATCGACCGTTCGAGGCGGATCGTGGAGTCGAGGTGGGCGAACGTGGTCGCCGGGGCCGGGTCCGTGTAGTCGTCGGCCGGGACGAACACCGCCTGGAGGGACGTGATCGAGCCCTGGTGGGTCGAGGTGATCCGCTCCTGGAGGCCCGCCATCTCGGTGGCCAGGTTCGGTTGGTAGCCCACCGCGGACGGCATCCGGCCCAGCAGCGCCGACACCTCGGAGCCCGCCTGGGTGAACCGGAAGATGTTGTCGATGAACAGGAGGACGTCGCGGCTCTCCGCGTCACGGAAGTACTCGGCCATCGTCAGGGCCGTCAGGCCGACCCGCTGGCGGGCGCCCGGCGGCTCGTTCATCTGGCCGAACACGAACGCCGTCTTCGCGATGACGCCCGACTCGGTCATCTCGTGGATCAGGTCGTTGCCCTCGCGCGAGCGCTCGCCCACGCCCGCGAACACGGACACGCCCGAGTGCTCCTGGGCGACGTTCCGGATCAGCTCCTGGATGATGACCGTCTTGCCGACGCCGGCACCGCCGAAGATCCCGATCTTGCCGCCCTTCTTGAACGGGCACACGAGGTCGATGACCTTGAGGCCCGTCTCGAACACCTCGACCTCGGTGGTCTGGTCCTCGAAGCTGGGCGGCGCCCGGTGGATCGGCAGGGTGGTCGTGGCCTCCACGGGGCCCTTGCCGTCGATCGCGCGCCCGAGCACGTCGAACACCCGGCCGAGGGTGACCTCGCCGACGGGCACGGTGATCGCGGCGCCCGTGTCGCGCACGGTGGTGCCCCGCGCCAGGCCGTCCGTGGTCGTCATGGCCACGGCGCGGACCCAGTTGTTGCCCAGGTGCTGCTGGACCTCGCACACGAGCGGCAGCTCGCCCTCGCGGATGATCTCGACCGCGTTGAGGATCGCGGGCAGCTGCCCGGCGGGGAACTCGATGTCGACGACCGGGCCGGTGATCTGGATGACCCGGCCGGTCGCGGAAGGGGCGGCGGTCGCCATGGTCGGGATTGCCTCCTCGTTCGCGCCGGCCTAGCGGGCCCTGGCGCCGCTCGCGATCTCCACCATCTCGCGAGTGATGTTTGCCTGTCTGACCTTGTTGTACGAGAGCGTCAGGTCCTCGATGAGCTCTTCCGCGTTCTCCGTGGCGTTCTTCATCGCGACCATCTGGCTCGAGAAGAAGCTCGCCGTGCTCTCGAGGACCGCCTGGTAGAGGCGGGTCGCGACGTAGCGCGGGAGGAGCGAGCGAAGGAACATGCCCGGGTTCGGCTCGAACAGGAACTGGTTGCCCGGGATGCCCGCCGTGTCCGCGGACGGCACGACGGGCAGGAGCTGGTCCACGACCGGCCGCTGGACCAGCGTGGACACGAACTTGGAGTAGACGATGTCGACCCGATCGTACGTGCCGGCGACGAAGTCGTCGGACACGAGGCGGGCGATCGGCAGGGTGTCGGCGAACGTGGGCCGGTCGCCGAAGCCCTCGAAGTAGGCGGCGATCGGGACCCGGGCGCGGCGCATGGCGTCGCGGCCCTTGCGGCCCACGGCCGCGACCTTGAGGTCGCCGGGGTGCTCGGTGATCTCGCGGGCCGCGTGGCGGATCGTGTTGGTGTTGAGCGCGCCGGCGAGACCCCGGTCCGAGGTGATCAGGATGATCAGCCGGTTGTGGGCCTGCCCGAAGTCCCGCTCCGCGAGGAGCGGATGGTCCTCGCCGGACAGCACGGCCGCGAGGTCCGCGATGACCTCGTCGAGCGTCTCGCGATAGGGCCGCGAGGCGAGCGTGGTCTCCTGGGCCCGTCGCAGCTTGGAGGCCGCGACGAACTGCATCGCCCGGGTGATCTGCTTGATGTTCCGGGCGCTGCCGATGCGGCGCCGGATCTCCCGCTGGCTAGCCATCGCGAGTGCCTGCGGTCATCGGCGGCCGCCGCCGGTTCGGTCGACGGTCATGCGAGGAACGACTTCCGGAATTCGTCGACGGCCTCGTCGAGGGCGGCGGAGATCTCGTCGGTCATGGTCTTGCCTTCGGCGAGGTCTGTCAGGACCTTCGGGCGCTCGGTCTCGAGGAAGCGGTAGTACTGGGCCTCGAACTCCTTGACCCGCGGCGTGGGGACGTCGTCCAGCTTGCCGGTGGTGGCGGCGTGGAGGATCACGACCTGCTTCTCGACCGGCAGCGGCTGGTACTGCGGCTGCTTGACGATCTCGGACAGCTTCTCGCCCCGGTTGAGCTGGTCACGGGTGGCCTTGTCCAGGTCGCTCGCGAACTGCGCGAAGGCGGCCAGGGCGCGGTACTGCGCGAGGTCCAGCTTGAGCGGCGCCGCGACCTTCTTCATCGCCTTGGTCTGGGCGTCGGAGCCCACCCGGCTGACCGAGATGCCGATGTTCATGGCCGGTCGCTGGCCGGCATTGAACAGGTCGGTCTCGAGAAAGATCTGGCCGTCCGTGATCGAGATCACGTTGGTCGGGATGTAGGCGGACACGTCGTTCGCCTGGGTCTCGATGATCGGCAGCGCCGTGAGGCTGCCGCCGCCGTTGTCGTCGTTCATGCGCGCGGCGCGCTCGAGCAGCCGGCTGTGGAGGTAGAACACGTCGCCGGGATACGCCTCGCGGCCGGGCGGCCGGCGGAGGAGCAGGGCCATCTCGCGGTAGGCCCAGGCGTGCTTGGACAGGTCGTCGTAGACGCACAGCGCGTCCTTGACCAGCCGGCCGTTGAGCTCAACCCCGACCTCCATGATCTCTTCGCCCATCGCCACGCCGGCGTACGGGGCGAGGTACTGGAGCGGGGCCGGGTCCTCGGCGCCGGCGACGACGACGATGGTGTGCTCCATCGCGCCGTACTTCTCGAGCGTGGCCACGGTCTGGCGGACGGTCGAGAGCTTCTGGCCGATCGCGACGTAGATGCATACGAGGTCGCCGCCGCGCTGGTTGATGATCGTGTCGATGGCGACCGCGGTCTTGCCCGTCTGGCGGTCGCCGATGATCAGCTCCCGCTGGCCGCGCCCGATCGGGATCAGGGCGTCGACGGCCTTGATGCCGGTCTGGACGGGCGTGTCCACTCCCTTGCGGGTGATCACGCCGGGGGCGATGCGCTCGACCGGGCGGGTCTGGGTGCGCGGGATGTCGCCCTTGCCGTCGAGCGCGTTGCCGAGCGGGTCCACGACCCGGCCCAGCAGCGCCGCACCGACCGGGACCTCGACGACGCGGCCCGTGGTCCGGACCGTGTCGCCCTCCTTGATCGCGCTGGCGTCGCCCAGGATGACCGCGCCGACCGTCTCCTCCTCGAGGTTGAGGGCCATGCCCATCACCCCACCGGGGAACTCGAGCAGCTCGGACGCGAGGGCCGCGTCCAGGCCGTAGATCTGCGCGATGCCGTCGCCGACCTCGACGACGGTCCCCACGCTGCGGGTCTCCGTGGTCGCGTCGAACGACTCGATCTGGCTCTTGATGATGCTGATGATCTCGTCTGACCGGATGGCCATGGCGTCTCCGTTCGGTCGGGGCTAGCGGATGCGGGCGCCAGCGTGCAGCTGGTCGCGCAGCCGCTCGAGGCGGCCGCGGATCGAGGCGTCGAGGAGCCGGTCGCGGACCTGGATCGTGATCCCGCCCAGGAGGTCCGGATCGACCTCCGTGCGGAGCTCGACGGCCGCGCCGGCCATCGCCTCGACCCGGCTCCGGATCGCGGCGGTCTCGTCCGCGGTGAGCGGCACGGCGCTGGTGACCGTGGCCATGACCACACCGCGGTGGGCATTGAGCTGTCTGGCGAACTCCTCGGCGACGCGGGGGAGGATGCCCACCCGGCCGCGACCCACGAGGAGGTTGACGAGCCGCAGGGCGCCCGGCCGGACGCGGCGCTCGAGCAGCTTCGTGACCACGCCCTGGCGCTGCGCGAGCGGCACCGCCGGGCTGGCGACGACGGGGGCGACCTCGGGCCGGCCCAGGATGTCAGCAGCGAGGGCGAGGTCGTCCCGCCAGCCATCGAGCTCACCATCCCGGACGGCCACCTCGAAGGCGGCCTCCGCGTAGCGCCGGGCTGCGACGACGGGGCGGGCCATCAGTTGTTCGATCCGCCGGCGGCGGAGGATTCGGCCAGGAAGTCCGCGACCAGCTTGCGCTGGCGGTCGCCGGTCATCGAATCGCCGACCACGCGGCCCGCGGCCGCGAGGGCGAGGTCGGTGACCTCCGCGCGGAGCTCCGTGATGGCACGCTGCTTCTCCGCGTCGATCTCGGCCACGGCGCGCTCGCGCATGCGGCCCAGCTCCTCGCGGGTGGCGGCGATGTCCTGCTCCCGGGTCTCCGCCGCGACCTTCTGGGCGCGGTTGATGATCTCGTTCGCCTCGCGGCGGGCCTCCTGGAGGGCGGCCAGCCGCTCCTGCTCGGCCGATTCGCGGTCGCGACGGGCCTGCTCGGCGTCCTTGAGCCCCTGCTCGATGCGCTCGCGCCGGTCCTCCAGGGTCTTCGCGAGGCCGGAGAACGCGAACTCCCGCACCAGCACGAAGAAGATGACGAACGTGCTCGCCGCAACGATCACCCAGAACAGGTTGATCTGGAACGGCTCCGATTCGGCCGCCGCCTCGCCGCCCTCTGCCGCGAGCAGGGCGACCTGCCGGACGCCCTCACGGAGGAGGGCGATGGCGTCCACGATCAGCCCTGGCCGCCGAGGACGAAGATCGCGAGCAGGCCGACGACGATCGCGAGCACGCCGAGGCCTTCAGCGAAGGCCGCGAGGATGATCGCGAGGCCGCGGATCTGGCCGGCGGCATCCGGGTTGCGGCCGATCGCGCTGCTCGACATGCCGGCGAGGATGCCGATGCCGATGCCCGGGCCGAGGACGCCGAGAGCGGCGAGACCGGCGCCAATAGCTTCCATCGTGAGTCTTCCTCCGTTCGACCCGGGGTTGGCCGGGTTCAGGTGCCTGGGTTGGTCAGTGCGCCCCGGCCGCCACGAGGTCGGGTTCCACGGGGGTGGCGTGGGGTTCGTGCGTCTCGTCGTGCTCGTCGCCGTGATGCTCGATGGCGGCGAGCGTGAACATGAGCGTCAGCGTGCTGAAGATCAGGGCCTGCACCAGGTTGAGCATCACTTCCAGCGCGTACAGGGCCACGGGGATGAAGGCGACGGTGAGGGCGGTCATGACGCCCAGGGCGACCTCGCCGCCGTAGATGTTGCCGAACAGACGCATCGACAGCGTGACGGGCTTGACGAATTCGAGCAGGAGCTCGACCAGGCCCACGAACATCGCGATGAGCCCGGCCCCGATCCCCTTCCGGAACTCCCCCAGCGGGAAGAACTTGGACAGGTAGCCGCGGATGCCCAGTGCCCGGAAGCCCTGGTACTCGAAGAACCCGAACGCGACGAGCGCGAGCCCGATGGTGATGTTGACGTCGCTGGTGGGCGCCCGCAGGAACGTCACCTTGCCGACCGGCGGAATGAGCCCGCTCCAGTTGGACAGCAGGATGAACAGGAAGAAGGCGGCGAACAGCGGGATGTACGGCTTCGCGCCTGGACCGCCGAGGGAGGTGCCGAACGCCTCGAGGGTCTCGTAGACCCACTCGGCGACGTTCTGCCGGCCGTGGGGGACCATCCGGCTGCCGCGGGTGAGCAGCACGAGCGTGAGCAGGACGACGGCGGCCACGATCCACATCGTGAGGATCGTGGACGAGATGCTGATGTCGAAGATGATCAGGCCGGGCGGCGAGTGGTGCCCCACCGGGAACACGACGTGGGGGGCGGGCAGCTCCAGGTTGCCGTTGATGAAGCACACCGGGTAGGCGCAGGTCGACGGGTCGATGCCGGCCGCCGGCTTCGGATCGAACGGCGGGAACAGGACGAACGCCACGACGTTGACGACGGCGATCGCCAGGAGGACCGCGATGATGCGGTCGCGGCGCTTCATCGACCGGGTCCTTCGATCCGGGTGACGCTCGTCACGTTTCCTCCAAGCAGGAGCGCGGGCCGGGGTCCACGCTCGTGAGCCCGTTCCGTGGCCGGCTTACTCGAACCGCTTCAGGAACCGTGTGATGAGGCGGTGGATCCCGACCGCCCCGGTCCCGGCGCCGGCGAAGAAGCCGACGAGGACGAAGATCGGCAGGGTTCCGAGCTGCTGGTCCAGCCAGTAGCCCGCCGCCACTCCGGCGAGGGTCGTGACCAGGAGGACCAGCCCGATCTCGGAGAAGAGGGCGAGATACCCGAGGCCGTCGTTCATGGGCGACCGTTCACCGCGCGGGTGACTATACCAGAGGCCACCGGGGACCAGAACCGTGCCGATTCGGGTTGCACGGGACGGTCCGCGGAGGCGCTACGAGGGCTATCCGGCGGCGATCGTGAGGATCGCGTCGAGGTCGAACCGGCCGTTCCCGGAAGCGACGATCCGCACGGTGTGGGCCCCGAAGGGCATCGAGCGCTGGTACAGCACGCGCCGGTACAGCGTCCGGGACGCGCGCGTGCTCACGGCCGTCGGCGTGACGCGCACGCCGTCCACGTACACGTTGAAGCTGCCGCGGCCCGAGCCCTTGGTGCCGACGATCGCGAACGAGCGGCCGGTGTAGGTGAAGGTGGCCGACCCGCCGGCCGACTTCGTGAACCTGGAGCTGCCGCCAGACAGGTTGCTGGACGTCGCCCTCGACCAGCCCGAGGAGTACGCGATCGCGGCGCTGGCGTCCTGGTACCGGACGACCCGGAACCGCGGGCCGGTTCCGTACGCGACGCGGCCCTTGTTGTCCACCACGCGGGCGCGGAACTGGTAGCTGGTGGGTGACACGGACAGGGTGCGCGTGGACGACGCCGTGGTCGTGGACGAGATGACCGTCGTGAACGCACCGCCGTTGGCGCTCTGGTACAGCCGGTAGTTGCGCACGGTCGTGCCGCTCGTGAGCCCGCACCAGGCGAGCTTCACGGGCACCTTGGACCCGATCGTGCTGTTGGACACGAACAGCGGCCGCGGCCCGTCCGCGACCGGGTAGGCGCTGGGGCCGGCGATCGTGACCAGCACGGTGGCCGTGTCGGTCTGGCCGCCGCCGTCGGTGAGCGTGTAGCTGAAGGTGTCGGACCCGGTCGTGCAGCCGATCGGGTCGTAGGTGAGGCCCGTGCCGCCGCCGGTGATCGTGAGGATGCCGCGGGAGCCCTCCCGGACCGCGGTGATCAGGTACGGATCGCCTGCCTCGTTGGGACCGCCACTGTCGTTGGCGCGGACGTCGATCGCCGTGGGACCGGCGAGCCGCACGGTGGCGATGTCGTTGGCGGCGATCGGCGGGTCGTTCGCACCCTGGACCGTGATCGTGAACGCCTCGATCGGGCTCGCGTTCGCCCCCCCGTTGGCCGTGCCGCCGCTGTCGACGAGGCGGATGGAGATGACCGCTGCGCCGGTGCGGTTGGTTGCCGGGTCGTAGGTCAGGGTGCCGGTCGCCGGATCCACCGCGGGCGCGACGGCGAACAGGGTGGGGTCGTCGATGCCGGTGATCTCGAAGCTGAGCACCTGGGCGGCCTCGTCGGCGGGGCCGCGGCTGATGGCGCCGGCCCAGCCGGGGACGGTCTGGAGCGCGGCGTCCTCGGGCGCCTCCTGGTCGGCGCCCTTGGTGAAGGAGGGCGCGTCGTTGACGGCGGTGACGGTGATGGTGAACGCCTGCATCGCACTCTGGTTCACCCCGCCGTTGGCCGTGCCGCCGCTGTCGACGATGCGCACCGAGACGCTGGCCGCGCCGTTGGCGTTGGCGGCCGGCGCGTAGGTCAGGGTGCCGTCGGCGGCGACGGCAGGCTGGGCGCCGAACAGGGCTGCGTTGGTGTTGGTGACGCTGAAGCTCAGCGTCTGGCCGGCCTCGTCGGCCGGGCCCGCGGAGATCCCCGTGGCCCAGCCGAGGACGGTCTGGGCGCCGGCGTCCTCGAGCAGGGCCTGGTCGGCGCCCCCGGTGAAGGCCGGGGCGTCGTTGACCGCGGTGACGGTGATGATGAACGACTGGGTGGCGCTGGTGTCCTGGCCGCCGCCGGCCGTGCCGCCGTCATCGACCAGGCGGAACTCGATGGTGGCGGAGCCGTTGGCGTTGGCTGCCGGCGTGTAGGTCAGGGTGCCGTTGGTGGCGATGGCCGGCTGGACGCTGAACAGCGCGGTGTTGGTGTTGCTCGTGACCGCGAACGTGAGCGCCTGGGCGGCCTCGTCAGCGGGTCCGCGGCTGATCCCCGTCGCCCAGCCGGGGACGGTCTGGGCGCCCGCATCCTCGAGGTCGGCCTGGTCGGCGCCCTTGGTGAAGGCGGGAACGTCGTTGACCGCGGTGACGGTGATCGTGAACTGCTGGCTGGCGCTGGTGGCGTCGCCGCCGTTCGCCGTACCGCCGTCGTCCGAGAGCTGGATGGTGACCGTGGCCGAGCCGTTGGCGTTGGCGGCCGGCGTGTAGGTGAGGGTGCCGTCGGCGGCGACCGCGGGCTGGACGCTGAACAGCGCCGTGTTGGTGTTGTTGGTGACCGCGAACGTGAGCGCCTGGCCGGTCTCGTTGGCCGGACCGGCGGAGATGCCCGTTGCCCAGGCGGCGATGCTCTGCGCGCCGGCGTCCTCGAGGAGGGACTGGTCGGCGCCCTTGGTGAAGGCCGGGGCGTCGTTGACTGCGGTGACGGTGATGGTGAACGTCTGGATCGCGCTCTGGTTCACTCCGCCGTTGGCCGTGCCGCCGGTGTCCGTGATCCTGACACCGACCGTGGCGCTGCCGTTGGCGTTGGCGGCCGGCGTGTAGGTCAGCGTGCCGTTGGCGGCGACCGCGGGCTGGACGCTGAACAGCGCGGTGTTGGTGTTGGACGCGATCTCGAACGCGACGGTCTGGGCGCTCTCGTTGGCGGGCCCCGCGCTGATGGCGCTGGCCCAGCCGACGACGCTCTGCGCGCCCGCATCCTCGAGGTCGGCCTGGTTCGCGCCCTTGGTGAACGAAGGAGCATCGTTCACGGCGGTCACGGTGATCGTGAACGTCTGGATGGCGCTCTGGTTCACTCCGCCGTTGGCCGTGCCGCCGGTGTCGTTGATCCGGACGGACACGGTGGCCGCGCCGTTGGCGTTGGCGGCCGGCGTGTAGGTGAGGGTGCCGTTCGCGGCGACCGCGGGCTGGACGCTGAACAGCGCCGTGTTGTCGCAGGTGACGGTGAACGAGAGCGTCTGGCCGGCCTCGTCGGCCGGGCCCGCGGAGATCCCCGTGGCCCACGCGGCGATGCTCTGGGCGCCGGCATCCTCGAGGTCGGTCTGGTCCGCGCCCCCGGTGAACGAGGGTGCGTCGTTGACTTGCGTCACGGTGATCGTGACGGTGGCCGTGTCGCTGCCGCCGTTGCCGTCGGAGATCGTGTAGCTGAAGCTGTCGCCGCCGTTGTAGTTGGCGACCGGCTGGTAGCGCACGACGCCGGTGACCAGCTTCGTCGTCCCGTGGGCGGGGTCGCCGACGTCGGTGACGGCGAGCGTCTCGCCGGTGTCGGGAGCCGCGGTGTCGTTGCCCAGGACGTCGATCACCGTCGCGGCCGCGTCCTCGAGGATCGCCGGCGGCGTGTCGTCGTTTGCCGTCGGGTTGTCGTTGGCGGGCGTCACGGTCACGTTGACCGTGCCCGTGTCGGTCCCGCCGTTGCCGTCGGACAGCGTGTAGGTGAAGGTGTCGGCTCCCGCGAACTGCGGGTCGGGCGTGTAGCGGACCACGCCGGCGACCAGCGTCGTCGTGCCGTTCGCCGGCTGGCTGACCGCCGTGACCGACAGCACCTCGCCGGTGTCGGGTGCCCCGGTGTCGTTGGCCAGCACGCCGATCACGTTGTCGACCGAGTCCTCGGCGACCGTGGGCGTGTCGGTGCCGGCGGCCGGCGGGTCGTTGACCGAGGTCACGGCGACGTTGACCGTGGCCGTGGCGCTGCCCCCGTTGCCGTCGGAGATCGTGTAGCTGAACGAGTCGGCGCCGTGGTAGTCCGCGGCGGGCGTGTAGCGAACGCCCTGCGTCGCGTGCAGCGCGGTCGTGCCGTGGCTCGCGCCGCCCACCGCGGTCACGGTCAGCGTCTCGGGCCCGTCCGGGGTGCTGGAGTCATTGCCGAGCACGTCGATGTTGGACGTCGTGCCCGAGTCCTCGGCCACCGTGAGGGTGTCGGCCAGGGCCGTCGGGTCGTCGTTGACCGCCGTGATCGTGATCGAGACCGTGGCCGTGTCCGAGCCGCCGTTGCCGTCGCTGATCGTGTACGTGAAGGCGTCCGCGCCGTTGGCGTTGGCGTTCGGCGTGTACGTCACCGACAGGCCGTCGCCGGCGATGGCCGCCGTCCCCTTGCCCGCCAGCCCGACATTGGTGACCGTCAGGGTCTCGCCGGTGTCCGGGGCGGTGGAATCGTTGGCCAGGACGTCGATCGTGGTGGTCGTGGCGTCCTCGAGGATCGTCGTCGCGTCGTTGTTCGCGGTCGGCGGGTCGTTGTCGGCCGTGACGGTGACGCCGACGGTCGCCGTGTCGGTGCCGCCGTGACCGTCCGAGATCGTGTAGCCGAAGCTGGTGGCGCCGTTGAAGCCCGGGTTCGGGGTGAACGAGACGCCGCCGGCGGTGAACGTCACCGCGCCGCCCGCGGGCTGCGTGACCCCGGTCACCGTGAGCGTCTCCGCCGGATCCGGCAGCCAGGTGTCGTTGGCCAGGACGTTGATCGGCGTCGCGCCGGCGTCCTCGGCCACGGTCGCCTCGTCGTCGACGGCGTTGGGGGCGTCGTTCGTGTTGTCGATGGTGATTGCGAACGACTGGCTTCCGCTCGTGTTCGAGCCGCCGTTGGCGGTGCCCCCGTTGTCCTGGAGCGACACGCTCACGCTCGTGCTGCCGTAGGCGTTCGCGGCGGGGGTGTAGGTCAGCGTGCCGGTGGCGCTGATCGCCGGGCCCGCCGAGAACAGCGCGGCGTTGGCGGGGGTCGCGGCGAAGGTGAGGGTCTGGCCGCTCTCGTTCGTCGCGCCTGGGGCGATGCCCGTCGCCCAGCCGGCGACCGTCTGCGGCCCGGCATCCTCGGCCACCGTCTCGTCGGCGCCCTTCGAGAAGGTCGGGGCGTCGTTCACGCCATTCACGGTGACGTTCACGGTGCCCGTGTCCACGCCGCCGTTCCCGTCGCCGATCGCGTAGTCGAAGCTGTCGGCGCCGAAGTGGTCCGGATCTGGGGTGTACGAGACGCTGCCGGCGGCGAAGGTGGCGGTGCCGTTCGGCGGGTCGGTGACGCCCGTCACGACCAGGCTCTCGCCCGTGTCGGGCGCGATCTCGTCGTTGGCCAGCACGAGGATCTGGGTCGCGCCGGCGTCCTCGTCGACGGTCGCGCCGTCGTCCACCGCCGTCGGGTCGTCGTTGACCGGGTTGATCGTGATCGTCGCGGTCGCCGGCAGCGAAGTGTCGCCCTGGTCGTCGGTGGCCGTGAACGAGAAGCCGCCGGTGCCGCTGACATCCGCGGTCGGCGTGAACGTCACCGCGGCCGTGCAGGTGGGGAGCGCCGCGCAGTTCGGGACACCCGGCGCGCCGACCGTGCCGTTGACCTCGGAGCCGCCCACGACCTGGAAGCTCGCGATGGCGCCGCCGTCGACGTCCGCGGCCGTGAGCGTGAGCAGGACGGGCACGTCCTCGTTGGTGGCGTCGACGACCGGCGTGGCGACCGGAGGCACGAGCGCCAGCGCGGGCGGCGGCGCGACGCCCACGGTCAGCAGGGCGGCGAGGACGATCGAGGTCAGGCGTCGGGTGATCATGAGGGTACGTTCACCGCTGTCGTGTCTGTGGACTTCTTGCCGTTGGGGTTCGTCACCGTGAGCGTGACGGTGTATGTGCCGGCGGTCTCGTACGTGTAGCTCACGACCTTGCCGGACTTGGTGGACCCGCTCTCGAAGACCCAGGTGTATGTCGTCCCGCTGACCGTGTTCGCCGAGCCACTGCCGTCGCACGTAACCTCGAAGCCCGATACCGAGCACGCGAGGATCGCCACCGGCGGCGGCGCCGTCGGCTTGGGCGTCGGCTTGACGGTCGGCTTGGGTGTCGGGCGGGGCGTCGGGCGTGGTGTCGGACGGGGTGTCGGGCGTGGTGTCGGACGGGGTGTCGGGCGGGGG
>JBFMAT010000061.1:0-18076 GCA_040755495.1 Chloroflexota bacterium
CCAGGACGAACCAGGCCCGCCGCACCGAGCGGCGCAGCCACAGGCGCCGGCGGTGGCGGACGACCGTGCCCCGCAGCTCCGCGAGCGCCGGGTCGAGCGCGACGCCCAGCGTCGCCGGGTCCGACGGCACGAAGTCCGGCCGGGGATCCGTGGTGGGCCTCGGCGCGAGCCCGCGGAGGCGTTGGCGGAGGTGCAGCGTCGGCATCAGGCGTCACTCCCTGCTGGCCGGCGGCGTGGGCGTGGCAGGCGGAGGCGCCAGCGCCGAGTCGGCGATACGAGCTGGACGGACAGGACGATGAGCAGCAGTGAGGTCACGCCCATCGCGATCAGGCTGCGGGGCCAGAAGCTGTCGCGGGCAACCCCGAACTGCGCTTCGTCGAACCCGACGTTCGCGAGGTCGCGCGCGGTCACGCCGCTGATCACCTGGCAGGTGGTCCCGAAGCCGGTCTCCGTGCCGCACACGACGTCCAGCTGGGCCACGAACGGGTTGAGGTACATCAGGGCTTCCGGCGGCCGCCGCGTGAGGCTGGCGAGCAGTCCCTGGTCCCGGACGCCGCCCGGCTGGTCCGGCAGGAACCCCTGCGAGCCGGTCATGGCGGTCCAGAAGATGAACACGATCGTGGTGCCCACCGTGAGCGTGATCACGGTCACCAGGTTGATCACCGTCGCGGCCTGGGTGCGCTTCACGAGCGCCGACACGAACAGCCCGATCGCGCCGAAGCCGATCGCCGTCCCCAGCAGCACGACGTAGCCGCGGACCACGTCCTCCGGTCCCACGCCGCCGAAGGTGAACACCAGCGCGGTGACCGGGATCGAGGCCGCCAGCAGCAGGAACACCCAGGTCAGCGCGGACAGCAGCTTGCCGAGCACGATGGCGAGTGACGAGATCGGCGTGGTGGCCAGCAGGTCGAGCGTCTGCTTCTCGCGCTCGAGGCTGATGGCGCCGGCGGTGGAGGCGGGGGCGAGCACGAGCACGATCAGCGTGAGCAGGAGCATCAGGCCCGTGAACAGGGCGCGGCCGATGTCCGCCGAGGCCGAGAACGTCGAGCCGAAGTTGGACGTCACCGTCCGCTCGGCGAAGCTCTCGACCATCCACGCGAAGCCGGCGACCAGCAGCAGGTGGATCGTCAGCACGACGAACGCCCGCCGGCCGCGCATCCGTCCTCGCAGCTCCTTCACGCCCACGGCGACGATGCCGTTGACGACGTCGCGCGCGGCGCCGAACGGGCGGCGGGCCCGCGGCTGGCTCAAGGCGCTCACGTCCGCCACCCCGTCTGGGTCGCGGCGGGGGCCGCCGGCGGGGGTGTGGCGATCACCGGGTCCGGTGCGGTGACCTGGAGGAACAGCTCCTCGAGGTCGCTCGCCGCGCGGGCGAACGAGACGATCCGCAGGCCGCTGCCGACCGCGGCGGCGAGCAGCCGGGCGGCTCCCTCGTCGTCGCCGTGGAAGCCGATCTCGATCGTGCCGTCGGACAGGATCTCCGCGGTCACCACGTCGGGCTGGCCGGCGAACCAGGTCCGGGCCGCGTCGAGCGCCTCGCCCTCGGCGAGGACCCGGGCGCGGAACACCGCCCCCACGCGCAACCGGCGCTCGATGTCCGCCACCCGGCCGTGGACCAGCACCTGGCCGCGGTCGATGATCGCCACGGACGTGCACAGCTCCTCGAGCTCGGGGAGGATGTGCGAGGAGACGAGGATGGTCTTGCCCAGCGACCGGAGCTCGCGCAACAGCTCCCGGAGCTCCACCCGGGCGCGCGGGTCGAGGCCCGACGCCGGCTCATCGAGGAGCAGCACCTGGGGGTCGTGGACGAGGGTGTGGGCGAGGCACAGCCGCTGCTGCATGCCGCGCGACAGGCCCTGGACGTACGTGTCGCGCTTGGGGCCCAGGTCGACCAGCTCCAGCAGGTCGCCGATCATCCGCCGCCGCCGGTCGGCCGGGATCCCGTAGCAGCGGGCGAAGAAGTCCAGGTACTCCCAGACCTTCATGTCGTCGTAGACCCCGAACACGTCCGGCATGAACCCGAGGACGCGCCGCACGTCGTTGGGGTTCCGGCGCACGGAGGCGCCCCCGATCTCGGCATCGCCCGCGTCGGGCACCAGCAGCGTGGCCAGGATGCGCAGCGTCGTGGTCTTGCCGGCGCCGTTGGGGCCGACCAGCCCGAAGATCTCGCCCTCTGCGATGTCGAGGTCGAGCCCGGCGACGGCGAGGGTGCGGTCGTAGCGCTTGACGAGGCCGCGAGCCGTCACGATCCCGCTCACCGGATCACCCCCGAGATCGAGATCGGGAACTGGAACCCGATGCCCTCCTGGCGCTCGTTGACGAAGCGGACCTGGACCTCGCCGCTGGCCGGGTCCACCCAGCGGCCGGCGTCCACCAGCTCGTAGGCCACGCCCTGCTGCATGTGCGTGAACTGGACCCACTGCCCCGTCCGGACGTCGAGCACGTCGATGTCCGGCAGGCCGTCCTGGGGCGTGATGCAGGCATCCTCGGCCGGGTCGCAGCGCACCTCTTCCTCGAGGGGCTTGGGGTTGCCGGACGGGATCGTGATGTCGCCGCCGAACGTCATCGCCACCACGACCTGCCTGGGCGTGAAGGTGCCGTCGAAGGGCAGCGGCCGGAAGGAGAGGCGCGCGTTGCCGGTGCCGAAGCTGATCGTCCAGGGGTCCTTGGAGAAGAAGTTGGCGTTGACCTCGACGACGCTGGTCCGCAGGAGGTCGCTGCGGAACGTGACCTCGCCGCCCACGGTCAGCGCGACGGGGACCTGGTACAGGATGTTGGCCACCCGGCGCACGCGGACGCCCTCGATCTCCATCGGGACGACGGGGTCCTGGCCCCACGCGAGCAGCACTGGCGAGTCCGACGCGAACGACGACTGGAAGCCCGTCATCGGG
This sequence comes from Chloroflexota bacterium, assembly GCA_040755495.1. Taxonomy (GTDB): domain Bacteria; phylum Chloroflexota; class Limnocylindria; order Limnocylindrales; family CSP1-4; genus CAIXZV01. Next base: position 2,892 of record JBFMAT010000061.1, read on the forward strand.
TCGAACGAGAGCTGGTCGAGGATGGAGCGGCGGACGAGCTTGCGCTGCTCGCCCTCGCTCGAGATGCCGCCGTTGAAGTCCCACGCGATCTGGCCGACCACGCGGTCCGACAGCGAGGCCTGGTTGAGCGGGTTCGTGGTCAGCGTCAGGCTCACCTCCGCGGTCGCGCCCGGGGCGAGGTCCTTGAGGTTCGTGGACGAGGCACCGAATACGAGAGCGGGGGCGACCAGCGTCCGGTCCGAGCGGTTGGTGATGGTGCCCACGATCTTGTTGTTCTCGAGCCGCAGGTCGGCCGTGACGTTGGGACCGGTGGTCTGCGCCTCGGCGCGGACCGTGCGCAGCGAGCCGTAGCCCACGTTGAGGTCCCGGATCCGCGACGGGTCGCCCTGGAGCACGTCCAGGCTGGACGCCGCGCCGCTGCCGAAGATGTCGCCGTTCATCGGTGCAGCCAGCAGCGCGTTGCCGGGCACCCGGACCTGGAACGAGGCGCGCGACGGACTGAACACGCCGAGATACGACTGGGCGATCGCCTGGTCCGTGCCCGGGGCGCCGCGGACGATCGCGACCTCGTGGACGATCACGTCCGAGCCCCGCAGGATGGCACCGAAGCCGAACGAGCCCACGGCGAACACCACGATCAGGGCCGGGACGGTGATCCATGCCCACTCGCGCCGGTCGAGCCAGCGCAGGACGAGGTAGTTCACCGGGCCGATCAGGATGATGTAGCCGATCAGCAGCACGATCAGCCCGCCGATGGGCGGCAGCGCGAGGCTGGGCAGGTTCGAGACAGCGCCCACGATCGTCGAGTCGTCGGTCAGCGAGACCGTGCCCCCGGAGCGGGTCGGCAGCATCCGCCGCCACAGCGGCGCGTCCCACGCCTCGCCCTCGGCGATCCAGGAGGTCGTCGGGTCGAAGCCGAGGATCGTCACGGACCCGGCGCCGAAGGCCATGTCGGCCGCGATCACGCGGTCGCCGGAGCTCGCCAGCTCGCGGCCGCGCGACAGCTCGCCGGACAGCGCGGTCAGGGCGGTCGCTCCCTCGGGCAGCCCGCCGAGGACGGGGCGGACCGCCGACGGGTCGATGTCCAGGATGGCGGTCGGGCGGAAGGGGAGCAGCTCGTCCGGGAACGCGTTGAGCGCATCGGCGCCGGACGTCCCGCCGACGATGACGAGGCGCCCGCCGCCCGCGATCCACCCCCGCAGCGCCTCCATCTGGCCGGGTGTGAGCGCGGACGCGTCCACGTCCTGCCACACGATCCGGTCCAGGGCGGACCACGCCTGGAGGCGCTCGGGGAGGTCGGCCGGCGTGAGGGGGACGATCGTGGGCTGGGTGCCGTTCTGGGACGGCAGGAGGTCCAGCTCGCCGACGATCCGGCCAGGGTTCTCCGCCATGACCCCGACCACGAGCTGGGTCTGGTCGTGGAGGGCGATGGCCACCGTGGCCTTGGCGACCTGCTGGTCGCCGCTCACGAGCTCGACGGTCATGTTGCCGCCGAACGTTGGCGGCAGGGCATACAGGAGGTACTGCTTGCGCGAGCCGGTGGCCAGCTCGACCGGGGTGCCGAACCGGGTCCGGGAGTCGATGCCACCGGCGATCCGCAGCTCGCCGGTGACGGTCGGGCCGCCGTTCGAGAGGTCCACCGCCACCGCGAACCAGGAGCCGGAGCGGACGTGGCCCTGGAGCAGGGCGTGGGCCTCGATCGTGAGGCCCTCGGCCGCAGCCGCCGGGACGGGGAGCGCGCCCAGCAGGAGGGACGCGGCCGCCAGCACGCCGAGGGCGGCCCTGGCAATGCGGCTCGGGGAAGGACGGGGCACGCAGGCTCCTCGACCAGCGGACGGTGAACGGTCTGAGCATCGACGTGCACGTCGACGGAAAAGTTGCACGCGTGTAACCCCCGGGTAACGGAATCCTGGGCCGCCCCCGCGGGTCGGTGGCCGTCCGGGCGCGCCTATCGTACGATGCTGGGGCCCCGGCTCCGTTCGCGCACCGCCGTGCCCCGCGCGCGTCTCCGGCGCCCCCAGAGGAACCCGTGCCCGACATCCGCCCCTTCCGCGCGCTGCGCTACGACCCGGACGTCGTGGGCGATGTCGGCCCGCTGGTCGCCCCGCCGTACGACGTGATCGGGCCGGAGCTCGAGCACCGGCTGCTGGGGCGCCATCCGCGCAACGCCGTGCGCCTGGACCTGCCGCACGGGGACCCGGGCGAGGAGCCCGACGAGCGGTACCGGCGCGTTGCGCGCTGGCTGGCCGCCTGGCGCTCGGACGGGACGCTGCGCAAGGACCCGCGGCCGTCGCTGTACGCGTACGAGCAGGCGTACCGGGTACCCGGTACGGCGCTGGAGCGGACGCAGCGCGGGTTCTTCGGCCGGCTGCGGCTCGAGCCGTTCGGCCCCGGCGGGGGCGTCCTGCCCCACGAGCGCACGCTGTCCGGCCCGAAGGAGGACCGCTACCGCCTGCTGCGGGCGACGGGGGTCAACACCTCCCCGGTCGTGGGGCTGTTCGAGGATCCCGGCCGGGCCGCCGCGGCGCGCCTCGCCGAGGTGGCGTCGGGCGATCCGCTCGTGTCCGTCACCGACGACGACGGGACGGGCCACCGGCTGTGGGCCGTCGCCGAGGACGGCCGCCCGGACGGCGCGGTGGCGGCGCTGGTGGCGGCCGCGGGCGCCGGGCCGGTGGTCATCGCGGATGGCCACCACCGCTACGAGACGGCGCTCCGCTACCGCGACGAGCGGCGGATGACCCGCTCGTGCGAGCCGGACCCGCCGTTCGACTTCCTGCTCATGCTGTTCCTCGACGCGGCGGACGCGATCACCGTGCTGCCGACGCACCGGGTGGTCCGCGGCCTCGGCGAGGCTGGGCTCGCCGCCCTGCACGACGGGCTCGGGAGCCTGTTCGAGGTCACGCCCGCGAGGCGCGAGACGCTCGTCGGCCGGTTCGAGGCGGCGGGCGAGCTGGCCGGTGGCGAGGGCCGGCTGGGCCTGGTCACGCGGGAGGGTGCATGGCAGCTGGTCGCCCGGCGGGACGCATTCGCGCCGCTGCTGCCGGCCGGCGGTGCCGCCCTCCGGTCGCTGGACGTGTCGCTGCTCGGGGCCGCGCTCGAGGCGCTGGCGGGCATCGACTCGGCGGCGGTGGCCGGCGGCGACCGGATCGCCTATACGAAGTCGGCGACCGAGGCGGCGACGCGGGTCGCCGCGGGCGAGGCCGGCGCCGATGCCGCGTTCCTGCTCGAGCCGACGCCGGTCGCCGCGATCCTCGCGGTCGCTCGGGACGGCGACGTGATGCCCCAGAAGTCCACCTACTTCTATCCCAAGGCCCTGACCGGGCTCGTGCTCAACCCGCACGAGTGGTAGGGCCCCATCCGGAAGCGATGAACGACCTGAACCCCCACGACAGGCTCCTCGGCCGCGGCACCACCCCGCCGCCCAACGGCCGACCCGTGCGCAAGGACGAGATCGAGCTGGCCGACCGCGGCCTGTACGTCGAGTCCTGGCTGCCCGAGCGCCGGTCGCGTCGCAAGCCCATCCTGTTCGTCCACGGCGAGCTCGGCGGCTCGTGGGTCTGGGAGCGCTACCTGCACCACTTCGCCGCGCGGGGCTGGGAGGGGCACGCGCTCAACCTGCGCAACCACTACTGGTCGCAGACCGCGGATCCGGCGGCGCTGGACATCGAGACGTACACGGAGGACGTCGTCGCGGCGATGGAGCGGCTGGGGGCCGGCGTGGTCGCCGTGGGGCACGGGCTGGGCGCGCTGCTGGTGCTCAAGGCCATCGAGCGGGCGCCGGTCTCGTCCTACGTGCTGATCGCCCCCGAGCTGCCCAGGGACCTCCGCGACCCCGTCCGGCCGCACGTCGTCCGGGACGTCCCAGACGCGTACGGGCGCGAGATGCTGGGCTGGGACACGCTCCCGGAGAAGCTCGTCCGCGAGCACCGGGACCTCACGCTCGCCGACGTGCTCCGGATCGGGCACCTGCTGGGCCAGAAGGCGTTCGAGTCCGGGCGCGCCAAGCGCCAGGTCCTGGGCGGCGTGCCGGTCGACCGGGGCGCGCTGCCGGACGTGCCGCGGCTGGTGATCGGTGGTGGCCTCGACCGCTACGTGCCGGAGCCGGACGTGGAGCGGCTCGCCGAGTGGCTGGACGCCGCCTATGAGCCCTTCGGGGCGCACTCGCACTTCGGCCTCGTGCTGGGCGAGCACAGCTACCTCCAGGTGGCCGAGACGCTGCGCGGGTTCCTGGAGGCCAACCGGCTCTGAGGCCGCCGACCGCGGAGCCGTCGCTGGCGGGCACTCGACGTTTGCCCAAACCGGCGGCCTCTTGGTATCCTCGCCCACCGGCCCGGCCTGCCGGACCGACCAGCGCCGCATTCGTCTAGAGGCCCAGGACACCGCCCTCTCAAGGCGGAGATCACCGGTTCGAATCCGGTATGCGGTACCAGGGACCCATCCCGACGCCCCCGGACCGCGCCCCGGGGGCGTTTCCGTTCGCCGGGACCCGAGACCGTTCCTCCTCGCAACCTCGCCGATCAGAGGAACCGACCGGCCCTTGTCGCGGTCAGGTGACCGCCCGACGATCCCGCGATGCACGTCTCCGACGCGATCGCCATCGGGCGCGCCCCCGAAGTCGTCTTCGGGTGGATCGCCGACCCCGAGCGCGCACGGCGCTGGCAGCCCGACGTAACCGGGTACGAGGTCACGAACGAGACGGCTGACCTTGTCGGCACCGAGTTCCGCGAGTGGCTGGGACGCGGCCGAGGCTCGGTCGAGATGCGGGGTCGCGTCGCGGCGTGCGTGCCCAACGAGCAGATCGCGTTCGACCTGGACGGCGGCGGGATCAGCGTCGCCTCGCGGTACCACCTCGCGCCGACCGCGGACGGGACCAACGTCGCCGTCGACGTGGACATCCGGCTGCCCGGACGGCTCACGTTCCTGCTCGAGCCGCTGGTCCGCCGGCGGGTTCGTCGCCAGATGCGGGGTGAGCTGGAGACGCTCCGGCGACTGTGCGAGGCAGAGGCGCCGCCGACCTGACTCGCCGGACCGTGCCGCGGGGGCGCTTCGGTTCGCCTAGACTCGGGGCCGTCCCCCTCGCAGCCCCGGACGGTCGATGCCCCAGACACCCGAGCGCCGCCTCGTGATCCTCGCCGAGGGCAACTTCGGCTTCCACCACGGCAAGACGGCGATGGGCGTGATCCGCTTCGGCAGCGACCGCGTGGTGGCCGTGGTCGACTCCACGCAGGCCGGCCGCAACGTCCGGGAGTGGCTGGGTGACTCGGGGCGGTACGACATCCCGATCGTCGCGACCCTCAACGATGCCCTCGGGTTCCTGCCCCGGGCGAACGCGCTGCTGATCGGCATCGCGCCGACCGGCGGCAAGCTGCCCGACGCCTGGCGCCAGGCCATCGTGTCCGCCATCCGGTCCGGCCTCGACATCCACTCGGGCCTGCACACGTTCCTGGGCGACGACCCGGAGCTCGCCGAGCTGGCGCGGGCCGCCGGCGTGCGGATCGTGGACTATCGCCGGCCGCCGGAGCGGACGGACACGGCGGTGGGGCGGCGGCACGGCACGGGCAAGCGGGTGCTGCTGACGGTCGGCACGGACTGCGCGATCGGCAAGATGTCGGTCGCGCTGGAGCTGCGCCGCGCGGCGCAGGCCGCCGGGCGATCCGCCTCGTTCGTGCCCACGGGGCAGACCGGGATGATGATCGACGGCTGGGGCGTGGCCGTGGACCGCGTGATCGCGGACTTCCTCCAGGGCACGGTCGAGTGGCTGGTCGAGGACGGCGAGGCGCGCGGCGACTGGGTCATCGTGGAGGGGCAGGGTTCGCTGGACCACCCCGCCTACAGCAGCGTGACGCTGGGGCTGATCCATGGCGCCACGCCCCACGCGATGGTGCTGGTGCACAAGCCCGGGATGGCGGACCACGACTTCGACCACCTGCCCGAGGCGCGGTTCCCGATCGCGCCGCTGCCCGGGTTCATCGCCCTCCACGAGCAGGTGGCGGCGCTGGTCGCGCCGTCGAAGGTCGTCGCGGTGGCGCTCAACACCTCGCTGCTCCACGACGAGGCCGAGGCCCGCCGGGTGATCGCCGCGACGGCGGCCGAGACCGGGCTGCCGTGCGACGACCCGCTCCGGTTCGGGGGCGAGGCGCTGTGGCGCGAGATCGAGGCCGCGGTGGACGGCCTGCCGTGGGTCACGCTCGCCGACGAGCCCGAGCCGGAGCCGGGCGAGCGGCACGGCACCGGCGGATGACGCTCTCGGTCCGGCTCGAGACGCTCCGGCTGCCGCTGCGCGATCCGTTCGTCATCGCCCGGGCCTCGCACGGGGAGGGCCGCCGGGTCACGACGGTGATCGCCGAGCTGCGTGACGAGGCGGACGGCCCGGCCGGCCCCGTCGGGCTGGGCGAGGGCTACCCGGACAGCTACTACGGCGAGACGCCCGAGACCATGGCCGCCGTCGTGCCGCTGCTCCTGGACGCGCTGGCGCCGCTCGCGGACGGGCTCCGGGGCCCGCTGCCGGGGGCGCGTGCCGCGCTCGACGCCGCGGGCGGGCGGATGGCGGCGGCGATCGGGCACCACGGGGCCGCGAAGTGCGCCATCGACATCGCGCTCCACGACCTCGTGGGCAAGCGCCTGGGCCTGCCGGTGCGCGACCTGGTCGGGGTGCCGGGCGAGATCCCGCCCACGGACTTCACGCTGGGGATCGACGCGCCGGCGGTCGTGGCGGTGCGCGCTCGCCGTGCGGCCGGCTTCCCGGCGCTCAAGATCAAGGTGGGGGGCCCGGCGGACGTCGAGACCCTCGAGGCGGTGCGGGCGGTGTACGCCGGGCCGATCCGCGTGGACGCCAACACCGGCTGGACGCCCGACGGCGCGCTGGCGATGCTGCCGGACCTCGAGCGGCTGGGCGTGGAGCTGATCGAGCAGCCGTTCCCCGCGCGCCGGCTGGACCAGCTGCGCGAGCTCCAGCGGCACTCGCGCCTGCCCCTGGTGGCCGACGAGAGCGCGGTGACGATCGACGATCTCGACGCGCTGGTGGGGGTCGTCGCCGGGGTGAACGTCAAGCTGGCGAAGTGCGGCGGCATCGGGCCGGCGCGGCGGATGCTGGAGCGCGCGCGGGCGCTCGGCTTCCGGACCTTCCTCGGCTGCATGGAGGAGACGTCGATCGGGATCGCCGCGTCGGCCGTGGTCGCGCCGCTCGCCGACTGGGTGGATCTCGACGGCTGCCTGCTGCTCGCCGAGGACCCGGTCGAGGGCCTGGAGCTCGGTCCGGACAAGCGCTGGCGGCTGTCAACCGGCCCGGGTCTCGGGCTGTCGCGCCGGGCGGCGGGGTCCGGGCGCTAGCGCATTTCCGGGAGGGCCGCATCCACAGCCTTCGGGACGTCGTGCCCGGCTGTCCACCGCCGGCCCGGCGGTGTGGACAACTGGTGGGACAACATGGTGGAGAAGCCCCTACCGGCCGCGGGCGCCGACCCCGTAGCATCTGGGTGTCACCGGCGTGGGAGGACCGAGGGAGGTGCGCCGGGGCTGCCGCTTCGCTGACCCGCCCGATGGCTGGGCCCGACCCGCCCGGCTGTCGCCCGAGCCCGCACGTCCCGTCGGGAGAGGAGGACCCGTATCGATGCTGCCCGCCGGCCCCGCCGCCTGCCCATCGACGCCCGAGGCCGAGGCGTTCGTGCGGTTCTGCTACCAGCGCCGGAGTGTGGGGTGGCCGGAGCTGTACGACGAGATGTGCGCCGTGGCGACGCGGGGCCTGTTCCGGGGCATGGGCCACGACGCCCTGGCGGAGATCGGGGTCGGGTTCAGCCTGTTCGAGACGCCGAGGCTGGCGCAGCTGGTGACGCGCGTGGTGGCCGAGGAGCAGGCGGCGCGGCGGGCCGCCCGGGCGGCGGCGATCGAGGCCGCGCGGCTGGCGGAGGAGGAGCGCGTCTCGGCGTCGGCCGCTGCGGCGCTGGCGGGGGCCGCCTAGCCGCGGACCCGGGCGAGCTGCGTCAGGCGCGGATCCGGCGCCGGGCCATCTCGCCCTCGATCTGGCGCTCGGCCTCCACGTAGCGGTCGATCCGCTCCCGGAGCTCGTTGGCCTCCGGGGTGTACAGGTGGACCTGCTGCTGGAGGATGTAGGACAGGCGGCGGCTCGTCATCCGGACGTGGTCCAGGTTCTTCATGAGCACGAGCGGGTCCATCGCCGCGAGGTCGGACGGGGGGTACATCTGGTTCATCGAACCGTCATGCTAGCCCAACCACGGGCGGGGCGAGGGCCGCCGCCGACGAGCGGGGCCATGAACGGAGGCGTGCGGTGAGCGGACCGGTCGTGTTCCTGTCCGATCTCGGGCTGCGGGACGAGTTCGTCGGCGTATGCCACCTCGTGATCGCGCGGATCGCCCCCGAGGCGCACGTCGTGGACCTGTCCCACGGCGTCCCGCCGCACGACATCCAGGCCGGCGCGATGACCCTGGTGCACGGCCTCTCGTACGCGGGCGCCGGCGCGGTCGCCCTCGGCGTGGTGGACCCGGGCGTCGGCACGGCCCGCCGGGCGATCGCGGTGCGCACCGCCGCGGGGCCGCAGCTCGTGGGACCCGACAACGGGCTCCTGTCGCTGGCCTGGAAGTCGCTGGGCGGCGCCACTGCCGCGGTCGAGATCGACCCGGCGGCCGTCGGGTCGGCCCGGGTGTCCGCGGTGTTCCACGGCCGCGACGTGTTCGCGCCTGCGGCCGGGCACCTGGCCGCCGGGGCGGCGCTCGAGTCCATCGGCACGCCGATCGACGTCGCAGGGCTGGCCAGCCTCAGCATCGACGACGCCGACGCATCGGTGGGCCGGGTCCACGGTGCGGTCCTGGACGTGGATCGCTTCGGCAACATCCGGCTCAACGTCCGCCCGGCCGACCTCGAGACCGCCCGGCTCGAGGTCGGGTCGTACGTGGAGATCGCGACCACGGCGACGTCGGTGCGGGCGCGCCGCGTCGTCGCCTACAGCGACGTGCGGCCCGGCGAGTACGGGATGCTCGTGGACGCGTGGGACTGGGTGGCGGTCATCCGCTACGAGGCCAGCGCCGCGGCGGGGATGGACGTCACCCGCGGCGACCCGGTCTGGATCGCCGCGGCCGAGTAGCCGCCCGCCGGTCCGGCTGGTCCCGGCCCTGTCGCTCCGGCGGCGGAGCGGGCCGGGGAGCGAGGAGGGGCGCCGCGCCGTCGCGACGCCCGCCCCGGCGAGCGGTCAGCCCGCCGTGTCGCCCGACGACAGCGCGGGGGCGCCGCTGGGCAGCCCCTTGATCTCGGCCAGGCGCGTCTCGACCTCGAGCTCGTCCTCGCCGACCTCCAGCTCCGCGAACTGGTCCTCGAGCGAGGACATCGCGACCTCCTCCATCCCCCGCGCCAGGGCCTCCTGGCGGCGGATGCGCTCCTCGAAGCGGTTGAGCTCCGAGGTGGGATCGAGGACCGAGACGTCCTTGATGGTCTGCTGGACCTGCATCTGGGCCTGGGCCATCTTGGCCCGGCTCACGAGCTCGTCGCGCTTCTGGACCAGCTCCTCGCGCTTGACGCGCAGCTTGTTGAGCCCGTCCTTGAGCTTGTCGGTCAGCTCGCGCTGCTGGTCGATCTGGCGGTCGAAGGTCGCGACCTGCTCCTCGAAGCTGATCTGGCGCCGGAGGGCGAGCTTGGCGAGGCCGTCGAAGCGGTCCGCCTCGGCGGCGTTGCCCGACGTGCGCAGCGTGTCGGCACGGTCCGACGCTGCCTTCGCCTTGGACAGCCATTCGGCCGACGCCTCGCGTGCCTCGCGCTCGTCGTCCTCGAGCAGCCGGAGGTTGCCGACGGTCTGGGCGACCGCCTCCTCGGCCTCGGCGATGTTGTTGGTGAAGTCCCGGATCAGCTGGTCCAGCATCTTCTCCGGGTCCTCGGCCTGGTCGAGCAGCGAGTTCACGTTCGCCCGCACGAGCTGCCCGATGCGTCCGAGGATCGAGGTCTGTGCCATGTCGTCGCCTCCGGTTGCAGTGTGTCCGTCGATTGTCGGGCCGCCCGGCGACGCCGTCGACCCCCGCATGTCGTTCCTGCCCGCTACCAGCGGCCGCCCCGCACTCGGCCGCCACCGCCGCCACCGCCGCCACCGCCGCCGAACCCGCCGCCGAGCGGGCCCCCCGGCAGGCCGAAGCCCCCGCCGCCGGAGCGCCCGCCGCCGCCCCACGACGACCCGCCCCAGCCGCTGCCCCGCCCGCCGCCGGACAGCATCCCGCCGATGATCCCGCCGATGATGGCACCCGCGATGTCGGCCCCGGCGGAGCTGCCCTGGCGCGCGTACGGACCGGCGACCGGGCCGCGGCCGGCGTCCCACGCCCCGAACTCGCGGGCGGCGATGCCGTAGGCCTCGTCGGCCAGCTGCGTCGCCCGCTGTGCCATCGAGGCGGCGGCCTCGGGGTCGGTCGCCGCGAGGCGCTCGGCCTCGGCGAGCCGCGCCTCGGCCTCCGCGGCCCGCGTGCGGGCCTCGCGACCCACCCCGTGGCGCCGGGTGGTGATGTAGTCGATCGCCCGGTCCACGCGGCCGCGCGCCGTGGCGATGGCCGCCGCGGCCGCCTGGAGCCGGCGCTGGCGCTGGACCTCGGCGGCCTGGATGCCCGCGACGATGGTGTCGGCTGCGGCGTTGGCCGCGGTCGCCTGCTCGAGCGCCATCAGCGGGTCCAGCGGCCGCGACTCCGCGGCGCGGCGAGCCTCGCCGAGCAGCCGCTCCGCCGCCGCGAGCGCCGCGCCGGCGTCCTGCGCCGGGACGCCCGGGCCGCCCGGCGGGGGCGGCAGGGCCGGCGCGGACGCCACCCGGGTCACCCCCGCCCGGGCCGTCGCCACGTCCGCGGCGGCCGCGGCGAGCTCCTGCGGCAACCGCGCGGCGGCGGCATCGAGACTCCGGGCGAGGTGGTCCACGGCGTCGATCAGGCGCGTCGCGGACGCGGTGGCGCCCTGTGCCCGGCGCAGGGCGACGACCATGTCGGCCCGCCTCGCGTCCGGCAGCGTCCGGCCCCGCTCCGCCTCGCCGGCGGCGGTCGCGAGGGCCTTGTCCGCCTCCACGAGGTTGCCGGTCACCGACGCGATGGCCGACGGGGCGTACGACGCCTCGAGGCGGGCCAGGGTCGCAGCGGCCTGGACGTGTCGGGCGCGAAGGCCGTCGATCGCGGCCGGCAGGGCGGCGAGCTGGTCCGGTGCCGTCCGCTCGAGGTCGCGGAGCGCGGCCAGGCGCGCGGCCTCGGCCGTCAGCAGCTGGTTCGCGGCGGTCGTGCGCCCGACGATCTCCTGGAGCATGTGGCGGCGCTGCTCGGGGGTGTCCGGCTCGCTGTCGTCCAGGCGCTGGCGCACGGCGAACGCCGCGCGCAGCTCCTCGCGCGCGCGGGCGAGGGCCTCTCGATACGGTGCCGCCTCTGTCTCGCCCCACTGCGCCTCGGCGAAGCCGATCTCCTGGTCCGCGTCGCGAACGGCCTCGTCCGTGGCCAGGAGCGCTCGGTTCGCCTCGCGCGACAGGCGGTCACGCTCGGCGGCGTCCGCCTTCTCCGCGTTCCGCCGCATGACGAACGAGCGGCCGACGAGGAACACCCCGCCCGCGATGAGCAGGACCGCGAGCACCGGCACCAGGCTGGTGCCGCCCGACGGGTTCTCGGCGCCGTCGCCGGGCTCGGGCCGCGGCGTGACCGGCGCCACGGTCGCCGGGGGCACCGTGACCGTTGCGGTCGTGGTTGCCTCGCCCAGCGCCTCGGCCGCGCCGATCATCGCGCCCGCGAAGTCGCCGTCGGCGAGGAAGTCCTCGGCGACCCCGAGGATGTCGTCGATCTCATCGTCCGTGACCGTGTCCAGCGACGGCCCGACCCACAGGGCGTCCGACCGCTCCCCGATGGACACCAGCAGCAGCGCGTCGTTGCCGCCCAGCGAGTTCCGCTCGGCCGTCGCCTGCGTGAAGTCCGTGACGGTCTCCGGGTTCGTGGTCTCGACGAACGCGACGAACAGCTGGACGTCCCGTTCGTCGCGCAGCCGCGAGAGGGCGTCCGCGACTTGCGCCTCTTCGTCCTCGGAGAGCGCGTCGGCGTCGTCGGTGACGCTGTCCCGAAGCTGTGGCACCTCCTGCGCGAGGACGGTCGATGGCGCGGCGACGAGGCACGCCGCGAGCAGCACGGCGAGCGCGACCCGTGCGGCGGGCAGCCCGCGTCCGGCGTGCGCAGCGGAGGCGGCGTGTGCGGCCCGGACGGTATGCGTGGCGGGCGCCGCTTGCGCGGCGTGGACGGCATGCGCGGCGGGCGCGGCGCTCGCAGCCGCGTGCCGGACGGGATCGGGGTCGTGGCGCCACGGGCTCCCCCCGTGCGACGCCGCCTTGGGGTGGCTCATCGGGTCTCGCCGAGATCGTACCCCCGGCGCGGGGCCACGGCGCGGTGGCTCCGGGCCCGTGCCCCTGCCATCCGCCCGCGAGGCGGGCGTTGGCCGGCACCTGGCGGCGATACGAGCCCCTGGTTGGCGTCGCGGCCGTCAGGTGCCCGGCCCAGTGGGCGATGGCAGGCCTTCGGGCGGCCGCGGGCGCGTGGGACGCCCCCAGGGCGACGACGGCGGTGGCGAGCGCCCACGACGTGGGCGGGTGTCAGGCGGCCACCGGAGTCGAGGCGGGACCGAGGACGAGGCACCGCCGGAGACGAGGCACCCCGCAGATCAGGCGCTAGATGATCGCGCGCAGCCTCGTCGGCGGCCAGGCCCACTCGATCGGCAGGCGGGCCCCGGCCAGCGCCCGCCGCCGGCCCGCCTCGGTCGCACCCAGGACCAGGATCCGGTCCGTCTTCGTGGCCTGACCGGCCTCGTCGCCCCACAGGCGGGTCATCTTGCGGTTGGCGGCGATCTCGTCGCGGACCACCCCGGCGAGGCGGTACCCGGCGGGGTAGGCGGCCTCCTCCCACACCCGCTCGGCGAGCCCCAGGCCGGCCGCGGACGGCTTGCCGCCATCGCGCTCCACGTCGCCGATCACGAGGACCGCGATCCCGTCGTCGGTGAGCGCGGATCGGAGGTCGGCGAGGACCTCGCGCATGAACACCAGGTACGGCTCCCGGTGGTGGGCATGATCCAGCTCGTCGTCGATCGCCTGCGCGTCGAAGCCGAGGAACCAGGTCCGCAGCCAGTTGTAGTAGCCGTAGCGCAGCACGCGCAGGTAGGGCGGCGAGGTGACGGCGAGCCGGGCCCGGTCCGGCAGGCCACGGGCACGCAGGGCCGCCCGGGCGCGTCGGCCCGCGGTGCGGGCATCGCCCAGGAGCGCGAGGCCGCCCGTCGCCGGCAGCGGCTGGCGGTAGAGCCGGTCCAGCTTCACCGACAGCGCGTCGAACGCATCGCGCTCCGGCGACCGGAAGCCGGTCCGGGCCGCGAACCCACGGACGTAGCGCGGCGCCATGCTGAACGTGTTGGGCATCAGCGTCGACAGGTACGAGGGCGTCTTGCCGTGCAGGATCCCGGCCACCGCCCCGGCGAGGAAGCGGTCGGTCCGGTCGGCGAGCCGGAGGGATGCACGCAGGAACAGCAGCTGGCCCAGGGTGCGCGGGTGGAACGCGATCGCCACCTCGTCGGGCACGGGCTGCGTACGGCTGTCCGGCGCACCGCCGCTGCCTGCGGCCGGGACGAACGCGGACGGATGCCCGGGCCTCGCGACCACGCGCTCGCCGAGCGCGACCCAGGCCGCCGACTCCGCGCCCCAGGCCAGCCGCAGGGCGGCCAGGCGGGTCCTCGCCTCGGCCGGGCCCGCCGGCTCGAGCTTGGCGGCGGTCAGCAGGTGCGCGAACGGGTTGAGATCGTTGCCGACGCCTATGCGGCCCTCCGCCGAGGCCTGGAGCGGCGCGGTGCCACGCCCGGAGAACGGGTCGAGCACGACGTCGCCCGGCCGGCTGTAGCGGGCAATGAAGGCGTGGGGGAGGGCCGCCGGGAAGCTCGCGAGGTAGGAGCACATGGGGTGGAGGCTGTGGCCCCACAGCCGCGGCTGCGCCTTCCACTCGGCCTCCATGCCGAGGCCGGGCAGCGCGCTGGGCAGCTCGAGCGCGAGCTGGGCACCGTTCGGTTGTCGTGTCAGGTCGGGCATTCCCGGGCTCGACGGATCCGCGCGGGACTGGGCGCACCGCGCGAAGGGGCCGGAGCGTAGCACGCGCGAATCGCCGCGGTAATGGGTCGAACGACCTACCGTCGCGAGCCCGCCCCGCGCGGGACCGCTACTCTGGTCGTGCTGCGCCCCCGTAGCTCAGCGGATAGAGCAGCCGCCTTCTAAGTGCCCCGGTGAGTGCGACGTGCTTCTACGATTGGACGGCCGGCCTCAGCGGCGTCTGTTAGTTGCTCACTAGTCCAACGATCCTGTCCGCCGGGAGGGACATGCGATGCGACTGTTCGGCAAGCAGAAGACCGAGGTTGCTGATCTTGCGGCGTCGGTGCTTCTGGCCCGCCAGGCTGACATCAAAGCGTTCATGGCCATCGGGGAGCTCTCGCGGCACGTCGTCGAGGCCGCATGGTCGGGCGATTTTCTCCGCGAACGGCGTGATGAATTCCTGAGCAGCACTCCAGACACGCGGCCGATCTTCAGCGCCTTCGTGAAGGTGACCGCGGCGGGCGGGATGGCGATCACAACGGACGCGGACGTTGACGCCGTCAACGTCCTGTGGCAGGGCTGCTGGAACCGCGGGTACTTCCTCGGGCTAGCGCGGCTCCACCTTGAGAGCGAGCAGCTTGGACGCACTCCGAGGCACCGATGGTTGATGCCACCGCTTGCGAGTGTGTCCCAGCTATGGGAGGCGCTGGCGCGGCGAGGTGCGAGCCCCGATAGGGAACTCGGCTGGCTCTCGCATGGCGCCCTTGCCCCGTTCTCACAGCCAGTCATCCTCGGCGCGCTCGAGTTCGTCGCGACGCAGTACGAGAACCGCCTCTGGCCCCATTACCCAGCGGGCGGCCCCCGCCTTGCCGTGAGCGAGGGTCTCGCACAGAGCGCGGCCAGCGGATATGCGTTCGCGAGAGCCCAACAAGAGACGACGCTGATGACGGAGTATCTAGCGCGCCTCACCTAGGCCGCGTATGGCCCGGAGTGGTTCGCGCAGGCAGCCACCGAGGGCCGTTGCGCGGCGGCGTAGGATCGGCGCGGGTGCCTGCGTCGGGCGCCGGGTTCGTGGGGGCGCGCTATGCGCTGGTTCGTGGTGGCGGCCGTTGTCGTGGCGGCCTGGTCGGTC
>JBFMAT010000062.1:0-16841 GCA_040755495.1 Chloroflexota bacterium
GCCGGCGATCCGCGGCCGGGCCCACGCGACCGCGAGCAGCCCCAGGGCGCAGGCCGGCCACAGGATCGCCGAGTAGAACCACGCGGGCGCCAGCTGGACGCCGACTCGGTCCAGCGCGGAGTACGTCGCGATCATCGCGCCCGTGGCCAGCGCGAAGCCGGCCGCGGCGCGATCGTGGGCGGCGGCGGCGGCCCGGAGCAGCCGCCACGGCCGCTGCACGAGGAGCAGCCCGCCGACGAGCAGCGCGACGCCCGCCCATGACCCGGGCGCCAGTCGCTCGCCGAGGACCGCCACGCCGATGGCCACCGCGAGCAGCGGCGCGCTGCCCCGGGCGAGCGGGTACACCACCGACAGGTCGCCGCGGCAGTAGGCGGCCGCGAGGAATACGAAGTACGCGACCTCCACGCCACCGGACACAATTCCGATCGCCCAGGCCTCTGCCGGGATGGCCGGCTGCCCGGCCAGCAGCCAGCCGGCGGCGACCAGCGGCACGAGCACCGCCGACGCCGCCGCGACCCCGACGGTCGCCGTCCACAACGGGTCGCCGGCGGTCTTGAGCAGGATGTTCCAGGCGGCATGGAGGACGGCCGCCAGCGCAATGCAGCCGAGGGCGAACGGGTCCACGGCCCGAGTCTAGGTCGGCGCGGCCGCCCGGAGGTGGCCGCGGCGGCGGCGACCGCCCCGGCGGGGACACGCGCGGTCGGCGTGGGCGCGCGTGGCGATCCGCCGGCGCGCGCCCGGTGCGCCTCGTCAGCGGGCGACGTCCCGCCGCTGCATCCCCCACGCCGCGAGCCCGAGCCCGACGGCCGCGATCACGACGCAGGCCACCATGCCGGCCCAGTCCCACACGCCGATCATCGGCTTGCCGAGGTGCGACGACAGGGCGAGCTGGTGGACCCAGTCCGGCCACTTGAGCGCGGGCGATAGGATGTCGATGACGAACGACAGGATCACGATCCCCGCGACGACCTCGGCGGCGAACGAGGTGCTCACCAGCCCGCCCACCGCGAGGCCGATGCCCGCCAGGGCGAGCGCGTACAGGCCGATCACCACGGTCCCGGCGATCGGCGTGACGATGTCGCCACCGGCCAGGATGGAGCCGAGCCCGATCGCGATCGCGACCAGCAGCGTCATGAGCGCGATCGCCGCGTACAGGCCGACCCCGCTGGCGAGCGCCCAGCGGACGCGCGACATCGGCGTCGTCAGCAGCTCCTCGAGGCGGTTCTCGGTCTCGTCCGATGCCCAGCCGCCGACCAGCGTCGACGCGGCGAACCCGGCCAGGATCAGCCCGAAGGTGATGAACGCGATCTGGAGGAACGCGCCGGCACCGTTGAGGTCGATGTCCGGGAAGATCGCCTCGTAGATGGCCTGGGTCTCCGGCGACAGCTGGTCGAGCGTGCCCGACAGCGACAGCGACGCCGCACCGAACACGAACCCCAGCAGCCCGATCCCGAGGCCCCACCAGGTCGCCCCCGGGAGCCGCTCCCCGAGCGACCGGCTGATCGGGCCACGGAGGCCGAGGAGCGAGGCCGGGATGCCCGGCCACGGCACACGGGTCGTGACGCCGAGGTCGCGGCGGGCGAACAGGTCGACGCCGATCGCCAGGAACACGACGATCACGACGGCGACCGGGATCATCGACGCCCAGTCGAACTGGCCCGCGATCGGCTGGTGCTGCGCGGTCCACCCCCACCAGGTGAGGTTGGCGGGACCCGCGAACGCCGGGACGGCGGCCTGGTAGCCGTTGACGAAGTACCCGAGCACCATCACGGCCCCGGCGAGCGCGGCCGCGGCGCCCCGCCCGACCAGCGGCGACAGGGCGAACGCGAGCGAGCCGGACGCGAGCGCGACGCCCCCGACCCACAGCGCATAGCCGATGGCGGCCTCGGGCGCGATCTCGTCGCCCGGCAGGGTCGCGAACGCGGCCCCAGCCACCCACGCGCTGAGCGCGGTGACCACGACGACGATCGCCATGCCGGTCAGGTGGGCGGCGACCTTCTCGAGCGCGATGCGGCGCATGCCGAGCGGCGTGACCGCGATGATGTCGAGGCTGCCCCGCCTCGCCTCTCGGGCCAGGGTGCCCGACAGCGCGAGGAGCGACCAGATGGCCGCGGTGAGGCCGATGGAGGCGGCCGTCTTCCAGCCGATGGAGCCGCCGAGCGTCTCCATGTTGGCGGGGAACGGGTTGCCGTACACGCCGATCATGACCGGCGGCAGGCTGCGCACGAGGTTGGCCAGCTCCTCCCGGGACTCCGGGGTGCTGTAGGCCTCGCCGAAGGCGGCGCCGCCGGACAGGAGGAATGCCGCCGCCAGGCCGGCCACGATGATGACGGCGAGGCGGGAGTCGCGGAGCGTCTTGGCGTAGACGGTGCCGAGCCCGTAGACCCGGCTGAAGGCGGAGGTCGTGGTGAGCCCGCCCGCGGACGACACGGGGCCGGTGTGCGCGGTCATGACTCCCGGACCTCCACGGCCGTCTGGCCGTACTGCGCGAGGAACGTCTCCTCGAGCGTTGGCTCGCGGGATACGAAGTCGAGCAGCTCGTAGCGGGCGGCCGCCTGCACGACGGGCGTGATCGGACCGGAGACGCGCATCCGCAGCGTGTGGTCCTCGACCACGACGTCGGACACGCCTGGCAGGCCCCGGAACGCCTCGACGGGCACGCCGTCGGCGAACCGCAGCTCCACCTGGTGGTGGGCGAGGTCGCGGAGCGCCTCCGTGCGGTCGACCTTGACCAGCTGGCCCTCGCGGATGATCGCGACCCGGTCGCAGGTCCGCTCCACCTCGGACAGGATGTGGCTGGACACGAACACCGTGCGGCCCTCGTCCTTGGCGTCGCGGACGAGGCCGTAGAACGCCTGCTGGACCAGCGGGTCGAGGCCCGAGGTCGGCTCGTCGAGGATCAGCAGCTCCGGCCGGTGCTGGAGCGCGATGACGAGCCCGATCTTCTGCTTGTTGCCCTTGCTGTACTCCTTGAACTTGCGGGACGGGTCGACGCCGAGGCGCTCGATCAGCGCGTCGCGATACGCGCGGTCGACGCCGCCGCGCAGGTTGCCGAAGTACTCGATCGTCTGGCCGCCGGTGAGGCGGTCGTAGAGCGCGAACTCGCCCGGGATGTAGCCGACCCGCCGGTGGATCGAGACCGGGTCGACGGTCGACTCGATGTCGAACACGAACGCCTTGCCGGACGTCGGCCGGATGAGGTCCAGGAGCGTCCGGATGGTCGTCGTCTTGCCGGCGCCGTTGGGGCCCAGGAAGCCGAAGATCTCGTTCTCGGCGACCTCGAGGTCGACGTCGACGATGCCGCGATGCTCGCCGTACGACTTGGTCAGGCGCTCGGTGCGAATGATGGACACGTGACTGCCTTTCAATGGGAGTGAGCGGGGACGGATTGGGCGGCGCTACGCGGAGGCCTGGAGGATGGTCTCCTCGACCATCGAGGCACGGGCCTGGTCCCGGTCCCGCACGTACTGCTCGAGCAGGGCGGGGACCACGCGCTCCACGTACGCGACGAAGTCGTGGAACTCCTCGATGCGCTCGCGCTTCGGCGGCGGCAGGTCGGCGACGACGCCGATCCCGTGGGCCGCGATGACTTCCAGCCGATGGTAGATCTGGCCGGCGCCGGTGATGAGCGCGCTGATGGCGCCGGGCGGCATGCTGAAGTACTCGCGCCGGTCGCCCCGCCGCCGGGTGCGGCGGACGAAGCCGGCCGTCTCGAGGCTGCGCGCCGCACCGCTGATGGCGCCCCGGCTCGCGCGCAGGCTGTCCGCGAGCTCGGCGGCCGTCTGCTCCACCGGGTCGCAGATCAGCAGCCAGGCGAGCATCCGGCCCGCCATCGGCGTCATGCCCACCGAGCTGAGGTACTGGCCCATCTCCTCGACGAAGGCGGCCTGCCGGTCGTTCATGTCACGGATGTTCGATGATTCCGAAGTTTCTGTCAATACTGAAACTTCGGATCTACGGCGCCGTCGACGGCGGCCATGCCGGGGGCGAACGAGGGCCCTGCCGGCTTGACACGGATCGTCCCGATGGCTACGGTAGCCGTGCACATATGAGCAGCATCGCCAACAGATGTGCATCGGGTGGTGGAGTAGATATGACCCTGGCGACGAGCCCGGCGCGCGGCACGGCGGACCTCCGCCTGCTGGTGCGGGTCGCCCGGATGTACTACGGGATGAACCTCACCCAGGAGCAGATCGGGACCCGCCTCGGCCTCAGCCGGTTCAAGGTCGGCCGCCTCCTGGACCGGGCGGTGCGCGAATCGATCGTCCGGATCGAGGTCGTCCACCCCGCCGCCCGCCTGGTGGACCTCGAGGACGCCCTCGTCGAGCGGCTCGGGCTGCGGGCCGCAGTGGTCGCGGACGTGGCCGCGGGCGTTGCGACGGCCGACGACGCGCACGACCGCGTCGCCCGCCAGGCCGTGGCGACCGCCGCGGCGGGCTACCTCGCGTCGATCCGTCCCACCGGCGCCATCGGCGTGTCCTGGGGGCGCACGATGCTGGAGCTGGCCGGTCGGCTGGAGCCCGGCTGGACCGAGGCCACCGAGATCGTCCAGCTCAACGGCGCCACCGCTCGCTCGTCCACGCCTACCCGCGTCAACGAGATCGTGGACCGCTTCGGCGCCACCACGGGCGCCTCGATCCGGCTGATGGCCGCCCCGGCGATCGTGGGCTCGGCGGCGCTCCGGCTCGCGCTGGAGGCGGACCCCTCGGTCGGCGAGACCCTCGAGGCCGCGCGCCGGGCGCCGTTCGCGGTGTTCAGCCTGGGCGTCCCCACGCCGCACAGCGTCCTCGTCGAGTCCGGCTTCGTGGGTGAGGCGGACCGGGCGCGGCTGCGCGAGGCCGGGGCGGTGGGCGACGTGCTGGGCCGGTTCCTCGCCGCGGACGGGGCGATCGCGCTGCCGGACCTCGACGACCGGACCGTGGGCCTGCCGCTGGACGAGCTGGCCGCGAAGCCCCACGCGGTCGGCCTCGCCGCCGGGTCGGACCGGGGGCCGATCGCGCTGGCCGCGATCCGCGCCGGCTGCGTCAACGTCCTGGTCACCGACGAGGCGACCGCGGAGTGGCTGGTGGCCCATGGCTGACCCGCGGCAGGGACGCCCGTCCGAGTCCGACGTCCGCGAGGTCGTGCGCCGGATCGTCGAGGCGACGGTCGCGCCCGCCCCGCCGGCGAGCACCGTCCCGCCGTCGAGCGCCGCCGCTCCGCCCTCCCCCTCCCCCGCCCCGGTCACGGGCGCCGCGCCCGTCGCCGCGGACCGCCCGGCGATCGCCGTCGGCGGGGACCACGGCGGCTTCGCGCTCAAGGAGGCGATCCGCCGCTCGCTCGAGGCGCAGGGCTATCGCGTCCACGACTGCGGCACCCACAGCGAGGAGGCGGTGGACTACCCGGACATCGCGCACGCCGTCGCGCGCCTGGTGGCGGACGGCACGTGCGGCGCAGGGATCGTCGTCGACGGCGCCGGGATCGGTTCCGCGATGGCCGCCAACAAGGTGCCCGGCGTTCGCGCGGCGCTGTGCTACGACCTGTCCACGGCGCGCAACGCCCGGGAGCACAATCACGCCAACGTCCTGACGCTCGGGGCCCGCCTCGTCGGCGCCGGGCTCGCCCAGGACATCGTGGCCGAGTGGCTCGCGACCCCGTGGGGTCCCGGCCGCCACGCGGCGCGCGTGGACAAGATCACCGAGATCGAACGGCGCTACGGCAAGCCCACAGCCGGGGACGGATCACGATGACGATCGACGAGCGGGACCTGCTGATCGAGACGATCACCCGCGAGGTGCTCGCGGCGTTCTCGATCGGCGACACCTGCCGGGACTGCGGGGGCTCGTGCGCCGCCCATTCGCCGGACAAGGTGCGCGACGTCGTGACCAACGGCGCGTCCCGCATCGCGTACCACGGCCGGGGCGGGGACGTGCCGCGGGACCTCGCCGCCTACATCGACCACACGCTGCTCCGCCCGGACGCGACGGCCGCCGACATCGACCGCCTGTGCGACGAGGCGATGGAGCACGGGTTCGCCGCCGTGTGCATCAACCCGACCTGGATCCGGCGGGCCGCGGACCGGGTGCGCGGCAGCGGCGTCGCCGTGGCCTCGGTCATCGGCTTCCCGTTCGGCGCCGCCACCACCGAGGTCAAGGCCATGGAGACGCGGCGGGCGATCCGGGACGGCGCCCGCGAGATCGACATGGTGATCAACATCGGTGCCCTCAAGAGCGGCATGCGGGACGTCGTCCGGGAGGACATCGCCCACGTGTCCGATGCCTGCCACGAGTCGGGCGCGCTCAACAAGGTGATCATCGAGACCGCGCTCCTCAGCGACGAGGAGAAGGTCATCGCGTGCCACCTCGCGAGGGAGGCCAAGGCCGACTACGTGAAGACCTCGACCGGCTACGCGTCGGGCGGCGCGACGGTGTTCGACGTCGCCCTGATGCGCGAGGCCGTGGGGCCGAAGATGGGGGTCAAGGCCTCGGGCGGCATCCGCACCGCCGAGGACGTCCAGGACATGATCGCTGCCGGCGCGACCCGGATCGGGGCCTCCGCCGGGGTCAAGATCGTCACAGGAGCAAGGGGAGCGCGTGAGCAATATTGACCTTCGCGCCTACGTCTTCCTCGACAGCCTCCAGGCGCAGTACGCGGCGTTCCTGGGCACCGTCGCCCAGGGCTTCCTGCCCCTCGCCGGGGACGCGTCGCTGTCGATCGAGGTGTCGCCGGGCATCGAGATCAACCGCCTGACCGACATCGCGCTCAAGTCGACGTCGGTCAAGCCCGGCATGCAGATCATCGAGCGCTACTACGGCATGCTCGAGATCCACTCCCCCTCCCAGGCCGAGGTGCGCGCGGCGGGGGCCGCGATCCTGCGCGAGATCGGGCTCGAGGAGAAGGACCGCATCAAGCCGCGGGTCTTGTCCAGCCAGATCATCCGGCGGATCGACGACCACCAGGCCCAGCTCATCAACCGCACCCGGCACGGCCAGATGCTGATCCCCGGCGAGACGCTCTACGTGCTGGAGCTGGAGCCCGCGGCGTACGCGGCGCTGGCGGCCAACGAGGCCGAGAAGGCCGCCCACATCAACATCCTCGAGGTCCGGTCGTTCGGCTCGATGGGCCGGATCTACCTCGGCGGCGAGGAACGGGACATCGACGTCGGGTGGCGCGCGGCACTGGCGGCGATCGAGGGCCTCGAGGGCCGCGACGCGAAGACCTGACCCTCCACCAACCACGGGATCGAAACGGCGAAGGAGAGATCGAATGGCTGACGCGCTTGGGATGATCGAGGCCCGCGGCTTCGCGGCGATGGTCGAGGCGGCCGACGCGATGGTGAAGGCGGCCAAGGTGGAGCTCGTGAGCTACGAGAAGACCGGCGGCGGCTACGTGACGGCGGTCGTCCGCGGCGACGTCGCGGCGGTCAAGGCCGCCGTGGAGGCGGGCGTCCGCGCCGCCACCAAGGTCGGCGAGGTCGTCACGAGCCACGTGATCGCCCGCCCGCACAGCAACGTGGACCTGGTCCTGCCGCTCGGGCGCACCGAGCAGGCCAAGGGCGAGACCGGCGACAACTAGGCGATCCCCCACGGGCCGCGTCCGCCACGGCGGCCGCGGCCCGGATCCCCGGAGGGAACCATGCTCCTTGGACGCGTGGCCGGGACGGTCGTCTCCAGCCGCAAGGAACCGCTGATCGAGGGCTGGAAGCTGCTGCTCGTGCGCCAGCTCGACGCCGACAACCACGAGGGCGGCGGCTACGTCGTCGCGGCCGACGCGGTCGGCGCCGGGGTGGGCGAGGTGGTCCTGTACGCCACGGGCAGCTCGGCTCGCCAGACCGAGATGACCAAGGACCGCCCGTGCGACGCCGTGGTCATGGCCATCGTCGACACCTGGGAGGTCGGGGGCCGCGAGGTCTACCGGAAGTAGCCATGAGCGACCTGTCCGAGCGCGACATCGCGGAGATCATCGAGCGCGTCCGGCGGCGGATCGACGCCGCCTCGGACGGACGTGCGGGCGTGACGCTGCGCGCCGAGGCCGAGCTGGCGACCGCCGCCGCCTCGGAGCTGGGTGACGGGATCCACGCCACGATCGACGACGCGGTCGCGGCCGCGACCAACGCCTTCCGCGCGTTCGGGTCCATGGGCCTCGACGGGCGGCGGGTGATCATCGAGGCCGTCCGCCAGTCGATGCTCGACCACGCCGAGCAGCTCGCCCGCATGGCCCACCAGGAGACCCACCTCGGCCGGTACGAGGACAAGGTCGTCAAGAACCGGCTCGTGACGATGAAGGCGGCGGGCCCCGAGGACCTCGAGGTCGAGGCCGTCACCGGCAGCCTGGGCATGATGGTCACCGAGTTCGCGCCGTTCGGCGTGGTGGCGGCGATCACGCCGGTCACCAACCCCACCTCCACGGTCATCAACAACACGATCAGCATCGTGTCGGCGGGGAACGCCGTCGTGTTCAACGCCCACCCGTCGGCCAAGCGCTGCTCGGCCGAGACGATCCGCCTGATCAACCGCGCGATCGTGTCCGCCGGCGGGCCGGCGGACCTCGTGACGGCGATCGCCGAGCCCACGATCGACAGCGCGCGTGCCCTGATGAGCCACCCCGGCGTCCGGGTGCTGCTCGTCACCGGCGGCCCGGCCGTCGTGCGCGAGGCGCTCAAGACCGACAAGCGCGCGATCACCGCGGGTCCCGGCAACCCGCCGGCGGTCGTGGACCAGACCGCCGACGTCGAGCGGGCCGGGCGGGACATCGTGCGCGGCGCGTCGTTCGACAACAACGTCATCTGCACCGACGAGAAGGTCGTGCTGGTCGTGGACTCCGTGGCGGACCGGCTGGTCCGCTCGATGACCCAGCACGGGGCCTACCTGCTCAAGGAGCACGAGTTCCGGCGCCTCGAGCGGGTGATCTTCAAGGAGCTCGGACCGCCGGGCAAGCCCGGCGTCATCAACCCGGCCTGGATCGGTCGGGACGCCGCGAAGATCCTGGCCGAGATCGGCGTCCAGGTGGAGCCGGAGCCGCGGCTGCTGATCGCGGAGGTGCCGCGGGACCACAGCCTCGTGTGGACCGAGCAGATGATGCCGGTGCTGCCGGTGGTGCGCGTCGGCACGGTGGACCAGGCGATCGACCTGGCCGTGCGTGTGGAGCACGGGTTCCGGCACACCGCCTCGATCCACTCCACCAACGTGGACACGATCACCCGAATGGCCCGGGCGATGAACTGCAGCATCTTCGTGGCCAACGGCCCCAACTTCGCGGGCCTCGGCGAGGGTGGCGAAGGGTTCTCGTCCTTCTCCATCGCCTCCCCAACCGGCGACGGCCTCACCCGCCCGCGCACCTTCTCGCGCGAGCGGCGGATCACCGTCGTCGGCGCGCTGCGGATCGTCTGACGATGCAGCCGGCGATCGCGCTCCTGGAGCTCGATTCCATCGCGATCGGGATCGAGGCGGGCGACGCCATGGCCAAGCGCTCCCCCATCGACGTCCTGTACGCCGGGACCGTGCACCCGGGCAAGTACCTGGTGCTGGTCGGGGGCGCGGTCGCGGACGTCGAGGAGGCGCTCGAGGCCGGCCGCGTCGTCGGCGGGCCGTCGATCCTGGACACGGTGCTGCTGGCCGACGTGCACCCCGAGGTGGTGGCGGCGATGCGCGGCGCCCGGCGACCCGCCGCCGGCGAGGCGCTGGGCGTGATCGAGACCCAGACCGTGGCCGCGATCATCGACGCCGCGGACGCGGGGGTGAAGGGCGCCCACGTGCGCCTGCTCGAACTCCGGCTCGCCGACGGCCTGGGCGGCAAGGCGTACCTGCTGTTCGGCGGCACGGTCTCGGATGTCGAGGCGGCGGTCGAGATCGGCCGGGCGCGGATCGGGGCGCCGGGCCGGGCGATCACGCGGGTCATCCCCCAGCTCCACGGCGAGATGCGCGAGAACCTCGAGGCGGATGCCCGGTTCCGGCACCGGATCGCGACCGGCGGGGAGGGCTGAGGTGCAGCTGGCGCGGGTCATCGGCACCGTCGTCGCGTCCGTCAAGGCGCCGGGGCTCGATGGCGCCCGGTTCCTCGTGGTGCAGCCGCTGGATCGCGACGGGTCGCCGTCCGGGACGCCGGTCGTCGCGGCGGACGCCGTGCACATGGCCGGGCCGGGCGAGCTGGTCTACGTCGTGGCGGCCCGCGAGGCCGCGCTGGCGATGCCGGAGCCGTTCGTCCCCGTGGACCACGCGATCGTGGGCATCGTGGACGCCGTGGCGACCGTCGACTCGGCGGGGCCGGCCACCTGGGAGCGCGGGCCGTGAAGCTGGCCAAGGTCGTGGGGACCGTCACCTCGACGATCAACGTCCCCGTGTTCGACGATCGCAAGCTGCTGCTGTGCGACCTCGTCGGGCCGGATGGCGGGGTGGCCGGGGGATACCTGATCGCCGTGGACACGGTGGGTGCCGGCGTGGGCGAGACCGTGCTGCTGATGGACGAGGGGAACTCGGCGCGCCAGATCCTGGGGGCGAAGGACGCGCCGATCCGGACGCTCGTGGTGGGGATCGTGGACCACGTGGAGATGGCGGCCGCAGCCGCGCCCCGTCCGAAGACACCGCGCGCGAAGGCCGCACGGGCCGCCAGGCGGCCGGCCGATGCCAGCGCATGAGGGGATGACCGGCCCGGGCGGCGTCATCCAGCGGACCCGGCTCGCCGCCTACGCGTGGTGCGAGGATCGCGACCGCGTGCTGCTCGTCCGCATCGCCCCCGGCGAGCCGGGGGCCGGCCAGTGGATCCTGCCGGGTGGCGGCCTCGACTTCGGCGAGGATCCGGCCGACGGGGTGCTGCGCGAGCTGGGCGAGGAGACCGGGCTCACCGGGCGCATCGATGACCTCGTCGACATCCGCTCGGGCGTCTTCGAGCCGGGGCAGACGCGCAGTGGCCACCGGGTGCACGCGATCGGGATCCTGTACCGGGTGACCGTCACCGGCGGCGAGCTGCGCGACGAGGTCGAGGAGTCGTCGGACCGGGCGGCGTGGATCCCGATCGGCGAGCTGGACGCCCTGCCCGCCACGGACCTGCTGCGCTGGGCGCGCGGGCGGATGGGTCGCTGAGCGATCCGCCCGATGCGCGACGGATGAGTGGCTGACGGTACCCTGCGCAGCATGTCGAACCTTCCCACCTGGGA
This sequence comes from Chloroflexota bacterium, assembly GCA_040755495.1. Classification (GTDB taxonomy): domain Bacteria; phylum Chloroflexota; class Limnocylindria; order Limnocylindrales; family CSP1-4; genus CAIXZV01. The sequence continues at coordinate 11,132 of JBFMAT010000062.1, forward strand.
GCGCCGGTTCCGCGCGCCCGTCCTGTCCTTCCCGTCCTGGGCCGCCGACGCGCCGGACCGCCTGGTCCTCGCGTCCACCGAGAGCGGTAGCTACCAGCTCCACGCCTGGGACCGCGCCACGGGCCGGCGGCGACAGGTGACGCGCGACGCGGTCGGCGTGACCGAGGGCCGCCCCACCCGCGACGGCAGCGGCGTGATCTGGTTCCGCGACGAGACCGGTGCCGAGACCGGCAGCTTCGTCATCGCGCCGTTCGACGAGGGCGTCCCCGCGGAGCCGCTGATCGAGGGGCTGCCCAAGGGCTGGACCGAGGGGCTGGCCATCGGGCGCGTGCGCTCGATCGCCGGCGTGAGCACCGACGAGGGGTTCTCGATCTGGGCCGCCGAGCACGGGCAGGCGGCCAGGCGGCTGTACGCCCATGCCAACCCGATCCGGCTCGCCGGCGGCTGGGGGCTCATGGGCTCCGTGGACCGGGGCGCGCTGTCGGCGGACGACCGGATCGCGGTGCTCGAGGTGATGGAGGACGGCGACGTCCTGCACGCCTCGCTGCGGGCGATCGACGCAACGACCGGCGAGCCCCTCGGCGAGCTGCGGGACCCGGGCCTGGAGGTCGCCGGGTTCGGCTTCTCGCCGGTGCCGGGCGACCCGCGGATGGCGATCACGCGCGAGCACACCGGCGAGCGGCGGCCGGCGCTGTGGGACACGGCGACGGGCGAGGTCGTGGAGCTCGTCCTGGACCTCGAGGGACCGGTCGAGCCGGTGGACTGGTGGCCGGATGCCTCCGCGCTGCTGCTCCTGCAGCTCGTCGAGGGGCGACATCGCCTGCACCGCTACGACCTCTCGAGCGGGGCGGTCGAGGCCCTGGACACCGAGCCCGGCTCGATCACGGCGGCCGCGGTGCGCCCCGACGGGGCCGTGTGGTATCGCGCCCATGCCGGCGAGCACCCGGCGCGGCTGCTCGCGGTCGGCTCGCCCACACCGCTGCTCGTCGCGGACGGCCCGTCGGCGCCGGAGGGTCGGCCGTTCGAGACGTGGCGGTTCGGGAACCCCAACGGCCAGCGAGTGCACGGGTTCCTCGTGCGCCCCGATGGCGACGGCCCGTGGCCGGTCATGATGCGCGTCCACGGCGGGCCGCACTCCACGGACATGGACCGCTGGGCGCCCGACATCCAGGCCCACGTCGACGCGGGCTTCCTGGTCGCGATGGTCAACTACCGCGGCTCGGAGGGGTTCGGGCAGGCGTGGCGCGACGAGCTGACGGGGAACGTCGGCTTCCTCGAGCTCGAGGACGTGCTGGCGGGGCTGGATGATCTCGTCGCGCGCGGGTTGGCGGACCCCGCCCGGGCGGTCCTCGCCGGTTGGTCGTGGGGCGGGTACGTCACGCTGCTGGGCCTCGGCCGCCACCCGGAGCGGTGGGCCGCGGGGATCGGCGGGGTGCCGGTCGCGGACTACGTGGCCGCGTACGAGGACGAGTCGCCGATCCTCCAGGCGCTGGACCGCGCCCTGTTCAAGGGGTCACCGGACGAGCTGCCGGACTTCTTCCGCGAGCGCAACCCGATCACGTACGTGGACGCGGTCGGCGCCCCGCTGCTGATCCTGGCCGGCGAGAACGACACGCGCTGCCCGATCCGCCAGGTCTGGAACTACGTCGGGCGGCTGCGGGCGCGCGGGATCGAGCCCCAGGTCTACACGTACGCGACCGGCCACGCCTCGTACGACGTGGACGAGCGCGTCCGCCAGACCGCCATCGTGCTGGACTTCCTGGCCCGCACGGTGCCCGGGATCCGGCGGCTCGCGGGCGTGGACGCGCTGCTGCCCGACGCCACTCCGGCAGGCTGAGGCCGTCGAGCGGCCTCGCGACACTGCCCGGGACCGGCGCTTGGGAAGCGGGTTGACCGCGGCCCATACGATTCTGTTGGTCGCCTTCGTCTTTCCGGACTGGTCGAGCCGTGATGAGACGCGTCACCGGCGCACCCGTTCGATCCCGCGAGCGCCCAGGAAACGGATCGCCGCGACGTCGGTGTCGATCCATCGCCGGTCGCGGTGCGGCTGGCCAACCGGCGGCTCGTCGACTTCGAGCACGCCCGAGCCGTCGTCGGTCGCCTCCCTGACCAGCTCCCGGCCGGGCCGTTCGACGTGGTGCTGTGCGCCGACGTCCTGTTCTACCTGACGGCCCGGGAGCTCGACGCCCGCCGTCGGCACGATCATGACGCGGCTGCACCCGGACGGGGTTCTTGGTGGCCGTCCACCATCGGAAGGACATCAGGCTCCTCACCGCCGCCAACCTGATCGCGGCCTCGAAGCCGCCAACACGACGGATGCCGCGCCCGAGTGCGGGCGCGGCATGCTCGGGCCCGCGCAGCCGGGTGCTCCTCATTTGTATCCACTATTATGTGGTTTGCATACAGAACGGACCGAGGGCCGCCCGCCGAATGAAGCTCGTGGGCTCGATCGACATCACCGCGCCGGCCACGGCCGTGTGGGAGCTGCTGGTCGACCCGTCGGCGCTCGCGGGCTGCATTCCCGGAGTGAGTGATGTCCGGCAGGTCGACGATCGCACGTTCGAGGGCGGCATCCGCGCCTCGATCGGCCCGGTCGACGGGGACTTCGCCTTCCGCTCCGTCCTGGCACGCAGCGAGTTCCCGGATCACCTCGTCGTTGAGATCGACGGGACCGATTCGGTGACCCACAGCCGGGTGACCGCCCACGTGGAGGCGAACCTGACCGTGCCCGTCCCCACGACGACCACGCTGCGCTACGTCGCAACCGTGACCACCCGGGGCCGGCTCGCGATCGTGGGCGAGATGGTCCTGCGGGCGACGGCCGGTGCGATGATCGGCCAGGTGACTCGCTGCCTGCGCTCGCGCCTCGAGGAACCGGTGCGGTGACCTCCGGCGCCGCGACCTTCGACCTGATCGTGGTCGGCGGGGGGACGGCCGGCTGCGTGATCGCGGCCCGGGCGAGCGAGGATCCTGGGCGACGCGTGCTCCTGGTCGAGCAGGGCCCGGACCCGCAGCCGGTCCCCGACATCGTGGCCGATCCCCGGCGCCAGTCGGAGCTGATCCTCGAGTCACCCTACGTGCGGATGTACGACGTGGAGCGGCCGGACGGCTCGTCGTTCCCGCTGCTGTCCGGCCGGATCATGGGCGGTGGCTCGTCGGTCAACAGCCTGGCCGCGGTCCGGCCGATGGCCCGCGACTTTGACGCCTGGTCGCGCTACGGGGGCCCCTCCTGGTCGTACGCGGACCTGCTGCCCCTGATGCGCGCCATCGAGACCGATCCGGACTTCGGGGACAGCCCGCTGCACGGCGCCGACGGCCCCCTCCGGCTGCACCGCGCGTACCACCTCGACGACCCAGCCGACCCGCCGGTCGAGGCACTCCTGCGGGCCGCGGCGGACGTCGGGCTGCCGCGGTGCGACGACCTCAACGTGGCCGAGCCCTTCGGCGTGTGCGCGTCGCCGTACAACGTCAAGGACGGCCGGCGCCAGTCGACGGCGGTCGCCTACCTCGACCCTGCCCGGGGCCGCCCTAACCTCTCGATCCTGGCCGACACGACCGTGACCCGGGTGCGGTTCGCGCGTGGCCGGGCCGAGGGCGTCGAGGTCGTGGGCGACGACGGTGCCGCGCGGGTCGTGCGTGCGCCTCGGGTCGTGCTCGCGGCGGGGGTCTTCCACTCGCCCCAGCTGCTCCAGCTGTCGGGCGTCGGTCCGCCCGAGGAGCTGGCGGCCCACGGCATCGCGCCTGTCGTGCCGCTCGACGGCGTCGGGCGCGGCTACCAGGACCACGCCGTCGTGTACTTCACGTTCGAGGGCACGACGGACCTGCGCGAGGACTACGTCATCCCCAAGATCCGCCTCATCGCTCGGAGCTCTGTCGCGGCCGAGGCTCCTGACCTGCACGTGTTCATGCGCCCCTCCATCCGGATGGCGGGGATGGCACCGCTGCTCCCGGTGTCGATCCACCTGCTCGAGCATCGGTCGGCGGGCCGCGTGCGCCTCGCGTCGGCCGACGTGGCCGACCTGCCCGTCGTCGAGCCGGCCCTGCTCGAGCACCCCGACGACGTGGCGGCGATGCTCGGCGGCTTCGAGCTCGTGCGACGCCTCACGGCCCACCCCGACCTGGCCGCCTTCTACGGGCCGCTGCTGACGCCGGCGCCGGATGCCGACCCAGTCGCCCACATCCGCGAGAGCTACATCAGCTACTACCACGGAGTTGGGACATGCCGGATCGGGCCGGCGGGCGATCCCGGCGCCGTGGTCGATTCCCGGCTCCGCGTTCACGGCGTCGAGGGGCTGTGGGTGGCCGATGCGTCGGTACTGCCAACGGTCCCCCACGCCAACACGAACCTGGCGGCGATCCTGGTCGGCGAGATCGCCGGCCGCGAGCTCGCGGTCGGTTGAGACGCCCGGAGGTGAGCGACGACCGCCGGTGGTTCGTGATGTTGCTGACCGTTGGGACGCTGCTCCAGGCGGCGACCGCGGTTGCCCGTCCGATGGCCTCGTATCGGGCGCTGCAGATCGGGATGGAGCCGAGCTCGCTCGGGCTCGTCGCCGCCGCGTTCGCGATCGCCCCGGTCGTGTTCGCCCTCTCGATCGGCCGCTGGATCGACCGCCGGGGCGAGCTCCCATTCCTGCTCGGCGCCGGGATGGTGCTGGCGGCCGTGTGCTCCGCCCTGGCACTGGCCGGGTCGGCCGCCGCCCTGCTCGCGCTGATCTCGGTGCTCGGCCTCAGCCAGCTCGTGTTCGTGGTCGCCAACCAGACTCTCATCGGCAGCCGCAGCCTGGCGGCCAGCTACGACAGCCGGTTCGGCCTGCTCGCGTTCGTCGCCTCGCTGGGCCAGCTCATCGGTCCCGCCGCGGCCGGGCTGATCGCGGCATCCGGGACGCCCGAGGGCACGAGCCAGGCCCTCGTGTTCGGAGCGGTGCTGGCACTGGCGTCCGTGCCGCTGATCGGCTGGCTGTGGCGGCACGACCCTGGCCCGGCCGTCCCGCATCCGCCGCCGACCGCCGAGCCGCAGCGGGTCCTGTCCATCCTGCGGACACCCGGCATGCTCCCCGCAATGGCGGCCAGCATGACCGTGCTCGCCACGATGGACGTGATGGTCGTCTACCTGCCGGCGCTCGGCGAGGAGCGAGGCCTCGGCGTGGCCACGGTTGGGGCGTTGCTCGCGGTCCGCGCCGGTGCGTCGATGGCGTCCCGGCTGCTGCTGGGCCACCTGATCGGGTGGCTCGGCCGGGACCGGCTGATGATCGGGAGCCTGGTGGTCGCGGCGACGTCGGTGGTTGCGCTCGCGTTCCTGCCCGTGCCGATGATGTTCGCGGTGATGATCGTCGCCGGCGTGACCCTGGGGGTGTGCCAACCCATGACCCTCGCCTGGGTGGCGGCGCGCGCGGTGGCCGGGACGCGTGGGACGGCGATGTCGCTGCGCCTGCTCGGGAACCGCGTCGGCCAGCTGGTCATCCCGCTGCTCGCCGGGTCGATGGCCGCCGTGACCGGGACCGCGGGCGTGTTCGTGGCGGCCGCGATGACGGTTGCCCTGAGCGCGGCGGTGGTTGCCGGCAACCGCCAGGGTCGCTGACCCATGGAGCCGGATCGGGCTCACGCTCGTCGCCACCCTCCGGCCGGGCGGGGATCCGTGGCGTCGGGCCCCGTGGCCCAGCTCAGCCGAACCGCTCCCGGAGCCTGGGCAGGATCGTCTCGCCGTAGCGCG
>JBFMAT010000063.1:0-15521 GCA_040755495.1 Chloroflexota bacterium
GGGCGTGGCCGTCGGCTCCGGTGTCGGTGTCGGCGTGGGCGTTGGAGCAGGCGTGGCCGTCGGCGTTGGCATGGGAGTTGGGGTCGGGGTCGGGGTCGGCGATGGGGTCGGGGTCGGCGATGGGGTCGGCGCAGCCGTGGGAGCGGTAGTCGGCGTGGGCGTAGGCGCAGGCGTGGGCGTTGGCGTGGGCGACGGCGTTGGCGTGGGCGTTGGCGCAGGCGTGGCCACCGGCGTTGGCGCAGGCGTGGGCGTTGGCGTGGGCGACGGTCCGGGCGGTGGCGTGGGGTCGGACGCGAGGTTGTGCGCGATCGGCGTCGCGTTGAACACGAAGTCCGCCGCGTTCTCGTTGGTGTCGATCAGGTTGCCGCCGGCGCCGCCCGGGCGCCGCTCGATCGAGCCGCCCGCGGCGGGCGCCCCGAACGCGGTGCCCTCGACGAACGCGTTGACCGCGTCGCCCCAGCCGACGGCATCGATCGTCTCCCCGCCCACGACCCGCAGCGCGACCGATCCGCCGGTCGCCGCCAGCCCGCCCGAGTACGTCGCGTCGGCCGTGGCCGCATGGACGCCCAGTGCGTTGGCGAGCAGCACGTGCCGCCCGGGCTCCAGCAGCAGCGACGAGGTCCACGTCGCCTTGCGCGTGACCGTCGCCCCGGAGCTGGTGACGTACACGACCTCGACGCCCGCGAGGTCCATCGCCGCCGAGGCGGCGTTGGTGATCTCGATGTACTCGTCCGATGCGGAGGCCCCGCCCGTCACGACCTCCGCCACGAGCAGGCCGGACGACGCGGGCCAGGCCACGGCGGCCAGCTGGCCGGCCGCGAGGCGAGCCGCGGCGTCGGGAGCCGGTCCGGCGACCGACCCGAATCCCAGGACGAGGGTGAGCACGGCGTAGGCCGCGAGCCGGACACGCGCCATCGAGGACCTCCGGGCGGGTGACATCGACGGCGGGGTGAGCAGGCCGTGGCGGGAGAGCGGGCGCATCGTACGGACCGCCACTTATCCGCCACTCATCGGGCCCGTCGGACCGGCGCGGGGGCGCGTGCTGCCGACCCGCCCGCGCGCGACCATGGCCGGCGACGCTCCGCAGCGCGACGCGCGCGCTCCCGACGCGGGGACCGGATACCATGCTCCGGCCGCGCCGCGCATCCCGTCCCGCGGGCGCGGCCCCCGACGACAGGAGGATCCCTTGGCTCGCGCCAAGCACACCGACCGCACCGAGGCCCGCCGCCGACACCGCGCCGAGCAGGCCGCCCTCGCGACCGCCGAGGACGACGGCGCGCCGGCCCCCAACGTCCTCACGCGCGACGCCGCGAAGGCGCCCCCCGCCCCGCCCGAGCGGCCCGGCCTGATGGGCTCGTTCCGGGGCAGCTTTCGGCCCGTGGACCTGCGCGCCGACCTGCGGGCGCTGCCGAAGGTCGCCACGCACTGGGCGGTGCTGGTCTCGAGCGCCGTCGCGATCGTCGCCACCGCCGCGTTCATCTCGTCCACCAACGAGATCGGCGCATCGCTGGACTTCTCGCTGTCGGACCCGCTGGCCGGCAAGCAGATCGGCAGCGTCTCGAACATCTCGTACCTGGTGATCAGCCTGTTCGTGGCGCCCCCGCCGGCCGCCGGCGCGTTCCTCGTCGGGTTCACGGCCCAGCGCGCGAGCTGGCTGGGCGGCCTGGTGTACGGCATCGTCGCCGCCGTGTGCTACGGGGTGGTCCTGGCCAGCCCGGCCGGGCGGCTCCTGATCGGCAACAACCCGGTGGACGTGTACGTGCTCAACGCGGTGGCGATGGGCCCGCTCGGGGCGATGCTGTTCGCCTCGGCCGCCGCCTGGTACAAGCGGTTCCTGAACATGGCCAACCCGAACCGCGGCCGCCGGCCCGCCAAGGCACAGCCGAAGGCGAAGGCGCGACCCGCGGCAGCGAAGGCCGGCTCGCGGACCCGCTGAGCGAGTGCGGCGTCGGTGCGACGCCGGCAGCCGCGACCGGCTGAGCAAGCGCGGCGCGCGGCCTACCCCAGGCGCCGCAGTCCCGCCTGCCCGATCGCCTTCACGCCCAGCGGTGACGCCGGGCCACCGGCCGAGCCCGCCGCCTCGACCAGCGACACGACCTCGCGCGCGACGACGTTGACCACGTCCCCCTCGCGCTGGAGGTCGCCGTCCACGAGCAGCAGCGCGTTGCGCCGCACGACCGAGCGCAGCCGCTGCCAGGTGTCCGGCCAGAGCGTGACGTTGACCATGCCGGTCTCGTCCTCGAGGGCCAGGAACACCGTCCCGCGGGCCGTCATCGGGTGCTGGCGCGTGACGACCAGCCCGCCGATCCGGATCCGCCCCGGCCGCCGCTCGGAGAGCGCCGCGTTGGTCACCGCGCCCAGCCGGTCGAGCGCGTCCCGGAACAGCGCCACCGCCTGCCGCCGGGCGTCGAGCCCCACCACCGCGTAGGCATCGCCCAGCCGCTCCGGCTCCGTGATCGGCGGCAGCGGCGGCGCCTCGGTCGCCGGCAGGCGCAGGTCCATCGGCCGGCCCGCGGCGCGCGTGATCCCCTTCGCCGCCCGCGTCCTCCCGTCCATGCGCCCCTTCGCCGCCCCGGCCACCTCGCGCAGCTGCCACAGCAGCTCCCGCCGGGGCCGTCCCAGCGAGTCCAGCGCCCCCGCCCGGATCAGCCGCTCCACGACCTCCTCGGACAGGCCCGTGCGCTCAACGACGTCCGCGAGGCTCGTGTACGGGCCGCGTGCCAGCTCCGCGTCCAGCCGCGGCTGCTGCTCCTCGCCGATCCCCTTGACCAGGTGCAGGCCCAGGCGGATCCCCCAGCCCGTCATCGACTCCGCCGCCCATCGCTCGCGCGAGGCCGCGCGCGGGACCACGCATGCGGGCGAGCGCACGGGCGCCGGCCGGGCCTCGATCCCGCAGCCGTCGGGCAGCGGCTCCCCGTCGTCGCCGTCGTGCGCGCCGTCGTCGCCGCTGGCCCCGGCCAGCGCCCAGCCCGGGCGCCCCACCCACTCGGTCGTCGTCCGGTACGAGCTCCGGTTGACGTCCGCCGGCAGCACCGCCACGCCGTGGCGCTTCGCGTCGTTGATGAGCACCTCCACCGGGTAGAAGCCCATCGGCTGGGCGTTGACGAGGCCGGTGACGAACTGGGCCGGGTAGAACAGCTTGAGGAAGCTCGATTCGTAGGCGGTCCGGGCGAACGCGGCGGCATGCGACTTCGCGAAGCCGAAGCTGGCGAACGCGGCACACTGGCGGAACAGCTCCTCGGCGTCGTCGCGGGGCATGCCCTGGACGCGGACGCAGCCCTCGACGAACTGCTCGTGGAGCTTCTCCATCTCGCGCGTGGAGCGCCACGTCCCCATCGCACGCCGGAACCCGTCCGAGCCCGCCGGCGTGAACCCCGCGACGTCGATCGCGATCTTCATCACCTGCTCCTGGTACAGGATCACGCCCAGGCTGTCGTGGAGGATCGGCTCCAGGCTGGGGTGGAGGTACGCGACCGGCTCCAGGCCCTGCTTGCGGCGCAGGTAGGGGTGGACGGCGTTGCCCTGGATCGGGCCCGGGCGGATGATCGCCACCTCCACGACCAGGTCGTCCAGGTTCCGCGGCCGCGACTTGGGCAGCGTCTGCATCTGCGCCCGGCTCTCGACCTGGAACACGCCCACCGTGTCGGCGGCCTGGAGCATCTCGAACACCTCGCCGATGTCCTCGGGGATCCGGTCGAGGTCGATGCACACCGCGCAGTCGTGCTCGATGAGCTGGAGCGTCTCGTCGATGGCGGCCAGCATGCCCAGGCCCAGCAGGTCGAGCTTGATCAGCTTCATCGTCTCGACGTCGCGCTTGTCGTACTGGACGACGACACGGTCCTTCATCGTCGCCCGCTCGATGGGGGCGATGTCGATGAGCGGGGCGGCGGTCACGAGCATGCCGCCCGAGTGGATGGAGAGGTGGCGCGGGAAGCCGTCGATCCGGGCGCACAGCTCCAGCCAGCGCTCCCAGTCGGACAGGTGCGCCACGGATCCACGGTGCCGCCCGGGATCCATCGCCGGCACCGGCTCGAGCCGGGCCACGCTGTTCGGTCGCTCCCGCTCGCCTCCCGGGTCGAACCTGCGGTCCGCCGGGCGGAGCATCCCGCTCTCGGGATCCAGGCGGCGGGCGACCTCGCGGTCCAGCGCGGATCGGTCCGTCTCGTAGCCGGTGCCCTTGCCGGCGCGCAGCCAGGCGACGCTTGCGGGCGTGTCCCCGGGGCCACCCTCGTCGTCGCCTCGCCCACCGGGCCGGATCGCCGGCGCCGAGCCGGGCGCCCCCTCCCACGTCCCTGAGCGCGGGGTCGCCGCGGCGCTGGGATCAGCCGGGATATCCCAAGAAGGATTACCAGACCGCTGTTCGCGATCATTGCGGACGTCCCGGCCGGATCCAGGTCCAGAAGCCGGGCCATCGGCCGGCGTTCCGTGCGTGGCCGCGACCACCGAGGCGCCCGAACGCCCTGCGGCGAGCGTCGCAGCGCCCAGAATGGGGCGAGCTAACCCTTCTTGGGATACGGCGCGCGTGGACGACGGCGATCCGGCGCGCGTGGACGACGGCGATCCGGCGCGCGCCCCGACCCGCCCGCCACGCTCGTGGTTCAGCTGGCCCATCGCGTCGGTCAGGCCACGCTGGCCGGCGAGCGCCGCGGCCCCGGCGACGGACGCCTCGGTCAGGCCGGAGCCCGCCGCGCCGCCCGGGCCCGCCGTGGCGGCCCCGTCCTCCCCCGGTCGCGCGAAGAACTGCGCGAACCCGCCCTCCGCCTCCAGGTCCCGCCGGACCATCACCGAGTCGTACGTCTCGAGCGCCTTCGCCACCCGGTCCACGAGCGGGCGCGGGAACCCCAGGGCGTACCCGACCTCGCGCACCGCCGACCGCGCCCGGTACGTGACGAGGTTGCAGACCATCCCCGTGTGCTCGGTCCCGTACCGCTCGTAGACGTACTGGATCACCTCCTCCCGCCGCTCGGAGGAGAAGTCGATGTCCACGTCCGGGTACGCCGTCCGCCCCTCGTTGATGAACCGCTCGAACAGCAGCTCGTGGCGGATCGGGTCCACGCGGGTGATCCCCAGCACGTAGGCCACGATCGAATCCGCCGCGCTCCCCCGCCCCTGGGCCGGGATCCCGCGCGACTTCGCGAACCGCATCAGGTCCCAGCAGATGAGGAAGAACTCGGCCAGTCCGGTCTTCTCGATGACGTCCAGCTCGTGGGCGAGCTGCCGCACGACCGCCGGGGTCAGCGGGTGGTACCGGCGACGCGCTCCCTCCCAGCACAGCTCGGACAGGTGGCTGAACGGGGTCTCGCCCCTGGGGACCTCGAAACCGGGGAAGCGGTAGCGCTCGAACGCGAGCTCCACCCGGCAGGCGGCCGCGATCTCCGCCGACGCCGCGATCCCCTCCCGCCAGGCGCGCGCGAGCACGGGATCGGCCGCTGCGGTGGCGGCATCGCCCGGCGGCAGCGCCAGCAGCTCCGCCGGACCCTTGAGGTACGACTCCCCGTCCGGGCGGCGCAGGTCCCGGAGGTCCGCCAGCGACCGTCCGTGCCGGATCGCGGTCAGGACGTCCTGCAGCTCGCGGCCCTCGGGCAGGGCGTAGTGGACATCGTTGGTCACGATCACCGGCAGGCCGAGCTCGTCCGCCAGGCGCGCGGTCTCCGAGGCGAGCCAGTCGTCGTCGGGGAGCAGGTGGTGCGAGAGCTCGAGGACGAAGCCGCTCGTCGCGGCCGACCCGCCACGCCCCCGGGAGCCCCCGTCCGAGGACCTGCCACCGGCGCTCCCGCCACGCCCGAACAGCCGCGCGTACCGCTCCGCCAGCGCCCGCGCCCCCTGCCGGTCACCCGCCCGAAGCCGCCGGGCCAGCTCACCGTGCCGGCACCCGGACAGCGCGATCAGCCCCTCGGCGTGCTCCGCGAGCAGCGCCTGGGTGAACGCGGGGACCGCCTTCGTCCCCGCGAGGTTGGCCCGCGACACCAGGCGGCACAGGCTGCGCCAGCCCGTCGCGTCGCGGGCGAGCAGCACGAGGTGGGGTCCGCGCTCCGCCTCGCCGATCCCCCGGTGGTCCTCCTTGCGGACCCGGCGGTGCCCCGGCAGGCGCGCTCGCGCGGGACGCGGCCGTGCGGGCCGACCCTCCACCGGCCACGGTTCCTCGAGGGACCCGTCGGGGGCCGCGACGACGCTCCCGCGAGCCGTCGTCCGGCGGCCCGGGCGCCACGCCCGCCGCGCCGGCACCACGATCCCGGCCGGATCCGGCACGGCCGCGTCGGTCAGCTCGATCTCGACGCCGATCACCGGGTGCAGCCCGGCCGCCTCGGCGGCCGTCGAGAACCGGACGGCCCCGTACAGGCCCTGGTGGTCCGTGATGGCGAGCCCGGCCAGTCCCAGCTCCACGGCGCGCGCGACGAGGTCGTCCGGGGCGGACGCCCCGTCGAGGAACGAGAAGTGGCTGTGGCAGTGCAGCTCGGCGTAGGCGGGAGGGGCCACGCGACGGGTCTCCGGGGGGCGGGCCAGGATCGTAGAACAGATGTTCGAAATACGCCAGTGCCGGACGACCCACACGCGCGGGACCCGGCCTCACCGGCCGGGATCGTCGCCGCCGCCCCGGGGCGCCGGTCAGCGCCCGCGCCCGTTCCCCGCTACCCGCGCACCATCGCCACCACGTCGAGCAGCGACCCCGTCACCAGGTCCGCGCCCCACGCCCCGAGATCGATGCCGGCGCGCTCCGGCACCGCCACGCACGTCAGGCCGGCAGCCTTCGCGGCCAGCACGCCCGCGGGCGAGTCCTCGAACGCCACCGCGTCCCGCGGATGGACGCCCAGCGACCGGCACGCGGCCAGGTAGACGTCGGGCTGCGGCTTGCCCCGCCCGACGTCCGCGCCCGACACGACCGCCCGGAACGCGTCCTCGAGCCCCGCCCCGGCGAGCGCGAGGCGGACGAGGTCCCCGTCCGTGTTCGAGGCCACCGCCATCGGCAGGCGGCCCTTCAGCGCCCGCAGCAGCTCCCGGGCGCCGGGCCGGACGGACGGCCCGGCCCGGTAGTGCGCGCGCATCAGCGCCATCAGCTCCGCGCGCAGCGCGACCTCGGACACGTCCTCGAGCCTCGCCGCGTACACGGCCACCGAGTCCTCGATCGACCGGCCGTGCGTGGCTTCGGCGTCTGCCGCCGTGAACGTCGCGCCGTGCCGGGCGAGCAGCTCGGTCTCGGCCCGGGCCCACAGGTGCTCGGTGTCCAGGAGCAGCCCGTCCATGTCGAACACGGCGGCCCGGAACCGGCCGGGCAATGTGAGCGGGGCGCCCAGCCCGCGTCCGGGCATGGGCGCCCCGCGATGGGCGCGCTGGCCGCCGTCCGTCACTCGGGCGGCAGCTCCTTGTACACGAGGTCGATGTCGACCCCCTGGCTCCGGCGGATGAGCTTCGCGCCGAAGTACACGACGAGGCCGACCACCACGATGCCGCCGATGAACGTCGGCACCCACCAGGCGTTGCTGGCGTCGCCGTACAGCGCCAGGGCCGGGTACTGGAGCGTCAGCCAGGTGAGGAACAGCATCACCAGGATGGACAGCGGGGCCACGATGTACAGCACCGGGATCCCCGCGACCGTGATGTTGGCCGGCGACGCCCGGTACAGGTCGGGTCGCCGGGTGGGGAACATGATCGCGGCCACGCCGACGATCACGACGCACACGACGCCCGCCAGCACGCCCAGCGCCAGCCAGGTGGCGAAGTCGGTGGACGCGATGCTCCACATCAGCATCAGCGTCACGAGGCCCATGACCAGCAGGATCGCCGGCACCGGCGAGTGCGTCCGCTCGTTGACCTCGGAGAACTTCTCGGGCAGCAGGCGGTCGAACGACCAGGCGAACACGGTCCGGATCGGCATGAACGTGTTGCCGACCATCGCCGGCAGGCTCCAGAACAGGAACGATCCGACGATCAGGATGGTGATCACCGGGATGTTGTAGACGAGGCTGGCCATGAAGTGGTACCAGGGCCCGGTCGGGATCGCGTAGGCGTCGTTGGCGCTGTTCACCGCGACCATGAAGTCGTAGCCGGTGACCTTGAACAGCAGCAGGACGCCGATGACGATGAAGATCACGTCCCAGGCCAGGGCGCCGAACATGATCCCCGTCTGGCGCGACCGGTTCGACGCGCTCTTGAGCTCGCCGGACAGGTAGACCGACCACCAGTTCCACATCATGAACACCATGATCGCGAAGATGGTGGGCAGGGTCGCGTCCATGTTCGAGACGTCCGGCTTCGCGCCCTCGGCGCCGCCCGCCGCGATCACGGCCGCGGCGTCGCCGCCGCCGAACTTCGCGTTGAGGTCGCCGAAGTTCGCCTGGAAGTCAGCGGTGTTGCCGAACAGCAGGACCAGGAACGCCAGGAACGTCCCCAGCGAGGCGATGATCCAGAACACGTTCTGCCAGCGGAAGGTCGTGCGCACGCCCGCGATGTGGATCGCGGTCATGAGCAGGATCATCGCGAACCCGCCGGCGAAGATCCACGCGCCGTCCGTCTGGAAGTTGGTGCCGGCGTCGACCAGCCCCTGGTTCTCGAACAGGACGCCGAGCGTCACGAGCACCGGGCCCAGGGCGAACACCGGGAAGTACCGCGCCCAGAAGGTGGCCCCGATCATCGCCGACAGGGCGGCTCCGAAGTTGGAGATCGTGGCCAGCGGCGGGGACAGGATCCGGCTGACCCACACGTAGTCGCCACCGGTCCGGGGCATCGACGACGCCAGCAGCGCCATCATCAGCAGGACCGGGATGTTGAGGACGAAGGCGATGACCGTCGCCCACACGAGATCGGCGCCAGGGAAGGCGCTCAGGGCGAAGAACACGCCCCACGCCAGCGTGGCGCCCACGGGTGCCGAGAAGACCGCGTTGTAGATGGTCGCGTCGAGGGCAGACGCCTCGCGAACGAGGCCGGTGCTCTGGCGGACGAACAGGCCTCCCCGTCCCGGGCCGGCACTGGTAGCCACTAGGTTCCTCCGATCCATCCTCCATGGCGCGCCCGCTTGACACGGCGCGCCGCGTCAGGCGATAGTCGAACACAAAAGAACACTCCGCGTCAACATCTGTTGTGAGGTTTGGCGGCTCGAGATGTCGGATGGTGAGCAGGACGCCGGGTCGGGCCACCCGGGGGGCCAGCGTCGCGGCCTGGTCCCGGTCGATCGCCGCCACGTGATCCTCGAGCGCGTCGCGGACGAGCAGACCATCCACGTCGGGGCGCTGGCCCGCGAGCTCGACGTGTCCGAGATGACGATCCGGCGCGACATCCGGCGGCTGGAGCGCGACGGGTTCCTGCGCCAGACGTACGGCGGCGCGACGGCCCACCTGACCCGGGCCCTGGACGTGGCGTTCAACGCGCGCGCCCTCCAGCACCCGCGCGAGAAGCGCCTGATCGCGATGCGTGCCGCCGGGCTGGTCGAGGACGCCCGCGTGCTGTTCCTGGGCGTCGGCACGACCGTGGAGCAGGTCGCGCGCTACCTCCACCCCCGCCCGGACCTGATCGTCGTCACGCCGTCGCTGCCCACCGCGAGCCTGCTGGGCACTCGGCCGTTGCGCACGGTCGTCCTCGGCGGGTCGGTGCTCCGCGACGAGCTGACGACCACGGGGGCGATCGCCGCCGGCACCCTCGCCCGATACCGGTTCGACGTCGCCGTGATCGGTGCCGCCGGCCTGTCCGTGCGCTGGGGGATCACCGAGCTGTCGGACGAGGAGGCCGAGATCCAGCGCGTGGCGATCTCGCGCGCGGCGCGCCTGGTCGTCGTCGCGGACGGCTCCAAGCTCGGGACCGCGACCAGCGCCGTCGTGGCGCCCGCGGACACGATCGAGACGCTGATCACGGACGCCAGCGCTCCGCCCGCGGAGCTCGAGGCCCTGCGCGCCGCCGGCGTGCGGGTCGTCCTCGCCGGCGGAGCCGACACCAGCGAGCCCGCCGCCCCCCAGCCCCGCACACCGCGACGGGCTCGCACCCAGACGAGGAGCTGAATGATGGATCTCCTGGAGCGGACCTTCGGCACCCCGAAGCCCGTGATCGCGATGCTCCACCTGCCGGGGCTGCCCGGCCGGCCGTGGCACGACGCCGCCGCGGGGATCGGCAAGGCGGTGGATGTCGTCGGGCGGGACCTCGCCGTGCTCCAGGACGCGGGCGTGGACGGCGTGATGTTCTGCAACGAGGCGGACCTGCCGTACCAGCTCCAGGTCGGGCCCGAGATCGTGGCCGCCATGGCCTCGGTGGTGGGACAGCTCCGGCGCGACGTCCGCGTGCCGTTCGGGGTCAACCTGCTGTGGGACGCGATCGCGAGCCTGGCGGTCGCCCGGGCCACCGGTGCCACGTTCGTCCGCGAGGTGATGACCGGCGTGTACGAGAGCGACCTCGGGATGATCGAGCCCAGCATCGGCGCCATCGCGGGCTATCGGACGGCGATCGGCGCCTCGAACGTGCTGCTGTTCGACAACATCCAGCCCGAGTTCGCGAGCGCGATCGGCCGGCGGTCGGTCGCCGACCGGGCGCGGGGCGCGGCGTTCCTGGGCGTGGACGCGATCCTCATCAGCGGCCCCGCCGCCGGCACCTCGTTCGAGATGAGCGACCTCCGGGCGGCCAAGGCCGCCGTCCCGGGCACGCCGGTCATCGCCAACACGGGCGTTCGCGCCGACACCATCGGGGAGATCTTCTCGGTCGCCGACGGCGCCATCGTGGGCACCAGCCTCAAGCGTGATGGCGTGACCTGGAACGAGGTGGATCCGGCCCGGGCCCGGGCGCTCGTCGAGGCCGCCCGCGCCGCCCGCGCGGGCTGACGCGCATGGCAGCCAGGGTCCGGGTCTACTTCGCCACCGATCTCCACGGCTCGAGCAAGTGCTTCCGCAAGCTCCTCAACGCGGCGCCCACGTACGGCGCCGACATCCTCGTCCTGGGCGCCGACCTGGGCGGCAAGGCGATCCAGGGGATCGTCCGGGGCACCGGGGGGCGGTGGCATGCGCGGTTCATCGGCACCGACCACGACGTCACGGAGGGCCCCGAGCTCGACGCCCTCGAGAAGCTGATCGAGGACCACGGCTACTACCCGTACCGCGCCGAGCCCGGCGAGCTCGAGGCTCGCCAGTCGGAGGGGACCATCGAGGCGCTGTTCCTCGAGCTCATGGCCGCCCGGCTGCAGGCGTGGATGGCCCTGGCCGACGAGCGCCTCCGGCCGAGGGGCATCCCGCTGTACGTGATGCTCGGCAACGACGACCCGCCCCCGCTCCAGGGGATCCTGGACGCGGCGTCCTGGGCGACGCCCGTGGAGGGTCGCGTGGTGCCGCTGGGCGACGACCACGAGCTGGTCTCGTGGGGGTACTCCAACCTGACGCCGTTCCACAGCCACCGGGAGCAGCCGGAGCCGGAGCTCGCCGCCTCGATCGGCCGGATGGTCGAGGGCCTGCGCGATCCCTCCCGCGCCGTGTTCAACCTCCACGTGCCGCCCATCGCGTCCGGGCTGGACGACGCGCCCGTCCTCGACGCCACGCTGACGGTCCAACAGTCGCTCGGCCAGGTGAAGTTCGCACCCGCCGGCAGCACGGCGGTCCGGGCCGCGATCGAGGCCACCCAGCCGCTGCTCGGCCTGCACGGGCACATCCACGAGTCGGCCGGCATCCGGCGCATCGGCCGGACGATCGTGATCAACCCCGGCAGCGACTACTCCACCGGCGCCCTCAACGGCGCGCTCGTGACCCTCGAGCGCGACAAGGTCACCACCCACCAGCTCGTGCGCGGCTGACCGCGGCGGCCCATGATCAGGCGATGACCGATCCCACCGAGGTGCTGGTCGCCGTCGACGTCGGCACGTCCGGCGCCCGGGCCGCCGCGTTCGATCTCGAGGGCCGGCGCTTCCTGGAGGTCCGGCGTCCCTATGCGTCGCGCTCGCCGCGCCCGGGCTGGTCCGAGCAGTCCGCCGCGGACTGGCGGTCGGCGTCGCTGGCGTCGCTCCGCGGGCTGGTCCGGCGCCTCGGGCCCGGCCGCCGCGTGGTGGCGATCTCGCTGACGGGGCAGTGCCCCTCGGTCGTGCTCGTCGACCGCCGTGGGCGCCCGGTGGCGCCCGGGCTGACCTACCGCGACAACCGCGCCACCGCCGAGGCGGCCGAACTCCGGGACCGGTTCGGGGACGCGGCGATCCACGCTCGGACCGGACACCTCCCCGCGGCGTTCCACATCGCGCCCAAGCTGATGTGGGTCCGCCGCCACGAACCCGACGCCTGGCGGGCCGCGGCGCTCGCGCTCCAGCCCCGGGACCTCGTCGTGCTCGCCCTCACCGGCGAGGCGGTGACCGACGGCACGCACGCGGCCGCGACCCTGGTCCACGACCTCCGGGGCCGACGCTGGGACGATGAGCTGCTCGCGGCCTGCAGGCTCCCGCCGTCGCTGTTCCCGCGGCTCGGACGGTCGGATGAGGTCGTCGGGACGCTGCGCCCGGCGATCGCCGGCCGGCTGGGGCTGCCGGCGGCGACGCCGGTCGTGCTCGGCGGCGCCGACAGCCAGGCCTGCGCGTTCGGGGCCGGCGTCGTCGGCCCGGGCCCCGTGTCGGAGATGGCGGGCTCGTCCACCTGCCTCAACGCCGCCGTCGCCGACCCGCTCGACGTGCTCGAGGTCACCCACTACCCGCACGTCACCGGCACCGGCTTCACGACCGAGACCGGCATCAACACGACCGGGTCCGTCGTGGCGTGGGTCGCCGACCGCCTCTACGGCGGGCGCCGGGGACGCGCCGGCGGCGCGGACTTCGAGCGCCTGGATCGCGAGGCCGCCACGGTCGGGCCGGGCGCCGGCGGGCTGCTGTTCCTGCCCGTCCTCGCCGACGGCGAGCGGACCGACCCCACGCTCCGCGGGGCCCTGGCGGGCCTGTCGCTGGCCCACGATCGGGCATCGATCGCACGGGCGGCGCTCGAGGGGGTCGCCTACGCGATCCACGCGCAGCTGGAGCTGGTGCGCTCGGGCGGGGCGCCCGTGACCGAGCTCCGCGTGTCCGGCGGCGATGCCCGCCTGGGCACCTGGAACCGGGTCAAGGCGGACGTCACGGGCCTGCCGGTCCGCACCATCCCGGGCGACGCGGCGGTCACCGGCGTCGCGATGCTGGCCGGGCTCGGGGCGGGCGTCTACGCGGACGCCCGGGACGCCATCGCGCGGTGCGTCCACCCGGACCCGGCGCTCGAGCCCGACGCGGCGGCCGGGCGCCGCTACGACGAGGGATACGCGGCGTACCGCCGGCTGGTCGCGTCGCCGGCGGTGCGGATCGAGGAGGCGTGATGGAGCTGCGACTGGGCATCGACGACTGCTTCGCCGTCAAGCGCTGGCCGCGCGTTGCCGACTGGGGGCCCATCGTCCGCGACCGGCTCGGGCTGCGGCTGGTCCAGCACTCGTTCGACCTCGTCGACCCGGTCGCCGACGACGCGGGGGCCGTGCGGCAGGAGCTCGAGGGCCTCGGGCTGGAGCTGCACTCGACGTTCACGGGCCTCGCGGCGTACTCGTCGAACCTGCTGCTCCACCCCGACGCGCCGGCGCGCGAGGCCGCCGAGGCCTGGTACCGGTGGGCGATCGACTGGACGGCGCAAGCAGGCGGGGTCGCGACCGGCGGGCACGTCGGCGCCCTGTCCGTCGCCGACTGGGAGCGCCCGGCGTCCCGCCGCGAACGCTGGGCCGGCCTGCGACAGGCGCTGGTCCGGCTCGCGGCCCGGGCACGCACCGCGGGGCTCGATCACCTGCTCGTGGAGAACCTCGCCGCGGCGCGCGAGCCCTCGACCATGGCGATGATCGGGGAGCTGGTCGGCGACGGCGACGACGCGCACGTCCCGGTGCGGCTGTGCCTCGACGTGGGGCACATGTGCGTCCCCGGGTCGACGGGCGCGGACCGCGACCCGTACGCCTGGCTGCGCGCGCTCGGCCGGACCGCGACCGTCGTCCAGCTCCAGCAGTCGGACGAGGAAGGGGACCACCACTGGCCGTTCACCCCCGAGCGCAACGCCGTGGGGCGGATCGATGCGGATCGCCTCGTCGACGCACTCGGCGAGGGCGGTGTGGCGGCCTGCGCGCTGGTCCTCGAGGTCATCCCGCCGTTCGAGCAACGGGACGCCGACGTCCTCGACGACCTCGTCGCGTCGGTGGCGTACTGGCGCGAGGCGCTGGACCGGCGCGGGGTGCTCCGGGCGTAGGCCGGGCGGCCGTCAGTGCCGCACGTCCTCCGGGGTCTCGTACCACCGGACCCGCTCGCCGAGGCGGGCCCGCGCCTTCCACCCGATCGACTTGGGCGCGGTGTCGATCGCCGCCAGCAGCGCGACCGCCTGGGTGACGGGATCGTTCGACACGCCGTCCACGCCGCGGCGCCCGGCCTCCTCGGCGGCCTGCCGCAGGTTGCGACTGATCGTCCGGCACAGCCCCCAGTCGCCGGCGGCGAGCCCCACGATCCGGCGCCGGTCGATGACCTCGGGCGCCTCCCGGTCCACGATCTCGTGGTCCGCGAGCAGGCACACGATGTCACCGAGGTCCTTGGAGTTGATCTCCCAGATCTGGAGCTTGGTGAGCAGCAGGTCGGCCAGCATCAGCGTGGGGCCGGGCCCGCCCAGCCGGCCGCGAAGGTCGATCAGATGCGACATCCGCACCTCGTCCACCACGACGTCGATCGGCCAGCGTCCCTCGGGGTGCTGGAAGTTCAGCCGCTGTGCCCCGTGGAGGGCGTTGAACATCTTCTCGGGCACGTACCCGGCCGCCTCGAGGAACGCCGCGGCCCGCCGGGCGTCCCGGCGCGACACCGCCAGGTCGAAGTCCCCATACGTGCGCGCGTACGGCGGGCGGCGTGCCGTGGGCGAGGTCAGGTAGACCGCGATCCCGCCCATCAGCCGCAGCTCCAGGCTCGCCGCAACCGCGGCGCGTCCGACGCGCTCGGCCTCGGCGTGGATCTCGTCCAGCGGGTGGGCGTCGACGGGGAACGACCCCGGGTCCTGGGCGGTCATGAGGTCGGTCTGGCTCGGGATGCGCGACGGGGCATCCCGGCATGGTGGGTGCACGGCACGAAGGAGTCTCCGGTTCAGGGGCTGTGGGCATTGTAGGCGGGCGACCGGGGCGCCCATCCGCCGAAACTCCCTGCCCCAAGACGCAACCGGAGGCCGGGGTTGCGCGTCACATGCGCGTGATCGTTCTGCACGCACCCCACCCGGACCGCCGCCTCGCACTCGAGCTCCTCCTGCGTGCGGTGGCCATCGGCGTGGTGGTCCTGCTGATCCTCGGCCTGCTGCCGGCAATCGCCCAGGCGGCCGCGTAGATCACATCCTCGTTCCGATTGGCCTGGGGGCTCTGAGGAACGATCGAGGCGACGGGCGTTGCGATGGCGACCGTCGACCTGCCACCGGGACCTGGGCATCCCGGGGGCGCTGCGGGGACCCTCGCCGCTGGGGCGGCGGGGGTCTCCGACGGTTCCGGGGCCCTCGGACGCGTCCGAGGGCCCGCGGCCGTTCGCCGCGAGGCTGGCCCAAGGACCCAGTCCGCCAGCCGCCCCC
>JBFMAT010000064.1:0-14551 GCA_040755495.1 Chloroflexota bacterium
GTGGCCGGGCTGGCCGCGCTCGACCGGCTGGTCGCCCCGCTCGCGCTGCCGCTCGACGGCGAGCGGGCGATCGTCGTCGCGTTCGCGTTCCTGACCCTGGTGGCCGCGGCCCTGGCGGCGTTCCTCGCGGACGACCTGCGGCACACGGTGGGCTACCTCGTGATCGCGGACGGCGGCCTCGTGCTGCTCGGGCTGGCCGCGCTGGATCCCGCCGCCTGGGGCCCCACGCGCGTGTGGCTGGTCGCGCTGGCCGCCTCGAAGACGGCCGTCGCGGCCTGGGCGGCCGTGGCCGAGGCGCGGTTCGAGACCCGCAGCCTCCCCGATCTGCGCGGCTGGATCCGGCGGGCGCCGATCCTGGCCGCGGGCCTGGCGCTCGCGGTGGTGGCGACGTTCGGGCTGCCGGGCTGGATCGTGTTCGGCGCGAGGGGCGACCTCGCTCGCCTGGCCGCCGGCGCGCCCTGGGACGCCGTGCTGGTCGTGGCCGGGTTCCTGACCCTGCCCGCCTACCTGCGGCTGCTGGCGATCGGGACCGGGCCGCCGTCGAGCCCCGTCGCGCGGGCGGCCCCGGAGCGGATCATGCGCCGTCGACGGCCCCAGGAGTCGCTGCCGGTCGAGCTGGAGGGCGCCGGGCCGCCGGTCGCCGGCGGCGAGGTTCTCGTCCCCATGGGCGCGCTCGTCGACGGAGCTTCGGACGGTGACGCGGTCCTTGTGCCCGCCCCCGCCGGAGCCGCATGGTCGCGGCGGCTGTCGATGCCCCGTCGGGCCGCGGCCGCCTCGCTGGGCCAGCGGCTCGCCGCGGCGCTCCGGCGCGATCGCACCGAGCTGACCTCGGCGGCCGTGCTGACGCTGGCGATCCTCGCCGCGCTCACCTCGTGGGGTGCGCTGGACATCGGCGGCGCGGCGGCCGAGCCGGCGCCGATCGTCTCCGGACCCGCCTCGGACTGAGCTACTCGCCCGGGGCGAGCACCCAGCGGTCGATCTCGCGGTCGTAGCCGATCAGCTCCTCGGGCCGGAACCACAGGGCGAGCTCGGCCTCCGCGGTCTCGGCGCTGTCCGACGCGTGGACGAGGTTCTGCGCCGTCTCGACCGCGAGGTCGCCGCGGATCGAGCCCGGGGCCGCCTCGTGCGGCCGGGTCGCGCCGTTCATCGCGCGCACGATCGCGATCGCGTTCGGCCCCTCGAGCGCCGCGGCCACCAGCGGACCCGACGTGATGAACTCCACCAGGCCACGGAAGAACGGCTTGTCGCGGTGGACGGCGTAGTGCCGCTCGGCGAGGGCCCGGTCCACCCACAGCAGCTTGAGGCCGACGATCTTGAGGCCGCGCTCCTCGAACCGGGTCAGCACCCGGCCGACGAGCTGGCGCTGGACGCCGTCGGGCTTGACCAGGAGGAGGGTTCGCTGCAGTTCCGGCATCGGGTGGGTCGGCCTCTCGATCTGGGCGACGGCGGCGGGCCGGCGTCGCGGGTGGTGTCCTGGGTCTGCGGATCGCGGCACGGACCGTCTCCGGGACGTGAGCGGTCCCGGGGCGCGCGCCGTCGCGGGAGCACAGGGTAGCGCGAGGCGCGCCCCCGCGGGTCTCGCCGCCGCCCTCACGCCTCCGGCGGGATCTCCGTCGCGCCGGCGGTCACGTGACCCCGCGCCCGGTCGAAGGCGGCCAGGGCATCCGCCTCGCGGCCCAGCAGCCGGAGCGCATCGCCCGCGACGAGTGCGAGAGTCGGGTCCACGGCCCGATCGCCGATCGCCTCCAGCACCGCCTCCGCGAAGGCGGGCTCCAGCCGCAATGCCACGCCCAGCCGGAGCGCGGCCGCGTGCACGTCGCCGCCGCCCAGCGCCGCGCGGCCGCCCGCGAACGCCTCGGCGGCCGCGGTCGTGGCGGGCGCGTCGGGGTCGCCCACCTCCGACGCGATCGCCGGGTGGGCCGCATGACCCGGCCGCCCGGCGTGACCCGCGTGTCCGGCGCGCGCGGCACTCGCGGTCGCGGTGTCCGCGAGCGCCGCCGCGACCGACCCCGCAGGGACCGCCTCGGGCCAGATGCCGCTCCTCGGGATGCCGGCGAACAGGGAGTCGAGCGGCACGTCCACGAGCTCGAGGGCTCGCCCGGCGAGCCGGCGCGCCTCGCCGGGCCGCCCCGCGTGGGCGACCGCCTCCGCGGCGATCACCAGCGCCAGCGGGTCCTCGCGGCCGCGCTCCAGCAGCGTGCCCGCGGCCTCGCCGGCCCCGGCCAGGTCGCCCGTGCGCCAGCGGGCTTCGGCGAGGTCCAGCAGGGCCGCCTCGTCGAGCGTGCCGCGCCCGGCGAACGCCTCCAGCTCCGCGCGCGCGAGGCCGAGGGCACCCATCCGGAGGTGGACCCGGGCGAGCCGCAGCCCGGCCGGCCGCGCGTCGGCGCCGGCAATCGGCTGGGCGACGAGCGCCGGCCCCTCCGCGGACCCCGGCTCGGCGACGGTATCCGGCCCGGCGACGGTATCCGGCCCGGCAAGGGGCACCGGCCCCGCGGCGACCCCGGGCGGCCGGGACCCGGATCCGCCGCGCCCCCGGGAGCCCGCCGGCCGCGTCATCGGGCGAGGCGCAGGTGCCGGTCCAGCCCGCGCAGGTACCGCCCCGGGGCGACGACCGCCATCCGGAGCGCGTCGTTCGTGAACAGCGCCTCGGCCAGGCGGCGGATGTCGTCCGCCGCCACGCCCTCCACCGCCTCGATCGCCTCGTCCAGCGTGTACACCCGGTCGTGGAGGGCCTCCTGCCCGCCGATCCAGGACGCGAGATGGCGCGTGTCGTCCATCCGCAGCTCGAGTCCCCCGCCGAGGTACGCCTTCGCCTTCGCCAGCTCATCCGCGGGGACGGGTTCGGCCGCCAGCCGGTCCAGCTCGGCGAGGATCGCCTCGATCGCCGCGGGGAGCTGCGCCGGGTCGACGCCCGCGGAGATCTCCAGGGCCCCGGAGTCCGCGTATTCCACGATCCCGGAGCTCACGTCGTAGGCGAGCCCCTTCTCCTCGCGCACGCCGAGGAACAGGCGGCTGGACATCCCGTCGCCCAGGACGGCGTTGAGCACGGCGAGGGCCCAGGCGTCGGGGTGGTCGCGCCGGAGCGCGGGAACCGCGATCGAGAGCTGCGCCTGGGCCGTGTCCCGCCGGCCCGTGAGCACCCGCGGGCCGGCTGGCAGGGCGGGTGCCGGATCGAACGACGGCAGCTGCCCGTTCCCGGTCCCGAACGCGGCCGTCGCGAGGTCCACCGCCTCGGCGTGGGTGATGTCCCCGGCCACCGCCACCACCGTGTTCGCCGGCCGGTACGCCGTCCCCCAGAAGTCGTGGATCACCGTCGACGGCAGCGCCCGGATCCCGTTCTCGTCGCCGCAGATCTCGCGTCCCAGCGGGCCGTCCCCGAACAGCGCCTGCTGGATCAGCATCTGCGCGTACTCGGACGGGTCGTCGAGGTAGGAGCGGATCTCCTCCACGATCACAGTCCGCTCCTGCTCGATGTCGGCGTCGGTCAGGCGCGGGCGGACGATCAGCTCGCCCAGCACCGCCATCGCCGTCGTCGCCTCGCGACGCGGCACGCGCGCCCAGTACACGGTGGATTCCCGGTCGGTCGCCGCGTTGGCGGACCCGCCGACGCCCTCGACGGCCTCGGAGATGGCGCGGCTCGACGGGTAGCCGGCCGTCCCCTTGAACGTGAGGTGCTCCATGAAGTGGGCGACCCCGGCCTCCGCGGGCGTCTCGGACCGGGATCCGGCGAGCACGTAGGCGGCGATCGAGACGGAGCGGGACCCGGCGAGCCGGGCGGAGATGACGCGCGGCCCATGGGGCAGCTCGGTCCGGTCGAACATCAGTCCGATGGTAGCCCGGAAACGGCGGAGCGGCGGCCCGCTGGCCGCCGCTCCGGCTGCGCTCTGGCGAGGTGGGTGGCTCAGCCGGCGGGCGTGGACGCCCCGAACGTGAGCAGCCAGTCCTGGAGGAAGTACACGACGAAGGCCGCGGTCACGATCCACATCAGCGGATGGATCTCGGCCATCTTGCCGCGCACGATCTTGATCAGCGCCCAGGCGATGAACCCGGCGCCGATGCCGACCGTGATGTCGTAGGTCAGCGGCATGAGGATCATCGTGAGCAGGGCCGGGACGCCGTCCTCGACCTCCGCGACCGGGATGTCGCGGATGATCGTGAACATCAGGTAGCCCACGAGGACGAGCGCGGGTGCGGTGGCGACGCCCGGCACGATGCCCGCGATCGGCGACAGGAAGATCGCGAGCAGGAACAGGACGCCGGTGACGACCGACGCGAAGCCGGTCCGGCCGCCCTCGGCGACGCCCGCGGCGCTCTCGATGTAGGTGGTGTTGGACGAGGTGCCGGCGAGGCCGCCGACCCAGGCCGCGACCGAGTCCACGCCCAGGACCCGGGCGACGTTCGGCACCGACCCGTCCTCGCGCGTCAGCCCGGCCTCCTCGGCGACACCGGTGACGGTGCCCATCGTGTCGAAGAAGTCGGTGAGCATGATCGCGAAGATCGTCAGGATCGCCGTGAGCAGCCCGAGGTTCCAGACCGCGGCCACGTCGAACTTGCCCAGCGTCGAGAAGTCCGGGGCGAGGCTGAACGAATCGGCCGTCGGCAGCGTGGTCACGGCCGCCATCCCGAACACCGGCGGCACCAGCGCCACGAGCGTGGTGAGCAGGATGCTGATGATCAGCGCGGCCTTGATCTTGAGCACGTACAGCGCGATCGTGATGATCAGGCCGATCAGGAACACGAACTGGCCGGGCGTGGACGGGAACGCGATGGTGACCAGCGTCCCGCTGCCCGCCTTGATCAGGCCGCCGTTGGCAAAGCCGATGAACAGGATGAACAGGCCGATGCCGACGCCGATGGCGCGCTTGAGCGCGAGCGGCACGGCGTTCATGATCGCCTCCCGCAGCCCGATGGCCACGAGGATCGTGATCACGACACCCTCGAGCACGATCACGCCCATCGCGCCCGCGGGCGTGAGGCCCTTGCCGATGAGCGTGAATGCGACGATCCCGTTGATGCCCAGGCCGGCGGCGAGGGCGAACGGGTAGTTGCCGATCACGCCCATCGCGATGGTCATGATCCCGGCGATCAGCGCCGTCGCGGCGGCGATCGAGCCGAAGTTGAACGCCGGATCGGCGGTCCCGAACCCCGCGGTCAGGATCCCCGGGTTCACGAAGATGATGTAGGCCATGACCATGAACGTGGTCAGCCCCGCGCGGGCTTCGGTCGTGAAGTTGGTGCCCCGTTCGGCGAACTTGAAGTACTGCGCGATCGCTTCCATGGGCCTCGATCGATCCTCCCTCTGGTCCCTGCCTCTGCCTGGTCCTGCCTGGTCCGGCCTGGTCCCGGCCTGGTCCTGCCTGGTCCCTGGCCGACGATCCGTCCGACGCCTCCCTCGGGCGGCCGGCCGGGCTCGCTCGCCTACTCCTCCGTCGTGTCCAGCCCGGTGAGCTCCATCTGGACGAAGCCGCTGGTGTCGAACGCGAGCTGGCGGGGGGCGGACGGACCCTCGTCGTCGGTGGCGACACCCGGCACGAACTCGATGATCACCCGCTCGTCGCCCTGGACGAGGGTGTAGACGAGCAGCTGGTCGGGGCGCGTCTCGAACTCGAGGTGCTCGAACGAGTCCACGTTGATCGTGATCGAGATCGGGGTGAAGTACGTCGACATCTGGGGCTCGTCGACGACGATCCGCTCCACCCAGCCGGTCCCGTGCGCGACCAGGTCCCGGCCCCGGTAGTACCGGTAGGAGACGGTCTGCTTGAGGATCGGGCGCAGGAGGTGCTGGACGTCGGTCCGGCTGGTCACGAGACCCTGGTTGACGAAGAACTTCGCCGGCGGTTCGCTCGACACGTGGGCTTCCACCTCAGCGGCTCGAGGGGCGGTGAGCGGCACGCCGCGCCGCCATCCCGGGAGCGGCCCGACACTCCGGATGCTAGCCGACCCGACGGGTTGCGGGACGGTGAAGTTCGCAGGAATCGGAGGCTTGACCCGTCGCGCGGCGCGGTTGGCGCGTCGTCGGCGTGGTTGGCCCGTCTCCCGGCGCGGTTGTGCATCCGGCGTGACAACTGTCGGTCCGGTGTGCGTGTGCGCGTACACTCCGGGACCCGTGTTCCGCGGGTGTGCATCCAGGCGGACATTCCCTGCTGCGGCGACGCCGCGGGCGCCGATCGTGTACGGCCTGATGCACGGATCCCGACCGGATGGCTGTCCGGCGGGCCGGGACGCGGCGCGAAGGTACGGCCAGGTGCACACCGGCTGCGGGAGCCGGGGGGGGCGGGAGCGGGGGCCGGGTGGCGAGCGGGGGCCGGGGCCGGCGAGCAACCTGACGACGCCCCGCGGCGACGCACGACCGGAGCCGGCGGAGGACGCGTGCCGCCACTATGCCCGGGTGGCGCCGTCGTGCGCCGTATGATCGACGCATGCTCCTCGCCGTGGACATCGGGAACACGAACGTCACGCTCGGGCTCGTGGACGGCGGCGCGATCGTCGCGACCCGGCGCGCCGGCACGCACCGCGCCGCCACGGCCGACGAGCTGGAGCACACCCTCGAGGGGCTGCTCGCCCTCGACGGCCGCCGGCTCGCCGACATCCGGGCGCTGGCGGTGGCGTCCGTGGTCCCAGCGCTGACCGCCGCCATCGAGGCCGTCGCCGTCCGCCGCCACATCCCGATCCTGGTCGCCAACGCCGGCAGCGTGCCGATCGCGGTGCGCGTGGACCGCCCGGGCGAGGTGGGCGCGGACCGGATCGTCAACGCCCTCGCGGCGGCGCGCCTGTACGGGACCCCGGCGGTCGTCGTGGACTTCGGGACCGCCACGACGCTCGACTGCGTGAGCGCCGACGGCGCGTACGTCGGCGGCGCGATCGCCCCCGGGCTGGAGCTGGGTCTCGAGGCCCTCGCGGCACGCACCGCGAAGCTGCCCCGGATCGAGCTGCGCACCCCGGATCGGGCGATCGGCAGGGACACCGTGAGCGCGATGCAGGCGGGCACCGTGTTCGGATACCAGGCCCTCGCGTCCGGGCTGCTCGCCCGCGTCCGCGCGGAGCTGGCGGAGGCCGCCGGCGTCGCGCCGGGCGACGTGCATGCGATCCTCACGGGCGGCCTGTCCGCCGCGCCGTGGGCCGGCGGCGTCGAGGGGGTCGACGTCATCGACCCGGACCTCACGCTCAAGGGCCTCGCGATCGTCCATCAGCTCGTCGCCGGCGGCGAGCCGTTCGCGGGGAGTCATCGGTGAACGGATCGCACCAGCCCGGTCGCCTCGCCGGCCGCCTCGTCGGGCTCGGCGTGTGCGGCTCGATCGCCGCCTACAAGTCCGTGGAGCTGGTGCGCCAGCTGCGCGCCGAGGGCGCCGACGTCGTCGTGATGCTCACCCCGGCCGCCGCCCAGTTCGTGGGCCCGCTGACCTTCGCCGCGCTGTCGGGGCACGCCGTCGAGACGGACGTCCTGGGGCTGCTGCCGGACCAGCGGATCGGCCACATCGTGGTGGCCGACGCGGCCGACGTGATCGTCGTCGCCCCGGCCACGGCCCGCTGGCTGGGCGCGATGGCCAACGGGATCGCGAGCGACTCGGTGGTCGCCGCCTGCCTCGCCACGGCCGCACCGGTGGTGTTCGCGCCGGCGATGGACGGCGACATGTGGACGCACCCGGCGACGCGGTCCAACGTCGAGCGCCTGGAGCGCGACTTCGGCTACCGGATGGTCCCGCCCGAGATCGGGTCGCTCGCGTCCGGCCAGTCCGGGATCGGGCGGCTCGCGGACCTGCCGCTGATCGTGAACGCCGTGATCGAGGCCGTGGACGGGCGCCCGGTGCGCCAGCCGGACGCTGCCGCCCGCCCGCCCCGAACGCCGGCGGTACGCGACGCGGACCTCGAGGGCCGCCACGTCGTGGTGTCCGCCGGCGGGACCGCGGAGCCCATCGACCCCGTCCGGTTCATCGGCAATCGCAGCAGCGGCCGGATGGGGGTCGCGGTCGCCGAGGCCGCCCTGGCCCGGGGCGCCCGGGTGACGATCGTCGCCGGCCGGGTGGAGGTCGACCTCCCCGCCGCCGCCCGCGTCATCCGAGCGGAGTCCACGGCGGCGATGCGCGACGCCGTGATCGGCGCCGTCATCGACCGGCCGGCGGACGCCCTCGTCATGGCCGCCGCCGTCGCCGACTTCCGGCCCCGCGCCGCCGCCGACACGAAGCTCACCCGCGGCGGCCCGCTGACCCTCGACCTCGAGCCCACCGAGGACATCCTGGCCGAGACCGCCGCCCGCGCCCGCGAGCTGGACCCGGCGGCCCGGCCCGTCCTCGTCGCGTTCGCCGCGGAGACCGGCTCGCTCGAGCGCGCGCCCGACAAGCTGCGCCGCAAGGGCGCGGACCTGCTCGTCGCCAACGACGTCTCGGAGCCGGGCTCCGGGTTCGGCACCGACACCAACCGGGTGAGCATCCTCGGCGCCGACGGCTCGCGCGAGGACCTGCCGCTGCTCACCAAGCGCGAGGTCGCGGATCGCCTGCTCGACCGCGTGGCGGCCGCGATGGACGAACGCGACACCCGCGCGCACACTGGCGGCACCACCACGGAGGCCCACCGTTGAGCGCCCAGACCGAGACCATCCGCCGCCTGTCGGTCGTCGACATCGCGAAGCTGCATGCCGATGGCGCGCGCATCGCGACGATCACCGCCTACGACTTCCCCACCGCCGCGATCGTGGACGAGGCGGGCATCCCGCTGATCCTCGTGGGCGACTCGCTGGCCCAGGTGATGCTGGGCTACGACACGACGGTCCGGGTCACGATGGACGAGATGCTCCACCACACGAAGGCCGTGGTCCGGGGCACCAGGCGCGCGCTGATCGTCGCCGACATGCCGTTCCTGTCCTACGCGACCTCGGACGACGCGGTCGCCAACGCTGGCCGGTTCCTGCGCGAGGGCGGCGTCCAGGCGGTCAAGATCGAGGGCGGCGTCCGGAGCGCGAAGACGATCGAGGCGCTGGTCAAGGCCGGCATCCCGGTCATGGGCCACATCGGGCTGACGCCTCAGGCGATCAACGCCATCGGCCGGGTCCGCGTCCAGGGCAAGACCCGCGAGCAGGCGCGCCAGCTCCTCGCCGACGCCCTCGCGGTCCAGGAGGCTGGCGCGTTCTCGATCGTCCTCGAGCTCGTCCCGGGCCAGCTGGCGGCCGCGATCACCGAGCGGCTGCGGATCCCGACCATCGGCATCGGAGCCGGGGCCGGCTGCTCCGGGCAGATCCAGGTGATCACGGACACGCTCGGGTTCACGGACTGGACGCCGAAGCATGCGCGCCGCTACGCGGACCTGCGGGGCACGATCCTGGGCGCCGTGACCCAGTACCGGGCCGACGTCGAGGCCGGCACGTTCCCCGGCGACGCCGAGACGGTGCTCATGGACGAGGCGGTGCTGGACGAGGTGCTGGGGCGCACGCAGGCGGACCGGCCGGACATGGCGATCGGCCTCGCCGGCATCCCGCTCGACCGCGACCTCTAGGGCGCGGGCGGCGCCAGCCGGGCTTCGGGCCGTCACGCCGCCGATGCCGATCGTCACACCACCGATGCAGGTCGTCCGCACCCGCGCCGATCTCCGTGCCGCACTGGCCGCCGCGCCCCGTCCGGTCGGCCTCGTGCCCACGATGGGCTGGCTCCACGCCGGCCACCTCTCGCTCGTCGAGCGAGCGCGGGCCGAGAGCGCCACGGTCGTCGTCTCGATCTTCGTCAACCCGCGCCAGTTCGGCCAGGCCGTCGACTTCACGCAGTACCCCCGAAACGAGGCACGGGACCTCGCGATGTGCGAGGCCGCCGGCGTGGACCTCGTGTTCGCCCCGACCGTGGACGAGGTCTACCCGCCCGGCTTCGACACCGTCGTGTCCGTGGGGGCGATCGGCGGACCGCTGGAGGGCGCGGCTCGGCCCGGCCACTTCGACGGCGTCGCGACAGTGGTCGCGATCCTGTTCGCGCTCGTCGGCGCCGAGCGGGCCTACTTCGGGCTCAAGGACTACCAGCAGGTCCGGGTGATCCGGCGGATGGCGCTCGACCTCGCGCTGCCGACGGAGGTCGTGGCGCTCGAGACGGTGCGCGACCCGGACGGCCTGGCCATGTCCTCGCGCAACGCGCGCCTGTCACCCGCCGGGCGCTCCGCCGCCCCCGTGCTCCGGCGCGCGCTGCTCGCGGGGGGGGCGCGCGTGCGATCGGGCGAGCGCGACGCCGGCGCCGTGCGCGCGGCGATGCTCGCGGAGCTGGCCACCGAGCCGATGGCGGACGTCGACTACGTCTCGGTCGCGGACCCCGAGACGCTCGAGGAGCTGGCGACGATCAGCAACGGGGCGCTGCTCTCGCTCGCGGTCGGGATCGAGGGCGTGCGGCTGATCGACAACGAGCAGGTCGTTCCCGGGTCGCGGTGACCGGGTCAGGGGCTGAGGCGGCCCGGCGTCGAGGAGCGGGTCCACCGCGCGCGGCCCGGGGCCGAGGGACGGATCGGTCGCTGGGCGACCCAACGGGCGCGTCGTGCGACGGTTCGGTCGCCAGGCGCCGCGGTTGTCGCGCCTCGGGGCCACGCGGTGCAACGAATGCGGCGCTGAGCGACCGGCTCGTCTCGTGGTGCATCCGGTGGGTCGCTGAGCGACGCCGACCGGCGACGTTGGCCGTCACGAGCCGGTGAGCCGCCACCAGCCTGGGACCGGCACCGGGAGCCCAGGCGCCGCTGGGCGTGGCGCGCCCGGCGGCCCGGGACCCGGAGCTCAGGCGGGCCGCGCCTGCGGCCGGCACGGTACGGCCGATCCGGTCAGGACGGCCCGCTCGAGGCCGGCGCGGAGCGACCGTCCGCCAGGGTGCGGTCCCAGGCGACGATCGCGTCGCGGATGGCGTCGGCCGCGGCGCGATCACCGGGTGCCAGCCGGTCAAGGCCCAGCAGTGCCGCGCCGAGCACGGGTGGCGCATGGAGCACCGACACCTCGGCGGCCGGCGCGACGGCGCGCACCAGCGCCGAGACCCGCGGCACGAGCAGGTCCGCCGCCCCGCGCGCCAGCCCGCCGGCGAGGACCACCGGGACCGGGCGGCGCGACATCCCGAGGCGCCGGATCGACGCCAGTGCGAACGCCGCCAGCTCGTCCGCCACCTCGTCGACCAGGCCCTTCGCGACGGCATCGCCGTCGCGGCCGGCCTCGCAGACGACGGGCGCGAGCTCGCACATCCTCGCCTCCTGGAGACGACCGAGGTAGATCGCCTCGCTGACCTCCTCCGGCCGGCGCAGGCCGAAGTGGGCGGGTATGGTCCGGACCAGCGACGTCGCCGGGCCTCGCCCGTCCCGAGCCCGCACGGCCGCCCCGAGGCCGGCCATGCCGAGACCAGACCCGCCGCCACGGTCCCCGGAGATGGTTCCCAGGCCCGCGAACCGCGCCGTCCGGCCGTCGGGATGCCGCCCGACCGCGTTGACGCCCGCGCCGCAGATCACCGCCACGCCCCACCCGTCGGGCGTCCCGGCCCGGAGCGCGGCGAGGGTGTCGTTGTGCAGCTCCGTCACCCGCGCGAACCCCCGGGAGGCGTAGGCGCGGCCCAGGCGCCGCTCGTCGATCGGCAGGTCGAGGCCGGCGAGGCAGCACACGAGAGTGTCGGCGGGCGGGCCGCCGGGATCGAGGCCGGACCGGGCGCGGGCGGCGAGCACCAGCCCGGCCAGCCGGTCGAGCCCCACCTCGAGCCCCACCGCCTGGTGCGAGGTCGTGGGGCCGCGCACAGCCCCGAGCAGGCGGCCGTCGGTCGCGGCCATCACTACGTCGGTCTTGGAGTTGCCGCCGTCGATGGCGACGATGAGGCCCGTCATCGGCCGCCTGCCGTGCTTCTCCGCCCGGGCAGCAACGGGAGGTCCGCAACCGTCGCGAACGTGGCGCCCGCGGCCCGAAGGTCGCCCAGGATCCCCGGCAGTGCCTCGGCCGTCGACGCCGGCCATCCGTGCAGCAGCACCACGGCCCCGTCGCCATGGGCGAGGGTCCCGCGCACGACGCGCGCCCGGAGTGCCGCCGGCGTCGGCCCGCCCCAGTCCCGGCTGTCCACGTGCCAGCCGACGTCGAGGTACCCGAGCGAGGCCAGCCGGTCCACGACGCGCGCCGATCCCGCGCCGGCACCGAACGGGCACCGGTACCACGGCCTGGGGTCCCGGCCCGTCGCCGCCACGATCGCGGTCTCGGCCGCCCGGGTGTCGCTCGCGATGCCGGCGCCGGTGAGGGTCGTCAGGCGCGCATGGTGGTGTGAATGGCTGCCCACGAGGTGGCCATCGTCCACGATCCGGCGCGCCAGTGCGGGCTCCGCCTGCGCCCAGCGACCCTGCACGAAGAACGTCGCGACGACCCCGGCCGCCGCCAGCCCGTCGAGGATCCGCCCGGTCACGCCGGGCGGCGTCGGCCGGTCCGGATGCTCGGCGTCGAACGTAAGGGCGACCCGGAACGGCGAGGTCCCGCTCACTTCTCCACCCCGGTGATCACCACGCCACGCACGAACACCCGCTGGAAGATCAGGAACAGGATGATCGGGATCAGCATCGTCATCAGCGTGCCCGCCTGCACGTACGCCGGGTTCCGGTAGTGGATCCCGTTGAACCGCTGGAGCCCGACCGCCAGGGGCTGCAGCTCGGGCTTGGTGGACAGGTAGATCAGCGGGTTGAAGAAGTCGTTCCACGAGTAGACGAGGTGGAAGATCGCGACCGCCACGATCACGGGCCACGCCTGCGGCAGGATGACGGACACGAGGGTGCGGAACGGGCCGGCGCCGTCGATCGCGGCCGCCTCGTCCATCTCGCGCGGGATCGTGAGCATGTACTGGCGGACGAGGAACACGTCGTAGGCGTTGGCGAAGAAGGTGGGCACGAGGAGCGGCAGCCAGGTGCCCACCCAGCCGACCTTGGCGAACATCGTGTACGTGGGCACGATCGTCACCGCCGCCGGCAGGAAGATGGTCGCGATCAGGACCGTGAACAGCAGCGAGCGGCCCGGGAACCGGAAGCGCGCGAACCCGTAGGCCACGAGCGTGCACGACACGACGATCCCCACCATGCCGATCAGCGAGATGGCGATCGTGTTGAACAGCAGCCGCGGGAAGTCGATGAGGTCCCAGACGTCCGCGTAGTTCTGCCAGGCCGGCGACAGCGTCCACGCTCGCTCCAGCGTCCGCCACGAGCCGTTCCAGGTGATCAACCCGGCGTCGGGGCTCGCCGGGTCCAGGAACTGGCTCTGCTGGCGACCGGGCGTCACGAGCGCGAGGACCCGGTCCTGCCCGTCGATCGGCACCGTGTAGACGTCGTACTCCTCGCCCTGCCACTCGAACGTCCGGGGCAGCGAGGGCAGGAACGGAGCGTCCGTCTCGGAGAGCTGGTCCGGCGTCTTGAGCGACACCATCACCGAGCGCAGGATCGGCGACAGGAACGCCGCCACGACGACCACCAGGATGAAGGTCACCAGGAACGAGCGACGGGCGTCGGCGACCCGGCGCCGCGTGAGGCGGCGGGACGTGAGGCGGTTCAGGAACTGGCGGCTCGCGGTCACGTCACCGCTCCCCCGCGTAGTAGACCCATCGCCGCGACGTGCGGAACACGACCAGCGAGATCGCCAGCGTGACGGCGAACAGCAGCCAGGCGAGGGTGGCCCCGTAGGCCATGTCCTGGTAGGTGAAGAACGTCTTGTACAAGTAGAGGTTGTAGAAGAACGTGCTGCCGCCGGGCTCTCCGGTGCCGTTGTTGATCACGAGCGGGACGAGGAAGTACTGGAGCACGTCCACGATCCCGAGCACCAGCGTGTAGAACAGGACCGGCGACATCATCGGCAGGGTCACGTGCCGGAGCGAGCCCCACCAGCCCGCGCCGTCGATCCGGGCGGCGTCGTACAGCTCGCTGGGGATGCCGCGCAGCCCCGCCAGGTTCACGATCAGCCCGGCGCCGATCCCCCAGATCGCGATGAACACGAGGGCCGGGTACACGAACGTCGTGTCGTTGAGCCAGTTGGGCGGGTTCTCGATGCCCGAGAAGCGCAGGAACCCGTTCACCCACCCGGTCTCGAGGTTGAGCATCCCCTGCCAGATCAGCACCCCCGACACGAACGGGATGACGTAGGGCATGAAGAACAGGACCCGGAACAGGCCGGGCCCCTTGAGGTGCTTGCTGTTGAGCGCCAGGGCGAGGCAGAACGGCAGCGCGATGACGACCGGCAGCTGGAGCAGGGCGAACCGGAACGTCACGCCCAGCGACGCCCACGCCTGGCTATCCCCGAGCAGCGTCTGCCAGTTGCGGAGCCCCACGAAGGCGAGCGGCTCGTCCTGGGCGAGGCTCAGGTTCGTGAACGTGAACCCCAGCGAGGCGAGCATCGGCGCCAGCGTGAACACGAGGAACCCGATGAGCCACGGGGCGATGAACAGGTAGCCCCACAGCGCCTCGCGGCGGCCCAGTGGAGCGAGGCGCCGGATCGACGGCCCGCGCCGACGCCGTGGCGGGGCGGCCGCCCGCGGGATCGTCGTCACGTGAGGCGCCACTGGTCGCGCATCGGGTCCTCGGTGGCGGACCGGACGGCCCCGTCCGG
>JBFMAT010000065.1:0-13703 GCA_040755495.1 Chloroflexota bacterium
GGCGGCCGTCGCCCCGCCGGCGAGCCGGGCCGAGGGCCGGCTGCGGATCAGCCCGCGGGCGGCCCGGACGGCCGCCGAGGCCGGCATCGATCCCCGGGGGATCGCGGGCTCTGGCCCGGAGGGGCGGATCACCGAGCGCGACGTGCTCGCGGCGATCGAGGGCCGGGCAGGCGCCGGGGCGCCGGCCGAGGCGCCGTCGACCGCCCCCGCCGCCGCGGCGGCGACCGCCCCGGCACCGACCCTGGCCGCGGCACCCGTCCCCGCGACGGCGCCCGCTGAGGGCGAGGAGCCGCCCCGACCGCTGAGCCGGATGCGACGGGTCATCGCGGAGCGGCTCACGCTGAGCGCGACCACGATCCCGACCTTCACGGTCACCGCCGGCGTGGACGTCACGGGCCTGCTCGCGCTCCGGCGCGAGCTCAAGTCCGACGGGATCGACCTGTCGGTGACGGACTACGTGCTGGCGGCGGTCGCCCAGGCCCTGGTGGAGTTCCCGGACGTCAACGCCCGCACCGACGGCGTCTCGGTCTGGCCGCGGCGTGCCGTCCACCTCGGCCTCGCCGTGTCGCTGCCGGCGGGTCTCGTGGTGCCCGTGATCCGGGACGCGGACCGGCTCAGCGTCCACGGCCTCCACGCCGAGGCCGCCCGCCTCGCCGCCGCGGCCCGCGACGGCCGCCTGGGCCCGGACGAGCTGACCGGGAGCACGTTCACGGTGTCCAACCTGGGCATGTTCGGGGTCGACGAGTTCAGCGCGATCATCAACCCGGGCGAGTCCGGGATCCTCGCCGTGGGCAGCGCCCTCGAGACGCCGGTCGCCGTCAACGGCGGGCTCGCCGTCCGTTCGATCATGCGGCTCACCCTCACGGCCGACCACCGGCAGGTGGACGGCGAGCTGGGGGCCCGCTTCCTCAACGCGATCCGCCGGCGGCTGGAGAACCACCGCGAGCTGCGGCGGGACGCGACGCTGGGGTAGGCACCGCGATGGAGACCCCGCCCGCCACCCCGAGCGCGCCGCCGATCGCCAACCTGCGCGACGTCGGCGGGCACCCGGTCCGGGGCGGCGGTCGCGTGCGGCCGGGCCTGCTCTACCGGTCCACGGACCTCAGCCGGGCGGACGCGGGCGTGCTCGCGATGCTGGCCGGCCTGGGCATCCGCACCGTGTACGACCTGCGGACCGGCGTCGAGCGCGAGTCCCGCCCCGACCGCCTGCCGGCCGGGGCCCGCCTGGTGGTCGCCGACATCCTGGCCGGGGCGCCGCCCGAGGGCACCCCGGCCTACTTCGGGTCCCGGATGCACGACCTGGCCGCCATCACCGCCGTCCTCGCCGACGGCGGCGCCGAGCGCTTCTTCGAGGCTCGGTACCGCGAGTTCGTGGAGCTGGACAGCGCGCGCGACGGCTACGGGCGCCTGTTCCGCGACCTCGCGATCGCCGACAGCCGGCCCGGGCTCGTCCACTGCGCCACGGGCAAGGACCGGACCGGGTGGGCGGTCGCGGCGCTGCTCCTGCTGCTGGGTGTGCCCGAGGACGCCGTGCGGGCCGAGTTCCTCGAGAGCAACGCGCTGGAGGCCGTGTTCGCAGGCGAGATCGAGGCATTCCGCGCGCGGGGCGGCGACCCGGAGCTGTTCCGGCCGCTCATGGGGGTGAGCGAGGCCTACCTGGCGACCTCGATCGACGCCATGTGCCGGCGGTACGGCGACGTGGATGCCTACTTCGAGGCCGGCCTCGGCGTGGACGCGTCCACGCGGCGCGCCCTGCGCGAGGCGTTCATCGAGCGCTGAGCGGGCGACGCGCGTCGGCGGCCGGAGCGGCGCCGGACCGTGCACCCGGGGCTCGCGGCGCGACCGTCGCCGGGTGCACACTCATCCCCGCGTCCGCCCGGAGGAATCGACGTGATCATCCCGCTGTCCGTCCTCGAGTTCCGTGATCGGGCCGCCGCCTACTTCGGCGACAAGATCGGCGTCGTCGACGGCGACGCCACGTTCACCTACCACGCCTGGGCGGAGCGCACGCACCGGCTGGCGAACGCGCTCACGGGCCTCGGCGTCGCACCCGGCGACCGGGTCTCGTTCCTGACCTACAACACCCACCAGCTGCTGGAGGCGTACTACGGCGTGCTGGAGGCTGGGGCGGTCCTCAACCCCGTCAACATCCGGCTCACGCCGCACGAGATCGCCTACATCCTGGACCACGCGGGCTCGCGGGTCGTGGCCTTCCACCGCGACTTCCTGCCCCTGGTCGAGGCCATCGCCCCGAAGCTCACCTCCCGGCCCCGCCTGGTCGTGATCGAGGGCGAGGCCGGCGGCATCGCCACCGACGACTACGAATCGCTGATCGCCTCGGGCTCCGCCGAGCCGCGGCACCCCCAGGTGGACGAGAACGCCGTCGCCGAGCTGTTCTACACCAGCGGCACGACCGGCCTGCCAAAGGGCGTCGCGCTCACCCATCGCCAGCTCCACCTCCACGCGCTGTACTCGGAGGTCGCGCTGGGCTTCGGCGAGGACGACGTCATCCTCCACGTCGTGCCGCTGTTCCACGTGAACGGCTGGGGCGTGCCCCACTTCCTGACCATGGTCGGCGGCCGTCACGTCATGCTCCGCAAGTTCGACCCCGCCGCGCTCATGGAGCAGGTGCAGCGCAACCGGGTCACGCGGCTGCTCGGCGTGCCGGCGATCTTCAACGCCGTGCTCCACAGCAGCGATCGACCGAAGTACGACCTGTCGAGCCTGCGCCAGCTGATCATCGGCGGGGCGCCGGCGTCGCCGTCGCTGGTGGGCGCGCTGGAGGCGGCGTTCGGCATCCAGACGATCGTGGGCTACGGCCTGTCCGAGACCTCGCCGATCGTCACCCTCGCGTCGCCGCGGCGGGTCGTGACCGAGTCGGAGCCGCCCGAGCGCCGCATCGAGCGCCAGGCGATGACCGGCTGGCCGCTGCCCGGCGTCCAGGTCCGGGTCCTCGCCGCCGACGGGCGCGACGTGCGCCAGGACGGCGACCAGATCGGCGAGATCGTCGTGCGCGGCAACACGGTGATGCAGGGCTACTACCGCGACCCGGACGCGACCGCGGTGGCGATGCGCGACGGCTGGCTGCACACCGGCGACATGGCCGTGATCGACGAGGCCGGCTACGTCCTGATCAAGGACCGCTCGAAGGACGTGATCATCCGCGGCGGCGAGAACCTGTCATCCGTCGAGGTGGAGAACGCGATCGCCGCGCACCCGGCCGTCCTGGAGTGCGCGGTCGTGGCGGCCCCGGACGAGAGGTTCGGCGAGGCGCCGGTCGCGATCGTGGTGCTCAAGCCCGGCGCCACGGCGACGGTCAGCGAGCTGCGGGCCCACTGCCGGGCCCACCTGGCCCGGTTCAAGGTGCCGCGCGAGTTCCACTTCCGCGACGCGCTGCCCAAGGGCGGCACGGGCAAGGTGCTCAAGACCGAGCTCCGCGAGCCGTTCTGGAAGGGCTACACGTCCCGCGTGCACTGAGCGCCCCTCCCGGGGCGCGGCGGGTCAGGCGTCCAGGGCCCGGCGCGCCGGCGGGACCGCGGCGGCCCGGCGTCAGGAGGCGAACGCCCCGGCGATCAGCGCCACCTGGTCCGGCGTCACGCGGCAGCAGCCGCCGATCAGCGTGGCGCCCGCGGCATGCCACCGTCGTGCCGCGGCGCCGTCCACGCGGCCGCCCTCGGGGCCCGTCCAGCGGCGCGCCGCCGCGTCCCACCCCTCGCCGCTGTTGGGGTAGGCGACCACGGGCTTGTGGGTCACGGCGCGGATCCGCCGGACGAGCGTCTCCACGTGCTCCGGGGCCGTGCAGTTGATGCCCACCGCCAGGACCGCTGGCGAGCCGGCGACCGCCGCGACGGCCT
The DNA here is from genome assembly GCA_040755495.1 of Chloroflexota bacterium. Taxonomy (GTDB): domain Bacteria; phylum Chloroflexota; class Limnocylindria; order Limnocylindrales; family CSP1-4; genus CAIXZV01. The sequence goes on from JBFMAT010000065.1 coordinate 3,855, forward strand.
CCTCGACTGGCGCGCCGCCCCGCAGGTGGCCGCCGTCGCGGCACGAGAAGCTGACCCAAGCCCGGGCGCCGGGGGTCTCGTCGAGCAGGCGAGCGATCGCGACGGCCTCATCCAGGTCCGGGATCGTCTCGACCGCGAGCAGGTCCGCCTCGCCGGCCGCGAGGATCGCCAGCCGCTCGCGGTGGAAGTCGGCGAGCGCCCCGACCGGGAGCCCGTACCGGCCCCGGTACTCCGAGCCGTCTGCGAGCATCGCCCCGTACGGCCCGATGGACGCCGCGACGAGCAGCGACCCCGGGTCCGCGGCACCGGCGGCGGCACGCTCCGCGCGATACCGGTCCCGGGCGAGCGACGCCAGCGCCACGCTCCGCCGGAGCAGGTCGGCGGCCTCGTCGTGCCCGATCCCGCGCGCCGCGAAGCCCTCGAACGTCGCCTGGTAGCTGGCCGTCGTGGCGACCCGGGCGCCGGCGCGGAAGAACGCCAGGTGCGCTGCGACGATCGCCTCCGGCTCCTCGACCAGCAGCCGGGCGGACCACAGCCGGTCCGACAGGTCCCGGCCCTGCGCCTCGAGCTGCGTCGCGAGGCCGCCGTCCAGCACCAGCACCCGGTCACCGGCGGCGATGGACTCGATCACCCGGCCCGCCGGCGGCGTCAGCCGGCCGCCTCCGCCTTGCGGTCGGCGGCGATCCGGTCCAGCGCGATCTCGGTGGCCGCCGACAGCGGACGCCCGGGCGTGGCATCGGCCCAGCCGAACCAGGCGCGGCCGCCCGAATCGAGCGCGCGCAGGGCCTCGTCGCAGGCCTCGCGGACCCGCTCCACGACGTTGACGGCGGCCACCTCGTCCGTCTCGGGCAGCAGCATCGCGAACCGCCGGGGCCCGATGCGCGCCGCGTAGTCGGACTTGCGGACCTTCGAGCGCAGCACGGCCCCCACGCGCGCCGCGGCGTGCGTGCCGACGTCGGTGCCCCACACCGTCGCGAGGTCCTCGAGGCCGTCGACCTCGATCATCACGACCGTCACCCCGCGGCCATAGCGCGTGCTGCGGGCGGCCTCCACGCCGAGGATCAGGGCCCAGGCCCGGGGCCCCAGCAGGCGCGTCTCGTCGTCGAACCAGCCGGTGTCCGGCATCGGGGCGTCGGCATCGCCAGGGCTCTCGGTCATGTCGTCTCCGGTCCTCGTGCCGCCCGGCGGCTCGTCCGCCACAGCGTACCGTGGGTTTCCGGGCCGGGCGCTAGCACTCGACTACGTTGAGGGCCAGGCCCCCGCGTGCGGTCTCCTTGTACTTGGTCGCCATGTCGGCGCCCGTCTCGCGCATCGTCTTGATCGCCGCGTCCAGCGACACGTGGTGGGAGCCGTCGCCCGCCAGCGCCATGCGGGCCGCGTTGATCGCCTTGACGGACGCGATCGCGTTGCGCTCGATGCACGGGATCTGGACCAGGCCGCCCACCGGGTCGCAGGTCAGGCCGAGATGGTGCTCGATCCCGATCTCGGCGGCGTTCTCCACCTGCGCCGGGGTCCCGCCGAGCAGCGCGCACAGGCCGGCCGCCGCCATCGAGCAGGCGACGCCGACCTCGCCCTGGCAGCCCACCTCCGCGCCCGAGATCGACGCGTTCTCCTTGTACAGGATGCCGATCGCGGTGGCCGTGAGCAGGAAGTCGATCACGCCGCGCTCGGTGGCGCCCGGGAGGTGGCGGGCGTAGTAGTGCAGGACCGCGGGCACGATCCCCGCGGCGCCGTTGGTGGGCGCCGTGACGACCCGCCCGCCCGCGGCGTTCTCCTCGTTCACCGCCAGCGCGTACAGGTTGACCCAGTCCAGCACCGTCAGCGGATCGTCGGCCGGGTCCGTGGTCGCCGCGCGGTCTAGCAGCTGCCGGTGCAGCGCGGGGGCGCGGCGCCGGACCGAGAGCGGTCCCGGCAGCACACCGCCGGCGTGCAGGCCCCGCTCGACGCACGCCTGCATGGTCTCCCAGATCCGCAGCAGGCCGGCGTCGATGTCGGCGTCGGGACGCCACGCCCGCTCGTTGCGGCGGACCAGCTCGGCGATCGTGCAACCCTCGGCCTCGACGATGGCCAGCAGCTCGTCCGCGCTCCGGTACGGGAACGGCAGCACCCCCACATCCGGGATGCCGGCGTGGGGTGCGGTGCCCTCGGCGGCGATTTCGTCACTCACGACGAACCCGCCCCCGACCGAGTAGTAGGCCCTGGCGTCGAGGACCCGGTCCTCGCCGTCGAGCGCGGTGAAGCGCAGGTTGTTGACGTGGAACGGCGTCTGCTCGTCCGGCCCGGCCCGGTCGCTGAACGCGAGGTCCGTCGCCTCGTCGAACGCGACCGGGTGGTGCCCCAGCAGCACCAGGCGCCGCTGCGAGCGGATCGCCTCGACCCGGCCGCCGATCGTATCCACCGCCACGGTGTCGGGCTGCTCGCCCTCGAGGCCCAGCAGCACCGCGACGTCCGTGGCGTGTCCCCGCCCCGTGGCGCCCAGCGACCCGTACAGCTCCGTGCGCACCCGCGCGACGCGCGCCAGGAGGCCGGTCCGCTCGAGGCGGTGCGCGAACTGGTGGGCGGCCCGCATGGGCCCGACCGTGTGGGAGCTGGACGGCCCGATGCCGATCTTGAACAGGTCGAACGCGCTGACCGCCAACGGGGACCTCCGGGCTGCGAGCCGAGAGGATCGCACGAATGGGCTCCGGGCGTCGCCCCGCCCCCGTGCGCCCTCGCGGCACGGCTCAGGGGCAGGCGACCCCCGGGGTGGGCAGGATCGTGCCGTCCACGAGGTCCTCGTCCGACACCACGCGGATCCAGTCCGCCCCGAGCCGGTTGACGATGATCGTCCCGATCGCCTGCTTGATCCGCGTGCCGCCTGACCAGTACTCGATCCAGGCGTCGGTCAGCGGGATCATCGGCGGGCGGTCGCGCAGGCTGGCCAGCGGATCCGCCCCCGGCTCCGCGTGGAGATGCCCGCCCACGAGGTAGTGGCCGACCTGGAGCGCGATCGCGTGGGACCGCGTCCGCCGCCGCAGCGCCGCGTCGCCGCGGGGGCCGCTGGCATGCACGGCGACGAGCTCGGCGGCGGTCAGCAGCACGCGGTCCACCGACCGCGGCTCGCCGTCCTCGAAGGCCTCGATCTGGACGTCGGTGAGCACCAGTGAGTCGTGCGCGTTGAGCAGGTCGGTCAGGCGGTCGGCCCGCAGGCGCACCCAGCCGAACACGCGGTGGTGGCGGGTGTAGGCGACGAACCGCACCAGCGGCGCCTCGGCCACGGAGTCAGGCTCGAAGATCTCCTCGGGCAGGCGCTGGAGGCTGACGTGGAGCGACCCCGGGCCCGATTCGTGCTCCATCACGGCCGCGAGGCTAGCGCGGCCACGCGGGCCGCGATATCGAACGAAGGTACCTGCGGCGACCGTGGGGAGCGCGCGGCGCTGCGCGTCCCGCGCCGCCGGCCTACTCCGCGACCGAGACCGTCCCGTCCGCGGCCTCGACGAGCAACGGGTCGCCGCGCTCCGCGCGCAGGCGGTTCGCGTACTCGAGGCTCCCCTTGGCGCCGGGCGCCACGTCGCCGCGGGCCGGCACGACCCGGTTGTGGTAGTCGCGGTGCGCGACCGGGCCCAGCACGCAGGTACCGTCCTCGAGGGCCTTGACGACCGCCTGGCCGAGGGCGCTCTCGGACTGCCAGCCCTCGCCGTTGTCGATCAGGTGCTGCAGGAACGCGACCGGGTAGTGCTGCAGGCCGTCGTGCTCCGCCTTGCGCTCAACCTCGGCGTTGGGGTCGGTCATCGGTCGCGTCCTCTGGTGGGGCGTGGCTGTGGCGGGACGCGGCCGCCGAGGGCTGTCCACCGGCGGGCGTGCGGCGATTGTAGGCGGAGCGGCGGGGGGTCAGCGGCGGGCGAGGCGTCCGCTGCGCCGGGCCCGGTACCACGCCAGGTACTCGAGCAGCTCGTCGCGCTCGTCGTCGGTGAGATCCGCGAACAGCGCCGCGCCGATGCTGTCGGTGGCCCGTGCGCCCGGCGGCCCGGGCACCTCGTAGCCGGACAGGCGCATGAGCTCCGCGTACGGGATCCCGAGCGCCTCGCTCAGCTGGTGGAGCACGTGCGGCGACGGGCGCTTGACCGCGTCGCTCTCGAGCTTGCTGAGGTACGCCGGGGAGATGCGCGCGGCGCGCGCCGCGTCGATCCCGGACAGCTCCCGGACCTCGCGTGCCTGCCTGAGCACGGCCCCGATCGACAGCGCCATTCGGGCGGATTCTCCTATAGTGGCGACACCCAACTATCGTTGACAATAGCATCGCCGTGTGGTTCACTGCAAGGTGGAAGCGACCGGAGCTCGCCCGGCGGCGGCGCGGATGCCCGCCCCGGAAGCGACATCGCCGGGACGCGCGTCCCGAGCGAAAGGTCGTTCCAGATGCCGCTGCAGGTGCTCCTCCTCGCGATCGTCGCCATGATCGGTTTGGCGGCGCTGCGACTGGTACGGGTCCGTGGCGGCCGGACACCCCTCCCCGAGAGCCGGGACCGGACCGCCTTCCTCGTCGCGTTCCTTGTCGGCCCGCCGCTCGTGGTGGGCGCGCTGGTCGGGCCGACGGGGGCTGGGGCCTCTTGCGCGGCGTCGCGTGGATCCCGCTCTACGGCATGATGGTGGCCGGGCTCGCGGTCCTGATGATGGTGATCGCCGTGCTCGCCCAGTACCTGGCACCGGCCCGAGCCCGGCGGCGGCTCCTGATCGCGCTGATCGGGAACGAGGGAGATCCCGACGCGCTTCTGTTCGATCCCCCGCTCACGCCCGGGCTGGCGGAGGGCATCGCGCTCGTCGACCGGACCAACGCCGTGTTCCCGAGGGGCCTCGAGTTCGCGAGCCAGGTCGACCGTGCCGACTTCCGTTCGGACTGGGACGCGCTCGACGCGGCCACCGGCGCCCTGGAGGGCCGGATCGCGGCCGACCGGCACCTCGGCCTGGGCGTCGGGCACGTGGCATCGGCCACGGCGCTGGACGCCCGCAGCCGCCTCGATACCCTCCGCAGCATCGCTCTCAGTCGCGGTGCAGCGACGGGTGCCGCATGACCCGGACGCGACGTGCGATGGCGACCGCCCGGATGCCGAGCACGCCGACGGCGTCCGCCAGTCCGACGGCGCCTCGCCCGGGCGAGGCGCCCGCGCCGGATCCCACGGGCGCCGAGCCCCGGACGCCCGATGAGCGCTGGAACCGGCAGGTGTCACGCCTGATGCACGAGGCGGCCGAGGAGCGGGAGCGGCGCGAGCGCGCCCGCGCGACCGAGGACGATCTCCTCGCCCGGCGGGAGGCCGCGGCGCTGCTGGCGCTGATCCGGGCCCGCGTCAGGCCGGACGCCCGCGCCGCCGAGCCGCGGCAATCCCGTGGCGCCGCCCGGGACCGGAGGCGCTGACGTGACGGCGCCGACGAGGAACCAGGCGCTCAAGGCGCTGCCCAACGTCCTGCACGACCAGACGACGCCGAACACGCTGGGCGGGATCAGCCCGCCGACAGCACCAGAGCGGGGACGCCCGTCGGCGCGCACGCTGGCGATCGCCGCGGGCGTGCTGATCGCGCTCGCCGTGGCCGTCGTCACCCGCGCGGCGTGATGGACAGGGGCGCAGGCGGCGCCGGCGGCGCGTCCCCGGCCGTTCCTGACCGCGACGACGCGGCAGAGCAAGGCGGAACGTTGCCGTTGCGCCTGCTCGTCGTCGATGACCACGAGATCGTGCGCCAGGGGCTCGTCAGCCTCCTCGAGCGTCGCCGCCAGTTCCAGGTGGTCGCGCAGGCCGGCACGATGGCCGAGGCGATGGCCCAGGTCCGCAGGTTCGTCCCCGACCTCGTGCTCATGGACGTCCGCCTGCCCGACGGATCCGGCATCCAGGCGTGTCGCGAGATCCGGGCCGAGTTCCCGGCGATCGCCGTGGTGTTCCTGACCAGCTCGCCGGACGAGGAGGACGTCTTCGCGGCCATCGTCGCCGGGGCCACCGGCTACGTCCTCAAGCAGTCGCGGGCCGCCAAGCTCGTCCAGGCCCTGACGGCGGCCGGCCGAGGAGAGTCGCTGCTCGATCCGAGCGTGACGGAGATGGTCCTCGATCGCCTCCGCCGGATCGCCACGGGCACCTACGTCGACGAGGCGGCCCGACTGACCCACCAGGAGCGGAAGATCCTCCTGCTGCTCGCCGAGGGGAGCACCAACCGGGAGATCGCCGGTGCGGTGTTCCTGTCAGACAAGACGGTCAAGAACTACGTGAGCTCGATCCTCGCCAAGCTCAACCTGGAGCGCCGTGCCCAGGTGGCGGCGTTCGTCACCCGTCACCGGATCGACCGCGGCCGCTGAGCGCAACCTCGGGCGAAAGGGCGGCGCCGCGACGCACCGGCAACGCGTGCTGTAAGGGCCGCGGTAATGGCGGCGCTCGGCTGGGCGGCCGATAGTCGAATGGCCCGGGCGATTGGGCCACGGCCGATCCGGAACGCCAACCCCGCCCCTGCGACTGAAGGAGCACCCACGGTGCGCATGACCCACCAGCGCGGCGATCCGCGACGGCTCGCGGGCCGCGCCGGGCTGTTCCTGGTCGCCGCCAACGCCAACGCGGGACCGGCCGTGCCGGACGCGGGGCTGGTCGATGGCCTGCTCGTCATCCTGGGCCTCGCCCTGTCGGCCCTCGCGCTAACGAGGATCCGCCGGCACACCTGAGCGTCACGTCGCATTCCTCTCCCCAACGGCAGGTGCCCGGGCCCCGCCGGGCACCTGCCGCTTCTCGCTGGCGCCGTTGGGCGAGGGGCCTCCGGCCCGAGACCGAGAACCCGCCGCGCCCCAGGTTGTCTCAGCCCGCCCGGGGCTGCTCAGCCCGCCCTGACGACCGGCTCGTCCCCGACCCACGCGGCCCCGGCGGCCGCGGTGCCCAGACCCGCCCTCGGGAACGAGACCTCGAAGCGTGCCCCGACGGCGCCCGCCCGGCACGACACGTCCCCGCCCATCGCACGGGCCAGCCCACGCGCGACGCTGAGGCCCAGGCCCGTGCCCCCCACGTGCGTGGTGCCCGAGCCCCGCACGAACTGCCGGAAGATGCTCCGCCGCTCGGCCGGGGCGACTCCCGGCCCCTCGTCCTCGATCGCGAGCTGCACCCAGGGGCAGAGGGTCGGATCGGCCGCCCCGGCGAGGCCCACCTCGACGTGGATCGGGCGGAGGCCGGCGTAGCGGATCGCGTTGTCGAGGATGACCCACGCCACCTGCTCGCTCGCTGCGGGGTCCGCGAACGCCAGCTCGCCGCCGGTCGTGTCTGTGATCGACACCAGCTGCGCGATGTCGAGCTCGGCGGCGACGCGGCGGACGAGCGCCGCCAGCGCGACCGGGGCCCCGTCGAGCTGCAGCATCCGGGTCTCGATCCGGGTCAGGATCAGCACCTGGTTCACGAGCCGCGTGAGCCGCCGCTCCTCCAGCTGGATCGCCACGGCACGGGCCTGGACGAACGGGTCCACGCCACCGGTCTCGGCGAGGTCGGAGGCCGCCAGCTCGATCGTGGCCAGCGGCGCCAGCAGGTTGTGGCTGATGCCCCGCAGGAACTCCTTCTGCAGCCGGTTGCGCCGGTGCAGCCGGTCAGCCCGGCTCAGCGCCAGGCTGTACTGCTCGGCCTCGCGGAGCACGGTGCCCGCCAGCAGCGCCATGACCTCGAACGCGGCCTGGTCGCCGTCCGTCCAGTCGCGCCCGTCCGGCACGCGCGCCTCCAGGCGCATGCCCTCCGGCTCCAGTGCCATCGGCGCGTCGATGATCCGCTCCGGGAGCTCGTCGGCGACGGCCGCGTCGGGGTCCGGCGATCCGGGGTCCGGCGATCCGGAGCCGGGATCCCGGCGGTGCGTGTCGACGACGACGGCGCCGTTGGGCGCGATCACGCGGCACCACGCCGTGCCGAGGATGTCGTCGGTCGCCGCGGCGAGCATGCGAGCCGCCTCGCTCGGGGTGGCGGTGGCTGGGACGGCGGCGGCGGCCGCGAGGCAACGGCGAAGGCTCGTCTCGCGCCGGTCGAGCGTCTCTACCAGCCGGTCGAGTCCCGCCGCCAGTCGCGCGATGTCGTCGTCGCCCCGGACGGCGCCCGGAGGCGGCACCCGGCCGTCCGCGATCGCGGCCAGGCCGTCGTGGATCACCCGCAGCCGTCCACCGAGCACCCGGGCCAGCACGATCCCGAGGGCGCCCGCCAGCCCGATCGTCATCGCCAGCAGGCCGAGGACGAGCATCGGCAGCCCGCCGGCCGTCGCCTGGAGCGCCGAGACCCGGGTCGCGAGCACGACGGACCCGCCCGACGGCGTGGCGCCCAGCTGGCGCCGGCTGGTCACGATGTCACCCTGCCTGACGACGCCGCGGCTGGTGGCGGCCCCCCCGTCGCCGAGCGCGAGATCGGTCGTCGCGGGGTCGGTGGAGACCGCGACGCTGCCCGACGAATCGAGGAGCGCCGTCTCGAAGCCGGTCAGCTGCCGGATGTCGGCCGCGAAGGCGGCGTCGAGGCGGCGCGCAAGCAGGATGCGTCCGACTTCCGGCTCGGCCACATCCGCCGGCCCCACGGCGCGGTCGTCGACCAGGTACACGCCCCGGCCGATGGTGATCACGCGCGGCGTGGTGCCGCCGTTGCCCAGGATCGACGCCAGCGCGTCGGTGACCTCCGGCTCGCCGGCGGCCACGCGCGCGGACGGGGCGTCCACCACGCCGGCGGCCACGGTTCCCCGCTCGACGAGGAACTCCAGGACGTCGGTGCGGATCGACTCGAGGTCCGATGCCGCGGTCATGCCCGCGAACACGGGCCACTCCGCGTAGCTCCGAGTCAGGGCCTCGAGGTCGCGAGCGGCCTGCTCCACGACGGCGTCGGTCGTCTCGAACGCCCGCTCCGTGCGTTCCACCGCATCCCGTGCCAGGGCGCGGTCGACCTGCAGGAACACGAGCCCGCCCAGGACGAGCACCGGCACGGCCGCCGCGATGATCAGGATGATCACGGCCAGCCGGTTGAAGGCCAGCGCCCCGCGGGGACCGCCCGGGGCCTCGGTGGTCACGTCGCGTCGTCCGGCGCGTCGCCCAGCCGGTACCCGCCGCGGCGCTCCGTGTGCAGGTACCGTGGCGCGGCCGGGTCGGTCTCCAGCTTCTGGCGCAGGCGGCGCATCGTGACCCAGACGTAGACCGGGTCGGCTCCGTCCGCGTCCGCCCAGACCCGCGTCAGCAGCCGGTCGGTGCTCACGGCGCGCCCGGAGGCCGCGGCGAGCGTCGCGAGGACCCGCGTCTCGATGGGCGTCAGGTGGACCAGCCTGCCGTCGACCAGCGCCTCGCGCCGGCGGAGGTTCAGCGTCAGCCCCGGCCCGACGTCGATCTGCTGGACGGGGATCCGGTCCTGCAGGCGGAGCAGCACCCGGTCGATTCGTGCGCGCAGCTCCGGGTAGTGGAACGGCTTGGTCAGGTAGTCCTCGGCGAACCGCTGCAGGAAGTGGGTCTTGAACGAGACCTCGGACACGGCCGACAGGACGACGATCGGCAGGTCTGCGCGCCGCTTGATCTCCTCCGCGACACGCTCGCCCGGCATGTCCGGAAGCATCAGGTCGAGCAGGATCAGGTCCGGCCACCGTGCGTCGACGGCGGCGATCGCCTCCGTGCCGGTGGTGGCGATCCGGACCTCGAAGCCGTCACGGCGCAGGCGGTCCGCCAGGAACCCGACCAGCCGGATGTCATCGTCGGCGACCAGCAGGTGCAGGGCCTCGCTCACGGCTTGCCACCGGGCTTGGGCGTGGGCGAGGCCTTGTTCGCGTTGCCATTCGCATTGCCGTTGCCGCCGTTCCCGTTGCCGCCGTTGCCGTTCCCGTCTCCGTTCCCCCCGTTGCCGTTGCCACCGTTCC
>JBFMAT010000066.1:0-13524 GCA_040755495.1 Chloroflexota bacterium
AACGCCGGCACCGCGCTGGTCGCCGTGGGCTGGCCGGCCGGGGCGGCGCCGGTGGCCGGCGCGGGCCTCGCGCTGGCGTCCGCCGCGGTCCTGGCGAGCGTCGTGCTCGCAGCGCTCGCGCTCCGGGTGCGGGTCGAAGGCTAGCGGCGGCGACCCCGGCGGCCGCTGGTGGTCAGTCGACCCGCGCGGTCTCGAGCGCCGCGCGCGTCGCCGGCCCGGCGAGATCCGCGAGCGTGGACGCCGCGAACGTTCCCCGGAGCGCCTCCTGGCCCTGGAAGAAGACGTCATGCACGTCGCAGTGGCCGTCCAGCCCGCACGGCCCGCCCCGCAGCACGCAGCTCCGACGCCGGCTGTCGCCCTCCACCGCCTCGATCACCTCGAGCAGGCTGATCGTCGCCGCATCGCGGGTCAGGCGGTAGCCCCCCGCCCGGCCCGGCGCGGCCTCCACCAGCTCGGCCCGTTGGAGGTCGGCGAGGACCTGGGGCAGGAACCGGACCGGGATCGCCATCGCGTCCGCGATCCGGCGCGCCGACAGCAGGCCGTTCCCGGAGCCGCGGGCCAGGGCGAGCATGGCGCGCACGGCGTAGTCGCCGCGCTTGGTCAGTTCGAGACGCATCGCGGGGAGTATCGCGCACCTCGCCGATGTGCGATTTCCATGGCCGTCGAGCGTCACTAACCTGCGCCTTGACAGTAGCACGAATCTCGGCCAATACTTGTGCGCCACAGGTAGCAAGTAATGCGGCCAGGAGGCCCTCGCGAATGCCCCGCCATGCCGTCACCGGTGCCCTCGGCTTCTCTGGCCGCCACATCACGACCCGCCTCCTCGCCCGGGGCGACCACGTGGTCAACCTGACCAACCACCCTGACCGGCCCGACCCCTTCCGGGGACGCGCGCCAAGCGCCCCGCTCGCGTTCGACGACGTCGAAGCCCTGGCCGCGAGCCTGCAGGGCGTCGACACGTTGTTCAACACCTACTGGGTCCGGTTTCCAAGCCACGGCGTCACGCACGCCGGCGCCGTGCGCAACTCGCGCTCCCTGTTCGAGGCCGCTCGGGCCGCCGGGGTGCGGCGCATCGTCCATGTGAGCATCGCCAACCCGGACCCGGCGTCGCCGCTCTCCTACTACCGGGGCAAGGCCCAGGTCGAAGCGGCGCTCGCGTCCCTGGGCGTCGGGTACGCCGTCCTGCGACCGGCCGTCCTGTTCGGCGACGAGCCGATCCTCGCCAACTCGATCGCGTGGCTCCTGCGGCGGCTGCCCGTGTTCGCGATCCCCGGTAGAGGTCGCTACGCGATCCAGCCCATCGACGTCGCGGACCTCGCGGACCTCGCGCTTGCGGCTGCGTCCCGCGACGACGACCTGGTATGGGACGCGGTCGGTCCGGAGGTGTTCTCGTTCACGGAGCTCGTCGACGCCATCCGCGATGCGATCGGCAGCCGCGCACGCCTCGTCCACGTCCCGCCCCGGCTCGCGCTGCTGGCGGCGTGGGGGTTCGGCCGCGTCGTTCGCGACACGGTGCTGACCGCCGAGGAGCTCGAGGGGCTGATGGCCAACCTGCTCGTCAGCCGCGACCTCCCGCGCGGCACGGCGCGCTTCTCGGACTGGCTGGCCGCCAGCGGCGCCTGGCTCGGGCGCGAGTACCTGCCGGAGGTGTCGCGCCACTTCGCCGCCCAGCCGGCCTGAGCGTCACCGCGCCGGCGGGCCGCCGGGCCGCCGCGGCGCGGCCGGGCCGCAGGAGTTGAGCCTCCGGGCCGCCGGGGCCTCACCCGGTAGACTCTGTGGATGTCCCGCTTCACCTACGGCGGCCAGGCGCTCATCGAGGGGATCATGATGCGCGGCCGGGACGCCATCGCCGTCGCCCTGCGCCACCCCGACGGCCGGATCGTGTTCGAGACCGAGCGCCTGGACTCCGGCTTCCACGGCAACCGCGTCTCGAAGTGGCCGTTCGTCCGGGGCCTGGTGGTGCTGTACGAGACGCTCGTCGTGGGCACCCGCTGGCTGATCCGCTCCGCCGGGCTCCAGGCCGAGGAGGAGGGGGTCGAGATCGGCAAGGGCGCCGTGGCGCTGATGCTGGGCATCACCGCGGTGATCGGCATCGGCCTGTTCTTCCTGCTGCCGCTGGTGGTGGCCACGTTCACCGCCGGCAGCGTCGAGAACGACCTCGTCCAGCACTTCGTCGAGGGCCTCGTGAGGGTCGTGATCTTCATCGGCTACCTGGCGGTGATCGCGCGGACCCCGGACATCGCCCGCGTGTTCCAGTACCACGGCGCCGAGCACATGACGATCCACGCGCTGGAGCACGACGACCCGCTGCGCCCCGAGCACATCCGCAAGTACCCCACCGCCCATCCGCGCTGCGGCACGGAGTTCCTGGTGGTCGTGATCCTGATCTCGATCCTCGCGTTCAGCCTCGTCGGCCGCCAGTCGCCGGTAGTCATGGTCGGCAGCCGGATCCTGCTGATCCCGGTCATCGCGGCCGTCGGCTACGAGCTGCTGCGCCTGGGCGCGCGCCACCGGGGCAACCCGGTCGTCCGCGTGATCATGTGGCCCGGCATCCTGGTCCAGATGATCACCACCAAGCAGCCGACCGACGACATGATCGAGGTCGCGATCGTGGCCATGGAGGAGGCGCTCCGCGCGGACGGCGCGGCGGTCCCGGGCGGCGGCCTCGACCTCGAGCGCGCGCCGATGCCCAAGCCCGGCGAGACCGCCGCGGACGTGCGGGCCGCGCTGGCGACGACCGCCGCCGAGGGCGAGGTCATCGCACCCGTGTCGGCGGATCCGCCGCTCCCCGGCTGAGCCCGGCGGTCCCGACGATGTCCGAGATCGACACCCTCGACGCGAAGCTCGCCGGCGTGGCCCGCCAGTACGACGACGTCGCCGCCCAGCTGGCGACCCCGGAGGTCCTCACCGACCCGGCGCAGCTCCGGACGCTCGGCCGCGAGCTCTCCCGCCTCGAGCCGGTCGTGGCCGCGTACCGGGAGCTGGGCGACGTTCGGACGCAGCTCGCGGGCGCCCGCCAGATGCGCGACGCGGAGCACGACGAGGCCATGAAGGATCTCGCGCGCGAGGAGATCGCGGAGCTCGAGGCGCGCGAGACGCGGCTGGTCGAGGACCTCAAGGTCGCCCTCCTCCCCCGTGACCCCGCCGACGACCGCAACGTGATCGTCGAGATCCGGGCCGGCGCCGGCGGCGAGGAGGCGGCGCTGTTCGCCGCCGAGCTGCTGCGGATGTACACCCGCTACGCGCAGGAGCACCGCTTCGCCACCGACCTGATGAGCCTCAACGAGACCGGCATCGGCGGCATCAAGGAGGCGATCCTCGAGGTCGCCGGCGACGGCGCCTACAGCCGGCTCAAGTTCGAGGGCGGCGTCCACCGCGTCCAGCGCGTCCCCTCGACCGAGTCCAGCGGCCGGATCCACACCAGCACGGCCACGGTCATCGTCCTGCCCGAGGCGGACGAGGTCGAGGTCGACATCGACGAGGAGCGGGACATCCGGATCGACGTCAAGCGCTCGTCGGGCCCCGGCGGCCAGTCGGTGAACACCACGGACTCGGCCGTGCGGGTCACGCACCTCGCGACCGGGCTCGTGGTCGAGATCCAGGACGAGAAGAGCCAGCACAAGAACAAGGCCAAGGCGCTGGCCGTCCTGCGCAGCCGCCTGTACGACCTGGAGCTGGCGAAGCAGCGCGAGGCGCAGAGCGCGGAGCGCCGGGTGATGGTCGGCGGCGGCGAGCGCTCGGAGAAGATCCGCACCTACAACTTCCCCGACAACCGGGTGACCGACCACCGGATCGGGGTCACCATCCACAACGTGCCCGGGGTCCTCGAGGGGCAGCTGGACCCGCTGATCGACGCGCTCGTCATGGCAGACCAGGCGGACCGCCTGCGCAACCTCACGGAGACCGACGATGGCCGCGAAGCCGGCGCCCTCGCCCGGGCCTGACACCCGGTTCCTGGAGCCGGTCGTCCGCCCGATCGTCAAGGCGACCGACCTCGGCAGCGTCCAGGTGCTCAAGCAGGCCAACCAGTACCTGCTCACCGACCCGTTCGGGGACGTCCACCCGGACGCCCGCGGCCTGGGCCTGTACGTGGGCGACACGCGGCGCCTGTCGTGCTCGATCCTCCGCGTCGGCGGCCAGCGGCCGGTCCTGCTCCAGGCCTCGGCCGGCGGCAACTACCACGGCGCGATCCAGCTCACGAACCCGCGCATCGACCGCAACCCGCAGGACAAGGTCCGGCCGGAGCAGGCGCTCGAGACCCAGAAGCTGGGGATCGGGCGGCACCGGACGCTGACCGGCGAGGTCCTCGAGGAGCGCGTCCGCATCGTCAACTACGCGGAGGCCGAGGAGGACGTCACGATCGAGCTGGAGCTCGCGGCCGACGCGGCCGACATCTTCGAGGTCCGCGGCTGGACCCGGCCCGAGCGCGGGCGCCAGCTGCCGGTCGCCGTCCGGCCCGGCCGGGTGACGTTCCGCTACGACGGCCTCGACCGGGTGCGGCGGGCGACGCACGTGCTGTTCACGGAGCCCGCCGCCGAGGCGGGACCGGTCGAGCCCGAGGCGGCCGGTGCGGCCAACGCAGGCTGGGTCCGGCTGGCCTGGACGTGGCGCCTGGCGCCCAGCGAGGCGCGCGAGCTGGGCTGGGTCGTGTGGACGACGGACGAGCCGCTGCCGGTCGGCGCGCCAGCGGGGTCCGGCGGTGAGGCGGAGGATGCCCTGTTCCCGCCCCCGCCCCGGGTCGCGGACGACGCGGTCGCGGCCTCGTACCACGCGTGGAGCCGCGGGATCACCGAGCTGCGCACGGACAACGAGCTGTTCAACCTCGCGATCGGCCGGTCCGCGGGCGACCTGCGCCTGCTCATCAACGACGGCCCGGGTCCCGGCGAGCGCTACCTCGCCGCCGGTGTCCCCTGGTTCGCCACGCTGTTCGGGCGGGACTCGATCCTCGCCTCGCTCCAGGCACTGTGCGTGCGCCCGCAGCTGGCGGTCGAGACCCTGGAGGTGCTGGCCGCTCTCCAGGCCACGGACGAGGACCCGGCACGGGACGCGGAGCCGGGCAAGATCCTCCACGAGCTGCGGACCGGCGAGATGGCCCGCGACGGCGAGATCCCCCATCGCCCGTACTACGGCTCGGTGGACTCGACGCCGCTGTGGCTGATCCTGCTCGGCGCCACGTTCGACTGGACCGGCGACCGCGACCTCGTGGACCGGCTGTGGCCGAACGCGCTCCGCGCGCTGGACTGGATCGACCACTACGGGGACCGCGACGGGGACGGGTTCGTGGAGTACGGCCGCCGGACGCCGCGCGGCCTCGTGAACCAGGGCTGGAAGGATTCCCACGACGCGATCCGCGACCGCCGCGGCGCGCTCGCCCAGGCCCCGATCTCGCTGGTCGAGGTCCAGGGCTACGTGTTCGACGCCAAGCGCCGGATGGCGTCCCTCGCCCGGAGCCGCGGCGAGACGGACCTCGCGGCGCGCCTGGACGCGGAGGCCGAGACGCTCCGCGGCCGGTTCGAGGAGGCGTTCTGGGTCAACGACCTGGGCTACTACGCGATGGCCCTCGACGGTGCGAAGCGGCCCGCTGACGCGATCGCGTCGAACGCCGGCCACGGCCTGTGGTCGGGGATCGTGTCGCCGGACCGGGCGGCCCGGGTGGCCGAGCGGCTCATGGCGCCGGACATGTTCTCGGGCTGGGGGATCCGCACCTACGCCGCGGGCCAGGTCGGGTACAACCCGATCGGCTACCACACGGGCTCGGTCTGGCCCCACGACGTGTCGCTGATCGCCGCCGGCCTCAAGCGCTACGGCCACCACGAGCAGGCCAACCGCCTGGTGGGGCGCGTGTTCGAGGCCACCCAGCACTTCGCCGACTACCGGCTGCCGGAGCTGTTCTGCGGCTTCGACCGTGACGTCTCTCCGGTGCCCGTCCCGTACCCGGTCGCCTGCTCGCCGCAGGCCTGGGCCGCGGGGTCGATGTTCCTGTTCCTGGAGACGATGCTCGGGCTCCGCCCGCACGCCGACCGGTGCGAGCTGGAGCTGACCCGGCCGGCGCTGCCCGACTGGCTGGGCAAGGTGACCGTCACCAACCTTCGGGTGGGCGCCGCGACCGTGGACCTGCTGTTCCATCGATGGCGCGGCGGGACGTCCGCGGAGGTCCTGCGCAAGAGCGACGACCTCGACGTGACGATCCGGATGTGACCGCGATGCCGGGATTGCCGGGCGACGCCCTCACGGTCTCGGAGCTGGTGCGGCTGGCCGCGGCCCGGCTGGAGGCGTCGGGCTCGGGGTCGCCGCGACTGGACGCGGAGCTGCTCCTGGGCCAGGCGCTGGGGATCGACCGGATCGGCGTGCTGGCCCACCCGGACGCCCCCGTGGGCACGGGCGCGCTCGAGGTGTACGAGGCCCTGCTCGCCCGCCGCGAGCGCGGCGAACCGGTGGCGTACATCCGTGGCTTCCGCGAGTTCCACGGGCTGGCCTTCGGGACGGATGCCCGGGCGCTCATCCCGCGACCGGAGACGGAGCTGCTGGTGGACGCGGCGCTGGCCGAGATCGTGCGGCGGCTGACCTCCGGCCCGCGGCCGGCCGGGGCGGCGGCGCTGCGCGTCGCCGACGTCGGGACGGGGACGGGGGCGATCGCCGTCAGCCTCGTGGTGGGACTCCGGCGGCGGAAGATGGACGAGGCGGTGCTCGTGATCGCCGTGGACTCGTCGGAGGACGCCCTGCAGCTCGCCCGCGAGAACGCCGTCGGGCACGGGGTGGCGGACCGGATGGTGTTCGTGGCGGCGGACCTGTTCCCGCACCACGTCGAGCCGTCGTACGCGCTCGTGTGCGCGAACCTGCCCTACGTGCCCACCGCGGCGCTGGAGCGGCTGGCGCCCGAGCTCGCGTTCGAGCCGCGCCAGGCGCTGGACGGCGGGCCGGACGGGCTGGACGTCGTCCGCCGCCTGCTGGCGCGGCTGCCGGATGCGCTGGCGCCGGACGGGGTCGCGCTGCTCGAGATCGGCGCGGACCAGGGCGATGCGATCGTCCGTGAGGTGGCGGCCCTCCTGCCGGGCTGGCGCTGCACGGTGGCCCCGGACCTCGCCGGGCGGGCGCGGCTGGCGCGGATCGAGCGCCACCCGTGAGGGACCACCGCCCGGCGACCCGGCCCGAGGCCGCCTTCCCCATCCGGATGATCGCGCTGGACATCGACGGGACGCTCGTCGGCCATGACTTCCGCCTGTCCGATCGTACCCGCGGCGCGATCGCCGAGGCCGTCCGACGCGGCGTCCGCGTGTCGCTGGCCACGGGCCGGATGGCGAGCTCGGCCGCCGTGTACGCCAACGCGCTGGGGCTCGAGGAGCCGATCATCGCCCACCAGGGCGCCGTGGTCCGGGAGACCTCGCGGCGCCGCCGGACGGTGGAGGCGCCCGTGCCCGACGGCCCTCACCCGATGCCCTGGCGCGGCCGCGTCGGGCGGCTGCTGCACCACGAGGCGATGGCCGCGGTCGCCGTGCGGGACGCGATCGAGTGGTGTCGCGCCCACGGCGTGAACCCGCACGTGAACCACCTCGAGCACATCATCGTGTGGCGCGACGACCCGAGCTTCGAGGACTACTCGGGGTACCTGGGGCCGGACGCGGAGATCGTCCCGGACCTCGTGGCGGCGATCCGCCGGCCGATGAGCAAGGTGATCGCCGTGGGCGAGCCGCCGCGCCCGATGGAGCTGCTGGCCGGGGCACGCGCGGCGTTCGCGGGCCGGGCGGACGTGACGGTGTCGCACCCGCGGTTCATCGAGTTCGTGGCGCCCGGAGTGTCGAAGGGCCGGGCCGTGGCCTGGCTGGCGCACCGGGCCGGGATCCCGATGGGCCAGGTCATGACCATCGGCGACGCGCTCAACGACCTCGAGATGATCACGGACGCGGGTCATGGGGCGGCGATGGCGACGGCGCCGGCCGAGGTGCGCGCCGCCGCCCGGTACGTGACGGCGCCGGTGGACGAGGACGGCGCGGCGTCGCTGATCGAGGCCCTGGTGCTGACATCACCCGGGCGCGCGGCCCGCAATGCGGCCCGGCTCGCCGTCCCGATGAGCCACCTCCGGTGAGCGTCGCTGGGCTGCCGCCGGTCCTCCCCGACGGCGAGGCCGCGCGGGCCGAGGCCGTGGCGCGGCTGCGGGCCGGGCAGATCGTCGCCCTGCCGACCGACACCGTCTACGGCATCGCCGCGGACCTCGCCCTGCCCGACGCGATCGAGCGGCTGTTCGCGGCCAAGCGCCGCCCGCCCGACAAGGCGGTCGCGCTGCTCCTCGCCGACGCCGCGCAGGCCGAGATCCTGGGCATCGTCGGGCCGGCGGCGCGGGTGCTGGCGGCCCGGTTCTGGCCAGGCGGCTTGACCCTGGTCCTGCCGCGGCGGCCGGAGGCGCGCCTCCCGGACGTGCTGGCCGCGGGTGCGCCGACCGTCGGCCTGCGGGTGCCCGATCACCCGGCCCCGCGGGCGCTGGCGACCGAGCTGGGCCCGCTGCCGACGACCTCCGCGAACCTGTCCGGCCAGCCCGACGCCCGCGACGCGGCGGACGTCGCCGCGACCCTGGGCGCCGCGATCGCGCTGGTCATCGACGGCGGTCCGATCCGCGGCGGCCCCGGCTCCACGGTCGTGGACTGTTCGGTCGAGCGACCGCGGGTCCTGCGCAGCGGCGCCATCCCGCCGGCTCGGGTCGCCGCGGAGCTCGAGGCCGCGGGGATCGCCCACGACATCGAGCGCTGATCGCTCGGCGGGCGAGAACTCACTCCTGTTCTCGATTACCCCCTGCGCATCACCGGTGCGCCGGCCTCGTCTGACGAGAGCCGCCTGACCCGGTCGGCGCCTACCCGCCGCAGCCAAACCCGATCAGCCGGGTTGCTCGAGGGTCCAGACGAGGTGCGCGACGGGCCAGTCGCCGCCGTTGCCCATGTCCTGGGTCATGTAGCCGAAGACGACGACCCTGCCATCGATCTCTCGGATCACGACCGCCGAGCCGCTGGTATCGGGCGGAACCGGCAGCGGGGTCGCCGACCAGGTGCGACCGTCTGCCGACAGCCAGACCGTGGGCAAGTCGTTCTGCTGGCCGGCGATCACGAACCTGCCGTTGACGTGCCCGATCGTGCGGATGCTCAGGTCGTTCACGGCGGAGAGCGCGGATGCCGTCCACGTGTCGAGATCGTCGCTGCGCCACGTGACGGCGGTGCCCCCGATGCTCCCGACCACCACGACGCTCCCCGCTCCCTGGGTCACGCCGGCCATGGCGCTTCCACCTTCAGCGTGCGGTGGTGGAAACGCCCGCCACTGCGTCCCGTCGGCGGTCACCCAGGCGGCGGCATCGGTCGCGGACCACCCCACGCTGACGAGACCGGTGCCGGGGACCTCCGTTCCCGCGACCATGCCCAACGGGGCGTCCGGGAGGGGTGACCACGCCGTCCCGTCGCTCGAGGTCCAGGCCCCGATGCGCTGGCGGACGCCCGCGCCGAGCATGACGAGACCGTCCCCGAGCGGGACGATCGCGGCGACGTTGGCCTCGCCGGGGCCAACCTCGGCGTCCGTCCAGGAGAGGCCGGTGCTGCTCGTCTGAACACTGCCGCCCGCGGCCCAGGCGACAAGCCCGTTGCGCGCGGCGACCAAGCCGTCGTGCGGACTGCCGTCGGACGAGTCGATCGGCATCCAGCCATCTTCCAGCTCGACCCACGCGGTCTCATCCCCGACGACGACGCCCTCCGTTCGCGCCGCAGCCTCGAATCGTCGGGCGTCGAACCGGAGGATGGTCGCCAGTCGCCAGGTCACGGCCGCGGGGGAGGCAGGCGCTGCCGTCTCGTGCCGGGCGTCACAGCCGCCGACCGCGACGGCAGCAGCGAGCAGGACGAGCGCGACACGCGTGTTCACCGGGTCGAAGACGCCCGAGTGGGAGTCGCAGTGTCGGTCGCTCGCCCTGCCGCCGCGCACACGCTCCGGTGACAGGACCCGGCGAGTTCGGTCGCCCCCGCCGTCTGCGCCGCCGCCCCGGCGATGCGGGGAGGGTAGTCGCGAACGGCAGTGACTTCCGGCGGGCGTGCGGCCGCCGGGCACGCGGGTGTTGGCGCCAGCGGGCCCGCGGGCGAGCGGCCGGCCGGCGCGCCGACGAGCGTCCGCCGGCGCCGACGAGCCCCGGGCGGCCGCGACCCGGGACGTGGGAAGATAGGCACGCCCCGTGCCCGCGTCCCGTGATCCGCCAGGAGGTCCGCCGTGTCCGACACCGCCGTCACGCCCGACGCCGCGGTCGCACCCGCCGCCTGGGCGCCGATCGCCGAGGTGGACCCGGAGCTGTGGGCGGCGATGGAGGCGGAGCGGCACCGCCAGGCGGACAAGATCGAGCTGATCGCCAGCGAGAACTACGTGTACACGGCGGTGCTCGAGGCGCAGGGCTCGTGGCTCACCAACAAGTACGCCGAGGGCCTGCCGGGGAAGCGCTACTACGGCGGCTGCGAGCACGTGGACGTCGCGGAGAACCTCGCCCGCGAACGCGCGCTGGCCCTGTTCCCCGGCGCCGACCACGTGAACGTCCAGCCCCACTCCGGCGCCCAGGCGAACATGGCGGCCTACTTCGCGGTCCTCCGCCCCGGCGACCGGATCCTGGGCATGAGCCTCGCCCATGGCGGGCACCTGACGCACGGCTCGCCGGTCAACTTCTCGGGCCGCCTGTACGAGGTCCACGCCTACGGCGTCACCCGCGACGATGAGCGCATCGACTACGACGCCCTCGAGGCCCAGGCGAAGGAGGTCCGCCCGAAGGTGGTCGTGGCCGGCGCCTCGGCGTATCCGCGGACCTGGGACTTCGAGCGCATGGCCGCGATCGCCCACGGCGTGGGGGCGCTGCTGTTCGTGGACATGGCACACTTCGCCGGTCTCGTCGCCGCCGGCCTGCACCCCAGCCCGTTCCCGCACGCGGACCTCGTGACCACCACGACCCACAAGACGCTCCGCGGCCCGCGCGGGGGCCTGCTGTTCAGCCGCGCGGACCTCCCCGCGGGCATCGACCGGGCGGCCTTCCCCGCGCTCGGCAAGAACACGCTCGCCCAGGCCATCGACAAGTCCGTGTTCCCGGGCGTGCAGGGCGGCCCCCTGATGCACGTGATCGCCGCCAAGGCCGTGGCCTTCCGGCTGGCCGCCAGCGAGGACTTCCGGCGCGACCAGGCCCGCACCATCGAGAACGCCCGCGTCCTTGCGCAGACCGTCGCGGACGCCGGCGCGCGGCTCGTCAGCGGTGGCACGGACAACCACCTCGCGCTCGTGGACGTCACCCCGCTGGGCGTCACGGGCCGCGAGGCGGAGACGCTGCTCGACGACGTCGGCATCACCGTCAACAAGAACGCGATCCCGTTCGACGCCAACCCGCCCAACATCGCGTCCGGGATCCGCATCGGCACGCCGGCGACCACGACCCGGGGCATGGGTCCGGACGAGATGCGCGTGATCGGCCGCTGGATCGTGTCCGCGATCCGCGACCGCGACGACGCCGCGGCCCACGCCCGAATCGCCGGCGAGGTGCGCCGGCTGGTCGCCCGGTTCCCCGTCCCGGGCCTGCCGCGCGACCGGGCCTGATCCTGCGCCGATGCGGCTGATCGCGACCTTCGGCGAGGTCATCCCGATCCTCGCCGCGGCCTTCGTCGTCGCCGCGGGCCTGTCGCTGGTCATCACGCCGCTCGTCCAGCGCCTGTCGATCCGGATGGGCAACGTGGACCTGCCGAACCACCGTCGGGTCAACCGGGCGCCGGTGCCGCGCGGCGGGGGCCTCGCGGTGGCGACCGCGTTCCTTGCCGTGGCGGTCGGCGTGATCGTCATCAACGACCGGCTCGACGTCGTCCCCATCCCCCGGGCGCTCGAGCCGTCCGACCTCGCCGGCCTCCTCCTGGGCGGCGCCGTCGCCACGCTGCTCGGCGCGCTCGACGACACCCTCCAGCTGCGCGCCCGCTGGCAGCTGCTCGGGCAGCTCGCCCTCGGCGCCCTGGCGGTGGGGTTCGGGATCACGGTCGCCCTCATCGCCAACCCGTTCGGCCCTGGCAGCATCTCGCTCACGGGCCCATTCGCGGTCGGGTTCACGGTGCTGTGGATCGTGGGGATGATCAACAGCATCAACTTCATCGACGGGCTTGACGGCCTGTCGTCGGGCATCGCGCTGATCGCCGCGGCGACGCTTGGCCTGATCTCGCTGACGACGGCGGTCGCCCAGCCGTTCATCGGCATCCTGTGCTTCGCCCTGGCGGGGTCGCTGCTCGGGTTCCTGCGCTGGAACTTCCACCCGGCCTCGATCTTCATCGGCACCAGCGGCGTGATGTTCGTGGGCTACACGCTCGCGGTGCTCGCGATCCTGGGCACGGCCAAGGTGGCGATCGCGCTGCTCGTGCTGGGCGTCCCGATCATCGACACGTTCTGGATCATCGTCCGGCGCCTGGCCACCGGGCACTCCCCGTTCACGCCCGACCGAGGGCACATCCACCACCGGATGCTGGACCTGGGCCTGTCGCACAGCCAGACCGTGCTCGTGATCTACGCGCTGTGCACCGGCCTGGCGGCCCTCTCGTTCCTGCTGTCCGGGACGGGGCAGGTGTACGCGTTCCTCGGCCTGGTCGTGCTGTCGGGGCTGATCCTGTTCGTGCTCACGCGCGCGGAGACGTCCGACGCGCTCGAGGCGGACACGTACGAGACGCCGCCGCGCAGCGATTGAGCGCCGTTCGCCGGCCGAGCCCGCCGTCGAGCGGCCTCCGGTCGGGAACCGCCGGGGGCCGGCGGCCATGCCGCGGTGTCGGGTCCGGGGTCGGGGAACGGGCCGTTCGCCTCGATGGCCTGCACGAGGTCCGGTGCTAGCATCCGGGCGCGTTCCCGATCGTCGCCCGCACTGAGGGCCCATGTCGCCCCTGCTCGTCGCCGTCATCGTCATCGTCGCCCTGGTGATCGCCGGGGCGATCGTCGCGTTTCTGGTGCGCCGACGCACCGCGGCGCGGGAGGCGGCGATCCGGGTCGCGTCCACGCCCGTGCCGGAGCTGTCGGAGGACGACATCGCCTGGCGGATCGGCGTGGACGGCGTCGATCGCCCGGTCCACGAGGTCATGGCGGTCGCCGAAGCCGAGGCCGCCGCCGAGGTCGCCGGGGCAGAGCTGCGCGAGGCGGAGCCCGTCGCCGCCGCCGTTGCCACCACCCCCGCCGTCAGCGACGGGACGACCAGGCGCCAGGCCCCGCCAGTCGCCGTCTCGCGGCGCTACCGGCTGTGGCGAGACGCGGCGGTGGTGCTGATCGGCGTGGCCATGGTCACGCTCGCGCTGACGACCGTCGCCCCCGGCATCGGGCCCGCCCCCGAACCGACCCCGACACCCACCCAGGTCGCCGTCGTGGTCACGCCGTCGCCGACCGCGTCACCGACGCCGTCGCCGTCACCTTCGCCGACGCCCAGCCCCTCACCGTCCCCATCGCCCAGCCCGACGCCCTCGCCCACCGCCTCGCCCACGCCGGCCCCCACGCCCCGGAAGACCCCCCGCCCGACCC
>JBFMAT010000067.1:0-13291 GCA_040755495.1 Chloroflexota bacterium
CGCGGCTCGACGTCGGGCTGGTGCGGCCCGGCGTGGCGGTCCGGCCGCGACCGCCGGCCCCGGGTGCCCGCGTGGTCCTCCCGCAGACGGCCGTCGCGATCCGCGTGGACCGGCCACGGGCCGCGACGGACGCCCGGCCCCGGGCCGCATCGGACGACCCGGCGGGGGCCGCGACCGACGCCCCGCTGCCGGCCGGGCCGGGCGGCGATGCCGAGGCACCGTCGGGGGGCGCCGCCGTCGAAGGCACGCGCGCGTGCGAGGCAGAGGAGCGGATCGTCGGCGAGCGCTGCCGGCTGGCGGAGGCCGCACGCGAGCAGGCGAAGCTGGCCGCCGACACGCTGCGCGAGGGCCAGCGCGCCTACGACACGCTGCGGCAGCGCGTCGAGGAGGCGCAGACGATCGCGGATCCGCGCGAGATCCGGGCCGCGAAGGACGCGCTCCACCGGGCCTTCCGGGCCGCGCGGGCCGCGGCCACGACGTCGGAGGGCGCGGAACAAGCCGCCCGGGAGTGGCTCAACGAGATCAACCGGCTCAACACGAGCGCGCGCGAGGCCGCTCACGTCATCGAGACGGGCGGCGCGCAGCTGCGGGCGCAGCTGCCGCGCCTCGAGCGGCTCGCCGTCGAGGCAGACGCGGCGCGGATCACCGCCGAGGGCGCGGAGGCCGGCTGTCGCGAGGCCCGGGAGGCGCTGGCCCGGTGCGAGGAGCAGGCCGCGCTCGCCGCGGCGGCCGCGGCCGCCGGCCAGCCGCCCGCCGATGAGCCCACGCCGCGCGACCTCGCCTGGCCGACGACCCGAGAGGAGGCTCCGGTGGCCGCCACCGGGCCCGGCGCCGGCGACGAGCTGACCGAGCTCGCGGTGGTGACCCGGATCCTGCGCGGCGACCGGCCGGCGCGGGAGCGGCTGATCGCGTCGCTGGCGGCCGGCGACGCGACGGGCGCCCGCGACTGGCAGCTGCGGGTCACCGGGCTCGTCGACGCGATCGCCGCCCGGGCCATCGAGGACGGCTTCCTCGACCTGCCGGACACGGGCTTCTGGGGCCTGTTCACGCATCGCGAGCGCCGCGAGATCGTCGCCGCGCTGTCCGCGCTCGGCTTCCGCTTCGACGGGCTCGGCGGGTTCGCCGATGGCCGGGTCCCCGCGCAGCGGGACCTGTCGCTGGCCGTGGGCTACGCCGGCCTGGACCGGATGCGGATCCGAATGTGGCCGCGCGAGTCCGAGCTCGGCGGGCTGTACGCCGAGGCCACCGTCGCCGCCGACGAGTGGCTGATGAGCGAGGCCGGCGACCTCTCGCTCGGCCGCATGGTGGACGCGCTCGGCGCCCGGGCCGCCGAGCTCGCGGACGTGTGGAACGCCTGGGGCCGCGTCCGGCCGGCGCTGCTCGCCACCACCTGAGTCAGCCGGCGTCCTCGTCCTCGCCGCTCGCGTCGGGCGGGGTCGGATGCGCGTGCTCGGCGTGCTCGGCGGCTCCTTCGGCGTCCTCGTCCTCCTCGATCACGATCACTCGCAGGGCCTCGGCCGCCTCGACGCCGATGGCCTCGCCCTCCTCGCGGGCCCAGTCGCGGATCCGGGGCTCGAGCCGCTCGGGGTGCCGGATCTGGCTGGGGTGCGCGCGCAACGCGTCGAGCTTGCGGTCGAGGGTGCCGGTCACGTCCACCCACGCGGACGGGTGGTTCGACCAGAACAGGTACAGTCGTCGGACGACGTGGGGGGCCAGCCCGTCGCGGGCGAGCCAGGGGAACGACATCGCGTTCCGGGCGGCCGGGTACACGGCATCGACCGCCGCCATCCCCGCGGCGCGATGATCGGCGTGGTTCACCCCGCCATCCGAGTGGAACAGCGTCTCCGGGTCCACGGCCAGCACCGCGTCCGGGCGGAAGGTCCGGATCTCGCGCACCAGCTGCTCGCGCAGGGCGAGGTCGTTCGCGAGCGCGCCGTCCGGCTGGTGGAGGAACGTGACCCCGGCGTAGCCCACGACCGCCGCGGCGGTGCGCTGCTCGGCCTCGCGGACCGCGGCCAGCTCCAGCGGGTCGGTCGCCCAGTTGTCGGCCCCGGCGTCGCCGCTGGTGCAGCACACGAGCCAGCCGGTGGATCCGTCGTCGATCCAGCGCGCCGCCGTCGCGGCCGGGCCGAAGTCCGCGTCGTCCGGGTGGGCCACGATCAGCATGAAGCGGTCCGGGCGCCAGCTGTGCGGCGAATTCACGGTGTCGGCCATCGCGGGCGGACCTCCCCAGGTTGCGCCCGTCTCGAACGGGCAGGACCACAGGTTGCAGATATGTTGCAGTTGTGTGGTGTGGTAGATTCCGGCCGAGGCTTCGCTCGTCTCCCCCCACGAGCGAAGCCTTGTTTCGTGCTCGCCGTCAGCCCCTTCGGGCCGCCACGGCGGCCTCCAGCGCGGCGAGCACCTCGGCCGCGTGGCCGTCCGCCTTGACCTTCGGCCAGGCCGTGGCGATCCGGCCCTCGGGACCGACGAGGAAGCTGGACCGGACGATCCCCATGTAGGTCCGGCCGTAGTTGACCTTCTCCTGCCACGCGCCGTACGCCTCGGCCGCGGCGTGGTCCTCGTCGGACAGGAGCGGGAACCCGAGGCCGAACTTGGAGCGGAACGCCGCGTGGCTGTCCGCACCGTCGGTGCTGATCCCCCAGATCTCCGCGTCCAGCGCGCGGAGCTCGCCCGTCAGGTCCCGGAACTGGCAGGCCTCGGTCGTGCAGCCGGGCGTGTCGTCCCGGGGGTAGAAGTACACGACCGTCCACGACCCGCGGCGATCGGACAGGCGGTGGGTCGTCCCGTGCTCGTCGGGGAGGGCGATCTCGGGCGCCGGGTCGCCGGCAACGGGCACGCTGTTCATGGCCGCGAGGATAGCCCGCCGGCGCCCGAGGCGATCTCGACGACCAGGAGGCGGCCCGCCCGCAGGGTCACGGCGGCGTCCGGGTGCTCGCGGACGTTGGACAGGCCACGAGCCGGGCCGGCGGGCAGTGGCTCGTCGTGGAGCGGGTACCGGAAGCCCGCCGTGGTCACGCCCACGGCCTCGCCACCGAACGGGAGGAGCGTGACGATCGCGCCGGGCGGGCCCGGCAGCGCCCGGGTCACCGGCGCTCCGCCGGGGCGCGCGGCGACCAGCCTGACCCGGGCACCGGCGTCGAGGAGCATGACGTCGTGGTCCGCGAGCGCCGGATGCGCCAGCAGCCACAGGTTCGCGAGCGCATGGTCCAGCCGCGCCCCACCGAACGCGCCCAGCACGGTGACCCTCGTCGCCCCCAGCGCTGCGGCGGCGAGCAGCGCGAGCTCGGTGTCCGACTCGTCCTTGTCCGCCGGCGCCCGGCGGACCGGCAGGCCGGCGCGCTCGGCCGCGACGACGTCGGCCGGCTCGAGCGAGTCCAGGTCGCCCACCAGGAGCGTCGGCCGGAGGCCCGCGCTGGACGCCCGGAGGAGCCCGCCGTCGGCGGCGACGACGTCCTCGACCCCGTCCGCCCAACCCGGCCAGGCCGCGTCCAGCGACGCCCGCGAGGGCACGTCGCCGTCCGCGACCACGACGACGTGTCGCGTTCCGCGGGCCGGGCCGGGATCGGGAGCAGGCTGCCGTGACACGCAGGGGATCGTAGCCCCCGCGCGCGATCGACACCCGCGCGCGGTCGACGCCCCGCACGCGGTCGGCGGCCCGCGTCGTGTAGACTCGCCGCCGTGCCCGACACCCCGATTCCCGCGCCGATCCAGCGGGTCGTCGACGCCGCCGCCCGCAAGGGCGTGAGCCTCGAGATCCGGGTGTTCGCCGAGTCCACGCACACGGCCGAGGAGGCCGCGGCCGCGGTCGGCGCCGAGCTCGGGCAGATCGTCAAGTCACTGGTGTTCGTCGCGCCGGCCGCGGACGGGGCGCTCGAGCCGATCGTGTGCCTCGTCTCGGGCCCCAACCGGGTGGACCTCGCGCGCCTCGCCGCGGTCACCGGCGAGCCCGACGTCCGCCGCGCGAGCGCCAACGAGGCGCGCGAGCTGACCGGGTTCGTGATCGGTGGCATCCCGCCCATCGGCCACCCGCGACCGCTGCGCGTGGTCATGGATCCGGACCTCGGGCGCTTCCCCGTGGTCTGGGCGGCCGCGGGAACCCCGACCGCCGTGTTCCCCGTCCCGCCCGCGACCCTGCGGATGCTCGCCAACGCGCACGTCGCCCCGATCTGCGAGGAGCGTCGCCAGGCGGACGTCCTCGCCGAGGGCGCGGGCCTCGCCGGCTCGCCGGCCACACCGCAGAACGCCGGCGCCTAGGCGCCGTCCACGATGGCCAACGAGCCCCGCCACGCCGTGGTCGGGTTCCCCGGCGGCCTGCGCGCCAGCCTGCGCTGGGGCGGCAGCGGCGAGGCGGCATCCGTGTTCGCGCTGTCGGAGGCCGGCGGGCCCCTCGCGGACCTCGGCGAGGTCACCGGTCCCGACCCGGATCGCCGCTGCCGGGCCGAGATCCGCGTCGAGACGCCGAACGGGCCATGGACCGTCCGCCTCGCCTCGATCATCAGCGATGCGCCGGCCGGGCTGCTGTGGGACACCGAGGGCCTGCTGGTCGTGAAGTACGGCTTCCACGCCTACGCATTCGAGGCGCGGACGGGCGTGCTGCGCTGGAGCCACCGCTCGGCCTCGCCCCTGCTCGTGGTCCTCGGGTCGTCGCGGCTGCCGCACGTGATCGTCCAGGCAGAGATCGAGACGTTCGCGCTCGAGGCCGGCGGGGAGGTGGCCTGGCGGGTCGCGCACTCGGACGTCGTGACGGGCGCGGAGCTGGTCGGCGGCCGGCTGATCGTGACGAGCTTCGACGGCCAGGTGCGGGCGATGGACCCGCGCACCGGACGCGACACGGGCTGACCGCGGCGCCCTGGTCACCGGCCGGCAGGGCCGCGTCATGTGGACGCGACGTGGACAACCGGCGCGAGTCGGGCGGTCCGGGGTGGATAAGCGCATTGACCGGCCCGCCGCCGCGCCGTAGCGTGGATTCCAGCCCGAAGGGGCCGAGCGATGCTAACGGCGGCGATCACCTCAACGCCCACGCGTCGAGTAGGTTCCTTCGGGCTGCTGATTCCCCGCGGCCGGCGCCCGGCCCGTCCTCGGGTTGCGGCCGCCGGCGCCGGTATCATCGCGGCGTGATCCCCCCGTTCCTCGTCGTCGCCGGTGTCGCCGCGCTCGTCGCCGGCTGGCTGTCCATGCGCATGATGGGGGGCCGGGCACGGATCGGCCGCATCCTGGCCGTGACCCCGGTCGTGTCCGTCGCCGAGGCGCGGTCGATCGCGGAGCGCGGCGGGACCCGCTACGTGGGGGTCCTCGGGCGCATCGACTCCGAGCAGGAGTTCGAGGACGAGCACCACCGCCCGCTGGTCTACCGCCGGACGCGGCTCGAGACGGCCGCCGGGTCCCGCTGGACCGCCGTCGAGGACGTGCGCCAGGTCGTCCCGTTCCAGGTCTCCGAGACGCTGGCGACGATCGCGGTGGACGCGGACGCCCTCGACGAGGGGCTGGTCGTCGTGACCCGCGAGGCCGAGGGCACCGCGGCGGACGTCCCCGACCGCGTTCCCGAGGGCACGCCGCCCGGGACCCCGGTGCGGCTCCGGATCGAGCTGCTGAGCAGCGTCGAGCACGCGCTGGTCCTCGGGGTCCCGGTCCTCGACCCCGCGCGGGGCCCGATCCTGCGGCCGGGGTTCGGGCGACCGCTGATCCTCACGACGCTGGAGCGGGACGAGGCGATGCGCCTGCTGGCGGCGGGCCGGCAGCGGACCGCGCTGCTCGCGACGGCGCTGCTTGCCGCCGGCGTCGCGCTGGGGCTCCTGGGCATCACCTGGGGCGTGGTCGATGCGCTGGCCTGACCGCGCCGCCAGCGCCACCGGGACCCCCATCACCCTCCGCGCCGCCACCGCCCTCGGCGCCGCCACCGCCCTGGGCGCCGTCCTGCTGCTCGCGCTGCCGGGCATCTCGCTGGCCGCCTCGCCCACGCCCGACGCCGTCGGCGACCCACGCAGCTCCGGGCAGGGGCCGGGTCTCGTGGGCGACCCGCTGCTGGCGATCGGCATCGTGATCGCGATCGCGGTGGCCGCCCTGGTCGTGACCATCGCCTATGTGCGGCTGACCGCCGGGCGCGAGGGCCGCCGAGCTCCCTGATCCCTCGCGGCGCCTGGGATGCGGGCATGGGAACATCGTCCTATTGGCAACTCCTGTGAAGTCATGGACGCTTCCCCGCGACGCCGATGCTTGCCAAATCCCACACCTCGCCACCCGGCACCAGGACCCCGCGACCCGGCGACGCCACCCTCACCGTCACGAGGGCCGCGCAGGTCCTGGGCGTGCACGCCAACACGGTCCGGGCGTGGAGCGACGCCGGGCGCCTGCGGTACTACCGGATCAACGAGCGCGGCGACCGACGCTACCGCCTGGCCGACCTCCAGCGCTTCCTGGCCGCGGCGGCATCGGGTCCCCTCTCGGCACCGGAGGCGATCGCGACGGGCCGCGACCAGGCCCGGCGCACCGGGGCCGCGGCGCGGACGCTGACCGAGACGCCCGCCGGGCTGGACCTGCTCGCGGACCTCGCGGAGGTGGCGTCGTTCCCGAGCGGCCTCGACCCCGCGCTCGAGGAGGCGTGCCGCCGGATCCGTTCGACGACCGGCGCGGCACTGGTCGGCGTCTGGGAGCGCCGCCCGGCAGGGCTCGTGCCCCGCGCGACGAGCGTGGAAGGCACGGGGATCACGGCGGCCTGGCGGGTCCCGCCCGGCCCCAACCTGTTCACGCTGGCCCTCGGATCCAGTGAGCCCGTCCATGCCCGTCCGGGCACCGGCGGCACGGCGCCCGTGCTGGGCATCGGGACCGACGAGCTGGCCGTCGCGATCCCGGGCGGCGAGGCGCCGTGGGGCGTGCTCGTCCTCGCCGGGGCGGTGCAGCTGGGCCCGGATGACGGGCTCCGGCTCGCCGGCGCGATCGCCCGAACACTGGGCGTCCTGATCCGCGGCGCCGCGGCGGCCGAGCAGGCCTCGGGCCGCCTGCGCCGGTCCGAGGCCCTGCGCCGCGTGGCCACCGACCTCGCCTCGCGACTGGACGTGGGCGATGTCGTGCGCGACCTGAGCGACCACGCCCGCGTGCTGTTCGGCGCCGACCGGGTGGCGGTCGTCCTGCGCGACGTCGAGAACCGGGTCTCCTCGCCCGGGGGCACCGGGTTCAGCGAGGAGTACCTTGCCACGGCACGCGAGCTGGAGGCGACGCGCCTGGCCCTGCGCGACATCCCGCCGCGCCGCCCGGAGCTGGTGCTGGGGCCGGACGCGCTGCGCTCGCGGAGCCCGATCCGCGCCGCGGCCGTGCAGGAGGGCGTCGACACGCTGCTGGTCGTGCCGCTGGTGGACGGCCACGAGGTCCACGGGATGCTCCACCTCGCCCATGACCGTCCGTACCGCTGGCGCGAGGTGGACCTCGATGCTGCCGAGGCGCTGGCGAGCGACGCGGCGGTCGCCGTGCGCTCGGCCCGCACGTTCAGCCGGATGGCGACCTGGGCGGCCCAGCTGCAGTCGATCCAGCGCCTGGGCGCGCGGCTGTCGGGCCTGACCGACGTGGCCGCGATCGGCCACGCGATCGCCAACGAGCTGCGCCAGCTGATCGACTACCACAACGTCCGCGTGTACCGCCTCCAGGGCGACGAGCTGGTCCCGGTCGCCATGCTCGGCCAGGTGGGCGAGTACGAGGACGAGACGCCCGACCAGCTGCGGGTCGGCATCGGCGAGGGGATCACCGGCTGGGTGGCCCGCTACCGGGTGCCGCAGCTCGTCGACGACTCCGCGAACGACCCGCGCGCGGTCACGATCCCTGGCACGGAGCCGGATCTCGACGAGTCGATGCTCCTCGCGCCGATGGTCCACGAGGGCCAGTGCCTGGGCGTGCTGGTGCTCGCCAAGCTCGGCCTGCGCCAGTTCACCGAGGACGACCTGCGGCTGCTCGTGATCTATGCCTCGTTCGCGGCCCAGGCGATGGCCAACGCGGACGCCGCGGGTCGCCTGCGCCAGCAGTCCGCGGCCCTCGAGCGCCAGCTGCGCGCCCAGCAGGAGCTGCTGCGGATCACCGAGTCGATCCTCACCACGCTCGACCAGCGCGCGGTGCTGGAGCAGATCACCGACCGGCTCGGGTCGCTGGTCACGGTCGACAACATGGCGATCGAGGTCGTCGAGCGCCCGACCGGCCTGCTCGTGCCGCTGACCGCCCGGGGCATCCACGCCGACGAGTACCTGGCGCCCTGGGAGCCCGGCGAGAGCGGGATCGCGACCTGGGTGGTGGACCACAACGAGCCGGTGCTGATCCAGGACGAGCGGGGCGATCCACGGGTCAACCACTTCCGCTCGATCGGCGAGATCGAGGGCAGCCTGATCGTCGTCCCGCTGCTCGGGCCACACGGGGCGGCCGGCGTCCTGACCCTGGAGCGTCTGGGCACCGAGGCCCGCTTCGACGAGCAGGAGTTCGAGCTGGTCAAGCTGTTCGCGGCGCAGGTGTCGATTGCGCTGCGCAACGCCGAGAGCTTCCAGGCGGCGGAGGTCCGGGCGCGCACCGACGACCTGACCCGGCTGCTCAACCACGGGACATTCAAGGACTGGCTCGTCCGGAGCGTGGCGGCACGCGAGCCGTTCGGCCTCGTGATGATCGACCTCGACGAGTTCAAGAGCGTCAACGACCGGCTGGGCCACCAGGCCGGCGACCGCCTGCTGCGCGAGATCGCGGCCTCGATCCTGCACGCCGCGCGCGAGACGGACGCCGTGTTCCGCTACGGCGGCGACGAGTTCGTGATCATCCTGCCGCGCAGCGACGAGGCGGGCATCGTGGCCGTGGCCGAGCGCGTCCAGGCGGCGGTCGCCGGCGTGGGCTGCCCGGGCTCCACATGGCACGACCAGGGCGTCTCGGTGGCCGCATCGGTGGGCCTCGCCTCGTTCCCCGCGGACGGCGAGGACGCCGAGGCCGTGCTGCTCGCCGCCGACCGCGCGTGCTTCGTCGCGAAGCGGCGCGGGCGTGGCCGGGTGGCGACGGCCCAGGAGGGGCGGGCGCTGGCCGGCGAGCTCACGCTGTCGGAGCCGACGCCGGTCGATCCGCCCACGGTCCCCGACGCCGAGCGCGTCACCACCACCTGACGGCCAGAGGCGTCACACTGCCGGCGTGTCCGCCGCAGCACGCCACCGAAGGCTCGCCTCGCGCCCCGCGGCCCTGGCGGCACTCGCGCTCGCGATCGGCGTCACGTCGGGCGCCTGCCTCCCGGGGACGCTCCGTCCCACGCCCACGCCCGGGCCCACGCCGTCGCCCTCGCCCACGCCACGGCCCACGCCCTCCCCCACCCCCGGGCCGCCGACGCCCACGCCCGCCCCCACGTTCGCCCTGTACACCGTCGCCCGCGGGGACTCGCTGACCTCGATCGCGCGCCGGTTCGACACCACCCCTCGCAGCATCGCGTACTGGAACCGCGAGGCCTACCCGAGCCTCGACCCGGAGTCCCCCGACTACCAGCCCAACCGGCTGCAGGCCGGCTGGGTCCTCCGGATCCTGCCCGGACAGGTCCACGAGGCGCCGCTGGACGAGGGCGAGCCGCCCGACGAGACGCCGGTGCCCACGCTCGAGGACGAGGGGGTCGAGAGCCCGGACGGCGGCGGCTGACCGGGTATCCTGCGGCGATGTCGCCCGCCGCGGGGCCCGCGCCCCGGATCGTCGTCACGCTGATGGTCGCGGCCCGCCAGTCGGAGCCCGGGATCGCGGCCCGCAAGAACGCCCTGTACGTGGACGCGATCGTGCGCCACGGCGCGGCGGCGATCCCGCTCGATGCCGCCACCCCGCCCGCCGAGCGGGCCGCGGCGCTGGTGTCGATGGACGGGCTGCTGCTGACCGGCGGCGCGGACCTCGACCCGTCGCGCTACGGCGAGCCCAACAACGGGTCGCACAGCATCGAGCACGACCGCGACGAGCTGGAGGCGGCGGCCTGGGCCGCGGCCGAGTCGCGTGGCGTGCCGGTGCTCGGGATCTGCCGCGGGTTCCAGGCCATGAACGCGTTCGCCGGCGGCAAGCTGATCCAGCACGTCGAGGGGCATGCCGGCGCGGGCTGGGGGCACGGTCCCGCCGCGACCCACCCGCTGCGGATGGTGCCCGGGACGCGGCTGACGCGGATCCTGTACCCGACCAACGTCGGCGGCGGCGTGCTGACCGTCAACAGCTACCACCACCAGGGGGTCCGGCGGGCGGATCTCGCGCCGCGGTTCGCGGCGGCCGGGTTCTCGCCCAGTCCCGCCGGCGACCTCGTGGAGGCGTTCGAGGCGACGAGCGGCCCGTTCCGGATGGCCGTCCAGTGCCACCCTGAGCGCACCGAGTCCACGCCCCGCGCGTTCGAGCGGCTGTTCGCGTTCTTCGTGGACGCCTGCCGGGGTCCGGCCTCGGGCCGCTGACGGCCGCACACGCCGCTGACGGCCGGCTTACAGTCGCCCCGCCTCGATGATCCGGTTGAGGAACTGGCGGGTCCGGGCCTCGCGCGGCGCCGAGAAGATCTGCGCCGGTGGTCCCTGCTCCAGGATCCGGCCGCCGTCGAGGAAGCAGACCCGGCTGGCGATGTCGCGCGCGAACCCCATCTCGTGCGTGGCGATGAGCATCGTCATGCCGCCCGCGGCGAGCTCGCGGATGACGTTGAGCACCTCCGCCACGAGCTCGGGGTCCAGTGCCGACGTCACCTCGTCGAGCAGCAGCAGGTCCGGCTGCATCGCGAGCGCGCGCACGATCGCGACCCGCTGCTGCTGGCCGCCGGACAGCCGGTCCGGGTAGTCGCGCGCCTTGTCGGCGAGGCCGAACCGCCCGAGGAGCGCCTGGGCGTCGCGCTCCGCGGTGACCCTGGACTGCCCCAGCACCTTGCGGGGAGCGAGCGTGACGTTGTCGATGACGCTCATGTGCGGGAACAGGTTGAACGCCTGGAACACGATCCCGATCCGCCGCCGGATCCGGTTGACGTCCACGCCCGGGGCCGTGATCTCCTCGCCCTCGATCGTGATCCGGCCGGCGTCGATCGGCTCGATCAGGTTGACGCAGCGCAGGAGCGTGGACTTGCCGCTCCCCGACGCGCCGATGAGGCAGATAACCTCGTGTTCGGCTACCTCGAGATCGATCCCCTGGAGGACGTCGAGCTCGCCGAACGACTTCCAGAGCCCCTCGATTCGCAGGGCGGCCGCGGACCCGGTCACCCGACGCCTCCCATGCCCCGGCGCCCCGCATCCACGGCTGCGCGCACCGGCCCGCCGGACCGCCTAGCCTGCTCGCGGCGGAGCAGCCAGTCCGTGAACCGCGCCAGCGGGATCGTCACGACCAGGAACACGAGGCCCGTGGCGAGGTACGGCGTGAAGTTCGCGCCCGCGGACTGGATGATCTGGGTCTGGCGGAAGATCTCGACGAGGCCGATGGCCGACACGAGCACCGTGTCCTTCTGAAGGCCGATGAAGTCGTTGAGCAGCGGCGGGATCACCCGTCGAACGGCCTGCGGGAGCACCACGTAGCGCATCCCCTGCCAGCGCGACAGGCCCAGCGACCGGGCGGCGGCCTCCTGACTGGGGTGCACCGACTCGATCCCCGCGCGGTACACCTCGGACACGTACGCGGAGTAGACGAGGGTCAGCGCGACCACGCCCCACACGAACGGGTCCTTGGGCACGCCCGGGATCCGGAGCGCCGGCATCCCGAACCCGAGCACGAAGATGACGAGCAGGCCGGGCAGGGCACGGAACACGTCGGCATAGACCGTGGCCAGGAGGCGCAGCGGGAACAGGGCCGGGCCCGGCAGGCCGCGCATCACCGCGAGCAGGAGGCCGAACGCGAGGATCAGGACCTCGGCCGTGAGGAACAGCCGGACGTTGACCCAGAACCGGGCGACGACCCTGGGCAGCGACGACCAGAAGACCTCGCTGTTGAGGAACGACTGCTGGAAGCGCGGCCAGCCGGGGGCGTTGGTGACGACCAGCGCCAGCAGCCCGAACACGACGACCGAGGACACGGCCGCGATCGCGAGCGAGCGGGCGCCCCGCGCACCGAGCCCGAACCGGGGCCCGCGGGCGGTGCGGGGCGGTCGAACCGCCCCGGACGACGCCGGCCGGGCCCCGTCGGGATCCACGGGCTAGGGCTGGAAGACGGGCGCGTTCGCCTTGTCGGCGAGCCACTCCGTGGTGATCGCCTCGAGCGTCCCGGCGTCCTTGAGCCGCCCGATCGCGGCGTTGACGCACGGGGTGAGCGTGCTGCCCAGGTCGAGCACGACGCTGAAGTGCTCGCCACCCTCGGGGGCCGGGAACTGCCCGACGATCACGCCGTTCTCGACCTGGACCGCGGTCACGAAGAAGGCGGTCGGGAGGTCCACGACGAGGCCGTCGATCTGGCCGTTCTTGAGGGCCTCGACCGCGGCGTCGTTGGTGTCGAACACCGATGCCTCCTGGGTGGGGGCGATCACGGTCTCGATCGTCTGCAGGCTGGTCGTGCCGACCTGGGCGCCGAACTTGAACTCCTTGAGCCCGGCGATGGTCGTCGTGCCGGCGAGCTTGCTGTCCTTGAGCGCGACCACGGACTGCGCCACGTCGTAGTAGCCGTCCGACAGGTCGACGGCCTGCGCGCGCTCGTCGCTGTAGGAGACCTGCGTGAGGTAGATGTCGAAGTCCTTGGGACCGGGCTGGATCGCGTTGTTGAACGGCGTCGCGACCCAGGTCGTTGTGTCCTTGGTGAAGCCCATCTCCTCCGCGAGCGCGGCGGCGACGGCACCCTCGAAACCCTGGCCGTTGGTCGGGTCGCCGAGCTCCCACGGGTCGGGGTTGGTGTCGGACGGCTCGTAGTACGGCGGGTAGGCCGGGTTGTCGGCGCCGATGGTCAGCGTGCCGGCGGTCTTGAGGGCCAGGTTCTCCGGCGCGCAGGCGTCCGGCGTCGGCGCCGCCGTCGGCTCGGCGGAGGCGGTGCTGGGGGCCGGTGTCGGCTCGGCGGACGGGGCGGCTGACGGCGACGCCCCGCCGCTGGAGCAGGCCGCCGCGAGCGCGGCGACGAGTGCGAGGGCGGTGACGCCCTTGATGGTGCGCATCGGTGTTCGTTCTCCTCCTCGGGGTGCCCGGCCGAAGTGTAGCGGGAGGGTCGCCGGCTGGGCCGGGAAACGGCCGAAGCGACGCCGGGAGGAGGTCGGCGGCGCTTCGGGACTGGTCGTCGACGGGAGGAGGGAAACCGTCTCGACCGGGTTGTTCAATGGGCCGCATCCGTGGTGCGGTGCGGGGAGTATCGGTCGAGATCGGACCGGGCGACGATGACCCGGGAG
>JBFMAT010000068.1:0-12885 GCA_040755495.1 Chloroflexota bacterium
CACGGGCCGGGGCCGGGCCGCCTCTCCCGCGGGCCGTGCCGCCTCCCCCCCCCCCCCCGCGCCGCGGCCGTCAGGCGATCGTCACCTCGCGGCGGAGCCTGGCGCCGGCACGGCGACGAACAGGCGGCCGCGTCGGGCCGCCCGTGAGCGAAGCGTCACGAACACCCAGACCTGGAGCCACTCCCCCGGCGCCAGGGTGGGCGGCGCCTCGAACGCCAGCTCCATCGACCAGCCGGGGCCGGTGGCTTCCCAGCGGGGCGTCGCCGTCGCCGGATCGCCGGCTGACGCGCTCCACCGCCAGCCGGGAACGCCCGCGGCATCGAGGCGGACGAGGCGCACCTCGGTCGTGGCGACATCGACCTCGATCGATCCGCCGCCCGCCGCGACGAGCCGCGCCCCGTGGGCGTCCGCGACCAGCTCGAGGGCGGCGGCCGGGCTCGCGGTCGCGGCATCGAGCAGGCCCCGCAGCCTGGTCACGAGCGCGCCCAGGGCACCGTCGGCCGAAGCGTTCGAGCCGAGCGAGGCGAGGAGCTTCGCGTCCGATCCCAGCTCGACCGTCTCCGTCGCGCCGTCGCGCGGGGTCTCGAGCCACAGCTCGCCCAGGTCGCGGCAGGCCGCCACCTCGCCCGCCAGCGCCTCGAGCTCGCCATCGGGGAGCCGCCCGGCGAAGCTCCCGATCCGCGCCCCGCCGACCGTCCGCCACGCCTCGAACGAACCGTCCGTGCGGACCTCGAGCAGCTCGTTGTCCGCGGGGGGGCGTCCTCCCGCCCGCGACAGCCGGACCAGGAGCTCGCTCATCGCCGCCTCACAGTCTGACGACCCGCCAGGCGCCCGGCCGGTTACGCCCGACGAGCTCCGCGAAGTGGCGGACATGCCGCTCGGCGATCGGGTGGTCGTGCGGGTTGACCGGGGTGTTGAAGCTCTGCATCTCGCCCATCAGCGAGCGGTTGCTGTACCCGAACGGGGCCGTGGCGTCCGTCTCGGGACCGGTCCGGCCGGGGATCCGAGCGGCAATGTCGTCCTCGATGTGGGCGGCCGGGTCGTTGACGACCACCGGCCCGTGCGGGCCGTTGTCCTCGCGCAGCAGGTTGCCCGCGTTCGCCCGCTCGTACGCGATGGCCACGCGCTGGGCGAACGCGCCCTGGGCGAGGCTGTACTTGGTCGCCACCACGGCCTGCGCCTTCGTCCCGCGCTGGTTGGCCGGGCTGCTGGTCACGGCCGTCCTGATCTCCGCGGCGATCGTGTCCGGCGCCACGGGCGCGCCGCTGGCATCGGTCGGGGCCTCGAGCGCCCCCACGAACGGCTGCTCGCCGGTGATGATCGTGTACTGCTCGGGGCCCGTGTTGTACTCGTCCTGGAGGCCCAGCAGGTGCCCGAACTCGTGGGGCGCGAGGGCCGGGTCGGTGTCGCCGGTGTGGTACTCGCCGGCGTTGGAGCGGCCCGGCGTGCCGCCCGGCGGGGTCACGATGACGCGGATCGTCGCGTCCGCCGGCGACGCGGTGCCCACCACGAACCGGAGCGGCAGCTCCGTGCCGGGGTGATCGTCGTCCACCAGCTTGAACGTGTTCCAGGCGTTCGCCATCTGCTGCCGCCAGGTCGCGACCATCGGGTGGCTGGGGGCGCCGGTGAACCGGACGTTGACCGTGATCTCGAACCGGTCCGGGTGGAGCCGCCAGGTGAACCGGGTCGGCCCGCCGTACTGCGAGCCCTCGACTCGCTCGTTGGACTCGAACTCCTCGCGACCCACCGTCACCGGCCCGGCGACCGCGTCCAGCGCCGCCCAGGTGGCCGCGTTGGCGACGCCGGTGATGGGCAGCGGCGGCGTCCGCGAACCCTGGAACTCGCGGACCGCCCGGCGGGTGGCCTGGTCGAACCGGCCGTTGGCCGTGGGCCGCGTCGGGACCTGGGTGGCATCGATCGTGAGCAGCTTCTGCTGGAGCTCCTCGACCGCCGCGCCCCGGTTGTTGAGGCGCACCGTCGGGTGGATCGTGCCGCCCGTGGGGACGCCACGCGCCTCGCCCGGCGCCGGCCCCTCGATCACGCCCCGGCCGTTGCGGAACACGCGCGGCGCCAGCTCCTCGAGCTTGAGCCACGTCTCGAGGGTGAGGATTCCGTTCGAGGCCAGCGGCGGGTGCGCCGCCTGGAACGCCGACAGGGCGGTGGTCGTCTCGGGGCCGAACATCGCCGTGATCCGCAGCGCCGGGCTGGCGCCGGTGGCGTTGAGCGCCTGCTGCAGCGCCCCGATCTCGGAGTGGGGGCCGTCGCCTTCGGCGTGCATCGCCCGGAGCAGCCCGAGCGCCTCGTCGAGGTCGCTGCCGGACAGCTCGCTGCGCACCTCGTCCACGAGCAGCTTGCCGGTCAGCTCGTGGTATTCCCGCGCGATCTCCACGATCTCGTACGGGGAGCGGCCGGACAGCGCGTTGATCAGCTGGGTCTCGTCGGTGCCGAGGTTGCGCATCGCCTCGTCGAGCTGGCGGGCGACGTCGCGGGCGCGGACCGCGCGCTGCTCGAGCGCCTCCTCCGCGTTCGTGACCGCCTCGTCCGCCGCCGCGGTCGACATCAGCTGGCGGGCGCGGGCGAGCTCGGACGAGGTGAGCTCGTCCTCGAGATCCGCGTCCAGGCTGCCGTGCATCGCGATCGGCTGGTAGGCGGCGACGATCGCGTCGAGGTCGGCCCGGCTGCGGCCCGAGAGGGCGCCGAAGATCGCCTCCTCGTCGGTCCCCCAGCGGTCCATGGCGTCGAGGAGCTGGCGCGCGACCCGGTCGGCCTGCACCGGGGACATCACGCGCTGGACCACGGCGTGACCGGTCCCGGGTGCGCCCGGGCGAGCCGGGCCCGGCGCGCGGCCGTTGGCCCCTGCCGCGCCGGCGATGCGCGCCGTGCCCCCGATCCGCGTCGTCGTCGCGCCGGCCCGGCGCGCGACGAGCCCGGCGACCGCCGCGTTCCCCGCCGCCCGCTGGAGGCCGAGCAGCGACGCGGGCCGCAGCGGCGGGCGTCCGGCGCCCGGGGACAGGGTGCCGGCGGACAGCGTGCCCGCGGAGAGCGTGCCCGCGTGCAGCGCCTCGAGGCCCTCGAGCGCCGCGGGATCGGACGTCGCGAGCTCGCCGGACCCGTCCTCGGGGGCGCGTCCATGCCCGGGCGCCGTCGCCCGCCGGGCGTCGTGGCCCGGGTCGTCGTGCGGCCGCGACAGGCTGGTCACGGCTCGGAGCTCCCTGCCCGGATCAGGCCGGCCATGGCTCGGTACCCCCTCGCCACATCAGGCCGGCATCTCCTCCTCTTCCTCCTCGGGCGTCGCCTGGCGCTGGACGGCGGCCATCGCCGCCTCGTCCTCCTCGAGCTGGGCGACGGGCGCGGCGGCGCCGGCGGAGGCGGAGATGCGCGACGTCTGTACCGAGGCCGTCACGTCGTCCGCGGTCTGCTCCGCGGCGCGCTCGAACCGGTCCGACGGGTCGCTGACCCGGATCCCGCCCGCGGCGTCCGTGCCGTCGACCGGGCCCTGGGACTGCTGCACGACGTGGGCGAGCTCGTGGGCGAGCGTGCGCTGGCCCACCGCCGACGACGGGTTGTACTGGCCGCTCCGGAACACGACGTCGGAGCCCACGGTATAGGCGTTGGCGCCCACGGACTCGGCCGACCTCGAGGCCTGCTCGTCGGTGTGGACCCGCACCTGGTCGAACGAGGCGCCGAAGGCCGTCTCCATCGTGGATCGGGTGCCCTCGTCGAGCGGCGTGCCGCCGCCGGAGCCCACGACGTCGTGGACGGGGGACGCCTCCTCGTCGCCGGCCAGGAGCTGGACGACACCCGCGTTGCCGGCCGTCCGCTGGAGGTGCATCAGGGACGCGGCGTCGAGGCCCGGCGAGCGTCCCGGCCCGAACTGGCGCACGGGAGCCGCGGGTCCGGCCGCATCAGGTCCGGCCGCATCAGGTCCGGCGGCCGTGGGCTCCGGCCGCCGCGCGCGGGGGCCGTGGGGGTCCAGCTCGAAGTCGCGCATCTGCCGATCCTCCTGTCGCAGCCGACAGCATCCGCCACGACGGGCGGCTCCGCAATGCCGCCGCGCGGGACCGCCCGGAAGTCTGCCCCAACGGGCATCGCGCGCCGCGCGCACGCGCGTACGATCCGGCCATGCGAACCCACGCGGACGCGAGCGTCGCCGCCGCGCGTGCCGCCGCGCCGGCGAGGTCCGGGCCGACCACCCGCCCGCCGGTCCCCGGCGACCCCGGCTCGCTCGCGCCCGCCGTGCTGACCCAGGACGCCGTCGTGCAGCTCCAGGCCACGGCCGGCAACCGCGCGACGGCCGAGGCGATCCGGTCCGGCGCGGTGGTCCAGCGGGTCATCTCGACCGGGCAGGCAGCCGCCCTCGCCGAGCGGCTGTATGACGCGATGGAGGGCCTCGGCACGGACGAGGACGCCGTGTACGGGGCGCTGTCGGGCCGGACGCCGGAGGACCTCGACGCGATCCGCGAGGCTTACTACTTCGCCTACAACCACACGTTGCTCGAGGACATCAACGACGAGTTCAGCGGCGACGAGCTGGCGAAGGTGATGCGCCTCCTCGAGGGCCGTCCCGCGCCCGGCGCCACCGCGACCGCCGAGGCGCGCGAGACGTCGGACGTCGCGCGGGCCCGCGACATCGCCCAGCAGCTCGTCGACGCGATCAGCGGCGCGGGCACCGAGGAGGACCAGATCTTCAACGCGCTCGAGGGTCGCAGCGCGGACGAGATCGCCGAGATCCGGCGCCAGTACTTCGCGCTGACCGGCCACTCGCTCGACCGCGACCTGCGCGACGACCTGAGCGGCGACGAGCTGGAGCGCGCGCTGGCGCTCGTCCACAGCACGGCCTCGGGCTCGTTCCGCCAGGACTTCAGCGAGTGGCTCACGGAGGACTACCACGCGGGCGGCACCGGCATCTGGGAGTGGGAGATCGCGGACCGCAAGTTCCTCATCCACGTCGGCGTGAAGTTCGAGCCGGACCCGGGCCTGACGGCGCCGATCTCGCGCTGGCAGGCACAGGTGCGCAGCATCTGGAACCGGTTCGCGCTCACCGGCAACGGCGGCCAGGCGGGCGGCGGGCTGGAGCTCCCGATCGAGTTCGACCTCCAGAACCAGTCGAGCGCGGAGCGGAGCGTCCGCGTGCGGCAGAACGCCAACGGTACGAGCTACGCGCATCCCGACCGGGCCTACTCCAACCTGTGGTACGTGAACATGCCGGACACCGTGGCGCCCCACGAGTTCGGGCACCTCGTCGGGCTGCCGGACGAATACGAGCGCACGCTCGAGGACTACGAGTCCGTCACCGGCGAGGACCTGCCGGAGCCGGGTGCCGTGACCGCCGCCGACCGGCAGGTCGCCACCGACCTCCGCAACGCGCTGTACCTGCCCACGGTCGCCGATCGCGCCACGACGGCCACGACCGTCCTCACGACCGCCGGCCTGATCTCCGGCGGCGCCGCGCAGCAGGGGTCCCAGGCCCAGCGCGTGATGCAGGCGTACAACAGCGCCTACGAGGAGAGCGACGGCGAGAACCTCCTCCACGCGCTCCGCCACCGCACGGCGCCCGACAGCTACTTCACGCTGATCGCCGTCTTCTCGTTCGTCAGCCCCTCGATCATGGGCAACGAGTCGGACCACACCCATCCCGTGGAGCAGCGCCACGTCCGGTTCGCCCTCGACGTGGCCCGCGAGGAGTTCCCCGACGTCACCTGGGGGCTGAGGCTGCTGCGATGACCGACCTCGCGTTCCGGCGCGTCGCCGGCGGCCGCGAACCGGACCGCGTCGTGCTCCGCTGGCAGGACCCCGAGCCCGCGGTCGCGTGGCGGTCGCGGGGCGCCGTCGTCGGGCGGTTCGCGCCGGACGAGACGGTCCTGGCCCGCGTCCGGGCGGCGGCCGAGGGGGCGTCGGCGGTCGCGCCGCCCGAGTCGCCGTCCACGCTGTCCGCGCACGTGCTCGCGGAGTACCTGACGCTCGGCGACGCGTCGCTGGCGGTTCCCGCCGGGACCGAGGTCGCCGGGCCGTGGGGCGAGCTGCTCACCGCCTGCCGGGCCGCGCTCGACGCCCCGGCCGAGCCCGTCGCCGCCGTCACGCTGGTCGGCGAGCCGCCGTCGCGGGTGCGCATCGAGCACCGCGGGTCCGGGCGGCTCGAGCTCGGCTTCGGCGCGCTCAATGTCGCCATCCGGTGGACGGCCGACGGCGTCGAGACCGGCTACGCCGGCGCCCAGCTCAGGGACGGGGTCGTGGAGGCCGGCCCGGGCTGGAGCACCACGATCGAACTTGACCCGCCGGCCGATCCGTCACCGTCCGGCGAGCCGGCGGCGACCGCCACGCTGACCATCGTGGACGAGGGCGTCTGGATCCCGGTCGCGCTCGAGGTGCGGGTCAGCCGCTGACCAGATCGAGGTACTCGCCGAACTCCGCCTCGACCGTGAGCCGCCCGAGCTTGCGGTACTCGCGCTCGGTCGCCCGCACCAGGTCCGCCATGCCCACGGGCCGGTCCTCGGCGGCGGCGAGATAGGCGGCGGTCACGCACACGTTGCGGATGTTGCCGCCCGAGATCTTGAACCGGCGGGCGAGGAAGTCGAGATCGATGTCGTCGCCCACCGGCAGCTCCGGCGCCAGGTTGCGGGCCCACAGCTTCCGGCGGTGCTCCTCCTCGGGCATCGGGAAGTCCACGATCGCGTCCAGCCGCCGGACGAACGCCTCGTCCACGTTCGCGCGCAGGTTCGTGGTCAGGATCGCCAGGCCGTCGAAGCGCTCCATCCGCTGGAGCAGGTAGGCGACCTCGACGTTCGCGTAGCGGTCGCGGGCGTCCTTGACCTCGGACCGCTTGCCGAACAGCGCATCGGCCTCGTCGAACAGCAGGACGCCGTTGACCCGGTCCGCCTCGGTGAAGATCCGGTCCAGGTTCTTCTCGGTCTCGCCGATGTACTTGTCCACGACGGTCGAGAGGTCGATGACGTAGACGTCGAAGCCGAGGTCGCCCGCGACCACCTCCGCGGACATCGTCTTGCCGGTGCCCGAGTCCCCGGCGAACAGCGCCGTCACGCCCAGGCCCCGGGCCCCCTTGGTGCCCATCCGCCACTCCCCCACCACGCGGTCGCGGTGGCGGGCCCGCGCGGTCAGCTCGCGGAGCTGCTGCTCCACGACCGGCGGCAGCACGAGGTCGTCCCAGGTGACCGAGGGGACGATCCGCCGGGCCAGCCGCTCCAGCCCGGCGGCGTTCTGGGCCCTGGCCCCGGCCGACACGTCCGCGACGGTCATCGGGCGGGCGGCGGCGATGGCCATCCGTCGGGCAGCGCGGGCGGCGCGGTCGATCTGCTCGGGCGCGAGGCGGAACGCAATCGTGGCCACCGCGGGGTCGAAGCCCTCGGGGGCGTCGCCGTCGAGCGAGGACGCCCACAGCTCGTGGCGCTGCTCGACCGTCGGCACCGGCGCCTCGAGGACGAGCGGCGGCTCGCGGGACCAGGCCGGGTCCCAGTCGCGGCCGCCCACGAGGACGACCGGTCCCGGCAGCTCGGCAAACGCCCGGACGGCCGCGGCACCGCGCTCGACCAGCGGCTCCACCGGACCCACGACCAGGCCGGCGCCACGGAGGCGCGCCTCCCGGGAAGCGGCCGCGGCGACCGCGGTGGGGTCGTCGGACGGGGCCAGGCGGGCGAGGTCCAGCACCACCGCAGGGCGGCCCAGGCGGCCCAGCGCCGTCCAGGCGAGCGACTGCCCGGACGCGCCCGGGCGCTCGCGCAGGTACACCAGCGGCAGCCCGGCCGCGAGGCCCCGCGCGATCGCGTCGACCTCGGGCAGGTCGACCGCCACCGAGGTCGTGAGCAGGGCCTCCACGACGGGGTCCGGGGTGTCGTCGCCCAGCAGGTGCGCCGCGACGCGGTCGGGGACGCGGAGCGAGCGGGTGAGCGTCGGCCGGTCGGCGTCCTCCACGATCAGCAGGCGGTCCGCGACCAGCGGCGCGAGCGGCCCCAGGCGGTCACGGAGCGGCCCGGCGCCGGTG
The DNA here is from genome assembly GCA_040755495.1 of Chloroflexota bacterium. Lineage (GTDB taxonomy): Bacteria > Chloroflexota > Limnocylindria > Limnocylindrales > CSP1-4 > CAIXZV01. The sequence goes on from JBFMAT010000068.1 coordinate 7,997, forward strand.
GCCCCGGCCCCGCCGCCCGGGCTGCACAGCTCGAGGGCGAGGCCCACGCTCGCCCGCCGGCGCGAGACGTCGTCGTGGAGGTAGCCGTACAGGCGCTCGAACCGCGGGTCGAGGTCCGGGGCGAGCGCCACGAGCAGCAGCTCGAGATCCGCCGGCTCCAGCCCGAACGCCCGCCCGAGCTCGCGCAGGCGGATCCGGGCGCCGTGGCCCTCGGCTTCGGCGGCGCGCGCCTCGAGGTCGGCGAGGAGGGTCGCCGCCGCCGCCTCGGCCGCCGGGGGCACGAGCTGCGCGGCGGGCCCGGCCAGCAGCGCGTCCACCTGGGCCTCCGAGATGTACAGGCCGCGGAAGCGGTCCTCGGGGTCCGCGTCGGTCGCCCGGCGCCGGTCCACGGCGGCCCGGACGCGCGTCTCGAGCAGCGCGAGCCGGGCGAACAGGTGGGCCAGCGAAGGGTCGGTGGCGAGGGACGGTGCGGCGGGCGCCGATGGGGCCGCGGTGGCCGTGCCGGACGTGGCGGCCGGGCCGGACGTGGCGGCCGTGACCGCCGGCGCGGCCGTGCCGGCGCCGTCGCCGGCGCTCATCGGCGGTGGCCGCGGACCCGGAGCTTGAGGCCGGGCCCATCGGCCGCGGCGCCGCGCGGGACGGTCTCCTCGGGGAGCGGCTCCAGCGGCGGCAGGTCCGGGCGGGCCCCCCGGCGACCCGCGGCCTGCTCGGCCGGCCCGCCCTGCGCGGACAGCCCGATCGTGGGCCCGGTGAGGACGGGCGGCCCGTACGGTGCCGAGGTGGACACGATGATCGGTGCCGTCACGACCAGGTCGAGGCTGGGCTTGAGCTCCCCGCCCAGCGCCGACCAGATGTCGGCCAGCGACCGTTCCTGGCTCGCCGGCTGGCCGACCTCGAGGTACACGGGCAGGTCCGCCTCGTCCAGCGAGCCGCCGAGGTCGCCGGGCTTGAGCATCGGGTTGCGCAGGAAGCAGCCCAGGAGCGACGACAGCAGGCGATGCTCGTCCTCAGGGCGCTGCGTCCACGCGGTCACGAGGTACGCGAGCCGGAATCGCCGCGGCGGCTGGACCCGGCCCGAGACCTGCCCCTGCTTGTCGCGGACGTCCTCCCAGGCCGGCACGCGCCGCTGGAGGTCCTCGCGGATGTCGTACAGGTACAGGTCCACGCACGGCCCGCTGCGCCGTGCGACCCAGTCCTTGGTCGGCGCGTCGAACACGAGGTCCACCCCGGACCCGTTGAGCGCGTCGCGGCGGACGAGCTTCTCCAGGAGCTGGTCGACGTCATGGATCATCGAGGCTGATCGTCGGCCCCGCGCGCCCGCGACGCCAGCCGGTCACGGGGCATGCGTCGGGGCACCCTTGGCTGCCCGTTCGGGCAGCCGCGCCGTCCCTCCCGCGCGCCCGGTCGGGCCTTGTTCCGGGGCCCCCGCGGTGGGAGCGTCGGTGCGTCGGGATCCCAACCATCCGGAAAGGGCCACGCATGCCGAACTATCTGTCACCCGGCGTCTACGTCGAGGAGGTGGAGGCCGGGTCCCGTCCGATCGAGGGCGTGGGGACGGCCGTCGCCGCGTTCGTCGGACTCGCGGCCCGCGGGCCCGCGAACACGCCGACCCTGGTCACCAACTGGAACCAGTTCACCTCGACGTTCGGCGAGTTCATCGAGAACTCGTACCTCGCCCATGCCGTCTACGGCTACTTCCTGAACGGCGGCGGCGCCGCGTACGTCGTGCGCGTGGGCGCCGACGGCGTCATGCCCGTCGCCAGCGCCGAGCTGCCCAGCGCCGCCGAGAAGGGCAAGCCCGCGTTCCGGGTCGCCGCCCTCGAGGCCGGCCCGTCGGGCAACGACATCAGCGTCGAGGTCGAGCCCGCCTCCGAGGCGGCCGAGGGCGCGTTCAAGCTGGTCATCAAGCAGGGCGGCAAGCCCGTCGAGACGTTCGACAACGTGACCGCCGGCAAGGGCAAGCAGAACGTCGCCACCGTCGTCAAGACCCAGAGCAAGACGATCGTGATCGAGGAGGTCGGCGCCCTCGCGGCCCCGGCCACGGGCACGGTCGCGCTGGCCGGCGGCGGCGCCGCGGTTCCCGCGCGCGTGACCCCGGACGACTACGTCGGCAACTCGTCCGACCGGACCGGCTTCGCCGGGCTCGAGGCGGTCGACGACGTCACGATGCTCAGCGTGCCCGACCTCATGGCCGTCTACGAGCAGGGCATCATCGACATGGAGGGCCTCCAGGCCGTCCAGCTCGCGATGCTCGCCCACTGCGAGCTGATGGGCGACCGGGTCGCCATCCTGGACGCGCCGCCAGGGCTCAACGCCCAGCAGGTCAAGGAGTGGCGGGTCGACAAGGCCGGCTACGACTCCAAGTACGCGGCGCTGTACTGGCCGTGGATCAAGGTCTTCGACCCGCTGTCCGGACGGGCGCGCTTCGTGCCGCCGTCGGGGCACATGGCGGGGATCTGGGCGCGCAACGACGACACGCGCGGCGTCCACAAGGCGCCCGCCAACGAGGTCGTCCGGGGCGCGATCAGCCTGGAGCTCAACCTGACCAAGGCCGAGCACGACCAGCTCAACCCCAACGGGATCAACTGCATCCGGGCGTTCCCCGGCCGGGGCATCCGTGTCTGGGGCGCGAGGACGATCTCCAGCGACCCGTCGTGGCGCTACCTCAACGTCCGGCGCCTGTTCAACTACGTCGAGGAGTCGATCTTCGAGGGCACCCAGTGGGTCGTCTTCGAGCCCAACGACCAGCGGCTGTGGGGCCGGGTCAAGCGGACGATCAACGCCTTCCTGCTGCGCGTGTGGCGGGACGGTGCCCTGTTCGGGGCCACGCCCGACCAGGCGTTCTTCGTCGTGTGCGACGAGACCAACAACCCGCCCGAGGTGCGCGACGCGGGCCAGCTGATCGTGGACATCGGCATCGCCCCCGTGAAGCCGGCCGAGTTCGTCGTGTTCCGGATCGCGCAGTTCTCGGGCTCGCCGAACGCCGAGTAGTGACCAGCCGCCTGATCGCCGCACCCATCGGAGGTTGCCATGCCCACCGTTGATCCGCTTCTCCAGGGAAACGTCCTGCTCGATCTCGACGGCGTGGGCGTCGTCGCGAACTTCACGTCGGTCTCGGGGATCTCGAGCGAGGTGGAGATCGTCGACAACCCGTACGTCACCGACCAGGGCAAGGTCTACATCGGCAAGCTGCCGGGCAAGCCGAAGACGCCCACGATCACGCTCAAGCGGGGCCTCACCGGCGCCACGGAGCTGTGGGCCTGGCATCTCGCCGTCATGCAGGGCAATCCGGACCGCCGCAACGGCTCGGTGATCATGATGAACACCCTGGGCGAGGAGGTCCTGCGCTACAACTTCGGCAACGCCATGGTCTCCAAGCTGAGCCTGTCCGAGGGCGGCGCCACGACCAGCGGCGTCCAGATCGAAGAGGCGACCCTCGCCTGCGAGACCCTCGAGAAGGGCTAGGCCGGTCATGACGGCCGCGGCCCTGCCCGAGATCCCGATCGAGCGCGGGAGCGCGAACGTGTCCGATGCCCTGCGCACCGAGTACGCGTTCGTGCTCCCCCGCGGCTATGTCGACGGGACCGGGGCGGTCCATCGCGAGGGCGTCATGCGCCTCGCGACGGCCCGCGACGAGATCACCCCCCAGCGGGACCCGCGGGTCCGGGAGAACGAGGCGTATCTCACGATCCTCCTGCTGTCCCGCGTGGTCACCAAGCTCGGCACGCTGCCGCAGGTCCACACGGGCGTCATCGAGGGCCTGTTCGCCTCCGATCTCGCGTTCCTCCAGGACCTCTACCGGCGCATCAACCAGGAGGGCCACACCCAGGCGTCGGTCACCTGTCCCGCGTGCAGCCACGCGTTCACGGTCGACGTGGCGGGTGAGCAGCGCCTGGGGGAATCGTGACGTACGCGACCGACCGGCTGTTCGAAGAGGTCGCGTACGTCGCCTATCACTTCCACTGGCCGATGGACACCATCCTCGACCTCGAGCACCCCCTCCGGCTCCGGTTCGTGGAGGAGATCGGCCGCATCAACAAGCGACTGTCCGAGGAGGAGTGAGCCCCGTGCGCCTGCCCTGGCCGTTCGGCCGCAGGACATCGCCCGACGGGCCGCCCTCCACGCACCCGGAGGACGGCGGCGGCGGCGCGCGCGCGTCCGTGTCCTCCGCCGGGTCCGCCTCCTCCGCGGGGTCCGCGTCCGCAGCCGGCTCTCCGGCGGGTCGCGGGGTGCTCGCCCCGCCCACCGGCGCCTGGGCCTCGCTGCCGCCGATCCAGCGCACCGTGGGCGCGCCGCCGCTGGTCGCGCCGGCCGCCGCGTTCCTCGACGAGGTCCCAGGCCACCGGCCGCTGCCGCCCATCGTCACGCCGCTGGGCCACGACGCGGGGCCGTCCGCGCCGCCCGGCCTGGTCGTGGCCCATCCGCGCCCGGTGCCCAGCCTGACGTCGCACGCCGAGCTGCCGACGCGGCCGGTCCAGCGTCACGCGGCGCCAGCGGCGGCATCGTCCGCGTCACCGGCGTCGGGGGAATCGCCGGCGGCCCCGCCCGTCCAGCCCGCGCCCGCCTCGTCCGCGCCCGCCTCGTCCGCGGGCTCCCCGGCGGCGCCTGGGCCGGAGCCCGTCCCCGTCCGGCGGCTGGCGACGGTGGCGCCCGCGGCCACGGTGACCCCGGCCGCGCAGCCGCTCACGCGGGCGCCGGCAGCGCCGGCGCTGCTCGTCTCGCGGAGCGCGGCCCGCGCCACAACGGCCTCGCCGGCGACCGGACCGGGTCCCGCCGGCGGCCCGCCGCCGTCCGTGTCCCCGGCCGCCAGCCTGCCGGCCCAGGCGACGTCCGGCCGCTGGGCCGAGCGCTCCGCGTCCGCCGGCGCCCCCGCCGAGAGCGGCGCGCCG
>JBFMAT010000069.1:0-12770 GCA_040755495.1 Chloroflexota bacterium
AGTGATCTGGTACCTCCGAGTGGAAGGGGTATCACTCAACGGATAAAAGCTACCCCGGGGATAACAGGCTGATGGTGCCCAAGAGTTCACATCGACGGCACCGTTTGGCACCTCGATGTCGGCTCGTGGCATCCTGGGGCGGAAGTACGTCCCAAGGGTTCGGCTGTTCGCCGATTAAAGCCGCACGCGAGCTGGGTTCAGAACGTCGTGAGACAGTTCGGTCTCTATCCAGCGTGGGCGCAGGGAACTTGAGAGGAGCTGCTCCTAGTACGAGAGGACCGGAGTGGACGAACCGCTGGTGTGCCAGTTGTCCCGCCAGGGGCATCGCTGGGTAGCTATGTTCGGTTGGGATAAGCGCTGAAAGCATCTAAGTGCGAAGCTCGCCTCGAGATGAGGTTCCCCACCGGGTTAACCGGGTAAGACCGCAGAGAGACCATCTGCTTGATAGGCGGCATGTGGAAGCCCCGTGAGGGGTGAAGCTGAGCCGTACTAACGGTCGAGGGCTTGACCTCTATACCAGCACCTGACCAGGGGTCAGCGTGCCGGGAGATTGGGTCTCCTAACGGCAGATCGTGATCCTTCAGACCGGCGCCCGCGTCCACGTGACGCAGGACGCAGCCGTCATCTACCAGATGCAGACAATCCCGGTGACTCCAGCGGAGAGGCCACACCCGTTCCCATCCCGAACACGGAAGTTAAGCTCTCCAGCGCCGAAGATACTGAGAGGGCAGCCTTTCGGGAAAATAGGTCGTCGCCGGGATTGTTGCATTTAACGGCACGCTGGCCGTTACCCACGGCGGCTTGCACGTCGGCACCCCGGCCGGCCCTGGGCGAACGCCACATCGCCGGTCCCGGGACGAGGACGGCGGCCCGCGGGGTATCCTCCTCGGCGATGACCGCCACCGGCGAGGAACCGGCCAGCTCGAGCGTCGCGGATCCGGAGACGCACCCCACGACCACCAGGCGACGCCCGGCGTCCGTGGTGGCCGAGGTGTGCCCGTACCTGCGTGACGCGTCGGGTCCCTGGCGCAGCGCGCACGCCGCACGCGAGCACCGCTGCGCGGCGGTGGAGCCGGCGGCGGCGCTGTCGATCGCGAAGCAGCGCGCGCTGTGCCTCGTCGCCGCCCACCGGACGTGCGCCACGTACCTCGCCGCCAGCCCGGCGACGGCGGCCACGGGCGCGACGGGCGCGGACGACCGGACGGGCGCGGACGAGCGCGCGGACCTGTGGCCGGACACGCGCAGCGCCCTGATCCTGCTCGAGCCGGCCCGCGGTCTGGGGCCACTCCCCGGCGGCACCGCGCGGACCGGCGGCCAGGCGCTGCTGGTGGGATTGATGGTCCTCGCCTTCCTCGTCCTCGTCGTCGCCCGCACCACGGCCCCGCCCGCGTCGGGCAGCCCGGCGCCGGGCGCCTCCTCGAGCGGCGGCGTCGCGGCGTCACCGTCCGCGCCGTCCACGCCGTCCGCCGCGACCCCGTCGCCCGCGCCCACCGCGACCGCGACGCCCACGGCCTCCGTCGGCGCCTCGCCGTCCGCCTCGCCGTCCGCGAGCCCCTCGGCAAGCGCGTCCGCCACGACCGGCCCCTCACCCGCCCCCACCGCGACGCCGGCTGCCCGGCGCTACACCGTCAGGTCCGGTGACACGCTGAGCGGGATCGCCGCGACGTTCGGGACCACGGTCAAGGCCATCAAGGTCGCCAACGGGCTCACCAGCAACGTGATCCGCCCGGGGCAGGTGCTCGTGATCCCCTGACGGGCGTTCGGCGCCGGGTGCCGCTCCCTCGAGCCGGGCGCCGGCGAGGAGCCGACCCCGCGGTCATCTCTGGCAGCCGCGGCAGTACCCGGTCGGGAACCCGCCGGCCGTGACCTGCGTGATCCGGGTGCCGCACCGCGGGCAGGCCTCGCCGCCGCGGTTGTGCACCGCGAGGTGGTCGCGGACCTGCTTCTCGAACGTCGGCGGCACCCGTTCGCGGAGCAGCAGGACGGCATCCCCGAGCGTCGTCCGCAGCGCGGCGTACAGCTGGTCGACCTCCTCGGGGGCGAGCGACGACCGCTTGCGAAACGGCAGCAGCCGCGCCGCGTGCAGGATCTCGTCCGAGTACGCGTTGCCGATCCCGGCCACGAACGCCTGGTTGCGCAGCAGGTTCTTGAGCTCGCCTGGGTGCTTCCGGATCCGGGCCCGCCACTCGTCCAGCGTCAGCGCGGGGTCCAGCGCGTCCGGGCCCATCTCGCCCGGCCCCATGCCCGGGATCGGGCGCTCCACGCCCGCCGGCAGCAGGTAGACCTTGCCCATCTGCGTCGGGTCGCGGTAGCGCACCACGACCGGGGCGTCGTCCGGCGGCAGCCACCCGGCACCGCTCGTCCAGCCCGCCGCGTCGGTTGGCGGCCCGCCGTCACGCGCCCCGAATGACAGCTCCACCGCGACCCCGGACGGCGCCTTCTCGCCCCGCCCGGCGAGCTGGAACCGGCCGGTGAGCATCGGGTTCACGACCACCCGGTCGCGGTCCAGGCGGAGATCCAGGAACTTGCCCACGCGCGCGACGCGCGCGACCCGCTGGCCCGCGAGCGCCTCGAGCTCGGCCGGCGTGCCGCGGACGGCCAGCGGCATGACGGCCCTGGCGGACGCGACCGGTCGGCCCGCGAGGGCCGCGTGGAGCGCGTCGGCGACGACGTCGAGATCGGGCAGCTCGGGCACGGCTGGCGATTGTACCCGCGGATGCCCGCGTGCTAGACTCTCCCGCGCCTACGGGCACGGACAGCTGAAGAGCACGTTCAGGTCTCGTCAATCGAAGGAGCGGACCGCCGGCCAAGGTCACCAACGATCCATCCTCCCTCTCCAGACGGCCCCGAGCGCGCCTCGCGGCCGTTCGTGATTCCGGGGCGAAATCCACGATAGGAGACTGGATCACCTTGACCGAACAGCAGCAGGACGGGACCGCGCCGGCACCGGAGGCCGACGCCTCCAGCGCCACCCCGGCGTCCGAGGAGACCGTCGCGGCGATCGCCGTCGCGGACGAGCCCGTCGCACCCGAGACCAGCCCGGAGCCGGACGCTCCCATCGAGGACGTGGCCGCAGCGGCCGCGCCCGCAGCGGAGCTGGAGGACGAGGCGGCGGACGCCCCGCCCGCAGCGGAGATCGAGCCCGAGGACGAGGTTCCCGCGCCGGCGGCGCGGCCTGCCGGCCCCGAGCCGACCACGATGGAGGAGCTGCTCGCGGAGCAGGACTCGGACATCAAGAGCTTCAAGCACGGCGACGTTGTCGAGGGCACCGTCGTGCGGATCGACAAGGACGAGATCCTGGTCGACATCGGCGCCAAGTCCGAGGGCGTGGTCAGCAACCGTGAGCTCTACGGGCGCCACGCGGAGACCCAGCCGCAGCTCAGCATCGGGGACGTCGTCCTCGTGTACGTGCTCCAGCCGGAGTCGCCCGAGGGCCACGTGGTCCTGTCGCTCCGCCGCGCCGGCCTCGAGCGCAAGTGGCGCGCGATGCAGGAGCAGTTCGAGGCGGGGATCATCATCGACGCCCCGGTGATCGACCACAACAAGGGCGGCCTGATCGTCGACTGCGGGATCCGCGGCTTCGTGCCCATCAGCCAGATCGTGGACTTCCCGCGCCGGCCCCAGAACGAGCAGCCGCGCGACGCCGCCCAGGAGATCGCCGAGAAGCTCCAGCCCTACATCGGCCGCAAGCTCCGGCTCAAGATCCTCGAGGTCAACCGCAAGGCCAACCGCCTGATCCTGTCCGAGAAGGTCGCCCTGTACGAGGAGCGGCGCGAGAAGCGGGACGAGCTGTTCAGCAGCCTCCAGGTCAGCCAGAAGGTCAAGGGCAACGTCCGCTCGATCGCCCCGTTCGGAATCTTCATCGACCTCGGTGGCATCGACGGCCTCGTCCACAAGAGCGAGCTGTCCTGGAACAAGGTCAACAACCCCGAGTCCGGCTACAAGGTGGGCGACGAGGTCGAGGCCGAGGTCATCGACATCAACCACGAGCGCGGCCGGATCAGCCTGTCGATCCGCCGGCTCCAGCCCGATCCGTGGGAGTCGACGGTCGCGGACTTCAAGGTCGGCGACGTCATCGACGGGACGGTCACCAAGCTCGTCAACTTCGGCGCCTTCGTCCGGGTCCGGGAGGGCCTGGAGGGGCTGATCCACATCAGCGAGCTGTCGCACCAGCGCGTCGCGCATCCGGGTGACGTGGTACACGAGGGCCAGGTCCTCAAGCTCAAGATCATCAGCCTCGACTCCGAGCGCCATCGCCTGGGCCTCAGCCTCAAGCAGGCCGAGGAGCCGCCGGTGCGCCAGATGCCCGAGCCCGGCGTCGCCCCCGCGATGGGTGGCGGCGAGCGCCGCGAGCGGCGTGACCGCCGCGAGCGGCCGGACCGTGGCTACGCGCCGTCGGACACCCTGTCCGAGCCCGAGGGCGGGATCGACACGACCCTCGCCGCGGCGTTCGCCCAGGTCCGCGACCAGCTGGCCGCGGCCGAAGCCGCCGCGGAGCCGGAGCCGGTCGCCGAGGCCGAGCCGGTCGCCGAGGCCGAGCCGGTCGCCGAGGCCGAGCCGGTCGCCGAGGCCGAGCCGGTCGCCGAGGCCGAGCCGGTCGCCGAGGCCGAGCCGGTCGCCGAGGCCGAGCCGGTCGCGGAGGCGGTCGAGCCCGAGCCGGTCGCCGAGCCCGAGCCGGTCGCGGAGGTCGCCGAGCCCGAGCCGGTCGCGGAGCCGGAGCCGGTCGCGGAGGCCGAGCCGGTCGCCGAGGCGGTCGAGCCCGCGGTCGAGCCGGAGCCGGTCGCGGAGGCCGAGCCGGTCGCCGAGGCGGTCGAGCCCGCGGTCGAGCCGGAGCCGGTCGCCGAGACCGAGCCGGTCGCGGAGGCCGAGCCGGTCGCCGAGGCCGAGGCCGCCGAGGCCGAAAGGGAGGCCGAACCGGCCTGACCCAGTGGGGCTCCGCCCCCGATCCACGATGCAGAAGACGACCCGCCGGGCCCCCGGCGGGTCGTTCCGATTCCGGGATCCGGGTGCTGGGCCCCGCCGGGAAGAGGGTGCTAGCATGGCCCGACGGTCGCCCCGCGACCCGGGAGAACGAGCACGGCATGGATCGCTTCGACAAGTTCACGGATCGCGCACGCAAGGTCCTGACGCTCGCGCAGGACGAGGCGCAGCGGTTCAACCACAACTACATCGGGACGGAGCACCTCCTCCTCGGGCTCGTGCGCGAGGGCGAGGGCGTCGCGGCGCGTGTGCTCGAGAACATGAACGTCGAGCTCGCCAAGGTCCGGACCGCCGTCGAGTTCATCATCGGGCGCGGCGATCGCCCGGTCGTCGGCGAGGTGGGGCTCACCCCGCGCGCCAAGCGCGTGATCGAGCTGGCCATCGACGAGGCGCGGCGCCTGGGGCACAACTACATCGGCACCGAGCACCTGCTGCTGGGCCTGGTCCGCGAGGGCGAGGGCATCGCCGCCGGCGTGCTCGAGAGCCTCGGCGTGAACCTGGACAAGGTCCGCCACGAGGTCATCCGCGTCCTGTCGCAGAGCTCGTCAGCCGGCCCGGCGCAGGAGACCAAGCGCGCCAGCAAGACGCCGACCGTCGACGCCCTGGGCATCAACCTCACCGAGGCCGCGCGCGCGGACAAGCTGGACCCCGTCATCGGTCGCGAGAAGGAGATCGAGCGGGTCATCCAGATCCTGGGCCGCAAGACGAAGAACAACCCCGCCCTGATCGGCGAGCCCGGCGTCGGCAAGACCGCCATCGCGGAGGGGCTCGCGCACCGCATCGTCGCCGGCGACGTCCCGGACATCCTGCTCAACAAGCGGGTGCTCACGCTGGACATCGGCTCGCTGGTCGCCGGCACCAAGTACCGCGGCGAGTTCGAGGAGCGCCTCAAGAAGATCATCGAGGAGCTCCGCAACACCAACGACGCGATCCTGTTCATCGACGAGCTCCACACGCTCGTCGGGGCGGGTGCGGCGGAGGGCGCGATCGACGCCGCGAACATCCTCAAGCCGCCGCTGTCGCGCGGCGAGCTCCAGTGCATCGGCGCCACCACGCTGGACGAGTACCGCAAGTACATCGAGAAGGACGCCGCGCTGGAGCGGCGCTTCCAGCCGGTGATGGTGGACGAGCCCACGCTCGAGCAGACGATCGAGATCCTGATCGGCATCCGCGAGCGCTACGAGCAGCACCACAAGGTCCAGATCACGGACGACGCCGTGCGCGCCGCGGCGGACCTCTCGATCCGCTACATCACGGACCGCCACCTGCCCGACAAGGCGATCGACCTCATCGACGAGGCCGCCAGCCGCGTCCGCCTCCGCCACTCCTCCGCCCCGCCCGAGCTGCGCGCCGCGCAGAAGGACCTGGACCGGATCACCAAGGAGAAGGACGCCGCGATCAACGCCCAGGAGTACGAGCAGGCGGCGACGCTGCGCGAGGCCGAGGCGACCTCCCGCGAGACGGTGGACAAGCTCCGCGCGGACTGGCAGTCCACGGTGTCCGGCGAGACGCCCAAGGTGGACGACGAGGAGATCGCCCAGGTCGTGGCGATGTGGACCGGGATCCCGGTGACGCGAATCGCGCAGGAGGAGTCCGAGCGGCTGCTCAAGATGGAGGAGGTCCTCCACAACCGGATCATCGGCCAGGAGGAGGCGATCGAGATCGTCTCGCGGGCCGTCCGGCGCGCGAGAGCCGGCCTCAAGGACCCCAAGCGCCCGATCGGCTCGTTCGTGTTCCTGGGTCCCACCGGCGTCGGCAAGACCGAGCTCGCCAAGGCGCTCGCCGAGTTCATGTTCGGCTCCGAGGACACGCTCATCAAGCTCGACATGAGCGAGTTCATGGAGCGCCACAACGTGAGCCGGCTGGTCGGCGCGCCGCCAGGCTACGTCGGGTTCGACGAGGGCGGCCAGCTGACCGAGGCCGTGCGTCGCAAGAGCTACGCCGTGATCCTGCTCGACGAGATCGAGAAGGCGCACCAGGAGGTGTTCAACATCCTCCTCCAGATCCTGGAGGACGGGCACCTCACCGACGCCAAGGGCCGCCGCGTGGACTTCCGCAACACGATCATCATCATGACCTCGAACCTCGGGGCCGCGAAGATCCAGACCAACTCCAGCCTCGGCTTCCGCCAGCAGGGCGAGACCGTCGAGGAGCGCGCAACCGCGTCGTACGACCTGATGAAGGAGAAGGTCCAGGCCGAGCTGAAGTCCAACTTCCGCCCCGAGTTCCTGAACCGGATCGACGCCACCGTCGTGTTCCGCAGCCTCACGGTCGAGGAGATCACCAAGATCGTGGACCTGCTCCTCAAGCGGGTTCGCGACCAGCTCACGGCGCAGGGCATGAGCCTCGAGATCACGCAGCCCGCCAAGGAGCACGTGATCAAGCTGGGCTACGACTCCGCCTACGGTGCCCGTCCGCTGCGCCGCACCATCCAGAACCTGATCGAGGACCCGCTGGCCGAGCACCTGCTGCTCGGGCGCTACCAGCCCGGCGACTCGATCGTGGTTGACCTGGACCCGGACGGCAAGGGCCTGGCGATCACCGCCACCGAGGCGAAGACCCCGGTCGAAGCCGTCTAGCGGCCGCCGCGAGCGCCGCCGATGGCCCGCGCGCAGAGCCGGTACGTCTGCCAGTCCTGTGGCGCGTCCGTCCTGCGCTGGGAGGGCCAGTGCCGGACCTGCGGCGAGTGGAACACGCTCGTCGAGACCGTGGTCCGCGAGGAGCCGAGGCGCCCGTCCGCCGCCGCCATCGCCGGCTCCGCGGCCGTGCCGGTCGCGCTGTCCCACCCCGACACCGCGGCCGAGGCGCGCCGCCCCGTGGGCATCGGCGAGCTGGACCGGGTGCTGGGCGGGGGGCTCGTGGCGGGGTCGGTCGTGCTGCTCGGCGGCGAGCCGGGGATCGGCAAGTCCACGCTCCTGCTCCAGGTGGCGGCGGGCATCGTCCGCGGGACCGGCGGGGCGCCGGGCGGCAGCGTCCTGTACGCCACGGGCGAGGAGTCGACCAGCCAGGTCCGGCTCCGCGCGGCGCGCCTCGGCCTGACCAGCGGGCCCGTCGCCGATGCCATCCGGGTGGTCGCCGAGACCGAGGTCGGGCGGATCGTGGAGCTCGCCCGCAGCGAGCGACCGGGGCTGCTGCTCGTGGACTCGATACAGACGGTGGCCTCGGACGAGCTCGACGGCCCGCCCGGCAGCGTCGGCCAGGTGCGGGAGTCCACGCTGCGCCTGATGGAGCTGGCCAAGGCCGACGGGATCCCCGTCGTCCTGGTCGGGCACGTGACCAAGGACGGCACCCTGGCCGGCCCCAAGACGCTCGAGCACCTGGTGGACGTCGTGCTCTCGGTCGAGGGCGACCGGACTGGCGGGCTGCGGCTGCTCCGGGCGGCCAAGAACCGGTACGGCTCTACCGAGGAGGTCGGCGTGTTCGAGATGGGCGAGCGCGGCCTCGACGAGGTCGCGGATCCGGCGCGGGCCTTCCTCGCCGAGCACGACACCCCGGCGCCCGGCAGCGTCGTCGCGCCCGTCCTCGAGGGCTCGCGCCCGCTCCTGGTCGAGGTCCAGGCGCTGGTGGCGCCCACCGCCGCCCCGTCGCCCCGCCGCACGGCCTCGGGGGTGGACCCGAACCGGCTTGCGCTGCTGGTCGCGGTCCTCGGCCGGCGGGCCGGGATCGGGCTGTCCGGCCACGACGTGTACGCCAACCTGGCCGGCGGCCTGACCGTGACCGAGCCGGGCCTCGACCTGCCGCTCGCGCTCGCGCTCGCGTCGTCGCTCCGCGACCGGCCGCTGCTGCCCGGCACGGTCGCCATCGGCGAGGTGGGGCTGCTCGGCGAGCTGCGCGCGGTGGGTGGCCTCGACCGCCGGCTCCGGGAGGCCGCCCGGCTGGGCTTCACCCGCGCGATCATCCCCCGGCCGCACGGCCGCGAGACGGCGCCCGTGCCGGGCGTCGAGGCCGTCGTCGCCGTCTCGCTCGCCGACGCGATCCGGGCGGCCCTGGGCGACACCGGCCGCCGCCCGCCGTCGTGACGCCTGGCCCCATCGGGTCCCTGCGACGGCCCGTCGCCCCGTGCTAGGCTCGGCCCGCCTGCCGCCGACGGGGGGTCGGCGGGTGGGCGTTGACCATCGAGGAGACGCGTGATTCGGACCATCCGGGTCCTGGGAGCGGCGCTCGGCGCCTTCGTCGGGCTCGGTCTCGCGGCCATCGGCACCGGGCTGTTCACCGGCGTGGAGTACGCCGGCGCCATCCTGGCGGCCTGGACGATCGCCTGGCTGATCGTCGGCTTCGCCGTGCTCCCGTACCTCACGGTGGTCCCCACGACCTGGGTCATCAGCCGGGTCCAGGAGCTGTCCACGGCCGAGTTCGTGGCGGCCGTCCTGGGCCTGCTCGTCGGGCTGCTGCTGGGGCTGTTGCTGGGCCTGCCGCTGTCCAACGTCGAGGGCCCGCTCGGGACGTGGCTTCCGCTCGGCGTCTCGCTGTTCCTCGGCCTGGGCATGATGGGCCTCACCGTCGCCAAGCGCCTGGACCTCATCGCGGCCGCGGAGGGCGCCGGGCTCGTGCGCCGCCCCAGCGCCGAGGCGGACCGGCGCGCCGGGGAGCCGCGGATCGTCGTCGACACCAGCGTCCTGATCGACGGCCGGGTCGCCGAGATCGTCGAGTCCGGGTTCGTGTACGGGACCCTGGTCATCCCGCGGTTCGTGCTCGAGGAGCTGCAGCACATCGCGGACTCGTCCGACACGCTCCGCCGCAACCGCGGCCGGCGGGGGCTCGAGATCCTGGCCCGGATGCAGCGCGACCCCCGGACGCCGATCGAGATCGTGGACGACGAGGCCCCGGCGATCGCCGAGGTGGATGCCAAGCTCGTCGAGATGGCGAAGCGGCGCAGCCGGGTCGTGCTCACCAACGACTTCAACCTCAACCGCGTCGCCGAGCTGCAGGGCGTCCGGGTCATGAACATCAACTCGCTCGCCAACGCCGTGAAGCCGGCCGTGCTGCCCGGCGAGGACCTCCGGGTGAAGGTGATCCAGGAGGGCAAGGAGGCCGGCCAGGGCGTCGGCTTCCTCGACGACGGCACGATGGTCGTGGTGGAGGGCGGGGCGCGTCTCATCGACCGCGAGCTGGACGTGAGCGTCACGCGCGTCCTCCAGACGGTCGCGGGGCGGATGATCTTCGCCCAGCCGCGCCTCGAGTAGCGTGGCGCCGGAGGCACGCGAGCACACCGGGGCGGACGTCGTCGTCGTCGCGGCCGGGGCGTCCCGCCGGATGGGCGGGCTCGACAAACTCATGGCGCCGGTCGCCGGACGCCCCCTGCTGGCCTGGACGCTCGAGGCCGTCGCCGCATCGCGCGTGGTGGGGCTCCTGGTGCTGGTCACGGCCCCCGACCGCGTGGCCGAGGTGACGGCGGCCGGCTGGCTGCCCGCGCGCGTCGACGCGGTCGTCGCCGGGGGCGCCACGCGCCAGGCGTCGGTGGCGGCCGGCGTGCGGCACCTCGAGGCGCTGGACCCGGGTCGGCCCGACCGTCCTGTGCTCGTCCACGACGGCGCACGCCCGCTGGTGTCCGAGCGGCTCGTGTCCGCCGTCGCCGCGGCCGTGGCCGCGCATGGCGCGGCGGTCCCGGTGCTGCCGGTCGCCGAGACGCTCAAGCGGGTCGCCGACGGGCGCGTCCTCGACACCGTGGACCGCTCGACGCTCGCGGCGGCCCAGACGCCCCAGGGCGTCCGGCGCGGGCTCCTGCTGGACGCCTGGCTGGCGTACCCGCCCGACGGACCGCGGGAGTTCACGGACGAGGCTGCGCTGCTCGAGGCCTGTAGAATCCCCGTTCATGCGATCCCCGGTGAAGCCGCGAACCTCAAGGTGACGCTGCCCGACGATCTCCGCCGTGTCGAACAGGCGCTGGCCCCCGCGGCCCCGCGTGTCGGCTTCGGGCATGACAGTCATCCGTTCGGGCCCGGGGAGCCGCTCCGGCTGGGCGGGATCGAGATCGCCGGGGCGCCCCGGCTGGCCGGCCACTCCGACGGCGACGTGGTCCTGCACGCGGTCGCCGACGCCCTGCTGGGGGCGGCGGGGCTGGGTGACCTCGGCCGCCTGTTCCCCGCCGACGCCCGGACGCCGCTGGGCATCGACAGCGCCGCCCTGCTGCGCGAGGTGGTCGCGCGGCTGGCCGAGGCCGGGCTCGCACCCGCCTCGGTGGACGTGACGGTGATCGGCGCCCGGCCGCGGCTCGGCGCGCGGCTGGACGCCATGCGCGGTGCCGTGGCGGGCCTGCTCGGCCTCGACCCCGGCGCCGTGAGCGTCAAGGCGTCGTCGGGCAACCTGTCCGGGGACGAGGGCGCCGGCCGGTCGATGTCGGCGCGGGCGGTGGCGACCGTCGGGCGGGCGCCGTGACCGTCCGCCTGCAGGACACGCTGTCGGGCGAGCTGCGGCCGCTGGAGCCCCTGGAGCCCGGCCACGTCCGCGTGTACAGCTGCGGCCCCACGGTGTACGGCCCGGCGCACATCGGCAACTTCCGGTCGTTCCTGTTCGCGGACCTGCTCGTCCGCTACCTGCGCTATCGCGGGCTGCGGGTGACCTGGGTCATGAACCTCACCGACATCGACGACAAGATCATCCGCGGCGCCGCGGCGGAGGGCGTCCCGATCGGCGAGCTCGCCGAGCGCTACACCGCCCGGTTCCTCGACGACGCCGACGCGCTGGGCATGACGCGGCCGGACGTCCTGCCCCGGGCGACCGAGCACATTCCCCAGATCACGGATCTCGTGGCCACGCTGCTCGAGCGGGGCCACGCGTACCGGACCGACGACGGGTCCGTGTTCTTCCGGATCGCCTCCTGGCCGGCGTACGGGCGGCTGGCGCGGCTGGATCCCGGTGCCCTGCGGGTGGGGGAGCGGGTCGAGGCCGACGAGTACGCGAAGGACGACGTCCGTGACTTCGCGCTGTGGAAGGGGCCGAAGCCCGGCGAGCCGTCGTGGGACACGCCCATCGGACCCGGGCGGCCCGGCTGGCACGTCGAGTGCTCGGCGATGAGCATGGCCCATCTCGGGCCGACGTTCGACATCCACACCGGCGGCGTGGACCTCGTGTTCCCGCACCACGAGGACGAGATCGCCCAGTCCGAGGCGGCCACGGGGCAGCCGTTCGTGCGCACCTGGCTCCACTGCGCGCACCTCCGGATGGGCGGCACGAAGATGGCGAAGTCCACCGGCAACATCGCGCGGGTCGCCGACCTGGTGGCGGCCGGCGTGTCGCCCAGGGCGCTGCGCTACGCGCTGATCTCGGTCCACTACCGGGCGCCACTCAACTACACGGAGGATTCGCTGCCGGCGGCCGCGGCGGCCGTCGAGCGGCTGGATGCGCTGCTGGCCGCCCTCGCCGCCTATCGCGAGGACCGGACCGACGATCCGACGCTGCCGGCGGCCCTGGGCGGCATCCGCACCGCCTTCGAGGCCGGCCTCGACGACGACCTCAACGTCAGCGAGGCGCTGGCGGCGCTGTTCGACGGCGTCCGCGAGCTCAACCGGCGGATCGACGCACGCGCGCTGTCCACCGCGGATGCCACGCGGGCGACGGCCCTCATCCGGGAGCTGGACACCGTGCTCGGGATCGCGGCCCCCGAGGCCGAGGCGCTGGACCCGGAGCTGCACTCCCTGCTGGACCGCCGCGCGGCCGCGCGCGCCGCGCGCGACTGGGCCGAGTCGGACCGGCTGCGCGACGAGCTGCTCGCGCACGGGATCGCGGTCGAGGACACCCGCGACGGGCAGCGCTGGCGCGCGCTGGTGCCCAGCGGTGGCTGACCGGCGGCC
>JBFMAT010000070.1:0-9967 GCA_040755495.1 Chloroflexota bacterium
TGGGGGGCCGGCGTCGAGGTCGCCGCGCTCGTTGCCTCCGCCGGGGCGGCGTCGGCTGGAGTGGCCTCGGGGGCGGGCGTCGCGTCCCCGGCCGGCGGGCTGGGCTCGAGCCCCGGCGAGGGATCCCCACCGGGATCCGGCGATGGCGTCGGCGACGGCACGGGCGGCGACGTGGGCGAGGGAGACACGCCCGGCGACGGCTCCGGCGCGGGATCCGGGAGCCCGCTGCGGACGGGCGCGATGATCACCCAGCGCCGGTACCACTCGGACGGCCCGACCGTGGGCCGGACGGAGCTGCGGATGACGTCACCCGTGTAGGGATCGTCGTAGGGGCTGTCCGACTCGCGGTACGACTGGAAGCGGAACTTGAGCGAGCCGCTCCGGAGCTGCTCGAGGCTGAGCCGCTTGTTCACGATCCAGCTCTTGCGCAGCGGGTCCGAGAGATACACGAAGCGGACCTCGAAGTTGTTCGAGACCGCCGGGTTCTCGCCGCTGACGACGTAGCCGGTCATGACCTGGGCGTGGCCGCCGGCCCAGCCCAGGATGCCCACCGGCATGCCGAAGCGGGCGATCGCCCGCACCGCCGCCTTGACCGCGCCCTTGAAGCCCGGGTAGGCGAGGTCCTGGTACACCATCCGCGACGGGTCGGCCATCGCGTCCTCGCCCCAGCCGTAGGCGTTGAGCGCGTTGCGCCAGCCGTGCGGGTCGCTGCCGGCCGACGTCGAGCGCAGGGTGTCGCGGGACCGGGCGAAGGACAGGATCGAGGTCATGTCGCGCCGGTCGGTGGGATCCGACGTGTTGTTCTTCACCTTGTACGGGGTCCAGGTGAACCCGGGGCCGCCGGTGCCGCGGGCCGCGATGGTGTTGAGCATGGTCATCGTGGCCGCGGCGGTGCACGCCGTGTACCAGGGGTCCTGGTGGAGGAACGCGCTCCCCACGTACAGGTTCCTGGACCACGTGGCGGCCGCGGCGGCCGGGCCGGGGACGATCGTCGCGAGCCCGATCACGAGTGCGGCCAGGGGCCCGGCCCATGCCCTGCGCGCCAGGAGCGCCGGGCGCGGTGCGCGGGTCCCGCCCGGCCGCACGCGGGCCGCGGCAACGGCGGGCCGGCTGGGCGGCGGATCGGGTCGGGCGACGCGCATGCTCCCCCTTCGTCGTCGCCGGACGGGCGCGTGGAGGTTCCCCCGGCGTGCGTCCGACGATGCCCGATGGCCGCCCCGCACGGAAGGGGTACCTTGGGGCCAGCGGGCATGGCAGGATCGGCCCGCCTCGGGCGGATGCAGGGCCGCGAGTGGGCGGACCGGCCGGCCGGGCCGTGCGCCGGTACCATCTCGAACGTGGCCCGGCGACCGTCGGGCCCGCATCCCGAGCTGGAGGCTCCCGGTGCCTGCAGGCCACGTCGTCAGCGTCCTGGGACCGCGCCCGGCGGACGCGCTGGGCGTCGTGGATGCGCACGATCACCTGTTCCTCGATTCGCCGGCGATGCCCGGGCAGGCGTTCGACGACGTGGACCGGGCGGTCGAGGAGGCCGCCGATGGCCGCGACACGGGCATCGGGACGATCGTGGAGATGACGCCGATCGGGCTCGGGCGGCGGCCGGCGGGCATGCGCCGCGTGGCCGAGCGAACCGGCCTCACGATCATCGCGGCCAGCGGCTATCACCGCGACGCGCACTACCCGGACGGGCACTGGGTGCACGGGGCGACGGTCGAGACACTCGCCGAGCGGATCGTCACGGACCTGCGCCTCGGCATGCACCCCGCCGACTGGAACGACCCATCGCTGCCGCTGGACCCGGCGCGGGCCGGGGCGATCAAGGGCGGGGCGTCCTACCACCGGATCACCCGCAGCGAGCGGCGGCGCCTCGAGGCGATCGCCGTGGCCAGCGTCGCGACCGGCGCCGCCGTCCTCGTGCATACCGAGATCGGCACCGCGGGCCACGACGTTGTGGACCTGCTGACCGGGGCGGGCATGACCCCCGACCGGATCGCGCTCGCGCACCTCGACCGGAACCCGGACGCGGAGCTCCACGCGGAGATCGCGGCCCGCGGCGTCACCCTGGAGTACGACACGATCGGCCGCACCAAGTACCACCCCGACAGCGTGGTGCTGGACCTCGTCGAGGCCGTGGTCGCCGCCGGGCACCTCGACCGGATCGTGCTGGGCCTCGACCTCGGGCAGCGCGACTACCTGCGCGCGTACGAGGGCGGCCCGGGGCTGCGCTACCTGATGACGGTGTTCGTGCCGCGTCTCCGGCGGCGCCTGGGCGACGACGCCGCGGACCGGATCCTGGTGGCGAACCCGGCGCGGCTGTACGCGCTGCCCGGCACGGGCGCCGGCTCGCCCGCGCGAGCGCCCGCGTGAGCGACCGGTTCGACGTCGTCGTGGTCGGCGCGGGGTCCGCCGGGTCGTCGGCCGCGATCGCCGCCGCCCGCCTCGGGGCGAGGACCCTGCTGCTGGACCGCCTGGCGTTCATGGGCGGCACCTCGACCGCCGTGCTGGACACGTTCTACGCGTTCTACACCCCGGGCGAGCGGCCCCGGCGGGTCGTCGGCGGCCTCGGCTGGGAGGTCGTGGAACGGCTGACCGCGGACGGCGTCGCCTTCGAACGCCCGAACACGTACGGCGCCGGCACCGGCGTCACCTACGACGCCGAGGCGCTCAAGGTCCTGTGGGAGCGGCTCGCGGAGGACGCCGGGGTGGAGCTCCTGCTCCACACCTGGGCCACCGGCGTGCGCGTGGACGGCGGCCGCGTGGCGGCGATCCGGCTGTGGAACAAGGGCGGCGAGCGCTGGGTGGAGGCCGCGGCCGTCGTGGACGCGTCGGGCGACGCGGACCTCGCCGCGATGGCCGGCGTCCCGTTCGACGACGCCGCCGCGAGCGGGACGGTCCAGTCGCTGTCCACGCTGTTCAAGGTCGCCAACGTGGACGTCGCGCGCGCCTCGGCGGTGCCCAAGGCCGAGCTGTGGGCACGGATGCGCGAGGCCGCGGCGGGCGGCGAGTACCGCCTGCCGCGGATCGAGGGCTCGTGGCACCGCACGCCCTACCCCGGCGTGGTGCTGGTGCACATGACCCGGATCCCGAACGTCGACGCCACCGATCCCGTGCAGCTGACTCGCGCCGAGGTCGAGGGGCGCCGCCAGGTCCAGGAGTACCACCGCTTCCTGCGCGACCGGGTGCCGGGGTTCGAGGCCGCCGTCATCGTGGCGACCTCGCCCGCGATCGGCGTCCGCGAGAGCCGCCGCGTCCACGGCGACCATCGGCTGACGCGCGAGGACGTGCTGGGTGCCCGGCGGTTCGAGGACGAGATCGCGCTGTGCGGGGCCCCGATCGAGGACCACCATGCCGGCGGCGACACCGAGTGGCGCTACGTCGGCGAGGGCGGCGTCTACGGGATCCCGTACCGCTGCCTGCTGCCGGCGGGGGTCGAGGGCCTGCTCGTCGCCGGCCGCTGCTTCTCCGCGACCCACGACGCCCACGCGTCGGCGCGCTCGATGGCCACCTGCATGGCGATGGGCCAGGCAGCGGGCACGGCCGCCGCGCTGGCCGCCGACACCGGCACCACCCCCCGCGCGCTCCCCGCGGGCACGATCCGCGGGCGGCTCCGCGCCGACGGCGCGCTGCTCGACCCGCTCCCGCAGGAGGCACCCGTCCGATGACCGTCGATGCGCTGCGCCACGGCCCGTTCGCGGAGGCGGTCCGCCGCCACCGGCTGATCGTCGTCCTCCGCCGGGTGGCGCCGCAGGACGCGCTGCTGTCCCTGGTGGACGAGCTCGCCGACGCCGGTGCACGGCTGTTCGAGATCACGTTCGACTCGCCGTCCGCGGCGGCGGACCTCGAGGCGGTCCGGACCCGGCTGGCCGCGCGGCCGGACGGGCCGTTCAAGGTGGGGGCCGGGACGGTGACCCGACGCCACGACCTCGAGGCCGCGCGGCGGGCGGGGGCGGACTTCGCGGTCTCGCCGCTGCTGGACCCCGACCTCGTGTCCACGGCGGCGGACGAGGGCCTGCCGTTCGTCCCGGGCGCGTTCACGCCGACCGAGGTGGCCGCGGCCTGGGCGGCCGGCGCGACGTTCGTCAAGCTGTTCCCGGCGTCCGCGGCGGGCCCCTCGTTCGTGCGCGAGCTCCGCGGCCCGATGCCCGACGCGCAGCTGATCCCGACCGGCGGCGTTGACGCCACCAACGCGCAGGCATTCCTCGAGGCCGGCGCCGTGGCGGTGGGCATCGGCGGCGCGATCACCCGGGCCGACGCGGCCACCCGGCGCGCGATCGTGGCGGCGACGGCGCGACCCGAGGGCCTGCCGTGAGCCCGAACCGCTTCGCGGGCCGGGCGGTGCTGGTCACCGGCTCCACCGGCATGGCCGAATCGGCGGCCCGCGCGATCGCGGCGGAGGGCGGCTCGGTGTTCGTCGTGTCACGCGACGCCTTGCACGCCGAGACCCTGGCGGCATCCATCGGCGAGGCCGCTGGCCGGTGCGGCTGGCACGCGGCGGACCTCCGCCACGAGGCCGAGGTGGAGGCGGCGTTCGCGGCCTTCGACGCGACCTTCGGACGGCTGGACGCGGTCTACGGGGTGGCCGGGATCAGCGGCCGGCGCTACGGCGACGGGCCGCTCCACGAGGCGACCCTCGAGGGCTGGGACACCGTGATCGCCACCAACGCCACCAGCCAGTTCCTGGTCGCGCGGGCCGCCGTCCGCCGGATGCTGGCACAGGCGCCGGACCCCGGCGGCGCCCGTGGCACGCTGCTGCTGATGTCCAGCACCCTCGCCACACGCCCGGCGCCCGTCCACTTCGCGACCCACGCCTACGCCGCGAGCAAAGGGGCGATCGAGGCCCTCGTCCGGAGCCTCGCCGCCTCCTACGCGCCGCAGGGGATCCGCGTCAACGCGATCGCGCCCTCGCTGATCGCCACGCCGATGAGCCGCCGGGCGCAGGAGGACGCGGCGATCCTCGCCTACCTCGCCGACAAGCAGCCACTCGCGGGCGGCCCGATCGACGCCGACGCCGTCACCGCGGTCGCCCTCCACCTGCTGTCCGACGAGGCCCGGATGGTGACCGGCCAGGTCGTCGCGGTGGACGGCGGCTGGAGCGTGAGCGAGCCGCGCCAGCGCTGAGGCGCCGGGCCGGCGCGTCCCGCGATAGGGCACCGTCCCGGTTGTGCGGGGCGATGGGCGGGCGTACCGTGTGCGCCGGACCCGTCCACCCGTCCACCCGTGACCCGTCACTCGCCACTCGTCACCCGTCGCCCGTCACCTCACCCTCACCCATCGCCGGAGGACCCCCGCATGCCGCGAGCCCGCCTGATCGCCGTCGCCCTGGGCGCGCTCCTGGCGCTGCCCGGCGTCGCGTCCGCCGCGGGTCTCGTGGACGTCACGGGCACGGTCCGCAACGCGGACGCGACGCCCGCCCCCGGGGTCGAGGTGCTGGTCGGCGTCGCGGGCACCGACATCTTCCAGCCGGTGACGACCGATGCGGACGGGGCGTTCGCGGCCCAGGTCGAGGCCTCGCTCGGCGACACGATCGAGATCCGCGCCACCGGCGCCACGGTCCGCTCCGAGCCCGACGAGGAAGGCTGCGTCCACGCCACGACCCCGACGGGCCGGGCCAGCTTCGTGCTCGGCGAGGGGGCGCCGCCGCCGGTCGAGGTCGTGCTGGACACGGTCCTCGAGAGCACCGTCTGCACGACGACCGCGGCCCCCGCGGCGACGCCCGGCGTGACGCCCCCGGCGACCGACCGCCTGGCCGCCGGCACCGCCGGCGCGGGGAGCGGCCTGGCCATCGCGCTCGCGGTGCTCGGCTCGCTGGTCGCCGCCGGCTGGCTCGCCACGAGGCGCCGCAGCGCCTGACATCCGCACTGCGCGGGGCCGCGCCCACGCCCGGGGGCCCTCACCCACGACCGGGGACCGCGCCTCAGCGGAGCTCGGGGAGGCTCGCGGCCGCGACCGCCTGGCCGTGGCGCTTCTGGCGCTCGTCGGCGAGGTGGAACGTGACCTGCTCGGCCGCCGCCGGGTCCTCCGCCGCGAGCACCGCCTTCGCCGTCTCGATGATCACGTCGCCCCCGGCGCCGGTCATGACCCGGCCCAGCAGCAGCAGGTGGTCCAGGTCGTAGTGCTCGCGGTACTGGAGCAGCGCGTAGCCGAACGACGTGCCCACCGTCCGGTACACGAGGTCCGCGCGCGGGTCGCCCGCCGCCATCCGCTCCTGCAGGTGGACCAGCCGCTCCGGCAGCGGCGTGTCCGCGTCCATCTCGATCCCGGCCGGGCCCATCAGCCGGCCCGTCGCCTGCTGGCTGAAGTACTGCACGCCGCAGCCCCGATCGCCGGACCACTCGTCCACCGGCGCGTCGGGCGCGTCGTCCACCGGGGCGAACGCCAGCTCGTCGATCCGCGACGTCAACCGCCCCTCCCGATCGACGTACCCCGCGGCCTGGCTGGACCCCATCGCGATCCCCAGCAGCGCGCCGGCGCCGGCCAGCATCGAGCCCGCCAGCGCCGTCACCTCGCCGTCGTTGACGACCACGAACGGGATGCCGCCCCAGGCCGCCTGGAGCTCGTGGAACAGTCCGCGGACTCGGGCTTCGAACAGCTCCGGCGGGACGGACCGGAACAGCGACGCGGCCCGCACCTCGTTGTCCACGTAGGCCCCGGCGGAGCTGCCACCGATGGCGTCCACCCGCGGCAGGTGGGCGGCCGCCCGACGGAGCGAGTCGTTGATCTGGTCGATGTGCCACTGCGGGTCGGTGTGCCGCGCCGGGTCCCACGCGATCTCCTCGCTGAACACGACCTCGCCGTCGATCACCGAGGCCGCCTTGCGGTCGCTGGCACCGAGGTCGAAGCCGATCCGGCAGCCGTCGAGGTGGCGGCCCAGCGCCGCGCCGACCTCGCGCGCGGGCGGGAACTCGGCCTCGGGCGCCGCCACGACCTCGAACGGGACGCCGAACAGCCGCGGGCCCATGAACGCCGCGTCGAACCGGCCGGTGGGCTCGGCGGCGTAATGGCGGGCGAGGTACACCACCAGCGGCTGCGGCCCATCCACGTACAACCGCGATCCGCCGCGCGACCAGAGCAGGAACTTGGCCAGCCGCTCCACCGCCCGGAATGAGGCGGCCTGGCCCGGATGGCCCGGCGGGTGGACCCACGCCTCGCGGTGCCCCGCGGACCCGCCGGGCTGCGCAACCGCCAGCGCGACCCGGGCGCCGGCTCCCGTGGCCCGCACCTCGGCCGCGAGCGCCGCCTGGGCGAGCCACATGGGCCGGAACCCGGGGTCGAGCGGGGGCGCCAGGCGGGCCGTGCGCGTGGCGACGGCGCGCGTGCCGCCTGGATCGGTCCTCGTCACGCCGGTGCCGCCGGGATCGGTCGTCGTCACGCCGGCACCTCCGCGGCCCGCTCCGCGCCGTGCACCGCGGCCCCGATCGCCCCGGCCAGGGTCCCCAGCTCCGCGGCAACCAGCCGCACCCGGTCGAGGTCCGTGATGAGGACGCGCCGCCGGAGCTCGGCCCGGATCGGCTCGAACAGCAGGTCGCCGGCCGCGCTCACCCCGCCGCCGATGACGACCACGTCCGGCGTCACGACCACCACCAGGTTGGCGATCCCGATGCCCAGGTAGCGCCCCGCCTGCGCGAGCCCCTCGCGAGCACGGGCGTCGCCCTCGCGGGCGCGGGCGACCGCCTCCTCGGCCGTCGCGGTCCCGCACGCCTCGGCGATCCGGTCCGCGCGGGCGAACGCCTCCACGCACCCCCGGTTGCCGCACCCGCACAGCGGCCCGTCCGGGTCGATCGTCTGGTGACCCCCCTCGCCACCGGTGCCATCGTGGCCCTGGTACACGCGACCGCCGATGGCGATGACGCAGCCCACCCCGGTCCCCAGCGTCAGCCCGACCATCGAGGACGCGCCGCGCGCCGCCCCCAGCCGCAGCTCCGCCAGCCCGAACGCCCGGGCGTCGTTGATCAGGAACGCGGGGACGCCGAGCCGCGCCGCGACCGGGCCCGCCATCGGGCGCCCGGCCCACTCACCCGGCACGTTGGGCAGGAAGCGCACCGTGCCGGCCGCGGGGTCGTACAGCCCCGGCAGCCCGATCCCGGCCGAGACCACGCCCGGCCAGGCCGCCATCGCCGCCGCGCCCGTGTCCCCCAGCCGCGCGATGACCGTGTCCGGCCCGAGGTGCCCGTCCGTGGGGACCTGCCCGGTGGCCAGCGTGCGCCAGTCGCCGCCCGCGTGCTCGACCACCGCCCACTTGAGGTTGGTGGCGCCGAGGTCGAGGCCCAGGTGCCGTGCGCTGCCGCCGTCCATGGGCCCTAGCGTACCGAAGGAGACCCGCGCAGAGAGACGTGGCTCGTCACGTTGCCATGCGCGAGCGTGCGTCAATGCCACGAGACCGGCGTCGCGCAATGGCCCGATCGTTGCGGGTAACCATCGATTGGCCGATCGGCCTGCGGGAGCCACCATCACGTCATGAGCCACGGCGTCCGCGATCGAACTGCCGTCGTCCTGCTGCTGGTCGGATGCACTGCGCTGATCGCCGGATGCTGGAGCCCGCCGGTCTCCAACGACATCTGGGCGGACAACCAGTCAGGAACCAACCTCGTCATCACCCTCGTGTTTAGCGCAGGAGACGTCAACTACTCCTACTCGGTGCCTGCGCGGACCCGCGGGATGCTGCTCCAAGGGTTCGCCGGTGTCCCGTCCTCGATCACTGTGACCAACCAGGCCAACGCGACTATTGGCACGTTTCCGACGACGGGCGGCAGGATCGGCGTGGTGGTCGACCCCGCCGGATACATCAGAGTTCGGGAGGGTGGACACATCCCGTTCCCGGACGCCACCCAATTCCAGCTGCTTCAACCCTGAGCCTCGGTAGCCGTGGGTCCGCCATGCGCGAGCGTGCGCGAATGTCACTCGAGAGCCACGCGTCAGACCGGGGCGCGCACTGACCCCGTCCTGCGGGCCATGGCAGGTACCACATGGTCGGTGAGGGCATCGCCGAGCACCGCCGAACATGCCGTGGGCTGGGCCCGGGTCCGGGAGATGCTACATGGTGCCGATGAGCAGCTTTGTCAGCCGGATCTCAACAAGACCAGGCCCGGCCAAGCCGTCCTCCGGGAGCCGCACTGCCTCCGCTTCGCTGATGCGGCGCTCTCCTACCAACTCCAGGGTCTCACCGTACGACCGGGCAAACCACAGGTCAGGAAGCAGCGCATCCTTGTGGAAGAACTTCGGCACAGGCCAGCCGACGAGGTCTGGGTCGGCGTCGACGCAGATGATCGGCCACCTCCCGCTGAGCAGGCCAAGGTGGCCGAGCATCATGATCAGGGTCGCGTCCCTAGGCCGAAGCTCCGCGACTTCCGCGCAGGAAGGCGGCATCGCGCGCCTCGGGCCAAAGAAGTAGCCGAGCAGCCTGCCGCGACCGTCGACGCGAGCGACGCGGCCAGCCGCGAATCCGTCGTCGCGAAGCGGGACCGCGAACCAGGTTCCTGGCTGGTACGGCAGACGACGACGGGGCATGACTTGGATTGTGACCGACTCCGCGCAGGTCACGCACGAATCCGCGAGCGCTCGGCAAATGTCACCCGGTCCAGTCGAAGGAGAAGCCGCAAACCAAGCACTTCCGGTCCGGCCTCGGGCCGCCGCGATGCCGCTCGACGAAGCGGCCGCGATTCGCGTCCCGATACTGACGGCTGACCAAGCCGTAGATGATCGTGACGTGGTCAGCGCTGCCGCAGCGCGGGCACAGGCCTGACTCCGTTCTTGCGCGTGCCAACGCCTGCGAGGGCCGGCGGAGCCACCACGGACGACTCGACGTCACGGGCAGCGTACAGGTCGGATGGGTGTGCGAGGGTGCGTCAATGTCACTTGGCCAGACAGGACCCGAGCGCGGTTCCGGAGCCAAGCCTCCAAGTCCACCAGCCGTCCGCGACGACGTGCAGTCTCCCGGCGCGAACGAGCTCGACGGCTTCGTCGAGGACCTCTG
>JBFMAT010000071.1:0-9945 GCA_040755495.1 Chloroflexota bacterium
ACGCGCGGGCCCGCGCCGGATCCGCCCGCCACGGCTCGCCGCCGCCCGCCCGGCCGGCCGCCGCCCGCGAGCCCGTCCCCGGCGCGCGGAGCCGCCCCTCGCCGTCCACCAGCCGCTCGTAGGCGGCCTGGATCGCGAGGAACCGCGGCAGCGCGCGCTCGCCGGCCGCGTCGGGGTGGTACTGCTTCGCCAGCCGCCGATAGGCCGAGCGGATCTCGTTGAGGGAGGCACCCGGCGCGATGCCGAGGGTCCGGTACGGGTCTCCCTGGAACGTCATGGGACGCGTTCTCCGTCGCCTGCCCCCGGCCCACGGCCGCCGGCGGGCGCTTCGTTCAGCCGGTCAGCTCGCCGACCGGTGCGAGCTCGAAGGCCGGCACCGCCTCGGCCCCGGTCCGGCCGTGCGGGTCGAGGTACTGGGGCCGGTGGTAGCGCGCGAGGACCCGCAGGGCCTGCCCTTCGAGCACCCCGGCCTGGCGCAGCGCCTCGACGGACGCGGCCCACGTCCCGCGGTCGTAGCCGTCGCCGTCCTCGATCTTGAGCGCCATGCCCGACGCCGGCAACTCGGCCCCGTTGGCCCGGGGGCCACGCAGGATCCCGACCGCCCGCAGCGCCTCCATGCCGCTCTTGCTCACCACGCGGCCGGACGCCGCCTTCATCAGCGAGGTGTCCAGCCGGTCCCGGGTCCCGGCCACGAGCTCCGGGTGGGCGAGCATCGCGTCGCGGACCGTGAGGTAGTGGCGCTCGAGGGCGGCCCGCGGGTCGCCGGCCGGGAGCGCGGAGGGATCGGCCAGGATCGCGTACGCGCGCGCCACCTCGCGCAGCGGGAAGGCGTAGGTCAGGACGCCGCAGCCGTCGATACCCGTCCGCATGCGGTTGGGGGCCACGTTGTAGGCGGCCGCCACCGCCTCCTGGTACGCGACGTGCGCCGGGTGCTCGGCCTGCCAGTACGTCTCCAGCTCCCAGCCGCCCAGCTTGGCCAGCAGGATGAACACCGAGTGCTGGCCCGAGCACATATGGCGGAGCGGGCCGGGACGCTCCCCGTCGCGGGCGAGGCGCGACGCCGTGAGCGGATCGAGGGGCATCCCCTCGGTGCCGCAGGCGAGCAGCCCCTGTGCGATCCCGATCCGGCGGAACATCGCCTGGATCGTGCGGACGTGGACATCCTCGCCGGAGTGGCTCGAGGCCATGACTGCGAGCTCCTCGGGCACGAGGTCGAACTCGCGCTGGCCGCCGGCCCGCAGCAGCGCCATGAGCCCGAACGGCTTGGCGGTGGAGCGGAGGTTGACCATGCGGTCCGGGTCGCCCAGGACGCGGAGCACCCGGCCGGTCGCGTCCACCTCGACCACGTCGCCGCGATGGACGGACTCCACGAGCCCGTTGCGCACCTGGCGCACCAGCACCGGCGGCACGATCCACTTCGCGGCACGCCCCCGGGCCGCCGGTCGGGCGGCTGCGGCGCGCTGCGGACGGACGGGCGGGCGGGCGGCCATGGAACATCGAGCATAGCGCGCCGGTCCCGCGCCGACGCCCGTGGTGGCGCGGGACGAGCCGCCGCGCGCTACGATTCGGTGCACCTGGGCCGGCCCGCCGGCCAATCGAGCAGCGCGAGGGATCCCGTGGCAGCCTGGCCCAACCTCCATGTCTCGCAGCACCCCGCGGTGCGCCACAAGCTGGGCATCCTGCGTGACGAGTCCACCGAGCCCAAGAAGTTCCGCGAGGTCGTGCGCGAGCTGTCGTGGCTGCTGGGCTACGAGGCCCTGTTCGACGCCCGGACCCAGCCGCTCGAGATCCGGACCCCGATCGAGCCCATGGCGGCCGAGGAGCTGGCGGACCGCATCGGCCTGATCCCGATCCTGCGCGCCGGCCTGGGCATGGTGGACGCGATGCTGGAGCTGATGCCCACGGCCGAGGTCTGGCACCTCGGGCTGTTCCGCGACGAGCGCACGCTGCGCCCGGTCGAGTACTACAACAAGCTCCCGGACAGCGCGACCGTGGACCTGTGCCTGATCCTGGACCCGATGCTCGCGACCGGCGGCTCGGCGACGGCGGCGATCGAGGTCCTCAAGCGCTGGGGCGCGATCCGGATCAAGCTCGTCAACCTGATCGCGGCCCCCGAGGGCGTGGAGGCCGTGACGAAGGCCCACCCGGACGTGGAGATCTACACCGCCGCCCTCGACCGCCAGCTCAACGAGAAGGGCTACATCATGCCCGGCCTGGGCGACGCCGGCGACCGCCAGTTCGGGACCGGCAACAGCGGCTGACGCCCGGTGGTGGGACCGCTGCCCGAAGGGGCTCAGGGCTGCTCAAGGTAGATGTCCCTGAACGAGCGGCAGGCACCCTGGTCGTCGAACTCCAGCAGGAACGCGTTGTGGAACACGCGCAGCCCGCCGTCGACTCGGTAGGTGCTCGTGCCGACACCCACCGCGCGCGAGCCGTCCACGGCCCACGGCTCGTAGTGGCTCTCGTAGGTGCCCGCCTCGTCGCGGTCCGCGAGCCAGTCCTCGATGATCGCGTCGACGCCGACGATCGGATCCTCCCAGGGGTGGTCCCACAGCCGCGCGTCGGCGCTGAACAGCGACCTGATCAGGTGGGGGTCGTAGGTCCGCCAGGCCTCGGAGTAGCGGCCCAGCCAGCGGGCGACATCGTCTCGTGTCATCGGTGCGGCCTCAGGTGGGGAGCGGGCGCCGGTCGGCGCCCTGTAACCGAAGATATCGCCCAATATGGTTACGCGCAACCGGTCGGACCGGGCCGGTACCGGTGGCGGTTCACGCCCTGAGCCCATCGCCCAGGAAGGGCTCAGGTCGCGACCTCGAGCGGGTCGTCGCGGCGGTAGGGCACGTCCACCACCACCGTGTTCGGGCGACCCAGCAACACCGAACGCAGGCGGCGGGCGGATTGGTTGTAGAGGATCCGCTCCCACCAGTGGCGAGCCACGTACTCCGGGATCACGACGAACGTGACCGGGTCGGGCTTGTCCGGCGGCCACGAGAGCCGGAGCACGTCGAGGTAGGCGAGCAGTGGGCCGACCAGCGCCCGGTACGGCGACTCCACGACGACCAGCGGCACGCCGGGCACCTGGCGGTCCCATTGCTCGCGCATCGCGGCGGCCTCCGCCGGGTCGTCGCTGATGAACACGGCCGTGACGTCCTCGGAGATGGACCGCGCCACGTTGAGGGCCCGGACGGTCGCGCGGTTGAGCGACGGGACCGGCACGATCGCGCGCTCCGCGCGGCCCGGCGCGGACGCCACGTAGTCCGGGCGCACGGCCAGGTGCCGCGTGGACGCCGTGTACTGGTGCCGGATGAACAGCATCATCCCGACCAGCAGCGGGATCAGGACCACCACCAGCCAGGCGCCCGCGAAGAACTTGACCGACGCCACGACCACCAGCACGACGCCCGTCAGCACGGCGCCGAAGGCGTTCACGCCCATCCGCCAGGCCCAGCCGGACTCGCGCCCCCGGAGCCAGTGGAGCACCATCCCGGACTGGCTGAGCGTGAAGCACACGAACACGCCCACCGAGTACAGCGGGATGAGGAGCGTCGTCACGCCGCCGAAGTAGACGAGCAGCAGGCCGGCCACGGCCGACAGCAGGACGATCCCCCAGCTGAAGGCCAGCCGGTCGCCACGGAACGCGAACTGGCGCGGCATGTAGCCGTCCTCGGCCAGCAGCGCGGCCAGGCGGGGGAACGCGTTGTAGCTCGTGTTCGCCGCCAGGAACAGGATCAGCGCCGTCGCCACCTGGAACGTGTAGTACAGCGGGGTGCTCGAGCCGAAGGCGGTCTGGGCCACCAGCGCGATGACGGTGGGTCCGCCGGAGCCCTCCTCCGAGGGCACGATCCGGTACGCGTCCGCGATCACGGTGATGCCGATGAACAGCACGCCCAGGAGGACGGCCATCGCGACCAGGGTGTTGGCGGCGTTCCTGGCTTCGGGCGGCTTGAACGCCGGCACCCCGTTGGCGATCGCCTCCGTGCCCGTGAGGGCGACCGAGCCGCTGGCGAACGCCTTGAGGACGAGGAACAGGCCGATCGACTCGGTTCCCAGGTGCATGGCCTCGTCGTGGGCTGGCATCTCGGCCACCTGCCCGGTCACGATCCGGAACACGCCGATCGCCACGATCGTGAGCGCCATGCCCACGAACAGGTAGGTGGGCACCGCGAAGATGTTCCCGGACTCGCGCAGGCCGCGCAGGTTGGCGACCGTGATCAGGGCGATCGAGACGAGGGCGATCTCGATCCGGAACGCGTTGATGCCGGGGGCGATGGAGATCAGCTGCTCCACGGCGGACGAGGTGGAGACCGCGACCGTCATCACGTAGTCGATCAGCAGCGCGGCGGCGGCGATCAGCCCGAGCAGCGGCGTGAGCTCTGCCCGTGCGACCGCGTAGGCGCCGCCGCCGTTGGGGAACGCGCGCGCCACCTGCCGGTACGAGAGCGCGACCACGGCCAGCAGGACCGCGATGGCCGCCGCCACCTCGACGCTGAGCAGGAATGCGGCCGCCCCGCCGATGACGAGGACGCGCAGGATCTCCTCGGTCGCGTAGGCCGATGACGAGATCGCGTCCGAGCTGAAGATCGCGAGCGCCTTCCGCTTGGCCAGCCGCTCGCCGATCTCCTCCTCGTTGGCCAGCGGCCGACCGAGCAGCCAGGCCTTCCAGCGGGTCAGGGTGCGGCCCAGCGGGGTGCGCGGGATCGAGGCCGTCGGCTTGGCTACGAGCTGGCCGGGTCCCGTGTACCGGAAGTACGCGGTGTGGGGCCGTTCGACCCTGACGCGGCGATCCGCCGGCTTGCGCCCGGTGAGCGGCCTGCGGCCCCCGATCATCGAGCCCGTGGCTCGACGGCGAGGTCCAGCCGGCCGGGCGTGGCGGTCTCCAGGGGGACGACCCGCACGCCGGCCTCGGCGGCGAGGTCCTCGCAGCGCTCGAGGATCAGGTCGCCGTACCGGAGCCCGGCGACGACGACCCGCGGCGTGCCGTACGACGACACCATGAGGACCGCCTGTCGGACGAGCCGCAGCTCGCCGTCCGTGAGGGGCGTCTCGGAATCCGCGGACGCCCCCGTGCTCGTGTCCATGACTCCACGATCGCAGCGGGCACCAAGAGGGAGGGCGCCCCGCGGGAGGTCCGGCGCCTTAGGTTTCCCTAAGGGATGGCGCGGGTTCGGCCGGTCGTCCGGCGTGCCTCAGGCGTCGCCGAGGTCGCGGATCCGGTAGCCAACCCCGGGCTCGGTGACGATCAGGCCGTCGAGGACGCCCCTCGCGTCGGCCGCCGCGAGCTTGCGGCGGAGCTGGCTGACGTGGACGTACACGTAGCTGTCCTCGCCCCGGTACGCCTCGCCCCACACGGCGCGCAGGAGCCGGCCCTTGGTCACGACCCGCCCCCGGTGGGTGAGCAGGACCCGGAGCAGCTCGAACTCGCGGGGCGTGAGGTCCACCGGCCGCCCGGCGATGGCGACCTCATGGCGGCCCGCGTCGAGGACGAGGGGCCCGCTGGCGATCCGGCCCTCCGCGTCGCCACCCGGTCCCGCCGCCCGGCGGATGGCCACCCGCAGGCGTGCCCGGAGCTCGTCCACGCCGAACGGCTTGGTCACGTAGTCGTCCGCGCCGCGATCCAGGGCCTCGACCTTCTCGCGCTCCTCGTACCGGCCGGACAGGATCACGATCGGGGTGGTGGCCTCCCGGCGGATCGCCGTGACCACGCGCAGCCCGTCCATGTCCGGCAGCCCGAGGTCCAGCAGCACGACGTCGGGGCGGCGCAGGGCCCAGCGCTCCATTGCCGTCCGTCCGTCCGGCGCCTCGTCCACCTCGTAGCCGCTGGCGGCGAGCTCGCGGAGCAGGGCGGACCGCGTCTCGGCGTCATCCTCGACGACCAGGATCCGCGCGCCGCCTGCCGCCGGGCTCACGTCATGGCCTCGCCGGCCGTCACCGACGCGGGCACCCGGGCCACCGGCAGGTCGATGTCGAAGGCGAGCCCACCCATGGCACTCCGGCGCGCCTCGACCCGTCCGCCCGTCGCCTCGAGCACGCCGCGCGCCACGGCCAGCCCGATCCCCGTCCCGCTCCGCGACCCGGCGCTCGCCCCGGGGGCCCGGTAGAACTTCTCGAACAGGTGTGGCAGGACGTCATCCGCCACGCCCGGACCGTCGTCCTCCACGACGATCCGGACCCGGCCGTCCCCCGGGGCCGTCGCGGTCACCCGGATCGTGGCCCCGTCCGGCGTGTACTTGCGGGCGTTGTCGAGGATGTTCGAGAACGCCTGGTCGAGGAACACGGGGTCCACCTCGACCGGCGGGGCCATCAGCTCGACCTCCAGCGTCCGGGTGCCCAGCCTGGGGCGCACGCTGGCGATCGAGCGCGCGAGGAGGTCATCGAGCTCGAACACGTCGCGGCGGGCCCGCAGCGCGCCGGCCTCGATCCGACTCAGGTCCAGCAGGTTGGCGACCAGGCGGTCGAGGTACTCCACCTCGCGCTCGATGGCGTCGGCGCTCGCCCGGCGGGCCTCGTCATCGAGCTGCCCGCCCGGCCGCAGGCTGCCGGCGGCGGCCCGGATGGTGGCCAGCGGGGTGCGCAGGTCATGCGACACGGACTGGAGCAGCGCCGACTTGAGGGCGTCGCTCTGGCGGGCGACGTCGGCCGCGCGGGTCCGCTCCGCGGCCCGGTCGTGGGTGATCGCCTGCCCCACCTGGTCCGCGGCCGCGGCCAGCAGCCGTGTCTCGACCGGGTCGGGCTCGTCCATGCCGCGCTCGCGCAGCGCCCAGATCGACCCGAGCGGCTCCCCGCTGGCCTCGATCCGGACCCGGTACGCGTCGAGGGGCGCCGGCGGGGCGGTGCCGCCGGCTGGGTTGCCCGGCCGCTGGACGCGGACCCAGCGGGCAGGCTCGTCGACCGGCGTGCGCCCGAGCACGCGCAGCCGGGACGGCGGGGACGGAGGCGTGCCGCCGCCCGTGTCGGCCGCGACACGCTCGGTTGCCTCGTCGTCGCCGATGGCGACCCACACCCGGGTCATCCCCGTCTCGGTGCGCAGCGCATCGGCGATCTGCGCAAGCGCGGGCGTCATGGCGTCGCGGGTCGCCAGCGCCCAGCTCACCCGGAACAGCGCGGTCGCCTCGTGCTCGCGCGCGCGGGCCGCCTCCGCCCGCTCCCGCTGCAGCGCCGCCAGCCGGCCCACGACCACGCCGACGAACAGCAGCAGGACGACGCTGAGGAGCACGCCCGGGTCGTGGATCACGAGCGTGAACCGCGGCTCGGTGAACAGGAAGTTGTAGACCAGGAACGCGCCGACGGCGACGACGATCGCGCCCCCGGTGCCCACGACCAGGGCCGCCAGGACGACCGCGACCAGGTACGCGGACGAGGCGTTCTCGACGCCCAGGCTGTGCTCCATGACCGCGATCGCGAGGGTGGCGATCGCGAGCGACACGCCCGTGACGAGCACGAGGCGGCCGAGGCGCGACAGGCTCGGGCTCATGACGCGTGGATCGCGACGGACGTCATCGAGCGGAGGGTACGCCCGGGCCGCGCGGCGCGGGCCACGTGCCGCCCGGCCGACCGCCCGGCACGCGGCGTGGTACACCTGTCATGCGAGGGCACCGTCGCAGGGAGGACCGGCAGATGCGGGGACGCGCGTCCGTACGAACCGCGCTCGCGGCCGTGATCGTGGCCGCGCTCGCCCTCGTCGCCGGGTGCGGCCCGGGCGAGTCGAGGGAGGCGTTCGCGTTCCGGATCGCCTTCCAGGCCCTGCCGGCCGATGGCGCCGCTCCAACCGCCGCCGACCTTGAGGTCATCCGGCAGATCGTCGAGTCGCGGCTGGAGGCCACGGGCGTCGCCGCCCTCCGGGTGACCGTGGAGGCGCCGGACGTCGTGATCGTCGAGGCCGCGCCGGCCTCGGTCGTCGGCGCCGTTCGTGCCCTGGCCGGGGTGGCGGGCCGGGTCGACTTCGTGCCGCTCGGCGACACCCAGATGGCCGAGGGCCAGCACCTCGACCTCACGGCGTTCCCCCCGCTGTTCTCGGGCGACCAGGTCGCGAGCGCCTCGATCGGCGCCAACGAGACCGGCCAGCGGACCGTGGACTTCGTGCTCAAGGACGAGGGCAGGCAGCTGTTCGCGGACTACACGAGGAACCACATCGGGGCGTACTTCGCGATCGCGCTCGACGGCGAGATCATCAGCGCCCCGATGATCAACGGCACCATCGCCGACGGGAAGGTGCAGATCGCCGGTGGCGGCGTGGGGGGCTTCACGGAGCTCCAGGCGCAGAGCCTGGTCACCATTCTCCAGTTCGGGCAGCTACCGTTCCCGCTCCAGGAGGTCGCTCGCTCCGAGTGACCGCGACGGGTGCCGACGAATCGAACGGCCGGCCCCTCGCGAGGCCGGCCGTTCCTCTTCGATCGAAGCGCGGGGTCAGCCCTTGACGGCCTGGTCTGCGATGTCGAGGGCGCGGTCGATGATCGCGAACCCCTCGGCCAGCTGGTCGGCGGTGATGGACAGCGGCGGGTTGGTGTGGATCGAGTTGTTGGCCATCATCGTGTACAGCCCGTTATCGCGGAAGAACTTGCCGATGGCCTTCATCTCGTCGCTGGTGCCATTGAACGGCGTGATCGGGGTCCACGGGTCGTGGCTGCGCACGAGGTCCAGGATCCCGAACAGCCCGATGCTCCGATGGGCACCGACGCTCGGGTGCTTGCGGGCCAGGTCCTCGTGGTGCGCGCGCAGCACGGGGTCCAGGCGGGCCGCGTTGCCGACCAGGTCGTCCTCCTCGTAGACGCGGATCGTGGCGAGGGCCGCGGCTAGGCTGATCGGGTGGCTGCTGTAGGTCAGGCCGCCGTAGAACATCTTCGAGTCCATGGCTTCGGAGATGTGGTCACGCATCGCGACCGCGCCCAGCGGCAGGTAGCTGGAGGTGAGGCCCTTGGCCATCGTCATCAGGTCCGGCACCACGTCCCAGTGGTCCACCGCGAACCAGCGGCCGGTCCGCCCGAAGCCGGCCATGACCTCGTCCGCGACCATCATGATCCCGTACTTGTCGCACAGCTCGCGCACGCCCTTCAGGTAGCCGTCGGGCGGGATCAGGATGCCGTTGGTGCCCACGACGGTCTCGAGGAAGATCGCCGCGATCGTGTGCGGGCCCTCGTACTTGATGACGTCCTCGAGGCCGTTGAGCGACTCCGCGACCGGCCGCGGCTCCTTCTCGCCCCAGCGGTGGGTGTCGGGGTAGCGGATGACGCCGACGAGGCCGGGCTCGTTGGCCCAGCGGCGGTAGTCGCCGGTGAGCGTCATCGCGCCGTGGGTGGCGCCGTGGTACGAGCGGTAGCGGGCCAGCAGCTTGTAGCGCCCGGTGACGTGTCGCGCGAGCTTGATCGCGTTCTCCACGGCCTCGGCGCCGCCGAGGGTGAAGAACACCTTGTTCATGTCGCCGGGCAGGATCTCGGCCATCTTCTGGCCCAGGCGGGCGCGGATCTCGGTCGCGAACGCCGGCTGCACGAACTGGAGCTGGTTCGCCTGGGCCGTGATCGCGTCGATGACGCGGCGGTCCCCGTGGCCGATGTTGACCGACATCAGCTGGGCGTTGAAGTCCAGGATGCGGCGTCCCTCCGGGGTGTAGAGGTAGACGCCCTCGGCACGGTCGATCGCGATCGGATCGAGCGCGCCCTGCACCGACCAGGAGAACAGGGTGTGGGCCCGGGACAGCGAGACGATCTCCTCGCTGGTCATGCCGGGCGCGGCGCTGATGCCCATTGAGCCTCCGTTCCGGGCGGCCGGGGGCCGGCCCGAGTGACCACGTGACGCGAGGCCATTACAGCACACGGCCCGGCGCATCGATCGGGCTGACCGTACCGTCCTGGCATGGGCCGGAGCGCCCGCCTTCGGCCCGGGGCCTTGCGCGCCGTTGCCCCGGGCCGTTGCGCCGCGCCGTTCCGGGGCCCGGCGCCGCCCCGTGGCGTTCCG
>JBFMAT010000072.1:0-9593 GCA_040755495.1 Chloroflexota bacterium
CGTCGCCCGTGTTCGCGAGGCCGGCGTCCGGCGCCCGGTCGGTCGCGGCCGGCTCGGTGGGGCCGGCGTCCGCGGCCGGCTTGTCGGGGTCGCTGGCCGGGAGCATGCCGCCCGCCCCGAGTGCCATCGCGGCGACCAGCAGCGCGCCTGCGATGGCGCCGGGCAGCGACAGGCCGAACGGGCGTCCCCGTCCGGCCGTGCCGCGCGTGATCGAGGCCGTCAGCGGGCGGACCGTGTCGGCTTCGTACAGCTCCACGGTGTCCGGCGCGGCGGCCTCGACCGTGTCCTGGGTCCCCTGCGGGCCCGCCGGCCCGTGGTCCAAGTGACGGGTGCGATCCATGTACATCTCCCCGAGACCGATGCCGCGCAGGGCGGCCGATGAGTCCAACGGGGACACAACGCAGCGGGGTGCCCGCGATTACGCCCCGGCCGCGGCCGATGGTCCCGTCCAGGGGCGTACTCCGGGATGTGCGCCCGGGCACCGCGGGTCAGCCGGCCGCGGCGATCTCATCGGGGAGCGCGGGCCGGATGACGAGGACCCAGGTCCGGCCGTCGGGGCCCTGGAGGTTGACCGGGCCATCGCCGGCCGCGGCGCCCACCGCGTCGCGCTCGGTGGGCTCGAGCAGCCGCCTCGGGAACGGGAACGGGTCGTCGTCGGCGGGCTGCGCGAAGTCGGCGGGGGCGAGGTCTGGCCACGGCCAGGGCACGGTGGCGACACCCGGTCCGGGCTCCGTCTCCGCCAGGATCGCGACCACCCGCTCCGGCTCGTAGTCGGCGGTCGTTGGCAGCGCCCGGAGCCGGGTGAGCAGCGACGCGAAGGCGGCCAGGTCGGCGGCCTCCGGCCCGGGCGCCGGGTCGGGGACCAGCCCGGTGACGAGCACGGTCTTGTCCACGCCACCCGCGTGGATCTCGATCACGGTGGTCGGCGCGTCCATGTTGCCGCCCAGGTACGCCTCGCGGGCGATGCCCAGGCGCCCCTCGGTGAGCGCGAAGCCCAGGATCCGCTGGACCTCGTCCTCGGTGAGCCGCACCTCGCGCAGGGGCCGCGGCACGGCCGGGTCCGCGTCGATGTCCTCCGGCAGCAGCAGCACCCGACCGTCGCCGTAGAGCGTGAACTCCGGCGCCCGGCCCATGACCACCTCCATCCGGACGAACCCGCCCTGCGTGGACGCCCGGAGCACGATGTCGGTCGGGCCGGTGGGGTGGACGATCGCGTCGGCGGGGAGCGGATCGGCCGGTGTGGACGTCGGCGTCGCCGAGGGGGCGTCCGACGACGCCGGCGACGAGGCGCCGGGTGGCGGTGCCGCCGTGCCCGTGGCGGGCGCGCACGCGGCGAGCGACAGGACGGCCGCGAGGACCAGGACGGCGACGGGACGGGACGGCAGGTCGGACATGCGCCTCCGGACGCCGGGTCCCGGACCCCGGTTCCCGTGCCACAATCGACGCATGGCCCGAGACCTGCACCGCCCGCTGCGCGAGGCCTGGATCGTCGACGCCGTGCGCACCCCGATCGGGCGCTACGGCGGCGCGCTGGCCGCCGTCCGCCCCGACGACCTGGCCGCGCTCGTGATCCGCGCGGTCGTGGACCGGACCGGCGTCGATCCGTCGCTCATCGAGGACGTGATCCTCGGCTGCGCCAACCAGGCGGGCGAGGACAACCGCAACGTCGCGCGCATGGCCGGGCTGCTCGCCGGGCTGCCGGTGGAGGTGGCGGGGCAGACCGTCAACCGCCTGTGCGGGTCCGGGCTGCAGGCGGTCAACGCGGCGGCCCACGCGATCGGCGCAGGGGACGGCGAGGTGTTCGTGGCCGGCGGCGTGGAGTCGATGACGCGCGCGCCCTACGTGCTGCTCAAGGCCGAGGGGCCGTATGACCGCGGCCCGCGGACGATGGAGGACACGACGCTCGGCTGGCGGTTCGTGAACCCGCGGATGCAGGCGGCCTACCCGCCGATCTCGCTGGGCGAGACGGCGGAGCGGGTCGCCGGCGAGTGGTCGATCGCCCGCGAGCGCCAGGACGCGTTCGCGCTCGAGAGCCAGCGACGGGCGCTGGCGGCGATCGAGGCCGGCCGGTTCGACGGGCAGCTGGTGCCGGTGAGCGTGCCGGGACGCAAGGGCGCGGTCACGGTCGTGGACCGCGACGAGCACCCGCGGCCGGACAGCACGGCCGAGGCGCTGGCGGCCCTGCGGCCCGCGTTCACGGCCGGCGGCACGGTCACGGCCGGCAACAGCTCCGGCATCAACGACGGCGCGTCCGCGCTGCTGATCGTGGAGGCGGAGCGCGCGCGCGCGCTGGGCCTCCGGCCGATGGCCCGGATCGTGGCCACCGCGGTGGCCGGCGTCCACCCGGACGTGATGGGGATCGGGCCCGTGCCGGCGGTGCGCAAGGCCCTGGCGCGCGCCGGGCTGGCCGTGGGCGACCTGGACGTGGTCGAGATCAACGAGGCGTTCGCGAGCCAGTCCGTCGCCTGCATGGACGAGCTGGGCCTGGACCCCGCGCGCGTCAACCCCAACGGGGGCGCGATCGCGCTCGGGCACCCGCTGGGCGCGTCCGGCGCGCGCCTGGCCACGATGCTGGTCCACGAGCTGGACCGGATCGACGGACGCTACGGCCTGGCGACGATGTGCATCGGCGTGGGACAGGGGATCGCCACGATCGTCGAGCGGATCGAGGGATAGGCCTCCGGCACGACCGCCATCAGCTCCCGGCCGGTGCACCTCCGGCGCGGATCGGCGGGCCGACGATCTCGATGTCGTATCGCGCGGCAGCCGGGCCCAGGACCTCCGGTCCCGGCAGCGTCAACCCTGCCGGCTCGTCGTCGCCGACGGCGTCGACGCCGAGCTCCATCGCGAACCGCTCGAATCCGCTCGGCGTCGCCAGGATGAGGACGCGGGTCGGCTCGACATCGATCGTGAAGGCGTGGGCGACGCCACGCGGCGCGAACGCGAACGCGCCCGCCGGCGCAGGCAGCACGTCGTCGCCGACGTGGAAGGTCATCTGGCCGTCGACGACGTACCACAGCTCGTCCTCGCGATGATGGATGTGGCGAGGTGGCTCGGCCGCCCGGCGCGCGAGGACCTCGACCATCGAGAACCGCCCGTCGACCAGCTCGCCGGACAGCTTCTCGGTGAACCGGCCACCGAGTGACCATACCGACCGGCCGCCGCCAGGCGGCAGCACGAATGCGCGCGACGACATCGATGATCCTCCAGTGCCAAGGGGGCTGGCCATGCGCGGCAGTATGGCTGCGCCCGGTCGACGCGTGCCCCGCGGACGCCCGCCGCGATTTCGGCGCGAGTGCTGGACGAAATCCGTTGACCTGCGTACGATCGTCGCGTCCCGAGCCGGGTCGGCCCGGCCAGCGCCCTCGCAAGGAGACCTCGAATGATCGACGCCCAGCCGACGATCGTCTCGCTCACGGATGCCGCCGCCGCCAAGCTGGCGGAGTTGACGAAGGACGAGACGAGCCCCGAGATCGGGCTGCGCGTGTACGTGTACTCGGGTGGCTGCTCCGGCTACAAGTACGGGATGATGCTCGAGGACCAGCCGACCGCGGACGACAACGTCCTGAGCGCCAACGGCGTGCGCGTGTACGTGGACGCCAGCAGCGTCGCGCTGCTCAAGGGGAGCGAGATCGACTACGTGGACACGCTGATGGGCGCCGGGTTCACGGTCAACAACCCGAACGCCGTCACCGGCTGCGGCTGCGGATCGAGCTTCCGCACCGCGGACGACGCCGGGCAGGCACGCAGCTGCGCCCACTGACGACCGTTCGCGCGGGCTGACGCCCGCCGCCGCCCCGTGAAGCCGCCGGCCCGCCGGCGGCTTCATCGTCTCCGCCGCCCGTACCATTGGCTGGTGAGCGCGCGACTCATGGGCCCTCGCCTCGCGGGGTGCCCGGGCTAGGCTGCTCGATGGGGTGACAATGTCGTCGCGTGTGCCACAGTGGCCGTGACCGGGGAGATGGGGTCGCGCAGATGCAGGTAGCTGGCGGGGGCAAGCGGCCCGGACGGTCGACGCTCACGCGCCTTCGCCGCCTGGCCCTGCCCGGCTTCGCCGCGCTCGTCGCCATCGGCATTCTGGTCCACTACGCCCTGCCCGTCGGCTCGCTGGAGCAGAGCGCCCTCTACGACCTGATCGGCCTCCTGTCGGTCGTCGCGATCCTGCTCGGCATCGTGCTCCACCGGCCGGCGCGCCCGGCGCCGTGGCTGTTCATCGCCGCGGGCCAGCTCATGTTCGTGGTCGGCGACTCGCTGTGGACGTGGATGGAGTCCATCGGCGAGTCCCCCTTCCCGTCGATCGCCGACGTCGCCTACATCGCCGGCTACCCGCTGTTCGGCATCGGGTTCGCGCTCGCCATCCGGCTCCGGGTCCGCGGCGGCGACCGGGCGGGCCTGCTGGACGGCTGGATCCTGGCCACCGCGTCGGCCCTCGTGGGCTGGGTCGTCCTCGTCCGGCCGGTGCTCGACGAGTCGCTCGACGCGCTGGCCCTGGCGATCTCCGCCGCCTACCCCCTCGGCGACCTGATCCTGC
Source organism: Chloroflexota bacterium (assembly GCA_040755495.1). Lineage (GTDB taxonomy): Bacteria > Chloroflexota > Limnocylindria > Limnocylindrales > CSP1-4 > CAIXZV01. The sequence goes on from JBFMAT010000072.1 coordinate 4,532, forward strand.
TCGGGGTCGTGATCGGCCTCGTGGCGACCCCGGGATCCCGCTCGCCCGCCTTCGTGCTGCTGGTGGCGGGCGTGGTCCTGCAGTTCGGCGTGGACGTCGCGTATGCGTTCCAGGTCGCGGACGAGACCTACGTCTCGGGCAGCCTGATCGACGCGGGGTGGCTGATCGCCTATGCCCTCACGGGTGCCGCTGCGCTCCACGAGTCCATGCACGAGGTCGCGTCCCCGCACCCGGTGAGCGTCGCCTGGCTGGGCCGGCTGCGGATGGCCTTCCTGACGATCGCGATGCTGACCGGGCCGGGCCTCGTGCTGCTGGTCGACATGCGCTGGGACTCGGACGTCCCCGTCCTCGCGGTGGGGTCCGGCGCCCTGTCGCTCCTCGTGCTCGTCCGCCTGGGCGGCGTCGTCCGCGCCCTCGCCCGCGACAACGCCGTCCGCCGCAAGCTCGAGGACGAGCTGTCGTACCGGGCCGCCCATGACCCGCTGACCGGCCTCGCCAACCGGCGCCGGTTCGTGGACCGGCTCGAGGCCCAGCTCGCGGCCAACCCGGGCGGGCGGCTGTGCGTCCTGTTCCTGGACCTCGACGACTTCAAGACGGTCAACGACACCGCCGGCCACACCGTGGGCGACCAGCTGCTCGCCGTCGTCGGCGCGCGCCTCCGCGGGCACATGCGCGAGGGCGACCTCGCCGCGCGCCTGGGCGGGGACGAGTTCGGGATCCTGCTCGACGGGTCCGACGTCCCGGCGGCGACCCTGGTGGCCCAGCGGCTGCTGGCCGCCATGACCGAGCCGGTGGTCCTCGACGGCCTGACGACCACGATCCGGACCAGCATCGGCATCGCCGACGGCAGCCGCCCGGACGCCACCGGACCGGAGCTGCTCCGGGACGCGGACATCGCGATGTATGCCGCCAAGGCGACCGGCAAGGGCCGCTACGCGGTCTTCGCGCCCGAGATGCGCGCCACCGTCATCGACCGCCTGCAGCTGGAGGAGGACCTCGGCGCGGCGATCGGGCTGCGCCAGCTGCACCTCGAGTTCGAGCCGATTCTCGAGCTGGACGGTGGCCGGCTGCGGGCCGCCGAGGCGCTGGTCCGCTGGGAGCACCCGGTCCGCGGGACGCTCCAGCCCGACCAGTTCATCCCGCTGGCCGAGGAGACCGGGCTGATCGTCGACGTCGGGCGCTGGGTGATCCGCTCCGCGTGCCGGCAGCTGGCCCGCTGGCGCGAGCACCTCGAGCCGGAGATGGTCATGACGGTCAACTTGTCGGCCCGCCAGCTCGCCGACGCCGGGCTCATCGACGACGTGGCCGGGGCGCTCGCGGCCCACGACCTGCCCCCGGAGTCGCTGGTCGTCGAGGTCACGGAGTCCGCGCTGCTCACGGACGGCGACGACGCCCTGGCCAACCTGACCGCGCTGCGCGAGAAGGGGATCCGGATCGCGATCGACGCCTTCGGGACCGGGTACTCGTCGCTCAGCTACCTCGGGCGGCTGCCCGTGGACATCCTCAAGATCGACCGCGCGTTCGTGTCGCGGCTGGACGACGACACGGTGGAGCGCCCGCTGGCGGCGATGGTCGTGCGGCTGGGCGAGACGCTGGGCCTCGAGACGATCGCCGAGGGCATCGAGACGCCCCAGCAGCTGGCCGCCCTCCGGCGCCTGGGCTGCGAGCTGGGACAGGGCTTCCTGTTCGCCCACCCGGCCTCCGCCGAGGCGTTCGAGGCCGCCGCACGCGACCTGGGTGCCCTGGCGATGGCGGCCGGGTCGCCGCCGCGCCCGGGTCGCGCGCGGTCGCGACTCCGCACGTCGGCGCAGCCCGGCTGACGCGTCGCGGGCCCGCCGCGCGGGGCCGGCCTATGCTGGCTGCGCGATGGAGATCCCGCTGTTCCCGCTCCACACGGTCCTCGCACCGGGCATCGCGCTGCCGCTCCACGTGTTCGAGGAGCGGTATCGCGTGATGGTGCGTCGCTGCCTCGACTCCTCCTCGCCATTCGGTGTCGTGCTGATCCGCGAGGGGAGCGAGGTCGCGCCGGCGGAAGGCGAGGAGCAGGAGCTCTCGATCGCCGGCGTAGGCACGTTCGCGGAGATCCGCGAGGCGAGCCGGTTCTCGGACGGGCGCTGGCGCCTGCTCGTGGTCGGCGGCGGCCGGTTCCTCGTCCGCGAGGTCCACGCGGAGCGCGAGCCGTACCTGGTGGCCGAGGTCGAGCCGCTGTCGGACGAGGTCGGACGGCCCGCGATCGCCCGGGCGCTGGTCGGGCGCGTCACGCGGCGGTTCGTGGACTACCTCCGGCTCCTCCAGCCCCGCGACGGCGAGGCGGCCGACCCGATCGACGTCCAGGTGGAGGTCGACGTCCCCGAGCGCGCCGCCGAGGCCGCCGGCGAGAGCGGTGAGAGCGGTGAGAGCGGCGAGGGCGCGAGTGGCGACCGGGGCGAAGGGGACGCGGGCGTCGAGACCCCGGACGGTGCCCCGCGCAGCGGGCCGGGCGACCTCGCGTCCGCCCTGCGGATCCCGGACGACCCGTCCACCCTGTCGTTCCTGCTCACCGGCATCGTCCAGGTCGAGCCGGATCGGCGCCAGGCGCTGCTCGAGGCGGCCACCGCCGAGGAGCGGCTGCGCGAGCTCGACGAGCTGCTGGACCGGGAGCTGCTGCTGCTCGGCCTGCGGCTCGCCCCGTTCACGCCCGACCGCGGCGCGACCAGCGGTCGCGCGAACTAGCCGTCGGCGGTGAGGGCGGCCCCTGCGGCGGCCGGCATCCGGCGCCGCGCGAGCAGGATCGCGATGACGGGGATCGCCAGCAGCACCCCGCCCACGGTGGCCAGCATCGGGTAGCCGGCCCAGTCCATGAGGAAGCCGGACGAGAGGCCGGCGGCCGCACCGGCGGACCAGACCAGGACGTCAGTCACGCCCTGGAGCCGGATCCGCTCCGCGAGCGAGGCCCCGCTCGTCAGGAGGCTGCTCCCGGCGACGAAGCCGAGGTTCCAGCCGTAGCCCAGCAGGAACAGCGCGAGCGCGAGCAGCGGGATGTCGGGCTGCCGGGCGACGGCGGCCAGGACCGCGGACAGGAGCAGGACGCCGAACCCGGCGACCATCACCGGCAGGGCACCGAACCGCCCGACCAGCCGGCCGGACACGGGCGACAGCGCGAACATGCCCAGGGTGTGGGCGCTGATCACGAAGCCGACGGTGGCCAGCGGCTCACCCATGTCGTGCACGTGGACCGGGGTCATCGCCATGATCAGGACCATGACGACCTGGCCGGCGACGAGGCCGATCAGCGCGACGCGCACCCGGACCGGCGCCAGGAGCCCGAGCCGCCCGTTCCTGGCCGGGACCGGCGCCTCGGGGACCGCGACCGGCTCCGCGATGCCGGACGGCGGCGTCGTCGCGCCCTGGCCGGCCGCGACGACCGCCTCCCGCGCGCCGACGGCCGTGCTCGCCGTCCGGACCCAGCGGAGCGTCACCAGCAGCGTGAGCAGGAACCCGAGGACCGTCACCGCCATGCCCCCCTCGAGCGCGGGCCGGCCCGCCACCGCGGCCAGCGAGCCGGCGGGCTGGAGGAGGTTCGGCCCCAGGATGGCGCCCGCCGTGGAGCCCCAGATGACGGTCCCGACGACGGACGCCCGCCGCTCCGGCGCCACGAGGTCGGCCGCCGCGTAGCGGGACAGCTGCAGCGCGGCGTTGCCGAACCCGATCGCGATGCTGCCCGCCAGCAGCAGCGGGAACGACGCGACGGCGACGGCGACCAGGGAGGTTACGGCACCGGCGATCGCGGCCAGGTAGCCGGCCAGCAGGCCGGGCCGCCGGCCCCGTCGCGCCATGAGGGCCGACAGCAGGCCGATGGCGGTGGCCGTCCCGATCGTCCCCAGCGCGCTCGGCAGGCCGGCCAGCTGGGCGTCGCCGGTGATCTCGCGCGCCGCCAGCGTCGCGACCGCGAACGACGCGATGTACGCGGTGCTGCCGAGCGCGGTCGAGACGACGTACGGGGCGAGCGCGCCTCGGGCGGCGGACGGGGCGGTGGTCTGGGCCGGCACCCCGGGATGATATCGGCCGTCAGGCGGTGGCCGGCAGCACCTCCCCGGCGGGCCCGCCCGTCCGCAGGCGGGCGGTGGCGAACGTGACCAGGAGCGCCCCGGTCGTCCAGGCGCCGGTGACCAGCACCGCGGCCACGAGCGACGCGCCGCCGCCCGCGACGAGCGCCCGGAAGGCGTCGATCGCATGGCTCATGGGCAGCAGCGGGTGCAGTGCCTGGAAGAAGGCGGGCGCGGTCTCGATCGGGAACCACGCCCCGGCCGAGGTGAGCTGGAGCACGACGAGGACCAGGGCGAGGAACCAGCCGCGCGTCCCGAGCAGCGCCACCAGGGCCTGGGTCACCGCCACGGCCGCCACGGCGGCGAGCCCGGCGACCACGACCAGCTCGGGCAGCCGGGCGACCTCGATGCCCACCCCGTAGCGGAGCACCACGACCGCCAGCAGCGCCTGGACGAGCCCCAGCGCCGCGCCGGCCAGGAACGTGGCGAGCGCTCCCAGCCACCAGCGCGAGCGGTCGTCCCGGCCCGGCAGCGCCGGCAGCACGAGGTACGTCGCCAGGGCGCCGACCCACAGCGCGATCGCCAGGAAGTACGGCGCGAGGCCCGAGCCCGTCGTGGGCAGCGCGTTGAGGCGGGTACCCGTCACGGTGACCGGGGCCGCCACCACCCCGCCCAGGGCCGCCCGCGCGGCGTCCTTCCAGGCCGGGATCGTGGCGGCGTCGTCCTCGAGCCCGCTGGCGAGCCCCTCGGCGTCGCGGGCGACGTCCTGGCCGTCGTCGGCGAGGCCGTCGGCCTCCGCGGCGACCAGGCGCGCGCCCTCCACGACCGCGTCCACGCCGTCGGCGAGCTCCGCGGCGCCTCCCGCCGCCTCCGAGGTCGCATCGGCGATCGCGGACGCCCCGTCGGCCGCGGTGCGTGCCCCGCCGGCGAGCTGCTCGGCCCCGTCGGCCAGCTCCGCGACGCCGTCCGCGACGCTGCCCGCGCCGCCGGCGATCGACCTCGCCCCGTCGGCCGCGTCGGCGATCGCCGCGGCGAGC
>JBFMAT010000073.1:0-9427 GCA_040755495.1 Chloroflexota bacterium
GGGAACCGGCGGCGTCGGGGGGGCTGCGGCGGGGCCGCCCGTCAGTCGATGGTGAACGCGATCTCGTCCTCGGCGCCGTCGAAGCTGCGGACGAGGAACGCGTACTCGCCGGCCGCGGGGTCGTCGATCTCGAACCGCGAGTAGAGGTCCTTGACCGTGGCGTTGGGGCCGATCAGCTCGATCGACTGGCTCCGTCCATCCTGGATCACGCCGACCGTGGTGCCGTCCGGCAGCCGCAGCGCGACGTTCTCGGCGGTGAAGGCGAACCCGCCCGCGAACCCGGAGTCGAAGGTCGCCGAGTAGCTCATGGTGAGGACGAGCGAGCCGTCCTCCATCTGGCCGTGCTTCCAGGGCGAGTCGGCACGCAGCTCGCCGGCGTCGAGGTCGATCCGGAGATCGCCCGCCAGGCCGCTGCCGGAGGCCGTCACGGCGACGGGCTCGCGGGTCATGGCCTCGCCCGCCATCGCGGTCAGGGGCACGATGGCCTGCTGGTTGCCGGACCGGCCGAGCGTGAGCACGGCGTCGTCGAAGGTGAACGTGTCCTCGACGTCGAACGCGAGCACGCCCTTGGCGGTCAGGCCGCCCGGGACGCTCGGGATGTCCATCGCCATCGCCTCGCGCGCGTTCTCGCCCGCCGAGGCCAGGTTGAGCGTGGCATCGAGGCGCGCGTCCTCGTCGCCGGTGTTCTCGAAGACCGTCTCGATGGCCACGACGCCGCCGCGACCGGGGGTGACCTCCGCGGTCGCCGCGCCGAACGTGAGGTGGAAGCCGGCGAACCAGGCCTCGCCGTCCACCTGGACGGTCATCCCGGCGGTCGGCTGGGGGGCGGTCGTGGGCTCCGCGGGCGCGGCGCTCGCGTCGGCCGTCGGCGCGTTGGTCGTGGTGGCGCCGCTCGCCGAGCCGCCGCACGCCGCCAGGGCGAGCGACAGGACGCCGACCAGCGCGAGCCGGTCCAGGGTTCGGCCGATCCCGGCCGGTTGACGAATCCGCATCGCGGACCTCCTTGGTGTGCATGTCGGCGGGCGATCTCGCCCGGGTCGAATGCAGGCAGTGTCCGAACGCGGATGTGGGCGGCCTTAAGGTGCGGTTCGGGGCGGACGCCGGACCGCGGGTACACTCGCGGGCGTGCCCGCTCCCGGAACCCCCGACCGTCCCGCCCGGCGCGCCGTCGACCGTGCCCGCGATCGCGCCGCCGACCGTCCCGCCGAAGCCGCCGACGACGGGTCCGCCGGCCATGTCCCCGTCCCGCCGGCCCGGATCCGCCAGGGTGACCGCGACAAGGCATACCGTCCGCTGGACCGCGAGACCCGGCGGGCCGCGTTCGAGGCGGGCCTCGCCGCCTACGCCCGGGGCGACTTCTTCGCCGCCCACGAGGCGCTCGAGCCCGCCTGGATGGGCACGGCGGATCTCGCCGAGCGTGCGCTGCACCAGGGCCTGATCAAGGTCGCCGCCGCCTACGTGCACGCCGTGCGCGGCAACCCGGCCGGCGTGGCCAAGAACCTGGCGGGCGCACGCCGCCACCTCGCGCTCGCCACCGACGCCGGGGTCGCCTGGGGCATCGACGCCGCCGGGCTGCTCGCCGACGTGGACGCCCGCCTCGCCGACCCGGACCTCGCCACCGAGCCGCCCACGATCCGGAGGACCGCGCCCGCATGAACCGACCCCAGGGGATCCCCGCCGTCGACCCCCTCTACGCCGACATCCGGCGGCACGATCCCGTCCGCCCGGCCGTGATCCTGGACGTCCGCGAGCTCGACGAGTTCACCCGGACGCGCATCGGTGGCAGCCTGTTCATCCCGATGTCCCAGCTGGGCGCCCGCCTGTTCGAGGTCCCGAAGGACCGGCCGGTCCTCGTCATCTGCGCGTCGGGCAGCCGGTCCGTCAACGTGGTGGGCCACCTGCTGGCCTCCGGCTGGACGGACGTCGCCAACGTCGCGGGCGGCATCTCCACGTGGGAGCGCATGGGCCTGCCGGTCACGCGCGGGCCCGTCCAGCCGGGCGAGGGCCAGCTCCCCGGCTGAGCCCCGCGCCCCGGCCCGGTGCCCGGAGACCGCCCGGATCGACGACGGCCGCCGGAAACCGGCTGCCGCCTGGTGATCGCGCGACCGGGCCTCAGCCCCGGCGACGCCGGAAGCGGCCCGCCATCGCGCGGACCTGTGCCCTGTGGGCGAAGCCCCAGCCCACGAGCAGCAGCAGGACGAAGTTGACGGTCCCGACGCCCGCGGCGTTGAGATAGCCGATCTGCTGCCCGATCTCGCCGTCCAGCTTGAGGGCCGGCACGACCGCGCCCAGCAGCCCGAGCTGGAAGAACGGCTCCTGCGGCGCGAGGTTGGCGCGGGCGGCGCCGCCGGTGAGCCCGGACGCCGTCTCGCCGCCGACGATGAACGCATACGAGCCGGCGGTGAACGCCGCGGCGCCCTCGATCCCGGCTCCGAGGTCGGTCTGGACCAGGTGGTTCCACTGCGGGATCACGCCCTTGGCATCGGGCGTGGCCCACCACGTGTCGGCGCGGGGGCCGGACCCGTCGTTGCCGCCCTGGACGTAGATCGCGCCGTTGACGGTGAACCCGGCCAGGTCCGTCCGCGGACCAGGCAGGTTCGTCTGGGCGGAGGCCAGCCACTGGGCGCTGATCACGTTCGGGTCATCGGCGGGCGCCGGATGCGCCTCGTCGCCGCCGACGAGGCCCAGCTGGACGGTCGCCACCGGCCCGGCGGCGTTGCTGCCGCCGACGAGGAAGATGACGTCGCCCACGTGGACGGCCACGCCGTCGACGTTCTCCTCGAGCAGGGAGGCCTGCGCGACCCAGGCCCCGAGGGCCCCGCTCGTGTCCTGCTGGCTCTTCCAGACGGTCCTGGTGGGACCGTTCGCGTCCGCACCGCCCAGCACGACGATGCCGTCGGACACGGCCACGGCCGAGGCGCCGGCCCGGGGCTCGGGCAGCGCGATCGCCTCCTCGGCCGTCCACTCGCCGAGGGCACCGTCGTTGCCGATCGTCAGGCTGTAGACGGTCTGGGTCGGGGCCCCCGCGGCGTCCAGCCCGCCGATGACGTACAGCGTGCTGCCCACGACGACGGACGCGGCGTCCGTGCGCGGCTCGGGAAGCGCCGGGCCCGGGCTCCACGTGTCGAGGTTGCCGGTCCGCACCGCTTTGGACACGAACACGGTGTCGGTCGCCGCCGTGCCGTCGCTGCCGCCGACGTACAGGTACGTCTGGCCGAGCGCGGCCGCCACGCCGTCCGTGCGGGCTCCCGGCAGCTGGATCTCGGCCGGGGACGGGTGCCACGGGAGCGTGCCGCCGGCCGGCGCGGGGCAGGGCAGCGTCTCGTTCTCGGGCGGGCAGAAGTTGACCGGCGTCCAGGCCAGCAGGCCGATGTCCACCGTCTTCTGGACCGTGAAGTAGTACGCGCGGTCCGGCAGGTAGCCGAGCAGCAGGATGATCAGGACGAACCAGAACAGGGCCTTGACCGTGGCCCAGCTCCAGCCCTCCGCATCGAACAGGCCGAAGAACGCGCGACGCCGGGGCGCCGCGCCGGCGTGCGGGACGGGAAGCGTCGTCTGGGCCATCGTCAGCCACCCACCGTGAGCGTGCCGGTCATGTTCGGATGGACCGTGCAGATGAACGTGTAGCTGCCCGCCGGCAGCGCCGGCACGTCGTACGTCCGGGTCTCGACGCCGGGGAAGATGTCGCCCTTGAACAGCGACTGGCCGTTGGCGTCCCTGATCTCCACGTTGTGCGGGATGCCGGCATCGTTGTTCGCGAACTCGATCTGGAACGCCGTGTCCGCGGGGGCGGACAGGGTGTCGGTGTCGAAGGTCACGTTCTGGGCCGAGATCTTGAGCACGGTCGCGGCCGGCGCCTGGGTCGCGCCGGGCTCACCGGAGGCGCCGGGCGAGGCCGACGGGGCGGCGAACTCGTCCGACCAGCAGGCGGGGTACGGCGTGGCGCCGGGCTCGGGCTTGTAGCCCGGGTCAACCCAGCCCTCGAACGTGAGCTCCTCCCCGGTCACCGGGTCCACCGCAGGCTCGAACAGCGCGGGGTCGAGGACCCGGTACGTCTCGCCCTTCTCGGCGCGCAGGAAGTTGATCAGGTCCTCGATCTGCTTGTAGTTGAGCGGCCCGGGCGGGTTCCCCGTGTTGGACCAGATCGGCATGATGCTGTTCGGGTTGCCGCACGCGTAGCGCCCGCCGACCTCGAGGATGTTGCGCAGGTACTCGGGGTTCAGGTGGGCGAACAGCTTGTCCTGGCGGTTGAGGGTCGGGCCCTTGCCGCCCTCGCCGTCGACGCCGTGGCACTGCGCGCAGTTCGCCTGGTAGATGTTGTAGCCCCGCTCGATCGAGGTGACCTGCTGTGCCCGGTCCTGCTGCGCGAGGCGTGACTCGGACAGGCCGCCTGGCAGCCCCAGCTCGTAGAAGTAGTAGCCGATCACGAACAGCGCCACGACCGTCACCGCGAGGAAGCCGACCCAGCGGGCGTTCGCCGACTGGCGCACGATCTTCGCGGCGCGCTCCGGCGTGAGGTCGTTGCGATGCGTGGACGGCGGCGCCGAGAAGCGCTCGGCCGGCACCGGCGTGGACGCCGCCGCGGCCGTGCGCGCGGGCAGGCGCTCCTCAGGCGGGCGTCCGGGCTGGTCGGTCATCGGTCTCCTCGGTGGGCGGGCGTGACGGTCGCGGGGGTCAGATGCACCCGGTGGGGGTGCGCGGCGGGATGATCCCGGGCTGGCCGACCGCGATGGGCAGCGGGCCGAGCGTGATCTTGCCGGTGTTGATGGTCAGGACGCCGGCGTCATCGACCTTCACCGCGAACCGGTCCATGCCGCGCGGCGCCGGGCCGTACTGCGGGCCGGCGGCCTTGACGCCCAGGCGGTCGTAGCGCGAGCCGTGACACGGGCACTCGAGCCAGAAGTTCTTCTGGCACGGGTTGGGCTTGCAGCCCAGGTGCGGGCAGCGCTGGTACATCGCGCGGACGTTGACCGCGCTGCCGTCGCCCGTCGCGTCCTCGCCCGGGATGAACCGCTGCTGCGAGGGATCCACGAGCGCGATGAACGCCTTGGCCGAGGACACGTAGGCCGGGAACCCCTCCGCGATCGGCAGGGCGGAGTTGGCCGCCTTGAGGTCGTCGAGCGTGCCAATCGGGATCTCGCCGCCGAACTGGTTCTGGAGGTTCGGCCACAGGAAGCCGATCGAGCCCGCCGTGACCTCGAGCAGCCACAGCCCCATGCCCGCCGCCAGCGAGCCGCGGAGCAGCTCGCGCCGCGAGATGCCCTGGACCTGTTCGTGGCGGAGCGCCTTGATGGCCTCCTTGGTCAGGGCCTGGGGCTTGTGGACGGGCTCGACCTGGTAGTTGCTCATGCGCGCGGCGTCCTTCCGATCAGAGGGCGAAGTGAAGGCCCGGCGTCCCGATCGAGAAGAACTCGAGGTACGGGATGACGAACGAGTAGCCGGGACCCCGGAAGAAGATCCCGACGAAGGTGACGAACAGGCCCAGGATGCAGAACAGCGAGAACAGCACGACGGCCGTCTTGCGCTCCGACGGCCGCGTGGCGAGCACGTTGCCGCGGTCCACGAACGGCATCAGCGCGGCCCCCACCAGCACGAACGTCGGCACGAGGACGCCCGCGACCGTCGGGTGGAAGTAGGCCAGCAGCTCCTGGAGCCCGAGGAAGTACCACGGCGCCTTGGCCACGGCGGGCGTGACGTTGCCGTTGGCGAGCTCCTCGAGCGGCGCGTTCACAAACAGGCCCATGAGCAGCAGGAAGATGCTCATCACGGCGGCGGCCAGGAACTCGATGCTCAGCAGGTGCGGCCAGGTCATGACCGTGTCGTCGGGTTCCTTCTGGACCCGCACGACGGCGTCCTGCTTGACGAGCGCCAGCAACCGGTACGGCCGCGCGCTCATCGGCACCCGCTGCTTGTCGATCTCCGTCCGCCTCGCCGGGTCGACGGGCAGGACGACGCGGGTCTCGCTCGGCTTCTTCGTCTCGGTCATCGGGCGCGGACCTCAGAGCGGGCCACTGATGCCACCGTCCTTCCTGATCCTCCAGAAGTGGACGGCGAGGAAGATGGCCGCGACGAGCGGGAAGACCATGATGTGGAGCACGTAGAACCGGAGCAGCGTGTTCTGGCCCACCTCGATGCCGCCCAGGAGCAGCAGCTTGGACGGGGTGTTGAACAGCGGCGCGTAGCCCGCCATGTTGGTGCCGATCGTGATCGCCCAGTACGCGATCTGGTCCCACGGCAGCAGGTAGCCGGTGAAGCTGAGCATGATGGTCAGGAACAGCAGCACCACGCCCACGACCCAATTGAACTCGCGGGGCGGCTTGTAGGCGCCGTGGTAGAAGACCCGCATCATGTGCAGGAACACGAAGAACACCATCAGGTGGGCGGCCCACCGGTGGATGTTGCGGGTCAGCAGCCCGAACGCGACCCGGCTCTGGATGTCGAGGATGTTGCTGTACGCCTGCGTCTCGGACGGGATGTAGAAGAACATCAGGTACACGCCCGTGACCGTGAGTACGAGGAACAGGAAGAACGACAGGCCGCCCAGGCAGAACGTGTAGGCGAACTTCACCGCGTGCTGGCGGACGCGCACCGGGTGGAGGTGCAGGAACACGTTGTTCATCACCGCGTACGCCCGCGACCGCTCGTCGTCGGGGTACGGGTTGCGGAAGATCGATCGCCAGACCGGGCTGCGCCGGATGCTTTGATCGACCCGCTCGAGGAAGCTCACCGGGGTCCTCCTGCCACGCCGGCCGTCCCGGCGAGTTGGGCGTCACGGTACGACTCCTTGTAGAGCCGTCCGTCGCTCGAGATCTCCTGGAGCTCGAACCGCTCCATGGTGATGGCGTCGAAGGGGCACCGCTTGACGCACAGCGCGCAGCGGATGCAGCGCTCCTCGTCGAGGACCATGGCCGCCCCCTGCGACCAGCCGTAGGCCTCCTCGATCTCGGGCAGCAGCCCCTCGGTCTTGAGCTGGTTCACGTCCACCATGTGGATCACCCCCTCCGGGCAGACGTCGGCGCAGGCGCCGCACAGCACGCACCGGAACGGGTCGAACCAGATGTTGTAGTTGCACATCAGGCACCGGGTGGACTCGGCCACCGCCGCCGTGCCGTCGTAGCCCAGCTCCACCGGGGTGGTGAAGTTGACCGCCGGATCGGTGGACGGCATGCGGGCCGACAGCTCCGCCATCGGGATGTGCTGGCGCGGGAGCACGTCGTAGAGCTCCGGCATGTCGTGCCGCCAGGAGCTGGTGATCTTGACGTTCGGCGTGACGGTGACGTCCGTCCGGCCGGCGAGGTAGCGGTCGAGCGCGTAGGCGGCCTTCTTGCCGTGCCCCGCCGACTCGATCAGGGTCGTGGGACCGGTGACGAAGTCGCCGCAGGCGAACACGCCGCGCACGTTCGTCGCGTAGGTCGCCGGGTCCACCTTGATCCGGCCCCGGTTGACCTCGAAGTTGGCCTCCACCGGCAGGAACGAGAGGTCCGCCGCCTGCGACACCGCGGGGATCACGGTGTCCGCCGGGACGACGAACTCGGAGCCCGGGATGGGGATCGGCGACCGGCGGCCCGAGGCGTCCGGCTCGCCCAGCTTGTTGCGGATGAACCGCACGCCGGTGACCCGGCCGTCCTCGCCGATGACCTCCATCGGGCTGACCAGGAACTCGAGGTTGACGCCCTCGCGCTCGGTCTCGCCCAGCTCCTCCTCGTCGACGACCAGCTCCGACCGTGTCCGGCGGTAGGCGATGGTGACGTTCTCGGCGCCATGGCGGAGGCTGGTCCGCGAGCAGTCCATGGCCGTGTAGCCGCCGCCGATGACGACGACGTTGCGGCCCACGGTGAGCGCCTGCCCGAGGTTCGCCTTCTTCATGAAGTCGATGCCGTACTGGACGCCATCGAGGTCCGCGCCCGGGACATCGAGGTAGACCGGGTTCATCGCGCCCGCCGTGATCGCGATCGCGTCGAAGTCGCGCTGCAGGTCCGCGAACGGGATGTCGATGCCGATGGTGGTGTCGAACACGAACCGCACGCCCAGCCGCTCGACGAGGCGGACGTCCATCTCGATCGCCTCGCGCGGCAGGCGGAAGGCCGGCACGCCGACGAGCATCGTGCCGCCGCCGAACGGGAGGCTGTCGTACACCGTCACCTGGTAGCCGCGGACCGCCAGCTCGCGGGCCACGGCGAGGCCGGCCGGCCCGGCGCCGATCACCGCCACGCGCTCCTCGCGGGGGCTGATCTGGGGCATGACGTCCGGGATGCCCGAGGCCTCGTGCCACTCCACGAGGAACCGCTTCATGGCGCGGATGGCGAGCGGGCGGTCGATGTCGCCGCGGCGGCACGCTCGCTCGCACGGCGCTGAGCACACGTAGGAGCACATCGCCGCGACGGGGTTGGGCTCCCGGGCGAGGATGTAGCCCTCCTCGAACCGGCCTTCGGCGGCGAGGTTGAGGTACCCCCGGCAGTTGGTGCCGACGGGACAGGCTTCCTGGCACTCGATGTTGCACTGGAGCCAGGACGCGTCCACGGGCTGGACGAGGAACTCCTGGGTCTGATCGAGGGTCACGAAGGGGACGTGCCTTTCCTGAGGGAGCTCGGCAGGCGACGGGAAGCACCGGCGGGGGGACACCGCCGACGGCTGGGATGCTACCAAGCCCGAAGGCGTGGTGCACGCGGAGATGTGCCGGATGGCCCCCGGGGCCGGGCCGACAGGCCGCCCAGCGGCCCGCACGCCGGTGCTCGCGCGGCCGCGTCCCACGCTCCGCGACACCGGGGTCCGGGCCTCAGGTTGACTGCCGTTCGGGGCGCAGCTACGCTGAGGCGGTTCGGCAGGCCGGTACCGGCCCGTCAAGGAGGCATGTGAGCCCGTCCGAGATCGCCTTCCTTGCCCTGGGCATCATCCTCGGCGCGGCCATCGGCGCCGCCATCGTCGAGGCCGTCCGTGCCCGGCCCGCCCCTCGCCGGGAGGTGCGAATCACCGTGTCACCGAACTCGATCACGCCCCGCCGGCCGCTGACCCTGGCGTCCGCGGACCCCGATGCCGGCCGGTCCACCATCCCCGGCTCGCCCGACGACGACGGCTGGCTGGAGCGCCGCCTGGCCGGCGAGCCGACCCCACCCCCGAATCGCACGCGCGTTCCATCGGGTCCGGTGACGGTCCCGGCGGGCGCGATCGCGGTGCCGGTCGAGTCGCCGGTCCCCGTGCCCGGGCGAGGGCAGGGCGTGGGGACGGGTCGCACGCTGCCGGGTCCGGGTCGCGGGCCGGACGCCACGACGGCCTCGCTGGGCGCCGCGACCGCGGTCGCGATCCTGGAGCGGCCGGAGAGGCCCGCGCCCCTGCCGGCGCGGCCTGCCGCTCCGCTCGCGACGCCCGCTGCCGCGCCATCGCCCGCGCCCGCCGCGTCGCCGTCGCGGCTCGACGTCGGGCTGGTGCG
>JBFMAT010000074.1:0-9126 GCA_040755495.1 Chloroflexota bacterium
GCGTCGGGCTGATCGTCGGGGCGTGGTGGGGGCGGGCCCGCCTGCTCATCCTGCTCGGGCTCGTCGTCCTGCCGGCGGCGACGGTCTCGGCCTTCCTCACCGTGCCCCTCGAGGGCGGCATCGCGGACGATGCCTTCCGGCCCGAGAACGTCACCGAGGTCCAGCCGGCCTACCGGCTGCTCGGCGGTCGCCTGCGCCTCGATCTCACCGCCCTCGACGCGGGATCCGAGACCGTCACCGTGGAGGCCAGCGTCGGGGTCGGCGACCTGTACGTCATGGTGCCGGGGGACGCCACCGTGCAGGTCAACGGCACGGTCCAGGGCGGAGAGCTCGTCCTGCTCGGGCGCGAGCACGTGGGCACGGGCCTCGCCGACCGCGTCGCGGATGCCGGCGTGGGCAACGGTGCCATCCTCGTCCTGGACCTCGACGTCGGCATCGGCAGCATCTGGGTCGAGCGGATCCCCTTGGAGGGCAACGAGTGATGCGTCGCCACGACTTCGATGCCCTGTCGTTCGTCTTCGGCCTGGCCTTCGCCGGGATCGGGCTGGTCCTGCTGGGGGGTGGGCCGATCCGTGGCGGGCTCGTGATCCCCTGGACGGGGCCTGCCGTGGCCATCGGCGTCGCCCTCCTCATCGTGATCGCCGTGCGACCCCGCGCGGAGTCGACGGCGGCAGAGGGCGTTCTCGAGGACGGACCAACTGCCTGAGCGGCCCGCAGGCCGGACCGAGTTCAGCGGGCGGCGCTGACTCGCGACGACAAGTCACACGCTGCGAACGATGGCAGCCCCGGCGGAAGCTGAGCCGTCGCCAGCGGTGCCGCCCCAACCTCGGTCAGCGCTCGTCGGGGCGTCGCCACCATGAACGGATCGTGCGGTGAGGCGCTCCGGGTCGGCTGGAACTCCGTCACGCCATAAGCGCAGGTTCAGGCCCCGGGAGCTCATCCTGGGTGATGGCGACAGGGTCGTCCTCGAAGCCACCGGCCTGATCGTCCGGATCGCCGAGGACGGAACCACGAAGCAGGCCTGGGCTCCCGACGATCCCGACTGGCCTAGCCACGCGATTCGGTTCGGCCTGCAGCCGCCCGTTGCGACGCCAAACCCACACGGCCGAAACGTGAGACAAGAACGCCCATCGCGCCAGTAGTGACCGCCGCCTTAGGACTTCTGGCCGCGTTGCCGGGCTCAATCGTCCGGTAGCCGCGCGTCGGGTGCGGCGGATACCGTGGCGGCCCGGGGTCAATAGGGACTTGCCTGTGGGGGACACGTTGACCACATCCGCGCTCCGTGTGCCGCGGAGCAAGGCGCACTCGCCCGTGCCGCTCGAGGCGGCAGGTCCGAGCGCGACCACCAGCGATGCAGACGGGCGGCATCCGTCGTCCTGGCTGGTCGAGGAGGCGCAACTCGCCCTGACGGACGGACAGCCGGATCCTGCCAGTGGCGCGTTGGCGAGCTGGCCCCTCGTGGCGATCGAGCACTCGATGGACGCGATCGTGCTCTCCGACCTCGACGGCACCGTGCGGTACGTCAACGCGGCCTTCGAGCGGCAGACCGGGCTCTCGGCAGCCCGGGTCGTGGGTCGGCCCACCTGGCTACTCGACCCGGGCGAGCTGAAGGCGGGCCCTGACCCGGCCATGGCCGAGGCGGTCCGACGTGGCGAGACGTGGTCGGGCGACTGCACCTACCGTCGAGCCGACGGAACCATCGTCCACCTCGCCGCCACGGTCGCGCCGGTGCGGGATGGATCAGGCACGATCGTGGGCACGGTCGCCGTGCGTCGAGACGTGACCCGCGAGCGCGCCCTCATGGACCGCCTTGCCGAGCAGCACCGGGAGCGGACGGCCCTCGCGTCGACCCTCGCGGGCCTGCGCTCGCGCGAGACCGCGGAGGCGACCGCGGAGGCGATCGCCGCCGCCCTGCTCGAGCTGCCCGGACTCGGCCGGGCGAGCGTGTGGTGCTTCGAGGCGAACGGCGATGTGGCGCCGCTTGCGATCCTCGGGCGCGTCGGTGGCGAGATCCCCATGCGCGGACCGGTGCCGGTCGAACGGGCGGCCTACCTGCGCGAGCGGGCGAGCCACGGCCCCTGGATCGAGCGGTGGCGATCGAGCCCCGGGCATCCGTACAACGACGCGATCCTCGAGCAGGGGATCCAGGCGCTCGCCAATGTGCCGATCCGGAGGGATGACACCGTCATCGGCCTGCTCGTCGCGGCCGGCACCGACGGCACCGAGCTCGGGCTCGCCGAGCGCCTGCCGGCTCTCGTCGACGTGGCGGCGGTCGCGGGAGCGCTCCTCGCGGCGCAGCTCGGGACGCGGACGACCGCGGCGCGCGGGACCGCCCGGGTCGAGGCGATCATCGCCGGCCGGACGTTCATGCCCGTGTTCCAGCCGATCGTCGATCTCGAGACCCGTGCGTCCGTCGGGTACGAGGCCCTCACCCGGTTCACGGACGGCACGCGGCCCGACCAGGTCTTTGCCGAGGCGCACGCGTGTGGCCTCGCCATCGAGCTCGAGGCGGTGACCCTCGCGGCCGCCGTCGAGGCGTCGGCGGACCTCCCGGCGGCGGCGTGGCTGAACGTCAACGTGTCGGCCGAGTTCGTCCTCGCCGGCGAGCCGCTGGCAAGGATCGTGGCGCTGCTCGAGCGGCCCGTCGTGCTCGAGCTCACCGAGCACCTCGAGGTCACCGACTACGGGGCGCTGGGGTCGGCGGTCGCGCGCCTCGGGCCGGACGTCCGGCTCGCGGTCGACGACGCCGGCGCCGGCTTCGCGAGCTTCCGCCACATCCTCGAGCTCGCGCCCGACTACGTGAAGCTCGACCGCGGGATCATCCGTGGGATCAGCGCCGATCCGGCACGCCAGGCGCTCGTGGCGGGCATGGTCCACTTCGCTGGCCAGACCGGCGCCACCCTGATCGCCGAGGGCATCGAGACCGAGGCCGAGGCGCACGCGCTCGGGACGCTCGGGGTCACGCTCGGCCAGGGCTACCACCTCGGGCGTCCGGCCCTCGCGGGCCGCCTTGCCCGCCCGCTCGCCGGCATCGGGCGTGACGGGTGGCATCGCCCCAGGCGGGCTCGAGCGACGGCGCCGGATCCGCCGGCGGAGCCGATCCTGCGGGCCGTGAGCATCGGGCGGGCGCTGGCGCCCGGGCTGCGCGGCGTGGGCATCTCCACCGTGGAGGATCTTCGCGCCCTCGGCGCGCTCGCGACCTGGGAGCGCCTGCGCGACGCGTCGCCACAGCTGGCCACGGAAGCCACGCTGCTCCAGCTCGAGGCCGCCGTCAGGGGGGTGCGGATCAGCCAGCTGCCGCAGGCCGACCGCGCGCGGCTCCGCCTGCTCGCGAGGCTGGGCCGCGGGGTGAACCAGGCGATCCGATCCGGTGGGGCTGCCGACCGCGCCTCGACCTGACCCCGGTCGCGATGTGCTGGCCGTACCCGGGACATCCCCGACGGCCTATGCTGGCCGCGCCCTGGAGTCCAAGCATGGCTCTGGTAGCCGACTCGCAGTCCGCCGCGCGATGCTCCATCCGATCGCCGGGAGGGCTGAAGGCACAAGTGTCACCGTGACAGAGAACGTCGAGTTCCTGCAGGCGCGAACGGGCTGGCCGTCGCGCTGCCCGAGGTTGTCGTGGCGCGCCCGGAGGGATTCGAACCCCCGACACTCGGTTCCGAAGACCGATGCTCTGGTCCACTGAGCTACGGGCGCGCGGAGCGGAATGATACCCCGCACGGCTGCGTGGGCCGTTCGTCAGTTGCCGTGCCGGCCACTCCTGCTGCACACTCCGCCGGTGCCTCGTCGCGCCCTGCCCAACCCGTGACCCGTCACGCCCGTCTCGTCCTGCTGGCGGCCGTGATCGCCTGTTCCACGCTGCTCGCCGCGCCAACGGCCACGCCGCAAGGCGAGGTCATGGACCTCGTCGGCGACGCCGGGCCGGGACCGGCGGCGGCCGGCGGCGCGACACCCGGGCCGACCCCCACCGCCGCGCCCACGCCGTCGCCCGAGCCGCCGCCAACCCCGTCTCCGACGCCGTCACCGACGCCGCGCCCGATGGGCCGGGGCAGCCCGCCGGAGCGCACCCTGGTCGAGAACCCGGGTCCCACCGCCCCGCCCGTCGCGGGTCTCGAGGGCTATGCCTGGCCGATCGCGCACCCGCGGCTGACCCAGCCGTTCGGGCCGTCGCGGTTCGGCAGCCGCATCGTGGCCGGCCAGCCGTTCCACGACGGCATCGACATCGCGACGTTCTGTGGCGACCGGATCATGGCCGCGCACGCCGGCACGGTCCTGGTGGCGGGCCGGCGCTTCGACGACCACATCGGCTGGGTCGGTGACCTCGCGCCGTACTACGCGCGGCTGGACCGCAAGCACCTGTGGCAGAGCCTCCCGATCGTCGTGGTCATCGACGACGGCAACGGGTACCGCAGCATGTACGCCCACCTCGACCGGGTCGTCGTCAGGCCCGGACAGCGCGTCAAGGTCGGCCAGCTCCTGGGCCACGAGGGCGCCACTGGTCACGCGTCGGGCTGCCACCTCCACTACGGGCTGTTCTCCCCGTGGGAGCGCGACACGTTCGGCATCGAGCCGGGCGTCGCGAAGCGGATGAAGCTGCCGAGGGCCGAGATCGCGCGGATCGACCCGCTGCTCGTCCTGCCGCCGAAGAAGGGGATCCCCTGACGGTGGGGCGCTATCCGGTGCGGCGGTAGCGGCGCCCGACCAGGAACCAGGCCGGGAGTCGCGCCAGCGCGTCGCCCAGCGCCGGGCCCGGGCCGCCGTCGCGACGCTCGATCGCGAGCGATGCGGGCCGTCCTGCCCCGGGACGCGCGTCCACCCCCGTGAGGTCGATCACGACCCGGCCGGGCTCCTCCTCGCCGAGCTCCGCCAGGACTGCCGGGGGCCAGTCGCCGGTCTCGCTCTCGGCCCGCACCTCGTGCTCGGTGCGCCACCGCGGCCGGCGGAGCAGGATCGCCCGCCAGCCGTCCGCGACCTCGCGGGTCACCGTCCCGTCACCCGGCGCCGGTGACGCCGACAGCGCCTCGCCCCGTGCCCACAGCGCCGCCTGGTGCAGGAGCGCGTACTCGTCGAGGTCCGCGTATGCGCCCAGGCGCTCGGCCGGGGACGCGTCGCCGAACACCGCCCGGATCGACGGCGCGAACACCTCGGCGAGGTCGAGGTCGATCGCCCGGACCGTCCGGTGGAGGTACACGTGCTGGTACATGAACAGCCGTGCCGTGAGGAACATCTCGAGCGCGCCCACGCCCGACTCGTACAGGGTCAGCCCCGACGCGCGGATGAACGCGTACCGTCGGAGCCGCTCGGCGTCCACCGGGCCGATGGACACCCCGGTCAGGTAGGCGTCGCGGCGCACGTAGTCCAGGTTGTCCACCGTGAACACGCCCGACAGCAGCGGCTGCAGGAGCCGCACCCAGGCCGGCATCGCCGGGTCGGCGAGGGGCGGCTTGGAGATCAGGAACGAGACCCAGGCGGGGTCCACGGCCTCGCCGTCCGCGAACCGGTCGCGCTCCGGGACGGCCCCCGGCGCCCGCCGGAGCCCGCGGATGATCGGCGCCAGCTCGCGCTCGATGATCAGCTGCGAGAGGTCCTCGTGGCCCAGCGTCTTGGATCCCGGTCGGCGCGGGTCGGCCGGCGCGGGGAAGTCGGCCAGGAACCGCTGGTCGAAGAAGTGGGCGAACGGGCCGTGCCCCACGTCGTGGAGCAGCCCCGCGACCCGCAGGGTCTCGATGACCAGCCCCTCGGACGGGACCGGCTCGCCGGGCGCGAGGCCGGGCAGCACGGCGCGCAGCGAGGGATAGAGCGAGCGGGCCCACAGCCCGGCCTCGTGCATCACGCCCAGGCCGTGGGTGAACCGCGAGTGCTCCGCCGTCGGGAACACCCAGCGCGCGCTCTGGAGCTGGCTGATGCGGCGCAGGCGCTGGACCCAGGCCGTGTCCAGCAGGTCGTCCTCGGCGACATCTTCGGCGTGGAGGTCCGCCGCGCGCGCCTCGTCGGCGGCGAGCCGCTTGGTGAGCTCGAGGTAGCCGTGGATCGGGTCGCTGATCAGGTTGACGGCGGCGAACGGGAGACGCCGCCCGGGCCGGTCGGGCCTCAGGGCACCCAGACGGTCTTCGCCGACGTCCACACCGAGAGGTTACCGCGCCGGTCCGCCGCCTGGACCCGGATCGAGTACCAGTGCCCCCGGGCCCGGTTCTTGATCGTGATCGAGGTGCTGTCGGTGTTGTCGCGCAGCAGCCGCCACTCGCCGTTGTCCACGCGGTATTGCACGTCGAACGAGCGCAGCCCCGCCGTATGCGTCTGGAGCCGCGGGTCCTTGCCGGTCCACGCGAACCTGATCGTGGTGCCGCTGACGCTCGAGCCAGTCATCGACGCCCATGGCCGCGTCCGGTCGACCGATTCGATGAACACGACCGACGCCCACGTCCGGCCGGTGGACGAGTCGTACACGAGGCCCGCCCCCGCGTAGTTGTACTGGCTGCTGAGCAGGAGCGGTCGGTGTCCCGAGCTGCCCATCCACATCGACACCAGGTGCGAGACGGCCTTCGTGCTCCACCCGTAGCCGCTCCAGCCGATGACCTCGCCGAAGCCGAACCACTGGATGGACCGGGCGTTGAGCGCGTCCCCCACGCTGCCGCCGGCGGCCGTGTGCGACAGGGTGTTCCTGGCGGCCATGTTGCCGGCCCGCTCGTAGGCGATCGCGTTGAGGCGAGCGTCGGGACGGAGGGACACCAGCCCGCGAGCCACCCGCTGCTTGTTGATCTGCCGGATCATCTCGGCCGACATCGTGGCGGGCGTATCGGTGGCCGCCGCGACGGGCGCGGGCGAGGTGCCGAGGACGATGGTCAGGGCAAGCGCGCCGGCGAGCAGCGATCCGAGTCGGCGGGAACGCAGGGACGCGCGGACGGGGGCGTCGGGCAACACGGATACCTCGTTCGCTGTTGATCCTGGCCGACGCCCCCCGGAGGCGCCGTGACCCTACCTTACCGGACCAGGGCAAATCCTTCCCATGGTCCACCGGGCCCGGCCGGACCGTGACCTTGGTCAGGGATCGCCGGCGTAGCGAGCGGCCGCGCGGGCATGCGTCGCGGCCACGTCGGCCCGCAGGCCGGCGGGTTCGAGGACCTCCACGTCGTCGCCCCAGGACAGGATCCAGAGCCGGATCTCGATGGTCCCGGCGACCATCGCGCGCCACTCCAGCGACCCGTCGGCGCCCTCCTCCAGCCGCTGGCTGGGGTGCCACGCGGCCTCGCGGACGCGGGCGGCCACGGCCGGCGCGAACCGGAGCACGACCTCCGTCTCCGGCTGGTCCGCGATGATGTCCCACGCCCGTCGCAGGATCGGCTCCAGCGCGCCGGCCTCGGGCGGCGCGAAGGTCCGGGGCGCGAGCGACAGGTCCCGGATGCGCTCCACCTTGAACGTCCGCAGCGCGCCGCGCGTCTCGTCCAGCCCGATCAGGTACAGCGCGTGCGTGGACAGCGATGGCTCCAGCAGGTACGGGCGGACCACCGCCCTGCGTGGCTCGCGCTGGGCGCCGTCGTAGCGCGCTGGGGCGTACACGAACTCCACGACCCGCCGCTCCGCCCAGGCCCGGGTCAGGTCGCGGACGTGCCGGTTGTAGGCGGCGTCCACCGGCTTGCGGGCGAGGTCGTCCAGCGTGCGCTCGACGTGGCTCCGGAGCGCCTCCGGGAGCCCCTCCTCCAGCTTCTGGAACGCCGACGCCAGGTTGGGCTCGTACCGATCGGCGAACCGCGTCACGAGACGGGCGGACAGGAACACGGCCATCGCCTCGGGCAGCGTGAGGCTCAACGGGGGCAGGAACGCCTGCCGCTCCACGCCCCACCGGCCGCGGTCGTTCCAGACCGGGATGTGCATCTCGTCCTCGAGCGCGTGCAGGTCCCGGTAGACGGAACGCCGGGTCATCGCCGTCCGGCGCGCGATCTCCTCGGGCCGGACGCCGTCATCGCCGTGCGCCTGGAGGACCTGGAGCACCCGCAGCAGGCGCGCGGTGCGGTCCCGTTTGCCCTCGCTGCGGCGGCCCTCGGGGCGGTCGAGGTCATCGACGGCGGGGGCGTCGAGGTCGTCGGCGGGGTCGAGGTCGTCGGTCATCGGTGGTCCTCCTCAGCGCGCGGGCGGCATGACCGAGATGGGCAGCCCGCGGTCGACCGCCGTGAGGCGGAACCGGATCTCGGCGATCAGCGCGTCCTCCTCGATGCCGATGGCGGGACCCGTCAGCCGGCCGTCCGCCTGGCCGAGCTGGCCGTCCGCGAACACCCAGAAGTCGAGGTCGCCGCGCCAGATCGAGAGGTCCGACGCGCCGACGAGCAGGTCGACCATCGGCAGCGCCGTGCGCAGCGTGGTGCCGTCGATCGTGATCCGGCAGTGGCGGGCCCGGGCGCCCTCGACGAACGCCAGGCCGCGATCCTCGGCCACGGCGCGGTTGCCGGGCGTGAGGGCGATGGTCACCAGCTGGCGGTCCAGGTCGTGGCCCGCGGTGACTTCGAGCGGGACGGCGGTCCAGGCGATGCCGGGCTGGAGCAGCCAGGCGCGGTCGCGGACCTGCGCGACGCCGTGGTTGCCCAGCGTCAGCCGCGTCGCGGCGAAGCCGGTCCAGCGGACGTCGGCGCCGTTGCGGATGCCATCGATGACGACCTGGCCCGTGCGCCGGTCGTCCACGGCGTCGTCCATGCGCAGCTCGAGCCGCGCGGTCCTGCCGGCGTTCAGCGGATCGTTGCACCGCGGGGGCTCGGCCTCGGGATCCGTCGGCCCGAACCTCGAGGCGATGGACGGCCGGTCGCCGAGGGCGAGCTCGTTGGCGACGGCCGCCACGGTGAACGTGGCGCCCGCGAGGACCGTGAACGTGATGCCCAGCGCCGTGCCCAGGCGCAGCCGCCGGCGCCGGAGCGCCGTCTCGCCCAGCCGGCGTCGCGCCACCCCGAGCCCGGCGAACAGCCCCGTGGCCAGCAGGGCCAGCAGCCACGGGTAGGCGGCCTCGAGCGAGGGCAGCAGGGTCTGCGGACCGCGCCCGGCGAGCTGGGCGGCGATGCCGGCGAGCGACGGAACCAGGAGCAGCACCGCGCCCAGCCCCAGCCAGGCGATCGCCGCGAACGCCCGGTCGCCACGCGCCAC
>JBFMAT010000075.1:0-8905 GCA_040755495.1 Chloroflexota bacterium
CAAGGCCACGGCGACCAAGGCCGCCGCCAAGCCCACCGTGAAGACCTCGACCGCCAAGGCCACCGCCACCGAGGCCGCCCCGAAGACGACCCGCGCGAAGAAGGCCGAGTAGTCCTCGCCTCCCGCAACGACAAACGCCCCGGTCGGTGACCGGGGCGTCTCGATTCGGAGGACCCTCCTCAGGCGGCGGGCGGCACCGTCGCCGGCGACTCCGGACGGCGCCGGTTCGTGGTGCCGAACACGAACGCGCCGCCCAGCGCGCCGCCCGTGGCCAGCACGAGGTGCAGGCCGGTGGTCGAGAGCTGCTCCCGCCAGTAGAGCCCGGTGAACGACGCCACGTCGGTGACGCCGGCCTCCTCGAACGCAGGCCCCCGCCCGATGGCGAGATAGCGCCGGTACACGCAATCCGGGCCCGTCTGGCAGGTCAGCGGCCCGCCCGCGGAGGTGTCGCGGTACCCATTGTCGGCGAAGAAGAACAGCGCCTTCACGCCGAGGAACAGGAGCGCGAACGTGATCCCCGTGGCGACGCCGGCGAGCGCCGCGTTGGCCAGGACCCGCGACCACGGGCCGCCCGCCCGGTCCGAGCGGGCGTTCGCGTAGTAGCCGATCAGGAGCCCGCCCAGCAGCGCGAACGGGGCCACCAGGAACTCGATCGGGATCACCAGCAGGAAGCTGACCCCGACCGTGACCGCGAGCCCGACGCCGACCCATGCGGCGCCGATCGCCGGCCGGTCCACGAACCGGCTCACGGCGCGCCCTCGGCGAGGGCGCGCCGCCGCGTGACGCTCAGGACCCGAACTCCCCGCGCCCAGCCGCCCCGGCCAGCGCGGCGCGGCCGAGGTACCGGGCGCCGTCGCCGAGCTCGTCGGCGATCCGGAGCAGCCGGTTGTACTTGGCGACACGCTCCGAGCGGGACGGGGCCCCGGTCTTGATCTGCCCGGTGCCCATCGCGACCACGAAGTCCGCGATGGTCGTGTCCTCCGTCTCCCCCGACCGGTGGGACACGACGGCGGCCCAGCCCGCGCGCCGCGCCGTCTCGATCGCGTCGATCGTCTCGGACAGGGTCCCGATCTGGTTGAGCTTGATCAGGACCGCGTTGGCGGCCTTCTCGGTGATCCCGCGGCGGATGAACGCCGGGTTCGTGACCAGGAGGTCGTCGCCCACCAGCTGGACCTTGTCGCCGAGGCGCGCGTTGAGCTCGCGCCAGCCGGCCCAGTCCTCCTCGGCCAGGCCGTCCTCGAGCGACACGATCGGATAGCGGGCGACCCAGTCGGCCCACAGGTCCACCATCTCGCCCGAATCGAGCGTCCGGCCTTCCTTCTCGAGGCGGTACTGGCCCGTGACGCCCTCGACGCCGGTGCCCTCCACGAGCACGGAGCTCGCGGCGGGGTCCAGCGCGATCCCGATCTGGTCGCCCGGCTTGTAGCCGGCCTTCTCGATCGCGCGCAGGATCACCTCGACGGCGGCCTGGTTGGACGGCAGCGAGGGCGCGAAGCCGCCCTCGTCCCCCTGGCCCGTGGCGTGGCCCTCGTCGTGGAGGATCTTGCGCAGCGCGGCGAAGATCTCCGCCCCGGCGCGCAGGGCCTCCGGGAACGACGCCAGCCCCACCGGCATGACCATGAACTCCTGGAAGTCCGTGGAGTCCTGGGCGTGCTTGCCGCCGTTGAGGATGTTGAACTGGGGGACCGGCAGGATCCGCGCCCCCGGGCCGCCGAGGTACCGGTACAGCGGCAGCTCGTACGACGAGGCCGCCGCGTGGGCGCAGGCGAGCGAGACGCCCAGGATCGCGTTGGCGCCCAGCTCGCCCTTGTTGGGCGTTCCGTCGAGCTCGATCAGGGTGGCGTCGATGTCCGCCTGGTCGGCGGCGTCGAAGCCGAGGATCGAGGGGCCGATCCGCTCGGTGACGTTGCTGACCGCCGTCAGCACGCCCTTGCCCCCGAAGCGCGCCTTGTCGCCGTCCCGCAGCTCGACGGCCTCGTTGATCCCGGTCGAGGCGCCGGACGGCACCGCGGCGCGGCCCAGCGAGCCGTCCTCGGTGACGACGTCCACCTCGATGGTGGGGTTGCCCCGCGAGTCGAGGATCTCCCGGGCATCGACCCAGGCGATGGTGGTGTCGCTCACTTGACGGCCTCCGGCACACGATCCAGGAGGACCGTGACGCCCGGCAGCTCGCGGCCCTCGAGGAACTCGAGCGAGGCGCCGCCGCCGGTGCTGATGTGGGTCATGCGGTCCGCGAGGCCCTGCTGGGTGATCGCGGCCACGGAATCGCCGCCGCCGATGACGACGGCCGCGCCGGCGTCCGCCCGGTCCGCGAGGAAGCGGGCGATCGCCTTGGTCCCGTGGGCGAACGACGGGATCTCGAACACCCCCAGCGGGCCGTTCCAGAGGACCGTGCGCACGTCCGCGAGCGCCGCCTCGATGTTGGCGAGGGTCTGCTTGCCGAGGTCCACGATGTGCCAGCTGGCCGGGACCTTCTCGGCCGGGATCGTCTTGTACTCGGTGCCGCGGGTGACCTCCTTGGCCACGACCACGTCGACCGGCAGGACGACCGTGACGCCCTTCTCCTCGGCCGCGGCCAGGATCGCCCGGGCGTCCTCGACGCGATCCGGCTCGGCCAGGCTCTTGCCGACGGGCTTGCCCTGGGCGAGCAGGAAGGTATTCGCCATCCCGCCGCCGATGACCATCACGTCGACCTTGTCGAGGAGGTGCTTGAGGACCTTGATCTTGTCGCTGACCTTGGCGCCGCCGATGATCGCGGCGAACGGGCGCTCCGGGTTCTCGAGCAGCTTGCCGAGGTTCGCGAGCTCCTTCTCCATCAGGAAGCCGGCGTAGGCCGGCAGCACCTTCGCGATGCCCACGGTCGAGGCGTGCGCCCGGTGCGCGGTCCCGAACGCGTCGTTCACGTACACGTCCGCGTAGGAGGCCAGCGCCTTCGCGAACTCGGGGTCGTTCTTCTCCTCCTCCGCGTGGAAGCGGAGGTTCTCGAGCAGCAGCACCTCGCCGTTGCGGAGGCGCCTGAGCGCGTCCTCGGTGCCCACGCCCAGCGCGTCGCCGGTGACCGGCACGGTGCGGCCCAGCAGCTGGCCCAGGCGCTCGCCCACGGGGCGGAGCCTGAGGCTGTCGGACACCTTGCCGTCGGGGCGGCCGAGGTGGCTGGCGAGGATGATGCGGGCGCCCTGCGCCTGCAGGTGGCGGATCGTCGGCAGCGCGGCGCGGATTCGCGAGTCGTCGGTGACCTTGCCGTCCTGCAGCGGGACGTTGAAGTCCACGCGCACGAAGACGCGCTTGCCCGCGGCGTCCAGGTCCCGGACGGTGAGCTTGTCCATGTTCGGTTCCTCCGGGGCGGGCTCCGGTGTCGGCCGGCCGTGGCCGGCCTCGTCGGCGGCCGCCTACAGGCGCTCGGCGATGTAGCGGACGAGGTCCGCGACGCGGCAGCTGTAGCCCCACTCGTTGTCGTACCAGGCGATGACCTTCACGAAGTTGCCGCCCAGGACCATGTTCGAGGGCAAGTCCACGATCGAGGAGCGATCGTCGCCCCGGAAGTCCGTGGACACGAGCGGCTCGTCCGACGCGCCGAGGATGCCCTTGAGCGGGCCGGCGGCGGCGTCGCGGAACGCCTGGTTGAGCTCCTCGACCGTCGTCTCCTTGTCGAGTTCCGCCGTGAAGTCCACGACGGACACGGTCGGCGTGGGGACGCGCAGGCTGAAGCCGTCGAACTTGCCCTTGAGGTCCGGGATCACGAGGGCGAGGGCCTTCGCGGCGCCGGTCGTGGTGGGGATGATGTTCAGGCCGGCGGAGCGGGCGCGGCGCGGGTCCTTGTGCGCGACGTCCAGGATGCGCTGGTCGTTGGTGTAGCTGTGGATGGTGTTCATCAGGCCGCGGCGGATCGTGAACTTGTCATGCACGACCTTGGCCGCGGGCGCGAGGCAGTTGGTCGTGCAGCTCGCGTTGCTGATGATTACGTGCTTCGCGGGGTCGTAGGCGCTCTCGTTGACGCCGAGGACGATCGTGACGTCCTCCTTCTTGGCCGGGGCGCTGATCAGCACCTTCTTCGCGCCGGCCGCGACGTGGGCGCGGGCCTTGTCGGCATCGGTGAAGCGGCCGGTGGACTCGATCACGATGTCCACGCCCAGGTCCTTCCAGGGGAGCTGGGCCGGATCGGCGACCTGGAGCACCTTGATCTCGCGGCCGTCCACGACGATCGAGTCGTCGGTGTGGGAGACCTCGCCCGGGAACGTGCCGTAGGTCGAGTCGTGCTTGAACAGGAGCGCGTTCATCGAGACGTCCACGAGGTCGTTGACGGCGACGACCTCGACGTCCGGGGCGCGCTCGATGATGGCCTTGAGCGACTGGCGGCCGATGCGGCCGAAGCCGTTGATGCCCACGCGAACGGTCATCGGGAGACCTCCTTGGAGCCGGGACGCAGGTCGTCGAGCGCCTGCGCAGACGCGCTCGACGGGTTGGGTTGGCGAACCGTGGGACGAGCCTGGTGCTGCCCTGCGGCGAGGGCCGGTCGAGGCGACGTCGGGAACGCGGCGGCGGTCGCCGGTGAGGCGACGGCGGCGGCGACCCCGAAGCCGGGCGACGCGCCGGGGCGGGCGCGGCGGCCGGGGGACCGGTGCTCGTGGAGGCTCGTCCCCGCTCGATGGGAATCCCTGCCGAGGTCGGGGGCGATGGCCGTGAGTGCGGACAGGGCGTGACCTCGGAGTGCTGGGTCGAGGGGTTCACCGTGAATCTTAGCAAAGGCCCCTGCACGCTCCCCGGACGGGCGGCCCCTTGCGGCAGGCCCAATGGGTCCGCGCGAGACACCATTGAGCCCCCTCCGGCAGTGCCTTCGGGGGCTCAACTTGGTCACTGACGGCGAGGTCAGCCGCCGATCTTGAACACCTTGCCGCCACACTTCGGGCAGGTGCCCGAGAGCGCCGGCTTGCCGTTCTTCATCGTGATCTGCTGCGGGTTCTGGACCTCGACCTTCATCTTGTCCTTGACGCAATAGGCCTGAGCCATCGGGTCCACTCCTCCTCACGCTATCCGCGTCACGAGAGCACGCCCCTCGAGTCCGCGGGTTCGCCGGGTTCTGGCGCTCATTCTGGGGCCCAGAGCGACGGGCGCCAACGCACCGCCCCGGCCATCGATTTCTGGCGGTCCAGCTCCGCGAGGATCAGGAGGCTCTCGAGCCCCGTCTCCACCGCGGCGGCTTCCGCCCGGTCCTTCCCTTCGCCAACGACGAACTCGCCGGTTCGGCGGTTGGCAAAGACGGCGCACACGACGCCGGCGCGACAGCCACCGAGACCCGCGAGCACGAGGAGCGCCGAGGCTTCCATCTCGAAGTTCAGGACGCCCTGTCGTGTCATCTCGGCCGCGAGGTCAGGGTAGCGGATGGGCAGCTGCGGGATCGGGCGGCCCTGCGGGCCGAAGAACCCGGGCGCAGTCGCCGTGATCCCGACATGATGCCGGTGGCCGAGCCGCTCGGCGGCCTCGACCAGGGCCAGGATCGCCTCGTAGTGGGCGACGGCGGGGTAGCCCTCGTGGACGAACCAGTTGGTCGTCGTCTCGAGCCGCACCGACCCGGACGAGACCACGAGGTCCCCCAGCTCCATCCCCTCCTGGAGCGCGCCGCAGGAGCCGATGCGGATGAGCGTCGGGTGGTTGACGAGGGCGAGGATCTCGCTCACCACGATCTCGATGTTGTCCGTGCCGATGCCGGTGGACACGCACGAGACCCGCAGTCCCCGGTAGGTGCCGGTCACGGTGTTGAACTCGCGGTGGCGGTGGCGGAACTCCACAGCGTCGAACCGGGCCGCGATGCGGTCGGTCCGATCCTGGTCACCGGGGAGGAGGATGTAGTCGGCCAGCTCACCCGGGCCGAGCCCGATGTGGTACTGCCGCTCGCCGGCGGGGATCGCGACGCGGGCGTCCGCGTTCGGCAAGTGCACTGCCCTCGTTCAGCACGCTCGTGCGAGCGTGCGGCTGGCGCCGAGGATAGGGGGCTGATTCGAGCAGCGTCAAGCCATTCCGCGCGTGCACGGCCCGTTCGGGGGCGAACGCTGCCCGAACGGGAGCCGTCGCCGGCCCCCGGTCAGGGCCCTCACGCCGCCGTCCGGGGTCGTCACGGGCCGCCGCCCGGGTCGCGGGGCGGCCGCTCCGTGGCGGCCGGCGATCATCGCTGACCCTCCACGGGATCCGGCGCGGAGGCCTCGGCGGGCCGGGCCAGCGCCTCGATCCGGGCCCGAACCCGCGCCTCCAGCAGCCGCCGGCCGCGGTGCCGGCGGGCAACGGTGACCAGGACGGACATCGCCGCGACGAGGACGAGCGTGCCGAGGCCCGCCGACGCCGGGTCGACCGGCGCGTCGCCGGCGAGGGCGGCCTGCACCACACCCGCCGGGTCCGCCGAGCCGGCCGCCGCGTCCACGGGTCCGCCCGGCGCGTCCGCTCCGGGTTCGCCTTCCGCCGGTACCTGGCCGAGGTCGCCGACCAGGACAAGGTTCGCGGGATCGGCCACGACGAGGACGACCTCGTCGGCCCGGCGCTCCACGGTGCCGGTGGCGTTGAGCGCGTCCCCCGGCTGCAGCAGCGCCACGAGGTCCGCGGCCTCGCCGGCGAGGACCAGGCGCGCCGTCGCGGTCCCGTCGTCGAGGCGGGCGCCATCCGGCTCGAGCTCCGTCACGAGGCCGCCGACACGCACGGTGCGTCCCACGTGGTCGGCGAGCCGGACGAGGTCCACGTCTCCAGCCGCGAGCGCGCCACCGCTGGCGGGGCCGCCGGCGCCGGGCGACGCGCCGGGGGCGGCGGTGGAGCCCGGACCGGCGCCGGGACCCGTCGTGGCTGCCGCCCCGAGCACCACGTCCGACGGGCCCCGCGGCACCACGGCGAACCGCCGGTCCGTGGCGGTCGGGTACGGCCGGCGCACGATGCCGGTGACGTTCGCCCGCCGGCCCTCCACCACCGCCGATGACGCGATCCCGCTCCCCGCCAGCCCGGACACCGGCACCCGGACGGCGCCGAGGTCCAGCTCCGCCAGCCAGCGGTCGCCGAGCCGTCGGACGTCGGTGATCGTCCCGCTGACCCGGACCAGCCGCCACTCGTCGGCCGCCGCCGGCGCCTTGTGCAGGTCGTGGGCCACGGGCCGTCCGTTGCCCAGGACCCGCACCGTCTCCGCACGCAGGCGGGGTGCCCCGTAGGCCTGCCCGACGATGCCGGTCACGCGCACCCGGAGGCCGGCGCGAACGGCGGCGTCGGGGGACGCGAGATAGACCTCGATCGCGCCGCTCGCGTCCTCGACGATCGTTCGTCGACCACTCGCGTCGAGCAGCGTGCGACCGATGGTGAGGACGCCCTCGACCGCGACCCGGTCCCCGTCGCGACGCCTGGCAGCGGCGATCGCGATGACGCCCGGGCCCGCGGGCGGGGGCGTCGCGCTTGCGGCCGCGGACGGGGAGGGCGAGGCGCCGGGCGCAGAGATCACGGCCACGTCCGCCGGGTCGCGAAGCCAGACGCGGTAGCCGTCCAGGGCGCCCTTGCGCGAGGCGCGCTGGCCGAGCACGCCGGTGAACGTCGCGGTCAGCCCCTTGCGCAGGGTCGCCGGGTCGATCCCGGCCGAGGCGTCGGCGTGGACGCGGAGCGAGCGGCCGTCCTCGCCCTCGATCGTGAGCGCGATGTCGCCGCTGGTCGACTTCGCGGCCGATACCGAGACCGTGCCGCGGACCGTCACCAGCCGGCCCTCGGTGGCCTCGCCGGCCTCGCCGGCATCGATCGGGCGCGCCGCCGGCGGCGCGCCCGAGCCGCGGACCCGCAGGCCACCAGTCGATGCCCGCAGCTCCGTCTGCCCGTACGGGTCCGCGATCTTGCCGGTGACCTCGACCAGCGCGCCGCGCACGGGTCCCGCGACGTCGTCCGGGAGGCGGACCGGCAGGCCGCCGGACGGGTCGGCGATTGCGAACAGCGGCGGGGTGCCGAGCCGGCCTGCCTCGGCGACGACGACGCCGCGCACGGTGACCCGGTCGCCCGGTCGCGCGGCCCGCGCCGCCGCGATGTCGACGACGACCGGCGACGGGCTCGGGGTCGGCGCCGGGGTGGGTGACGGGGTCGGGGTCGGCGAATGCGTGGGCGTGGGCGTGGACGTGGGCGACGGCGATGGCGTCGGGGACGACGAGGGCGTGGGCGTCGTCGTCGGTGCGGGCGTGGGCTCGGGCTCGGGCGAGAGCGAGGGGGACGGGGATGGGGACGGCCCGAGGACCTCGAGCTCACCCGCCAGCGTGGCGTGGAGGCGGTAGCCGGCCAGCCCGGACCCACCGCTGTCGCGCTGCCCGAGCGGGCCACGGGCGACCACGGCGTCGCCGGCCGCGGGCGTCGAGGCGCCGAGGGCGTCGACACCGACGATCACCCGAACCGGGCCGGTGCCGTCGTCGATCATCAGGCCGAGCCCGTCCGACAGGGCGCTCGGCGCCTCCGTGACGACGCCCGCGAGCTCCAGGCGGAGACCCTCGAGCGGCTCGCCCGCCGCACCGGTCTCGGCGAGCGATGGGACGGGCAGGGCGTCGGGTGCCAGCAGCACCACGTCCGCCCGGTCGACCCGAACCGTCCGCTGGGCGTAGCGGCTGTCCAGGGTCCCCGTGACCACGACGCGGCTACCGGGCGGCATGGCGAGCGCGAACGCCGCGTCGAGGTAGAGGGCGATGCCGCCCGTGGCGTCCTGGACGAACCCGCTCCGTCCGTCCTCGAGCGCGCCGAGGGCCGTCGTGAGGACGCCTTCGACGACAACTGGCGTGTCGTCCGGCAGCGCACGGACCGTCGCGATCGGCATCGCGGGCGGCAGCGTCGGCGTGGCCGTCGGCTCCGGCGTGGGCGTTGGCGCGGCGCTGGGCGTGGGCGAGGGCGGCGGGCTGGGCGTGGCCGTCGGCTCCGG
>JBFMAT010000076.1:0-6400 GCA_040755495.1 Chloroflexota bacterium
CGACCCCCGAACCGGCAACGCCGCCGCCCGACGCCACGCCGCCGCCACCCGGCTGACGACGCCCGCCGACGGCGATCCTGGCCCGGGAGCGGCACCTGCGGGCGAGGGGTCACCCGCCAGCGGCCGACCGGCGGGGCGATTGCGGGCCGTTCGGCACGTTGAGGAGCCCCGCTCCGGGCGGACGCTAGTCGCATGGCAGCAACCGTCCACCAGGACGTGCGCGTCCCGGCCGCCAGCGACGCGATCCCCGCCCGCGGCTTCCTCGTCGAGGGCGTCGTGCAGGGCGTCGGCTTCCGCCCGTTCGTGTGGCGCCTGGCCACCGAGCTGGGGCTCGCCGGCCGCGTCCGCAACGCCGCCGGCCGGGTGGAGATCGAGGCCGCCGGCCCCGCGCCCGCCCTGGACGCCTTCGCGACCCGCCTGCGCACGGACGCGCCCCCGCGCGCCCGCGTGGAGCGCGTGACGGTCATGCCCCTCGCACCCGGCGCCGGCGCCGCGCTGCCGCGGCCGTTCGCCATCGACGACAGCGTCGCCGCGGCCACGGCGGACCGCCTGTTCCCGCCCGACATCGCCACTTGCGACGACTGCCTGCGCGAGCTGTTCGACCCCGCCGACCGGCGGTTCCGCTATCCGTTCACCAACTGCACGAACTGCGGCCCGCGGGCGACGATCATCGACGAGCTGCCGTACGACCGCGCCCAGACCACGATGCGCGCCTTCCCGCTGTGCGCCGCCTGCGACGCCGAGTACCGCGACCCCGCCAACCGCCGCTTCCACGCCGAGCCGGTCGCATGCCCCGCCTGCGGCCCGAGCCTGTCCTGGCGACCCACCGCCGCCCCGGCGCCGGTGGCTGCGGGCGAGGATGCCCTGGCCGCCGCGGTCCGGGCGCTGCTCGGCGGCGAGATCGTCGCGGTCAAGGGTCTCGGCGGCTACCACCTCGCCTGCGACGCGACCGACGACGAGGCCGTGCGTCGGCTCCGCGACCGCAAGCGCCGCTGGGCGAAGCCGTTCGCGATCATGGTCGCGGACCTCGCGGCGACCGGGGCGCTGTGCC
Organism: Chloroflexota bacterium; assembly: GCA_040755495.1. Classification (GTDB taxonomy): domain Bacteria; phylum Chloroflexota; class Limnocylindria; order Limnocylindrales; family CSP1-4; genus CAIXZV01. Next base: position 1,052 of record JBFMAT010000076.1, read on the forward strand.
ACGTGGGCGCCGCGGAGCGCGAGCTGCTGACCGCCCCCAGCCGGCCCATCGTCCTGCTCGAGGCGCGCGGCGACGGCACTCCGTACCTGTCCCCGGGGGTCGCCGCCGGCAACCGGCGCCTGGGCGTGTTCCTGCCCTACACGCCGCTCCACCACCTGCTGCTGGCCGCGGTCGGCCGGCCGATCGTCCTGACCTCCGGCAACCTCACCGACGAGCCGCTGGCGACCGACGACGAGGACGCGCTCGAGCGCCTGGCGGGCCTCGCGGACGGCTTCCTGGCCCATGACCGCGTGATCCGGGCGCGCTACGACGACTCGGTGACGCGCGTGGTTGCCGGCCGGGAGTCCATCGTCCGCCGGGCTCGCGGCTACGCGCCGGACCCGATGCCGCTGCCCGTCCCGGCGCCCACGCCACTGCTCGCCGTGGGCGCCGAGCTCAAGCACACGTTCACGCTGGCCCGCGGCGGCCGGGCGCACGTCGCGCCCCACAACGGCGACCTCGAGGACCTGGCCACGCACCGTGCGTTCACGGACGGCCTCGCCCACCTGTCGCGGCTGCTCGCAGTGAAGCCGGAGGTCGTCGTCCACGACCTCCACCCCGAGTACCTGTCGACGAAGTACGCCCTCGAGCGCTTCCCGGCCGACCGGCGGATCGCCGTCCAGCACCACCACGCGCACGTCGCCTCGTGCGCCGCCGAGCACGGGATCACGCAGCCGTTCCTGGGCGTCGCGTACGACGGGCTGGGCATGGGCGACGACGGCACCCTGTGGGGGGGGGAGCTGCTGCTCGCCGACCTGCGCGGGTACACGCGCCTGGCCCGCTTCGGGCGGGCGCCGCTCCCCGGCGGCGCGCTGGCGGTGAAGCGGCCGTACCGGATGGCGCTCGGCTACCTGTTCGGCGCCGAGCCGCTCGACGGCGACCTCGTCGACCCCGCCGGCGGCCTCGCCATCCCCGTGGACCAGGAGGCGGCCGCCCCGTTCCTCGCCCGCCTCGACCCGCGCGAGGTCGCGCTCGTCCGCCAGCAGGTCGTGCGGCGGCTCAACGCCCCGGTCGCGTCCTCCGCCGGGCGCCTGTTCGACGCCGCGGCCGCGCTGCTGGGGATCCGGGACGTGGCGGAGTTCGAGGCCCAGGCGGCGATCGACCTCGAGCTCGCCGCCGGCGAGCGCGCCGCGCCCGCGCTGCCGTACCGGATCGCGCGCGTGGACGGGCTGCTGGTCTACGACCCGCGCCCCACCCTCGCCGCCCTGGTCGCGGCCCGCGCGGGCGGCACGAGCGCGGCACCGCTGGCCGCGGCGTTCCAGGAGACCATCGCGCTCGTCACCCGGGAGCTGCTCGCGGCGGCCCGCGCGACGTCTGGCGTCCGGACGGTCTGCCTGTCCGGGGGCGTGTTCCAGAACCGGCGCCTGGCGTCCGTGCTGCTGCGGCGGCTGGCCCGCGACGGCTTCGAGGTGTTCATCAACCGGCTCGTGCCCGTCAACGACGGCGGCGTGAGCTACGGCCAGGCCGCGGTCGCCGCGGCCCGGCTCGGGACCGGCGTCGCGGGTGCGGCGGCGGCGCAGGAGGGCTGAACGTCATGTGTCTGGGCATCCCGGGTCGGGTCACGGAGATCCGCGACGAGGCCGGCCTCGCCATGGGCAAGGTGGACTTCGGCGGCGTGCGCAAGGACGCCTGCCTGGCGTACCTGCCCGAGGTCAAGCTGGGCGACTACGTCATCGTCCACGTGGGCTTCGCGATCTCGCGGGTCGACGAGGAGGAGGCGCTCAAGACCCTCGCCGTGCTCGACTCCATGGGCGTCATCGGCCCCGAGCTGATGACCATGGGCCCGGGCATGGCGGAGCCCGCGATCGTGTCCGACGATGACCTGCCGTTCGGCGGCCAGGTGCCGCCGGCGACCCTCGGGGGGCGACCGTCGTGAAGTACCTCGACGAGTACCGCGACCCCGTGCTCGCCAAGAAGCTGCTGGCCGAGATCCACCGGATCACCACCCGTCCCTGGACGCTGATGGAGGTCTGCGGCGGCCAGACCCACACGATCGTCAAGCAGGGGATCGACGAGGCGCTGCCCGAGGGCGTCCGGATGATCCACGGACCGGGCTGCCCGGTGTGCGTGACGCCCCTCGAGCAGGTGGACAAGGCGCTCGCGATCGCCGCCCGGCCGGACGTCATCTTCACCTCGTACGGCGACATGCTGCGGGTGCCCGGCTCCACCACGGACCTGCTGGCGCTCAAGGCGCGGGGCGCGGACGTCCGGATCGTGTACTCGCCGCTGGACGCGGTGAAGATCGCGCTCGCCAACCCGGACCGGCAGGTCGTGTTCTTCGCCGTCGGCTTCGAGACCACGGCGCCCGCCAACGCGATGGCGGTGGCCGAGGCCGCCCGGCGCGGCATCGACAACTTCAGCGTCCTCGTGTCGCACGTGCTGGTGCCGCCGGCGATGACCGCGCTGCTCGAGTCGCCCTCCAACCAGGTCCAGGCGTTCCTGGCCGCCGGCCACGTGTGCGCGATCATGGGCTGGACCGAGTACGAGCCGATCGCCGCCAAGTACGGCGTGCCGATCGTGGTCACCGGGTTCGAGCCGCTCGACCTCCTCGAGGGCATCTGGATGGCGATCCGCCAGCTGGAGGCGGGCCGGGCGGAGGTCGAGAACCAGTACACCCGCGCCGTCACCCGCGAGGGCGTGCCGCTCGCCCAGCGCCAGGTGCTCGCCGTGTTCGAGGTGGGCGAGCGCAAGTGGCGGGGGATCGGCGAGATCCCGCGCTCCGGCTACCGGCTGCGGCCGGAGTACGCGCGGTTCGACGCCGAGCGCAAGTTCGACGTCGGCGACATCCGGACCAACGAGCACCCCGCGTGCATCGCCGGTGCCATCCTGACCGGCGAGCGGACCCCGCTCGATTGCGCTGCCTACGGCACCCTCTGCTCACCGCAGAAGCCGCTCGGGGCGCCGATGGTCAGCTCCGAGGGCACCTGCGCCGCGTTCTTCGCGGCCGGTCGCGGGCTGGCGGCGACGGGCGGCTTCAGCGGCGCGCTGCCGCTGGTCCCGGTGTCACATGCGCCCGCGTCTCAGGCGCCCGCGTCCCAGGCGCCCGCGTCCCAGGCGCCCGTGGCATCCTCCGCGCAGGAGGCGCCGCGATGACCACCTCGGACGAGCCGCTCACGACCATCGATCCGGCCGGCGTCGCCTGTCCCGCGCCGATCTCCGAGGACCAGCGCGTGATCCTGGGCCACGGCTCGGGCGGCCAGCTGTCCAACGCGCTGATGCGCGAGGTCCTGGCGCCCGCGCTCGCCGCCGCCTCGCCCGGCGGCCCGCTCAACGACGCGGCCGTGGTGGAGATCGCGGGCTCGCGGCTCGCCTTCACCACCGACTCGTTCGTCGTGTCGCCGATCCGGTTCCCGGGCGGGGACATCGGCGAGCTGGCCGTGAACGGGACGATCAACGACCTCGCGATGATGGGCGCCGCCCCGGTCGCGATCAGCCTCGCCTACGTGATCGAGGAAGGGCTGCCGCTCGAGGAGCTGCGCTCGATCACGGCCTCGGCGGCGGCCGCGGCGGAGCGGGCCGGCGCCCGGATCGTCACCGGCGACACCAAGGTCGTGGGGCGGGGGGCGGCGGACCGGCTGTTCGTCAACACCTCGGGCATCGGGCTCGTGCCGGACGGCGTGGCGCCGTCGGCCGAGCGGGCGCGGCCGGGTGACGCCGTGCTGCTGTCCGGCCCGATCGGGCTCCACGGGGTCGCCATCATGAGCGTCCGCGAGGGCCTCGAGTTCGAGGTCGAGATCGCGTCCGACACCCAGTCGCTCAACGGGTTGGTGGCCGCGATCCTGGCCGTGGAGCCGGACGTGCGGGTGCTGCGCGACCCGACCCGGGGCGGACTCTCGTCGGCGCTCAACGAGATCGCCGCCACGTCGCGGGTGGGCATGGTGCTCGACGAGCCGGCGATCCCGATCCCGGGCCCCGTCCGCGCCGCGTGCGAGTTCCTGGGCCTCGACCCGCTCCACGTCGCCAACGAGGGCAAGCTGGTCGCGATCGTGCCCGCCGCCTCGGCCGACGCGGTGCTGGCCGCGATGCGCGCCACGCCCGAGGGCGCGGAGGCGGCCCGGATCGGCGAGGTCGTCGCGGATCACCCGGGGATGGTCACGATGCGCACGATCGTGGGCAGCGAGCGGATCGTGGACATGCTGGTGGGGGAGCAGCTGCCCCGGATCTGCTGAGGGGCCTCGACGCCGCGGGTGCGGCTCAGCGCGGGCGGAGGGCCGCGAACGGCTCTCCGACGGTCGTGCCCTCGTCCTCGACCAGGCGGAGCAGGTCCACCGTGTCGCTCAGGTGCGCGTTGAAGATGCGCCGCGCCACGTCCAGCAGCGCGAACAGCTCCGGATCCGGTGCGCTGTAGATGATCGTCGTGCCGCGCCGCTCGGTCACGAGGACGTTCCGCCCGCGCAGCACCGCCAGCTGCTGCGACACCGAAGACGTGGGGACCCCCGTCGCCTCCTGGATCTGGGTCACGCTCAGCGGCCCCGCGCGCAGCAGCTCCAGGATCCGGATCCGCAGCGGATGAGCGAGCGCCTTGAAGAACTCCGCCTTGAACTGGCGAAGCCGCTCCGCGTCGTCGGGCCGCTGGGTTGCCTGGATCATTGTCGGGAGACGATGCCTCCGCAGCCGGTTGCCGCGCACAATCTACCGTTGTTTCGTAATACTGCAAGATAGCGAACGAGACGGTACCATGGTGGCGAACAGATGGAGGGGGCACGGAGGACCTGGATGGAGCTGGCCGCGTTACTCGAGCAGGCCCAGTCGGCACCGCGCGACCGCCGGATCGAGTGGCGTGACTCGATCGCGGCGCACGGGGCCACCGCGATCGAAGGCGTCCGGCCGTGGCTCGTGGACGGCGAGCTCGCGGCGTTCGCCGTCCGCGTGATCGAGCAGGCGGGGATCGGCGGCGAGGCGCAGCTGGCCGCCAAGGTGCTGCGGTCCGCCCGGACGCGCGTGCCGGACAGCGTGGCCGGCGACGTCGTGTGGGCGCTCCAGCGACTCAAGGCGACGTCCAGGCCGGCGCAGCCCGATCGGGTGGCGGCACCCCCGGCCGCCGCGGCACGCCGCGAGCCGGCGCGGGCCACCCAGGTCATCCGCCGCCGGGCGCGGTGATCGTCCCGAGGTCACGGGAGCCGTTCGCGGCCTGACCGCCTGACCCAGCCCAATCCACGAGCCCACCGCGGACGCCCGCGGGCGCCGCCACGCGGGAGGAGCACACGGACATGCCGAGCGCGCTGTCGACGCTCGCGTCCGGTGTGCTGCTGCCGCTGGTCGCCGCGCTGCTCGTCCTCGCGACGCTGGCCGCGCTCGCCCCGCGCTCCA
>JBFMAT010000077.1:0-5108 GCA_040755495.1 Chloroflexota bacterium
TGGCGGCCGCCAGGTCCGCGACGACCGCATCGCATCGTGCGTCCAGCTCCGCCCATGTCAGGGTGATCCCGCCATCCACGACCGCGAGCTCGGCGCCGGCGTCACGGGCGTGCCGCGCGACCAGCGCCTCCGCGGACCAGCCGTCGCTCACCGGGCCACCACCGGCACCCGGTAGCGGGCGACGGCCGCCTCGTCGACCTCGACGGCGCCCGGGTCTCCGGCCTGGAGCCGCCCGCCGGCCACCTCGAGCGGGCCGGCCAGCAGGTCGTCCTCGAGGAGCCCGAGCGTCGCGAGGCCGTGCGCGCGCTCCGCGGCCGGCCAGCCGGGGACGTCGGGGAGGCCCACGGCCGCGACGACCGCGGCCCGCAGCCCGATCCCGGTCTCGAACGACGAGGTCACGACGACCGGGACGCCGGCGCCGGCGGCGAGGCGCGCGATCTCGGCCACCGCCGGCCGCCCCCCGACGCGCGCCGGCTTGACCACGAGCACGTCCGCCGCGCCGGCCGCCAGCACGGCCCGCGCCTCGGCGACGGACGACACCGCCTCGTCGGCCGCGACCGGCACGCCGACCCGCGACCGCAGCGCGGCCATCGCGGCGAGGTCGGCCGCGGCCAGCGGCTGCTCGACGTACTGCAGCCCGAACCCGGCCAGCGCCCGCAGCCGCAGGACGGCCCCTTCGAGGTCCCAGGCCGCGTTGGCGTCCAGCCGCAGCGCCACCTCGTCGCCGGCGGCGCCACGCGCTGCGCCCATGCTCGCGACCAGCGCGGCCACGCCCTCGTCGCGGCCAGCCTTGAGCTTGAGCGTCCGGAACCCGCGCCCGACGGCGTCCGCGACCGCCGTGGCCACCTCGTCCGGCGAGCCGGCAGCGATCGTCGCGTTCACGCGCACGCCGTCCGCGAGCACCGCGGCCACGGCGCGATCGTCGAGCGCGAGCTGGTCGATGGCCGACGCCATGGCCCGTCCGGCCGCGCCCGCCCGGTCGAGCAGCGCGGGGGCGGGTGCCAGTCCCGCGGCCACGGCCTCGTCGAGCAGCGCCTCGAGCACCGGCGCGTCGTTCTCGTCGTCGAGCACCGCCTCACCCCAGGCCGTCCGCCCGTCCTCGAGCTCGGCGCGCAGGAGCCGGGACACGCGCGCCGTCCACGTCCCTGCGGCGGTCGCGAACGGCGCGCGGAACGGGACACGGACGCGGGTCCACGACGCGGACCGGATCACGCCGCCGGCCCCGCCCGGCCTGCGCCCGCCAGCGCCAGCCCGGCCGCGAACAGCAGGGCGAACCAGAGCGACAGGCGCGCCGTGCCCTTGAGCACGAGGTTCAGCTCGCGCGGGTCGGCAAACCCGCGCACCGTGCGCAGCAGCGGTCGTGCCATCGGCAGCGTGAGGACCGGCAGCAGGGCGGCCCAGCGGAACACGACCGCGTCGGGCGCGGGCCCCACGTTCGCGATCGTCCAGTAGGCGGTCATGACCACCGGCACGGCGTACGCCACGCCCAGCAGCAACCCGAACTCGGCCTCCGTCGCGCCGCGGCCCAGCACGACCGCGAGCGTCCGCTTGCCGGCCGCGGCGTCGGTCGGGATGTCGCGCAGGTTGTTGACGACCAGGATGGCCGTGATCAGCGCGCCCGGCGGCAGCGCCGCCACGAGGAACAGCGGCTCCAGCCGCAGCACCTGGAGGTACGCGGTCCCGACCACCGCGACCAGGCCGAAGAAGATGAACACGAACACCTCGCCCAGCGCCCGGTACCCGTACGGGAACGGGCCACCGGTGTACGCGAGCGCGGCGATCACCGCGGCCACGCCCAGCCCGAGCACCACCGGGCCGCCCACGGACACCAGCCACAGGCCCACCAGCCCCGCCAGGCCGATGGTGAACGCGATCGCGACCTCGAGCTGGCGTTCGGTCACCCAGCCGGCGGCCGTGACCCGGGTGGGCCCCTGCCGGTCGGGCGTGTCGGCCCCGCGCCGGAAGTCGGACAGGTCGTTGGCGAAGTTGGCGAGCACCTGGAGCAGCAGCGCGACGGCGAGGCAGCCGAGCGCGGTGTCGAGCCGCAGCGGGGCGCCCGAGGCGAGCGCGGCCCCGAGGCCGACCACGACCCCGGACAGCGCGGCCGGCAGCGTGTGCGGGCGCGCGGCGAGGACCCAGACGCGCAGGGCGGAGGGGCGGGAGACCGAGGCCGGGGACGTGGTCACGGCCGCCGCGGGTACTTGCGATAGTCCGCGGGACGCTTGTCCAGGAACGCCCTCGACCCCTCGTGCGCCTCGTCGGTCGTGTAGTACAGGCCCGTCGCGTTGCCGGCGAACTCCTGGAGCCCCGCCAGGCCGTCGGTGGCGACCAGGAACGCGGACTTGAGGAACCGGATCGCGGTCGGGCTCATGTCCAGGATCTCGTTGGCCCACTGGACGCCCTCGGCCTCGAGGTCCGCCAGCGGCACGACCCGGTTGACGAGGTTCATCGCCAGTGCCTCCTGCGCGGAGTACTGGCGGCACAGGAACCAGATCTCCTTCGCCTTCTTGTCGCCCACCAGGCGGGCCAGCAGGCCGACCCCGAAGCCGGCGTCGAACGAGCCCACCTTCGGGCCCACCTGGCCGAAGATCGCGTTCTCCGACGCGATGGACAGGTCGCACACGACGTGGAGCACGTGCCCGCCACCGATGGCGTAGCCGTTGACGAGCGCGATGACCGGGATCGGCAGGCTCCGGATCTGGCGCTGGAGGTCGAGGACGTTGAGGCGGGCGATGCCGTCGGTGTCGAGGTAGCCGCCGTCCGGGCTCTTGTACCTCTGGTCGCCGCCGGAGCAGAACGCCTTGTCCCCCTCCCCGGTGAGCAGGACGCAGCCGATGGAGGGGTCGTCGCGGATCCGGGCGAAGGCGTCGATGAGCTCGCGCACGGTCTGGGGGCGGAACGCGTTGCGGACCTCGGGGCGGTCGATGGTCACCTTCGCGATGCCCGTCCCCGAGTGCTCGTATCGGATGTCGCGGTAGTCCACGACGGGGGTCCAGGCGACAGGGCTGGTCATGCGGCGGGCACCTCCTGCAGGAAGTCGAGGACGAGGCGGCGGAAGCGGGCCGGATGCTCGAGGTGGGGGGTGTGGCCGATGCCGTCGAGCACGGCGAGCCGGGCGCCGGGGATGCCGTGCGCCACCGTCTCCGCGCGCGGGCGGCCCCGGTCGTCGAGCGCGCCCGCGATCACGAGCGTCGGAGCCGTGACGGCGCGCAGGCGATCGAGCAGCGGCTCCATGGCGCCCTGCCCGGCACCCCGGAGGCTGGCCGCGAGGCCGTGCGGGTCGCTCCGGAGGCGGATCGCCCGCTGGCGCGCGACGACCCCGGGCTGCAGCGCCGCGTGCGAGGCGAACACCGGGCTGCGCTCCCAGGCCGTGACGAAGTCGGCGATCCCGTCCCGCTCGAGACGCGCCGCCAGCGCCTCGTCGGCGGCCCGGCGCGCGGCGCGTTCGGCATCGTTCTCGATCCCCGCCGAGGGGCTCTCGAGCACGAGGCTGGCCACGGCGGCCGGGTGGGCGACCGCGAGCCGCAGCCCGATGCGGGCCCCCAGCGAGTAGCCGATGACGTGCGCCGGAGCGGCGTCGAGGTGCGCGAGGATGGTCGCGAGGTCGTCCGCGGTGCGCTCCACGGTCATGCGCGCAGGCGCCGCGTACCCGGACCGGCCGTGGCCCGGCAGGTCCACGACGACCACCCGGAAGCGGCGGGCGAGGGCCGTCGCATGCGCACCCCACGACGACCCGCGACCGGTGAACCCGTGGAGCAGGAGCAGCGGGCGGCCGGCGCCTCGCGAGCGGACCTCCCAGCGCAACCCGTCGATCACGATCGCGCTCACGGCATGCCGGTCTCGCGGGCGAGCGCCGCGGCCACGACCTTCGCCACCTCGCGGTGCAGCGCGACGTTGCGCGCCCGGTCAGTGCGGAGCTCGAGCACACGGACGCCGGGCCGGCCGATGGACTCGGCGATGGCCTCCGCCAGGTCCCGGTGCCCGACGCGTCGGTGCTCGCCGCCCAGCGCCTGCACGATCGGGCCGACGTCGATCCCGTGCGGCGTCCCGAACAACTCCTCGTAGTGCTCGGGGAGGCCCGTCCCCGGCAGGTCGGCGGTGGCCTGGGGCAGGAACGAGAAGATCCCGCCCCCGTCGTTGTTGACCAGCACGATCGTCGCGGACAGGTCGTGCAGCCGGGCGGCGACCAGGGCGTTGAGGTCGTGGAGGAACGACACGTCACCAACGACGAGCGCGACGGGACCCTCCGCGACCGCCGCCGACCCGAGCGCGGTCGACACGACGCCGTCGATCCCGTTCGCACCGCGGTTCGAGCGCACGGTGATCGCACGTTCCGTGGCCGGCAGCCACGAGTCGAGGTCCCGCACGGGCATGGAATTGCCGGCCCACAGGACGGCGCCGTCGGGGAGCGCCGCGGCGAGCCCGGGGAACGGCGCCCCCTCGAACGCCTCGTCGAGCCCCGCCAGCCAGGCGGTCATCGCCGCATCGGCGATGCGGTCGCCCGCGCGCCAGTCGAGCGCCCAGGCGCCAGGCCCACCCTCCGGCAGGCGCGCCGCGAGCGCCGTGGCCGTGGCGGCCGGGTCGGCGTGGACGAACGTCGCCGGCAGCAGCGCGGCCTCCCGCCAGCCCCCGTCGCCGTCGAGCACCAGCAGCTCGGGCCGGGTCGCCTCAAGCAGCTGGAGGACCGGCCTGGAGGTCGGCATGGCGCCGGTGCGCAGCACGAGGTCCGGCCGGTGGGCGTCGATCCACGGCCCGGGACGCACGAGCTGGTCGGCGCGCGCCACGACGAGCTCACGGTCGTGCGGACCGGTCCGCAGCCCGGACAGCGGGTCGGCGAGGATCGGGAAGCCCGTCGCGCGGGCGAGCGCCGCGAGCGCCGCGGGCAGGCGCGGGTCGTCGTCGGGGCCGGCGAGGATCAGCCCGCGCTCCGCCCCGGACAGCCGCGCGGCGAGGGCATCGAGGCCCGCGTCGTCGAGCGTGCGACGGCCGGCCATCGCGGCGGCGAACGGGGTCGTGTCCGCGGTCGCACGGGAGGCGGCCCCCGGGGGGGGGGGGGGGGGGGGGGCGCGGGGGCGGGGGCGGGCGCCGGGACCCGGGCGGGGGAGCCT
>JBFMAT010000078.1:0-5064 GCA_040755495.1 Chloroflexota bacterium
GAACAGCATCACCCTGGCGCCGGCCTTGGCCGCCTCGTGCGCATAGCCCTCGTGCTTCTGGATCATCGACTCCTTGTCGCCGGTCCAGGTCGCCTGCAGGAGCGCGCCTCGGACGATACGGGGCATCGCGTCACCCTCCTCGAGCCGGCGCGCTGCGGGAGGCGCGCCCATCTGCGGCCGGGCCGGTCCCGGCCGGGAGAACCGGAGGATACGCCCCCGGCGATCGCGTCGGACCCGGCCGACGCGCGGGCCGGACGGGTCCGCGTGCCGGCCGGCGGGGCGTCAGGCCACGGGCAGCTGGGGGGTGCCGCGATGCAGCAGGCCGGGGACGACGAGGCCGAGCACGGCGGCCACGACGGCGATGCCCAGGCCGACCAGCGACGTCGCGTCGAGGATCCCGAACTGCGCGAGCGCAAGCCCCAACCCGGCACCTCCGAGCGCGCCGAAGATCGCCCCGACGAGCCTCGACCCGATGCCACCGCCCCGGAACATCGCCGTCAGCAGGACCAGCAGGCCGACCACCGCGGCCGCCACGCCCCCGCCACCGAGCACCGTCATCAGCGGGTTCACGTCATCGATGATGATCACGACCTGGCCGCTGCAGCCGCCGCCCTCGCCGACAGAGCTGCCTCCCACCGTGAACCGCGCGCCGAGCACGGCGTACGACTCGACCGAGACGCCCTGGACGGAGCCCTCGGTGCCGCCGTCACCGCTGCCGGAGGCGATCGGCAGCGACAGGCCGAGGGCATAGGCGCTCACCGTCGCGGCCGTCTGCTCGGACGGCGCGGTGCCCGAGCCCCCGGCGACGTCGCTCTTCTTGAGGTGCCACTCCGCGGCCGTCGTGAGGTCGATCGAGCCGCCCGAGGTCGAGGTGCCGGTGACCTGGCATCCTCCGTCGACGGTGGCTGCGGCCATGGCCGGCACCACGAGTGCCAGGGCCATGGCGACGACACACGTGCACACGGCACGGCGGGCTGACGCGCGCATCGGACACCCCTCGAGCTCCCCGCGGCCCGGACCGATCCCGGGCCGTCGGACGTCACTCTAGACCCGGGCGAGGTCCCGTCAATGCCCGTGTGGCCCTGTTGGCCCTCCGCAGCGGCCCCGCGCGGAACGGCTCAGTGGCAGGTGGCGGTGCCGGCGTCGGTGAACATGCCGCCGGCGACCGGCACGAACCGCCAGTCGTAGCCGCCCGCCCGGAGCGTCAGCCGGAGCACGCCGAGCGTGGCGGCGTTGCGCCGCTGGCTGTTGGGCTTCAGGGTCCCGAACCCGCGGAGCGCCGCGCCACCCGTGCCGACCACGAACTCGCGGATGCCCGCCGGCGCGGCGATGCCGGTCGACGTCTGGGGCGCGAAGCGCTCGTAGTCATGGTCGTGCCCGTTGACGACGAGCTCGGCCCCGGCAGCCTCCAGGGCCCGCCACAGGGGCCGCACGCCGGCGGTGTTGCCGTGACGGCCGGAGGAGAACAACGGGTGGTGCCAGATCGCGGCGACGCACTGGCGCGGGAAGGCGGCGAGGTCGGCCTGCAGCCAGCGCACCTGCTCGGAGCCCACCACGCAGCCCACGATCGAGCAGTTCGAGTTCAGGTGGTAGACGCGCCAGGCCCCGAGGTCGTAGGCGTACCAGCCCCGACCCGCCGTCCCGGTCCGTACCCCGAAGTACGCGAAGTACGGGCCCGCCCCCGCCGAGCGGTACTCGTGGTTGCCCGGCACGGGCGACGTCCGCGAGCGCCACCGACCCCAGGTGGGGCCGTAGCAGTCCCGGAACTGCCGCGCGGTCCCGTCCGGGTAGGCGAGATCCCCGGCGACGAACACCCGCCCGGCGATGCCGTCGAGCAGGCGCGCCGTCGCCGAGTCGCCGTCCTGCCCGCACACCGCGACGTCGCCGGCGCCGACGAGCACTGGGTCGGGGGCGGGCGGGTCGACGACCACGAAGCCATCGATGTCGACGAGCGGATGGCCCGCGGTCCCCACGACGCGGATGGCGAGCGTGTGCGGGCCGCTGGCGGGCCAGGCGTGCCGGAACTGGATCCGCCGGTAGGTCCTGGCGTCGCGACGGAGGTCGATCGTGGCCACGCGGGCACCGTCGACGAACACCTGGGCGGATCCGTAGCCCGGCCCACGGGTGCCGAACCACGCCACCTGGCTGCCGGTGAACGTGAAGGTCGCCGTCGCCCCCGGGGTGCCGGAGCGAAGCGCGCGGTCGCCCAGGTAGTCGGTCCCGCGGCGCAGCGCCCATGGCCCCTCGGTGGCCAGCCCGGCGGCGGTCTCGGCGAGGCGGCGGACGCGCAACGTGGCGCCCGTCGCCCAGGCGCCCGTGTTGCCCGCGGCATCGGTCGCCCGGACGCGGAAGCGGTACTCGTGGGGCGGCCACAGGCCCGTGACCAGGCTCCGCGCGGTCCGCGACGGGAGGGCGAGGGTCTCCCAGGAGCCGCCGTCCACGCGCCGCTGCAGCTGGTACCGGGCGATCCCGGACCCGGGGTCGGTGCCGGACCAGGACACGACGAAGGGCACCGACGAGGCGGTGATCGTGCCACCCGGACGGGGGGCGGCGGCCGGCGCGGCGACGACAGGCGGCAGCGCGTCCGTGACGGCGTCGACCGGACCCGGCGCCGCGACCAGGCCGGTCAGCAGGGCGGCGGCGACGGTGCCGGCGACGGTGCCGGCGACGGCACACGGGCGCTCGATGACGCGCACGGAAACCCCAAGGCGAGCGGCGGCGACGGGTCCATGATCGCCCCGCCGGGGCGGGACGGCAACTCGCGTCGCCCGCGGCGTGTGCCCTGGTCAGTACTCCTGGGCGAACAGCTCGGTGAACTCGCGGCACCGCCCGTCGGCGTCGAACCGGCACAGGAACACGTTGTGGTAGCCCTGCTTGCCGTCGGCGTTGTCGTAGCGGCTGGTGCCGGTGGCCACGGCGTGGTCGCCGTCCACGGCGAACGGCCGGTAGGCGGCTTCCCAGGTGCCCGGCTCGTCACGGTTGTCGAGCCAGCTCGCGACGATGGCGTCCCGGCCCCGGACCGGCTCGCCCCACGGGCGGTAGCGGTACTCGGCCTCGTCGCTGAACAGGGCGCCGATGGCCGCGGGGTCATAGGTCCGCCAGGCGTCCACGTAGGCGTCGAGCCAGCGGGCGAAGTCGTCGTGGGTCATCGCGGGACCTCCCAGGGCATGCGAGGGGACGGATACGGACGTAACCGATATTAGCCGCTTTACCAGTTACCGCGCAAGCCTGCTTGGCGGTGCGGCGCCACCCGGGCGATGATGTGCCCCGGCCCGTCCCCGGCCGCCCGCGTTCGCGCTCCCGGGGGTTGCCGCGAAGCGAGGATCGACCATGGACCCGGCCGTCACCGACACCCCCACGGACGCGGCGCTGCGGCGCGCCGCCGAGCTCGCCCGCAAGTTCGTCGCCGGGCTGCCGTCACGGCCCGTGCACGCCACGGCGTCGCTCGAGACGCTGCGGGCGCGCTTCGGCGGCCCGCTGCCGGAGGAGGGCGAGGACGCGGCCGCGGTGGTCGATGCGCTGGCCGCGAACGCCGAGGGCGGGCTGATCGGCAGCGCGGGTCCCCGCTACTTCGGGTTCGTGATCGGCGGCGGGCTGCCCGCCGCGCTGGGCGCGGATTGGCTGACCAGCGCCTGGGACCAGAACGCGGGCCTGTACGTCATCGGGCCCGCGGCGGCGGTCGCGGAAGAGGTCGCCGGCGCCTGGGCGGCGGACCTGTTCGGCCTGCCGGCCGGCGTCAGCGTCGGCTTCACGACCGGCGCGACCATGGCCTCGTTCACGGGGCTGGCTGCGGCCCGCCACGCCCTGCTCGCGAGGGTGGGCTGGGACGTGGAGCGGCAGGGCCTGTTCGGCGCCCCGGAACTCCCGGTCGTGGTCAGCGACGAGTCGCACGTCACGATCTTCGCCGCCCTCCAGATGCTGGGCCTGGGCCGCGACCGGGTCACCCGGATCGCTACCGACGGCCAGGGCCGGATGCGGCCGGACGCGCTGGCCGACGTCCTGCGCCGCCTCGACCGGCCCGCGCTCGTGTGCGCGCAGGCGGGCAACGTCAACACGGGCGCCTTCGACCCGCTGCCGCCGATCGTCGAGGCCGTCCGCGCCAACGGCGGCTGGCTCCACGTGGACGGCGCGTTCGGGCTGTGGGCCGCGGCGGACCCCGCCCGGCGGCACCTGGTCGAAGGCGTGGGGCTCGCGGACTCGTGGACGACCGACGCCCACAAGTGGCTCAACGTCCCGTACGACGCCGGCCTCTCGTTCGTGGCCGATCCCGCCGCCCACCAGGCGGCGATGACGCTGGGGGCGGCCTACTACGTCGAGACGACCGGCGCCGAGCGGGACCCGTACAACTGGGTGCCCGAGTCCTCGCGACGGGCCCGCGGGTTCACCGTGTGGGCGGCGCTCCGCTCGCTCGGCCGCCGGGGCGTGGCGGAGCTCGTGTCTCGCGACTGCGCGCTGGCACGGCGGTTCGCGGCCGGGCTCGCGGGCGCCCCGGGCGTCCGGATCCTCAACGACGTCGTGCTCAACCAGGTCCTGGTGCGGTTCGACGGTCCGTCGGGCGACGCCGGATCCGGGGACGCGCGGACGGACGCGGTCATCGGCGCGGTCCAGGCGGACGGGACGCTGTGGCTGGGCGGGACACGCTGGCACGACCTGCGGGCGATGCGGATCTCGGTCTCCGGCTGGTCCACGACCGAGGTGGACGTGGATGCCTCGATTGCGGTGCTCCGGCGTGCCGCCGAGGCGATCAGGGGGGCCTGAGCCGGGCGGCGCCCCGCTCCGCCCGGGGGCGAGGCCTCGCACTGTGGTGCCGGTCGCTTCGCGGTCGCCCGCCGGTCGCCCAGCGACGCAACGGATGCAGCCCGGGACGAACCGGTCGCTCAGCGCGAGGTCCGTTGCATGGAACGGCCACCATTCGCGACAACCGAGGCGCTGGCCGACCGGAACGTCGCACGCTGCGCTCGTTGGGTCGCCCAGAGACCGATCCGCCCCACGGAACGCCGCGGAACGCCACGGGGCGGCGCCAGGCCGCGCCACGGGCGGCGCCAGGCCGCGCCACGGGCGGCG
>JBFMAT010000079.1:0-5045 GCA_040755495.1 Chloroflexota bacterium
GTCAGCAGCACGGCGGCCAGGAGCACGACGTACACGGCCGCGGTCCGCGCGATGGCCGACGGCGTCGCCGAGGCGCCGGGCAGGAGGACGACGGCCAGCACGCCCACGACCGCGATCACGGCGACCAGCCATCGCGTCCGCGCCCGGACGGCGGCGGTGGGGTCCGCCCGGGTGCGCAGCACCGCCACGGGGCTCACGCCCGCCGCCCGGCGGGCCGGCTCGAGCGCGGCCACGATCGTCACGACCAGCCCGCCGAGGAACCCGGCGACCAGGACCTCGGGCGTGAGCACGGGCGCCTCGATTGCCACGCTGCCCGACGCCCGCAGCCATGCCGCCACGAAGCCGGCCAGCAGCCCACCCAGGGCGAGCCCGACCACCGAGCCGGCCGTGCCGAGCACGACGGCCTGCGTCACCACGACGCGGACGACCTGCCCGCGCCCGGCGCCCGCGGCCCGCAGGAGCCCCAGCTCCCGGATCCGCTCGACGACGGTCATCGCGAGCGTGTTGAGGATCAGGAAGGCCGCCGCGAACAGCGTGATCGCGGCCAGCAGCGCCATCATCGCGCGCACGTCGGCGCTCGATGCACGGAGCGTGGCGGCCACGTCCCGGGGCGCGGTCAGCACGTACGGCTCGGCGGTCAGCGCCGCCTCGATGCCCGCGGTCACGGTGGTCACGTCCGCCCCCGCGGCGAGCACCACGTCGATGCGGGTGATGCCGCCGAGGGGCGCCGGGCCACCACCAGCCGCCTCGTCGGGGGTGGCCAGGGCCGCGGCGACGGCGATCGGCAGCACCACGGTGCGTCCCGACGACCCGAGCGCCGGCCCGTCGCCCGCGAGGATCCCGACGACGGTGACGCGCACGGGTGCCCCGGCACCCAGGATCCCGAGCTCGCTGCCCACGTCCAGGCCGTCGGCCGCGGCCAGGCGCTCCGACACGAGGGCCGCGGGCTTGGCCGCGTCGGCGAGGGCGACGCCGCGGACCACCACGAGGTCACGGACGCGCGGCTCGCGGTCGGGGTCGATGCCCAGCACCGTGACCGGGTCGGCGCCCGGTCGCCCCGTGCGCGGCGCGAGGAACGAGCGGCGCTCGATGGCCGGCGCGCTGAGCGCCACGCCCGGCACGCCGTCGACGGCTGCCAGCGTCTCGGCCGACAGCCCGGCCTCGGTGAAGGCGGCGACCCGGAGGTCGGCTCGACCGACCAGCGACGCGACGGTCCGGTCGATCGATGCCTCGAGGCCGGCGTTGACCGCGAGGGCGGCGACCAGGACGGCCACGCCGATCGCGATCCCGAACGCGGTGAGCAGCGTGCGGGCGGGCCTCGCGACGAGGCTGCGCCAGGCGTACGGGACCAGGCCGCGCATGACGGCGGCTAGAGGCCCAGCTGGGCCAGGCGGGCGATCAGGGGTCCCGCGGCGTGGTCGTCGCGCCGGCCGATGGCGATCTCGTCGCGGATCCGTCCGTCGCCGACGACCAGCACGCGGTCCGCGTAGGCCGCCGCCTTGGCGTCGTGGGTGACGAGCACGATCGTCTGGCCGCGGTCCACGCAGGTCCGCCACAGCGCGTCGAGGATGCCCTGGCCGGTGGTGAAGTCGACGTTGCCGGTCGGCTCGTCGGCGAACAGCAGGGCCGGCCGGGTGACGATCGCCCGGGCGACCGCGACCCGCTGCTGCTCCCCGGACGAGAGCTGGTCGGGGCGATGGCGCTCCTTGCCGCTGAGCTCGACCAGCGCGATCGCGTCCCGGACGCGGACGGCGAGGTCACCCGAGCGCGGGTCCTGGCCCGCGATCGTGAACGGCAGGCCCACGTTCTCGACCACGTCGAGCAGCGGCACCAGATTGAACGACTGGAACACGAAGCCCGTCCGCTCGCGGCGGAGGCGAGTGGCGTCCTCGTCGGACAGGCGGCCGATGGGCTCGCCCTCGAGCAGGACGTCGCCGCTGGTCGGGCGGTCGAGGCCACCGAGCAGCTGGAGCAGGGTGCTCTTGCCCGAGCCCGAGGGCCCCATGAGCGCGACGAACTCGCCGGGTGCGACCTGCAGGCTCACGCCCCGCACGGCCTCCACCGTCTCGCCGGTCAGCTGGTACTGCTTGGTCAGCTGGCGGGCCTCGAGGATGGCGGTCCGGGCGGACACGCCGGCGGCGGTCCCGGCGGGGACCGCGGGATCGGGCGCCAGGGGCGACGGGAAGGTCATCGTGGCTCGATCGGCTCCGGGTGCGGGTGGGCAGTCGGGTACGGTGGCCACCGTAGCGGTGCGGTGTGGTGTGGTCACCCGCCCGAAGGTCCCAGCGGCGGGTGGGACCCGCGACCGGCGCGACGGGTCGGGGCGCGGATGGCCCGGCGCCCGCACGGGCCGCTACTGGCCGAAGAACCGGGCGGCGATCGTCTCGAGGATCGAGTCCACCAGCCCCAGCTCGGCCGGCGCGTCGATCACGCGCAGCGTGCCGGGGGGCACCGCGCCCGCGGACGAGGCGTCGGGCGCCGCGCTGGGCGCGGGCGGGTCCGTGGGCGCGGGCGGGTCCGTGGGTGCCGCCGTGAGCTCCGGCGTCGGCGGGACGTAGACGAACGGCGTCCACGTGGGCGTCGGCACGGGCGTCGGCTCCGGCGTGGGTTTGGGCGTCGGCTTCGGCCTGGGCGTCGGCTTGGGGGTGGGCCGGGGGGTCACGGCCGGCTTGGGCTTCGGCTTGGCGGTCGGCTTCGGCGTCGGCTTCGGCGTCGCCGCGGGCGCGGTCGACCCGCACCGGTCGGCGAACAGGACCGTCCACATGAACTTGTCGCCGGGCCCCTTGTAGGCGCCCACGGCGACCACGTCCCAGGCCTTGCCCATGATGTTGGCCCGGTGCCCGGACGACTCCATGAACGCGTTGAACACCCAGCTCGTCGCGTCCTCGACGCTCGCGCCCGGCCAGGTCACGGTCCCGATGTTCTCGCCCGCGAGCTTGAAGCAGTACCCGTACTCGTGCTGGAGGTACCAGAACACGTTGCGGTCCGTGCCCTTGATCGTGTGCGAGAAGTAGTCGCGCTCGATCATGTCCTGGCTGCGCCAGCGGGCGACCTTGCGCAGCGCCGTGTCGAGCTTGAGCGACTTCTTGCCGGCCGAGGCGCGGGCCTGGTTCTGCATCGAGATCAGCTGCGACTCGGACGACGAGCTGTAGGCGCCGATGTCCCAGGCCAGGGCGGCCGGCGGGGTGGCGAGCAGGCCGACGGCCGTGATGCTGAACACGAGCGCGACGCCGGCCGTGAACCGGCGCGGGTCGGCGACCGGGCCGAGCAAGCGGGCGACGATGGCGAGGGTGCGGGTCATCGGGTCTCGGGGTCTCGGGGTCTCGGGGTCTCGGACGCTGCCGGGGCAGGACACCGGCGGGATCCGGGTTCGCACTGACCGTAGGCCCGGACGCCGCCGGGCCTCCCCGGCTCGATGGTCCCGACCAGACCCACCCCTGGTACCAGTTGCCCGCCCGCACCACCCCGAACCCCACCGGACCGACGCCCGCGGGGCACCAGCGGCCCCGGTCCCGGGACGGCGAAACCGACGAGCGGCCCGTCCGGGGGCGGGTCCTCCGGCCCTTCCGGCTTGCCCGATGGAGGACGATGGTGCCGCCACACACAGCGCCCCCGACCCGTGTGGGAGCGGAGGGCGGACCCGCGCGCACCAAGGAGCGGAGCAGGCATGACCATGACCAAGGCTGAGGCGCCGGCCGCCGGGACCCCGGCCGCCCCCGAGACCGCCGAGCTGCACATCGGCGAACAGGTGCTGTCGCTGCCGATCGAGCGTGCGGTTGCCGGCCAGCCGGCGATCAACATCGGCGCGCTGCTCAAGGACGCCAAGCTGACCACGCTGGACTACGGGTACGCCAACACCGCCCCGACGCGCAGCGCGATCACCTACCTCGACGGCGACAACGGCATCCTTCGCTACCGGGGCTACCCGATCGAGCAGCTGGCCGCCAAGTCCACCTTCCTCGAGACGGCGTACCTGCTCATCTACGGCGAGCTGCCCACCGACCGCCAGCTGGCCGACTGGGTCTCGCTCGTGACGCGCCACACGCTGCTCCACGAGGAGTTCAAGCGGTTCTTCGACGGCTTCCCGATGAATGCCCACCCGATGGGCATCCTGACCTCCGCCGTCGCGGCGCTGTCCACGTTCTACCAGGACTCGTCCGACCCGCGCGACGACGCGGGCGTCGAGATGAGCACCGCGCGCCTGATCGCCAAGATGCCCACGATCGCCGCGTTCGCGTACAAGAAGTCCATCGGGCAGCCGATGGTGTACCCGGACAACGCGCTCGACTACGAGGGCAACTTCCTGCGGATGATGTTCTCGGTTCCGACGGAGCCGTACGTCGTCGACGAGGATGCGGCCCGGGCGCTGCGGATCCTGCTCATCCTCCACGCGGATCACGAGCAGAACTGCTCCACCTCGACCGTGCGCATGGCGGGTTCCAGCCTGTCCAACCTGTATGCCGCGATCTCGGCCGGCATCGCCGCCCTGTGGGGCCCGCTCCACGGCGGCGCCAACCAGGAGGTGCTGGAGATGCTCCAGCACATCCAGGACAACGGCGGCGACGTCGCCCCGTTCATCGACCGGGCCAAGGACCACGACGACCCGTTCCGGCTGATGGGCTTCGGGCACCGCGTGTACAAGAACTACGACCCGCGCGCCCGGATCATCAAGGAGGCGGCCGACGTCGTGCTCGCCAAGCTGGGCAAGCGCGACCCGCTCCTGGACATCGCCCTGGAGCTGGAGAAGGTCGCCCTCTCCGACCCCTACTTCGTCGACAAGAAGCTGTACCCCAACGTGGACTTCTACAGCGGCCTGATCTACCGGGCGCTGGGCTTCCCGGTGGACATGTTCACCGTGCTGTTCGCGATCGGGCGGCTGCCCGGCTGGATCGCCCAGTGGCGCGAGATGATCCACGACAAGGACACCCGCATCGGGCGTCCGCGCCAGCTGTACATCGGCAAGCCGGAGCGCCAGTACATCCCGCTCGCCGAGCGGTAGCCCACTCGTTCACCTGGCGCCGCCGGCCGGGGCCCCAGCCCCGGCC
>JBFMAT010000080.1:0-4771 GCA_040755495.1 Chloroflexota bacterium
GACCACGTCGACCGAGACGACGGAGACCACGCAGACGACCGAGACGACCGAGACGACGGACACGGAGACGACCGAGACCCCTGAGGGCAGCGTCGAGGCCGAGACCGGCACCCCGGATGTCACGCCTCCGAGCACGGACACCGGCTCGATCTCCGGGCCCTCGAGCCCGTCGGGCAGCGCCTGGCAGCTGCTCCTGGTCGCGATGGCCGGGCTGCTGGCGACGGTCCTGCTGCTCACGCCGGCCGCCGAGGCGCGCAAGCGCTAAGGGGCACCCAGCAACCGGCGCCGCATGGCGCCGGCCACACGATCGGAACCGGCCGGGTCGGGCTCACCGCCCCCGGCCGGTTCTTCGTTTCAGCGCGGCCCCGTCGCGCGACCCCCTCGCGCAACCAGCGGCACGGACACCGCTCGCCTCAGCCGCCGGCCACCCCGCGCCACAGCTGGACCCCGTCCACCTCGGCCGGCGGCCGGCCGAACAGGTCCGTGAAGAACGCCACCATCTGCTCCCGGTGGTCCATGGGGCCGACGATCACGTCCGTGATCCCGTTGGCGGCGATGTCGCGCAGGACCTGCTCGCGGACCTCGCCCCTCGCGACCAGCGTGACGCCGTCGTCCTGGATCCGCTCCATGATCCGGGTGAGCTGCGTGGACGCCGGCCCGTACCGGGGCTGGCCGTCCTCGTCCGGCACGTAGGCGTACGCCTCGTACAGCCGCGGCCGGTTGCCAGCGACGGCCGCCCAGAGCATCGGCGCCGCGCCGGCGCCGTTGGTGAAGTGCGGCGCCACGAGCACGATCGCGTCGTCGGCGATGCCCTGCTGGTCGTCGTCGCGGAAGAAGGCCGGGACC
Organism: Chloroflexota bacterium; assembly: GCA_040755495.1. Lineage (GTDB taxonomy): Bacteria > Chloroflexota > Limnocylindria > Limnocylindrales > CSP1-4 > CAIXZV01. The sequence continues at coordinate 847 of JBFMAT010000080.1, forward strand.
TCGACGCCCGAGGAGCCCAACGGCGCCGGCAGGGCCACGGCGAGCGCCAGGCCGAGCGTCACCAGCCGGGGTACGGCCGACGACGCGCGCTGGGCCGCGAGCTCGCCCACCAGGACCGCGACGATCACGGCCACGGCCAGCCACAGGTACAGGGTCAGACGGCCCGGGATGGCATGCTCGAGGAGCGGCAGGCCGCTGATCGCGAGCCACGGCAGGGGCACGCCCGTCGCCACGCCGCCGATCGTGAGCGTCCGCCCCAGCGACAGCACGAGCATCGAGACGGCCGTCAGGGCCGCAACGCGGACCCGCAGGTCCGTCCAGCGGCGCGCCACGGCCACGACGAGGATCACCAGCAGCGGCAGCCCGAGGTAGGCCGTGGCCTCGTGGTACAGCCCGCTGAACCCGTGCGAGATCGCGGTCGCGGGCTCCGGCGCGAACAGCTGGTACCGGGTCGGCAGCACGAGGTTGAGCAGGTCGGTGGAGAAGCGCGCGGTGTCCTGGACCTGCCCGCCCAGCCGCAGCGGCCCGAGGAACTGGACGGCCAGCGGCGGCCCCGCGACGACCAGCAGCCCGGCCAGGGCCGGCAGGAAGGCCCGGCCCACGCGGCGCACCCCCTCGGCGATCGCGGCCCGGTCGCGGACCGTGACGGCGAGGATCCCGGCCAGCACCGCGGCCGCGACGGCGCCCGTGGCGACCAGCTCCTCGAACACCAGCACCTGGAGCCCGGCCAGGCCGCCGAGCGCCGCGCCGAGCGCGACCGGTCCATGCCGCCGGCGGACGAGCAGCTCGTCGAGCACGATCAGCACCAACGGCGGCACGAACGCGGCGACCAGGTTCAGGTGCAGCGCGGCGTGCGAGGCGACGTACGGCGAGAACCCGTACACGGCACCGCCGACGAGGGGCCCGGCCAGCCCGTCCGCGTACCGTCGGAGGGCGACGAAGGCGGCCAGGGCGCTGAGCGCGATCGCGCCGACGATCGCCACGTTGTAGGCGACCACCGGGCCGGCCGCGACGGTGACCGGGGCGAGCGCGAGCCCGATGGCGGGCATCCACGAGTTCCAGGTCAGGTTGACGCCGGTCGGGGCGTTCATCTGGTAGGTCACGAACGGGTCCAGGCCCCGCTCGATGGCGGATGGAACCCAGCGCAGGAACCACATCGCCTGTTGCTGGTCGCAACAGCCGCCGACCCAGCGGCTCGCGGGCGCCTGCCAGGCCTCCGCGGCCAGCGCGACCGCGAGGACGAGGTACACCAGGAGCGCCGCCGGGAGGGCGAGGCGGTGGCCCGCGCTGGGGGCAGTCCGGGCACCGTGCGGCGTCGGCCCGGCCACCGGTCAGGGGATCTGCCGGAACGGGTAGTAGGCGGCGAATCCCACGGCGTACGCCGCCAGGAACCCCCAGCGGACGACTCGCGGCAGCCCCGAGCGCAGCAGGAGGATCGCGATCGCGGCCGCCACCGCGGGGACCGCCGGCAGGACGTAGTAGATGTACATGATCCGCTGGGTCACCAGCGCCAGCAGCACGTAGGGCAGGTAGCTCGCCGCGCCCCAGGCCACGGCCCAGCGCGCAAGCCGGTTGCCCGTCCGCCAGGCGTACCAGGCGGCGAACAGCGCGCTCAGCGGGATCGCGCCCGCGAGCAGGGGGTTGAGGGCGCCGCGGAAGTCGATCGACGGCCTCGACGAGACCACCTCCTCGCCGGCGCGCACCGTCACGTCCACGCGCAGGTAGGCGATCTGGCACTCGTTGAAGATCCACTGCCAGGGCCGGCTGTCGGCGGCCGGGCAGAAGCCGGTGTTGCCCACCGGGGCATCCAGCCTCGAGCCGTACTCGACGATCCGGCGCAGGTGGTCGAACGGGCTCGCGAACGTCGTGTACCGAGCGCCCAGCGCGCCCAGCCCGACCAGCGCGACGATGACGAACGTGAGCCCGAACACCACCGGGCCGCGCAGGTCCGGCAGGGGGATCCGCCTGCCGCGCCACCAGCGCGGCCCCTCCTCGAGCAGGTACAACAGCCCGACCGCCGCCACGCCGTAGACGGCCGTGATCTTGACCAGCAGCCCGATCGCCATGGCCACGCCGGCCAGCGCCCAGCGGCGGCGCATCGCCAGCCACGAGCCCACGAGGATTGGTGCCAGGACGAGCATGTCCAGCGTCGCGATGCGGCCGTGGACAAGGGTGAGGTTGTCGAAGGCGAGGATCGCCACGACCAGGACGGCCATCCAGGCCGTCTCGCCGCCGTCGCGCACGATGCGGTACACGGCGGCCAGGGCGATCATGCCCGCGATCACGCTGGGCAGCCGCCAGCCGATCCCGTTGTCGCCCAGCAGGCTCATCGACAACGCGATCAGGAGCTTGCCCAGCGGCGGGTGCTCGGTGTTGGGATCGAGCCCGGCGGGGCTGCCCGCGTAGTGGGCGCCCTCGGCGACCGGCCAGCCGAGGATCACGCGCGCGGCGTTCACGTAGTACGCCTCGTCGAAGATCAGCCCCCCGACCGGGAGGTTCAGCCACGCGACGCGCGCGACGAACGCGGCCACGAGCACCAGCGGCAGGATGGTCGCGGCGTCGCCCAGGTTGTCGCGGAGCCTGGCCGCGAGGACCGCGAGCGCACCCTCGCGCGGCGGCAGAGCGTCCGCGCCCGGGCCGCGGCCGGGCGCATCGGCCCCGTGTTCGCGCTCGTCCTGGTCGGCCACCGGCCCGGTCATCCTCCGCTCCGCTGCGCCCGAAGGGTATCCGACACGCTGGGTGCGGGCCCGGTTGCTGGCCCGGTTGCCGCGACGCACCACGTGTCGTGTCCCGGGTGAGGATCGGTGGGGATGGGTGCGGCTGGTCAGGGCCCATTGGTACTGGACGCCACCCGGACCCGGGACCCACGATCAGCGGAGTGTCGCTGTCCCCGAGAGGCGACCCGGGCCGGGGTGCGGGTGTCCGCCCCCGGCCCCGTCAGTCGCGGCCCCGTCAGTCGCGGCCTCCGACGTCCAGCCGCGTGCCGGGCCACACGAACTCCACCGGGCCGTCGTACCGGTCGCGCACCGCGGCCAGCGTCTCGCCGGCTTCGAACCCCATCTGCAGGTGCGTCAGCAGCACGTGGCCGGCGCCCGTCGCCGCCGCCAGCCGCCCGACCGCGGGACCGTCGAGGTGGAGCACCCCCGCCGGGACGGGCCCGGGCCCGAACGAGACCTCGGCGAGCAGCGTGTCGCCCGGCCGGACCAGCGGGGCGATGTCGCCGGCGCGTCCGCAGTCGCCGCTGTAGACGAGACCCGGGCCGGCCTCCGGCGCGACCCGGACCGCGTAGCTCTCCTCCGTGTGGGCGACCAGTCGCGCCTCGAGGCGGAGCGCGCCGACCCGCCGCGGATCCTCGCCCAGGCGTTCCACGTCCAGGGCCGCGGCGGTGAACCCCGGCTCGTCGTGGAGGGCGTCCAGGCGCCGGGCAAGGTCGCCGGGCCCCAGCACCCGCACCCGACGCGGCGGCTCGAACTCGTAGCGCAGGAAGTGGCGGAGCGGGACGAGGTCGATGAAGTGGTCGGGGTGGAGGTGGCTCACGACCACCGCGTCGAGGTCCGGCGGGAAGACGTGGGGGAAGATCCGCGTGAACGACCCGTGCCCAAGGTCGAGCAGCAGATGCGTGTCCCCCTCCGCGACGAGGTAGCTGGCGCCCGACGCGCCCTCCCGGTCGGTGTAGGCCGGGCCGGCGCCCAGGACGGTCAGCCGCATGCGTCGGTCTCCTCTCCGTGCGACGCGAGCGTACCGCCCGTGCGTGGTGGCCGCGCGGCGGCCGTGGGGCACGCGAAGGAGCCCGGATCGCCTGGGACGGCCGGCGACCGCGCTGGGCGGCCCCGGGTTGGGGTCTAGGGCTGGCCCTGGCCCTGGGCGTGGGTCGCCGCCGGCGCGGGCGTCCTGGCGGGGTTCGGCTTGTGCGACTTGGGGGGCT
>JBFMAT010000081.1:0-4467 GCA_040755495.1 Chloroflexota bacterium
CCTCGTCCCCGGGGCCCGCGGTGCGCGAAGCGTGCCGTGGGGAGGGACGAGGTCCTCAATAGGTGGGCAGCGCCTTGTCGATGCGCGTGGCCCACGCGGTCACGCCGCCCTGGACGTGCACCGCGTCCTTGAAGCCGGCGTTCTTCACCGCGGCCAGCGCCTCGGCGGAGCGGACGCCGGTCTTGCAGTGGATGACGATCGGCTTGTCCTGCGGCAGCTGCGCCAGCGCCCGGCCGGAGAGGATCTCGTCCTTGGGGATCAGCTTCGCGCCGGGGATCGAGACGATCTCGAACTCGTTGGGCTCGCGGACGTCGATCAGCTCGAAGTCCTTGCCGGCGTCCATCATGTCCTTGAGCTCGTCCACGGTGATCGTCGCGCCCGCGGCCGCCTGCTGGGCCTCCTCGGAGACGACGCCGCAGAAGGCCTCGTAGTCGATGAGGCCGGTGATCGGCTCACCCTCGGGGTCCTTGCGGATCTTGATCTCGCGGAAGGTCATCTCCAGGGCGTCGTAGACCATCAGCCGGCCCAGCAGCGTGTCGCCGATGCCGGTGATGAGCTTGACCGCCTCGGTGGCCTGGATCGCGCCGACGGTCGCGCACAGCACACCGAGCACGCCGCCCTCGGCGCAGCTGGGGACCATGCCGGGCGGCGGCGGGACCGGGTAGAGGTCGCGGTAGTTCGGGCCGTGCTCGTTCCAGAAGACCGAGACCTGGCCGTCGAAGCGGTAGATCGAGCCCCACACGTACGGCTTGCCCAGCAGCACGCACGCGTCGTTGACCAGGTAGCGGGTGGCGAAGTTGTCGGTGCCGTCGACGATCAGGTCGTACTCGCCGAAGATGTCCAGCACGTTGTCGCTGTCCAGCCGCGTCTCGTGCAGGCGGACGTCGATGAGCGGGTTGATCTCCTTGATGGAGTCCCGCGCGCTCTCGGCCTTGGACCGGCCGACGTCGGACTGCCCGTGGATGATCTGGCGCTGCAGGTTGGACTCGTCGACGGTGTCGAACTCGACGATGCCGAGCGTGCCGACACCGGCCGCGGCCAGGTACATCAGCACCGGCGAGCCGAGGCCACCGGCGCCGACGGCGAGCACCTTGGCGTTCTTCAGTCGCTTCTGCCCGTCCATCCCGACGTCGGGGATGATCAGGTGGCGGCTGTAGCGGCGGACCTCCTCGACGGAGAGGTCGGCGGCGGGCTCCACCAGGGGTGGCAGGGACACGGATGGCTCCTCGGGTCTTCTCGACTGCGGCCCCGGAGGACCAGCGTTCACGAGGAGAACAGCGTGACACGCACCAGGATTCCCGCCGTGCTCGCCCGGCTACCGCGGCGGACCCACCCGCCATCCTCCCCCGCCGCGGTGAGTCCCCCCCTCGTCGCGGACGGTGCGGGAGGACGCTCGGCGATCAGGTCACCCGGCGGAGGCTCAGGGGTGGGGCCAGGCGTTCCGCACGCAGCCCTGCAGGTCCAGGGTCTGCTGCTGCATCACCGGCGCGGGCTGCCCGGGCCCGGGGCACCGCACGTGGCCGTTGCCGAGCACGTGGCCGACCTCGTGGTTGACCACGTAGCGCCGGTAGGTGGCGATGTCGCCCTCGTAGTGCGGGACGGCGGTCGCCCACCGGGCCAGGTTGATGACGGCGCGGTCGCCGTAGCGGCAGGAGGTGTACCCGCCGGTGCCCACCCCGGGGCAGTAGGTCTCCATGCTGCCGGGGCTGACCAGGCTCACCCGGAAGTCGAACGCGGCCCCCGCGCCCACCCGCTGGAAGGAGAGGCGCCCGCCGTTCCCCCACGAGCGCGGGTCGCCGAGCGTCGCCGTCACCGCGTCGGCGAACGCCGCGCCGTCCACGCCGATGCCGTCCTCGACCTCGACGATGAAGCGCTGCAGCGGGCCGGTGCCGAGCACCTCCGAGCCGCCGTCGACCAGGGCGAGGCTGCCCGCGCCCTGCTGCACGTACTCCTCCGCCACCGCCTCCGGCGGGGCGGTCTCCGACGGGCCGGCGTCTCCTTCGGCCGGAGCGACCGGCTCGGCCGAGGGCGGGGGCTCGGCGACGGCGGTGGTGGCGACCGGCGGGGCGGAGGTGGGGTCCGCGGCGGCCCTGGTCGGCGTCGTGCCCGGGGGACGGAGGACGAGGTCGACGAGGACGGCGACCGTGGCGATCGCCAGGACCGGGATCGCGTAGGCGCGCCACCCGTGGCGGCGGACGAACCGGCGCACCCGGCCGCGGGGCCCCGGGTCGCGGCGCACGGGGCGGGCCGGAGCGCGCGTGGCGGGCGGGTGCGGACGGGGTACGGGACGGCCGTCGGTCAGACGTCCTCCCAACGGTCGCCCTCCCCGCTCGCTCGCTCCGCCCCCGGCGGGGTCAGGGTCTCACGCTGCGTGGCTCGACGGCCACAACCGACCCGTCCGCCACGCCCGACCCTGCGGTTCGGCCCTCCACCAGGCCCAGCACCGCCCGCGCCGTCGGCTCCGCGGCCTCGAGCATGGCCACGTGCCCGACGCCGTCGAGGAGCAGCAGCCGCCCGTCCGGCACGGTCGCGGCCAGGCGTGGCGCGAGAGCGGGGTCGACGAGCCTGTCCTTCCCGCCCCAGACCACCAGGACCGGCATCCGCAGCCCCCGGGCCGCCCGCCACGCGTTGGCCGGACCGAACCGGAGGTAGGAGGTGATCAGGCCGCGCATGCTGCGGGCCAGGGCCCGGTCGGCCCAGGGCTGCTCGGCCCGTTCGCGCATCTCCCGGACCGCCTGCTCCAGGCGCTCGCGCGGCACGGCGGCCGGGTCCCCGAAGCACATGCGCACCATCGACCGGACGTTCTCGTCGGGGGTGACGGCGGCCAGCCGGCGCTCCGCCAGCGTCGGCACCCCGGGCACCAGCAGGAGCAGCAGCGCCCGGCTGAACGCCGGCGGCACCCGGTAGACGGGCATGGCCGGGGACACCAGCGTCAGGGTCGCCACGAGGTCGGGCCGCAGCGCGGCGACGAGCAGGCTCACCAGACCACCGAGGGAGTTGCCCAGCAGGTGCACCGGGTGGCCGCTGCCCGGCCCCGGTCGGGCGACGACGTGCTCGAGGACCTCGATGACGGCCCGCACGTGGCCGCGGACGGAGTACCGGGCGCGCGCCGGGGGGCGTGACCGGCCGAACCCGGGGAGGTCCACCGCCCAGCCGTCGAACCGCACCGCGAGCAGGGCCGCGAGGTCGGTCCAGTTGGTGGAGGCGCCGCCGAGGCCGTGCACGTACAGGGCCCGCTCGCGGGGCGCGTCCACCTCCGCGCCGCCCTCGACCGGCCCGCACCACGGGGTGCGGCGCACGAACACCGCCCCTCCGCGGACGGGCACCTCCTCGCCCGGCCACGGGGGGACGGTGGGGTCCAGCGCCGGCAGCGGGGTCGTGGACAGCTCGGCCTCGGACATCGCCGTCGACGGTAACTCCGCGTACCGTCCGTCGAACGACCCGGGAGGCCGTCGGTAGCATCCCCCCTGCCATGCAGCCCTCATCCCCCGCCGCGGTGAACCGGCGCACGTCCCGACTGCCGCGCAGCGCGCGGCGGCTCCAGCTGCTGCGTGCGGCGCAGGACGTCTTCGTCGCGCACGGCTTCCACGCCGCCGCCATGGACGAGATCGCCGTCCGCGCCGGGGTCAGCAAGCCGGTGCTGTACCAGCACTTCCCGGGCAAGCGCGAGCTCTACCTGGCGCTGCTCGAGGAGCACGTCTCCGAGCTGGCCCACCGGGTGGGCGAGGCGATGGGCCGCACCGCCGACAACCGGGCGCGGGTCGACGCCGCCGTCGGCGCCTACTTCGACTTCATCGACGCCGACGGCGAGGCGTTCCGGCTGGTGTTCGAGTCCGACCTGCGCAACGACGAGGACGTGCGCGCGATCGTCGACCGCGGCTCGGCCGTGTGCGTCGAGGCGATCGCGGGCGTCATCGCCGCCGACACCGGCGCCGACCCCGAGCGCGCGCTCCTGCTGGCCTCCGGGCTCTCCGGGCTGGCCGAGAGCAGCGCCCGCTGGTGGCTGCCGCGCAAGGGCACGGTCTCCCGCGACGAGGCGGTCTCCCTCATGTCCGCGCTGGCCTGGCGCGGCATCTCCGGTTTCCCGCGCGTGGACGGCGAGCAGCCCGCCTCCTGAGGCGCGGCGTTCGCTGACGGCGCACCCGCTCGGCCGGTCCCGGCGTCGCCGTCTGCACTAGCGTGGGGGCAGTCGCGAATCGAGGAGGCATCGCCCACGTGGAAGTCAAGATCGGCGTCCAGCACTCGCCCCGGGAGCTGGTCATCGACAGCCCCAAGACCCCTGACGAGATCGCGGCCGAGGTGGCCAAGGCCATGTCGGGCTCGACCAAGGACGGCCTGCTCACCCTGGTCGACGAGCGGGGCCGCCAGGTCCTCGTCCCCGTCGACCGGATCGCCTACGTGGAGATCGCGCAGGCCGACCAGCGCCGCGTGGGCTTCATCGCCGGCACCGGCAGCTGACACAAGGCT
>JBFMAT010000082.1:0-4059 GCA_040755495.1 Chloroflexota bacterium
CCGTCCGGTCCGCGGGACGCGGACGGGGCCACGATCGTCATGAGCCGGTGGACGGAGCCGTCGCCGGTCCTGCGGCTACTTGTCCCAGATGGCCTGGATCTCGGCCCGCAGGGCCTCGAACTCCGCGGCCATGTCCAGGCCCTGCTCGGTCTGCCACCGGGTCGTGTACTTGCCGCCGGACCCGACGAGCCCGAGCGTCTCGTTGTAGTCGGGCATGTAGGACTCGAAGTTGGGGTTGTCGGCGAACTGGATGCTGTCGATCGCGACCTGCCAGTCCGGCTTCTGGGTGAACGTCTCGTCCTGGCCGGCGAAGAACGCGTCCTGGTCCGCGGTGCGGGCCGGCATGCCGCCGTAGGTGGCCAGCAGGTCCGCCGAGGCCTCGCCGAGGAGATAGGACAGGACCTCGAACGCCTCGTCCGGGTGCTTGGTGTCCTTGAGGATCCGGAACGTGTCGGCGTTGAACGCGGACGTCACCGTGCCGTTGTACGAGGGCACGATGCCCATGTCCCAGTCGCCCTCGAGCCCTTCGAGCCCATACGTCGACCACAGGAAGTTGAGGCTCATCGCGACCTTGCCGGTGAAGAACGGGTAGTCCTCGGGGTTGATGTCGGGGCTGCTGAACACGGGGCCGGTCATCGACACGTGGTCCGTCCACATCGCCTCGTACCAGTCGGTCCAGGCGGCCTTCCAGGCGTCGGGGATCTGGGCCGTCGTGCCGTCCGTGCCGCCGGCCAGCATCCCGGCGCCGAAGTAGGCGCCCATGCCCCGCAGGTCGTCGCGCTGGGGCTCGAAGCCCCACTGCTCGATGCTGGCGGGGTCGAAGCCCGCCTGGGTGGCGTCCTTGCCGTTGCTGTCGACCGTCAGGATCTTCGCGATCTCGCGGACCGTGTCGTACGTCCAGTCGGCCTGTGTCCCGTCCGGCATCGTGTACTTCTCGCCGTACGCGTGCGGCGGCTCGGCGAGGCCGGCCTCCGTGAACAGGCTCTTGGCGTAGAACAGGACCGAGGGATAGATCGCGAACGGGATCCCGACCTGGCCCTCGTCGAGCTTGTAGATGTCGACCGCGTCCGGCGGGAAGCCGGACAGGTCGTAGCCCGTGTTCGCGATCAGGGGCGCCAGGTCCAGCCACTGGCCGTGGAACGCGTTGGCACCGCCGATGCCCACCGGCCCCACGATGTCCGGCCCGTTCCCCGACGCGATCTCGGTCGCCAGGGCGTCGTTGGCGCCCGCGTACGGGACGGCCTCGAACGTGACGTGGATGTCGGGGTGGCTGGCGTTGAACGCCTCCACCACCTGCTTCTCGACCTCGACCTGCTCCGGGGCGTCGCCGCCGCCGAGGCAGCAGAACCAGCGGATCTCCACCGTGCCTTCCGCGGGCGCGGACCCGTCCGGGGCGGTGGTCGCCGGTGCCGTCGTCGCGCCGGACGGCGCCGTGGTCGGCGTGGTGCCGCCGCACGCGCCGGCGGCGAGCGCCACCACGCCCAGGGCCGCGAGAGCCCGCTTCGCTCGCATCGCTCGCATCGACTTCTCCTCCTGCCCGGGCCTGGCCCGCCGTTCGTCGGCGGCCGCCCTAGACGGGGCGCCTGACCGCCGCGATCCCGGCGCGGACGGAGCCCGGGCCCGTCTCACCGGTTCGGGAGCCGGAGCGGACGACGACCCGCTCCACGTAGTACCGCGTCCGGTCGCCCCGGACGTACGAGCGCGCGAACTCGACGGGTCGTCCCGATCGGTCGAACGCGAGGCCTTCGATGAGCAACGCCGGCCGGTGCGGCTCGACGCCCAGCAGCTGCGCCTCCCGCGGCGGGAGCGAGATCGGCTCGAGCGCCTCGTGCGCCCGGACGACGTCCGTCTGGTAGCGCTGGGCGAGGAGCTCGTACAGCGACCCGTGCTCGAGGTCGACCGCCAGCAGGCCCGGGAACCGCGACTCGGGCAGGAACACCTGCTCCAGCAGCAGCGGCTCGCCGTCGGCCATCCGCAGGCGCTCGAGGTGGACCACGGGCGCACCGATCGCGACGCCCAGGGCGTCCGCCACGGCGCGCTCGGCGGGGAACGTCCGGGCGGTCACGATCCGGGTCGACGGATCGTGCCCCAGGTGCTGGACCTCCTCGCTGAACGACATCGTGCCGTCGAGGTCGAGGTCGATGGGCGGGCGGGTGACGAACGTGCCCCGTCCGCGGGTACGCTCCAGACGGCGCTCGCGAGCGAGATCGCCGAGGGCCCGGCGGACGGTGATCAGGCTGCACCCGTAGCGATCGGCGAGCTCGCGCTCCGGTGGCAGTCGGTCGCCGGGCCGCCACTCGCCGGCCTCGAGCGCCGAGCGGAGGTCGAGATAGACCTGATGGTGAAGCGGGACCGGTCCCGCCAGGAGCCGGAAGCGTGCCATCCCGTCGCGGGCCCTCTTGCGATGGGCGGAGTTGCTGATAAAGTTATAAGCAATCTGTCAAGCCCCAGGCATCGCTGGCAGCAGCAGGTGGGTCGATGGGTCTCAAGGTCGCGGTGGTCGGCGGCGGCAGCACCTATACCCCCGAGCTCGTCGAGGGCTTCGCCAGTCGCGCGGCCATCCTGCCGATCGACGAGCTCGTGCTCATGGACCCGGACCTCGACCGGCTCGAGGTCGTGGGCGGGCTCGCCGGGCGGATCCTGCGGCGCGCCGGATGGCCGGGGCGGCTGACCCTCACGGACGCCCGCGAGTCGGCCCTCGACGGGGCGGCGTTCACGCTCATCCAGCTCCGGGTGGGTGGGCAGGCGGCGCGGCTCGTGGACGAGACGCTCCCCCACCGGTTCGGCGCCATCGGCCAGGAGACGACCGGGCCGGGCGGGTTCGCGAAGGCACTCCGGACCGTGCCGGTCGTGCTCGAGATCGCCGAGGAGGCCGCCCGCCGCGGCACGCCCGATGCCTGGATCCTGGACTTCACCAACCCCGTGGGGATCGTGGCCCAGGCCCTGCTCGACGCGGGTCACCGGGCAATGGGCCTGTGCAACGTCGCGATCGGCTTTCAGCGCCGGCTCGCGACGCGGTTCGGGGTGACGCCGGACCGCGTCGCGCTCGACCACGTGGGGCTCAACCACCTGTCGTGGATCCGCGCCGTGCGGGTCGACGGCGTCGACCGACTGCCCGAGCTGCTCGCCGACGGCGACCCGATCGTCACCGCGGACGACCATGCGCCGCTGGCGGTGGTCCGAGCGCTGCGCGCGATCCCCTCCTACTACCTGCGCTACTACTACGAGACCGCCGAGGTGCTGCGCGAGCAGCTCGATGGCGCGAGCCGCGCGGAGGACGTGATCGCGATCGAGCGTGGGCTGCTGGACCTCTATCGCGACCCCACCCTGGACCGCAAGCCGGAGCTCCTCGAGCGTCGGGGCGGCGCGTACTACAGCGAGGCGGCGGCGGCGCTCATCGAGTCCCTGTACACGGGCGACGGGGCGATCCACGTCGTGGACGTCCGGAACGGCCGGGCGATCCCCAACCTGCCCGAGGACACGGTGGTGGAGCTCGCGGCCCGCATCGACCGGGGCGGCGCCCACCCGCTGCCGACGGCCGCGCTGGCCCCGGAGATGCTGGGCCTGGTGCAGCACGTCAAGGCCTACGAGGCGCTCACCATCGAGGCGGCCCTCACGGGCGACGAGGCCGCGGCGCTGCGGGCGCTGGTCGCGAACCCGCTCGTCCACGGCGACGCCGCGGAAATGCTGGCGGCCATCCTGGAGGCCAACCTGCGGTTCCTGCCAAGGTTCGCTCCTCGCGCGCACGGGATCGGCTGACGGCGCAACGGCGGCGCCACTCGCCCGTGCGCCGGCACTCGCCGGCGCCGGCGATTCCGTCCCCGCGGCGACAGCGCCGGCGCGCGCCGCGTCCGGGACATCGGCCGCCACGGCCGGGCCGGCGCGCCGCGTCCGGGACCCGGGGTCGAGGAGCGGATCCACCGCGCGCGGCCCGGGGCCACGCGGTGCAACGAATGCGGCGCTGAGCGACCGGCTCGTCTCGTGGTGCATCCGGTGGGTCGCTGAGCGACGCCGACCGGCGACGTTGGCCGTCACGAGCCGGTGAGCCGCCACCAGCCT
>JBFMAT010000083.1:0-3847 GCA_040755495.1 Chloroflexota bacterium
TCGGTCGCGGCGTCGGCCGCGTCGGTCTCGTCCGTGGCTCCCTCGGGGCCGTTGGCCTCCGGGTCGCGCTCGTGCTCCGTCATCCGGTGATCGATCTCCTGTTCGGGGACATCGCCTGTGGGCGTCGTCTCACGCGGCCGACAGTGTACCGAGCGTGAGGCCTCGCCCGCGTCACGCCGCGTCGCGCACCGCGCGCACGCCCAGGCCCGCGAGCCCGGCCGCCATCGAGAGCACGCCCGCGACCGCGATCACCGGCCCCGGCCCGAACCCGTTCACGAACAGGCCGCCCAGGCCCATCGCGATCGACATGCTGCCGAACACCAGCGCGAAGCGGAGGCTCACGACCCGCCCCATGAGCTGCGGCGGCGTGCGCTCCTGGAACAGCGTCTGGCTCGGGATCACGAACGCCATGTTGGCCACGCCGATGCCAAACAGGATGCCCAGCACGAGCGGGACCGAGGACACGACGCCCAGCAGGATCACCAGCGCCCCGAACGACGTGTAGGCGGCGATCACGAGCATCCCCTTGCGGGCGCGCATCGCCAGCAGCCCCAGCGCGAACCCGCCGATCAGGTTGCCGAGGCCGATCGACGCTTCCATGAACGAGTACGTGCCGATGTAGCTCGCCCCTCCCGGCGTGAGCTGCTCGGCCAGCGGGATCGCCGCGATCGTCACGATGCCCACCGCGAACTGCCCGATGGCCCCCTGGAGCGTGTTCGCGAGCAGCGTCGCCTCGTGCCTCAGGAACGCCCAGCCCGCCCGCAGGTCACCCGTGACCGACCGGCGGCCGGTCTCGGCCGCGGCCTCCGCCTCCGCCTCGGCTTCGGCCTCCGCCAGGTCGCCCTTCGCCCGCGAGACCAGCGGCGGCACGACGATCGCGGCCAGCAGCGCTGCCGAGGCGAGGTACGTCGCGGCGTCGAACCAGAAGGCGAGCGGCAGCGAGCCGGCGAGGAACACCACGAACAGGCCGGCGATCGGGTAGTTGATGACCTCGCCGAACGTCTCGCCCACCCACATCGCCGAGTTCGCCGATAGCAGGTCCTCCTGGTCAACGATGCGCGGCAGGATGGCCACCCGGGCGGGGCGGAAGAAGATCGACACCGTCGTGATCAGGAACACGAGCGGGTAGGCGAGCCACACGTCGATCAGCACGGCCACCGGCACCAGCAGCGTCAGCGCCGCGCGCAGGATGTCGGACACGACCAGGACCTGCTTGTGGTCCCAGCGGTCCACGAACACGCCCGCGATCGGCGACACGATCAGGTTGGGCAGCGTCGCCACGAGGAACGTCAGGGCGAGCGCGAAGGCGTTCCTGCCCGTCACCTCGTACACGAAGGCGCCCAGCGCCAACTGGTTGACCTTGTCGCCGAACAGGCTGATCAGCTGGCCCGCCCAGAGCGCCGAGAACGAGCCGTTGAGCGCCAGCCGGACGTACGGGTGGCGGCGGACGCGGGCGCCCAGGCCCGGGGCGACGCGCGGGACGGCGATGGCCGGGGCCGCGGCCGCGGGGACGCTCAGCTCGGCCCCGATGCCGCCCAGCGCGATGGCCGCCGCCAGCTCCTCCTCGATCGTCGGCGGGGGGAGCGTGACCGTGGCGGGGGAGGACATTCCGATGCTCCCCGAGCCCAGCATCAGCGGCCGCTCGAGGGCGGCGGCCTGGTCCAGCCCCGCGGTCAGGCCCGTCCCGGCGCGGATCCCGATCTCCGGTTCGGCGACCGCCGTGCCGGCCCCGCCCGCGGCGCCGGCCTCGCCCGCCGCCCGCCGCCCGGGCAGCCGCAGCGTGCCCGCCAGCCCGAAGTGCGGGCCGGCCTGCGCCGCCTCGATCGCTCGCTGCATCTCCGCGGGCGGCCGGATCAGCGTCGCGAACAGGAAGAACCCGAGGCCCGCGGTCAGGAACAGGTCGCCCACCGAGGCGACGTTGTTGACCGGCCAGAACGGGATCGGGATGACGTCGCTCAGCGGCCCGAGGTGGAGGAAGAACTCGGGCCCCGTGCCGGCGTCGAGCGGCACGTGGAGGACCGAGGTGAGGGGCCCTTGCAGCCCGGACGCCTCGAAGGCGGGCATCCAGACCGGCATCCGCCCGCCGTTGACGAAGATGACCAGCGCGTTGCTCGCGATGCCGACGAAGGCGAGCGCGAGACCCGGGTAGCCGCGGTTGTGCCACAGCGTGAACAGCAGCAGCCCGTAGGCGAAGCCCAGCAGCGGGACCCGCAGCAGGTCGACGATCTCGATCCCGAAGCCGAGCGCAGCCTCCGTCCCGAACCTGACGATCACCGCCAGGAACAGCAGCGGCAGGAAGCGGAGGCGGACGTCCGCGAGGTGCTCGAGCTTGCCGCCCAGGAGCAGCCCCAGGACGAGCCCGAGCGCGATACCGCCGATCAGCATCCCGAGATTGTGGGGCTGATGAGGGTGGCCGCGCTCAGCCCGGTTGCCGTGCTGGCCCGCTGCCGGTGCTCAGCCCGGTGGTGGTGCTCAGCCCGCTTCGGTCGCCGTGCCGGGCGGGGCCGTGGTGGCCACGCGGTTCGCGTGCTGCGAGATCAGCGGGATCGGCCGCGGCTGCACCGTCCGGCCCGGGTCGCTCACGCCTTCCACCCAGCGAGTGCGGACGAACGCGTCCACCACCTTGGGGTCGAACTGGACGCCGGCGAACTTGCGCAGCTCGCCCAGCGCCTGCTCCGCCGTGAGCGGCGTCATCCGGTAGGGCCGCTGCGCGGTCATCGCCTCGAACGCGTCTGCCACGTGCAGGATCCGGGCCAGCAGCGGGATCTCGTCGCCGATCAGCCGGTCCGGGTACCCCGAGCCGTTGTACCACTCGTGGTGGTGCCGGATGATCGGCAGCTCCCGCGACAGCCGGATGACCGGGGCGATGATCTGCGCGCCCAGCACCGGGTGCGCGTTCATGATCATCCGCTCCTCGCGGTTCAGCCGCTCCTGCTTGAGCAGCACGTTGTCCGGCACGCCGATCTTGCCTACGTCGTGGAGCAGCCCGCCCCACTCGAGCGCCTCGAGGTCAGCCTCGCCCAGCCGCATCTCCCGCCCGATGTCGCCGGCGATCTCCTTCACGCGCCAGGAGTGCTTGCTGGTGTACGGGTCCCGCTTGTCCACGGCTCCGGCGAGCGCGGTGATGGTCTGGGTGAACATCTCCCGCATCTCGATGAAGTTGTGGTACGCGAGCCGCGTCGTGTACAGCGGCAACGCGAACAGCAGGCTGGCCCACCACGAGACCGCGTACATCTGCGCCATGAGCCACCCAAGCGGCGCGAGAGCCGCGAGACTCGTGGCGAACCCGCGGGCGTCTCCGAGAAGCACCAAGCGGACTGGCTGCCCACTGCGGAAGGCGACTGCCATAGCTGTCAACGACGCGTTGATCGCGAAGAACGCGCATGCAGCAACCACGGATGCGGCAAACGCGGATATGACACCGCCTGTGGTGCCCACCATTCCGAAGGCTTCGAGAACAAGGCCGGCGGCGACAGCGGGGATCATGAGTCCCCCGTGGTTGGACAGAGTGCCGTACCACGGCACCGTGCCCCGGAGTTCGCGAAGCTCCGTCGTTCCTATCAGCGCGACCCACGCGCCAGCCGTTGGGCCGCCCAGGACGGTTGCGGCCATAAGAGGGGCGATTGAGACGCCCACCATCGTGCCGCGCGGCATCTGCACGGGAAGCGCCGAGGCGAGAAGCGTGACGAGGCACCAGAAAGCGATTCCAGCCAGCCGGGCACGCTCGTCGAGCGGCGTGAAGCCATCTCCGATGGCCGGATTGACGGGAAACAGAAGAGTCGTGGGGCCAACCGCCCCCGCCCGGGGTGGCCCCCCCCCCCGGGTTGATTTCATAATGCGGCGCGCC
>JBFMAT010000084.1:0-3808 GCA_040755495.1 Chloroflexota bacterium
CGGGCGAGCCCGGTCCGGCGGAGCCCACGCCGCTCCGTCGACGCCGGGGCCGGGCCGGGGGCGGGCCGCCCCGCGGACCGCGCACCCCGCGGCCGGTCGGGGGGCCGGACGACGGGGCACGCCCGCCGTCGATCGGCACCATCGTGCGGCGGATGGGCCTGGCGGCCGTGTTCGTCGCGATCGTTCTGGTGCTGCTCGTGGGCGGCCTCGTCGTGGACGTGTGGACCGACGCGATCTGGTACGCGAGCGTCGGCTTCGACCCGGTGTTCTGGACGCGGCTGGGTGCCCAGGTCGGCCTGTTCGCGCTGGGGCTCGTGATCGCGACGGTCGTCCTGCTGCTCAACCTGTGGATCGCGGGCCGCCTCGCGCCGCCGGCGGATCCCGAGCGCCCGGGGCGCCTGCGCGCCCTGGCACAGCGGATGGGCGAGGCGCAGCGCCAGGCGGAGCGCAACGCGCGGCTGTCCGGCCAGTTCCGGGGGCCCTTCGGCGGCCCGTTCGGCACCCCGCCGGGCCCCGGTGGCCGCGAGGAGGCCGCGTTCGGCTTCGACGCCGAGGACCTGCCCGACTTCGTGCCGCTCGCGAAGTGGGTGCTGGGCGGCTTCGCACTGCTGCTGGCGCTGGGCGTGGCAGGCGCCGTGTCCGGGACCTGGGAGACGCTGCTGCTGTGGGCGAACCGCGTCCCGTTCTCGCCCGACGGCCCCGTCGTTGATCCGGTGTTCGGGCGGGACATCAGCTTCTTCCTGTTCGAGCTGCCGTTCTTCCGGCTGGTCCAGTCGCTGCTCAACGGCCTGCTGCTGGCCTCGCTCGCGATCGCCGGCGCGCGCTATCTGGTGGCCACGACCCGCGGCGGCGAGGTGTTCATCACCCGCGTCCGCGTCCACCTCGCGGTGCTCGGCGGGCTGTACCTGCTGTCGGTGGCCTTCGGCTACCAGCTGGACAAGTTCGAGCTCGTGTACAGCGGCGCCGGCGTGGCCACGGGTGTCTCGTTCACGGACGCCAACGCCCGGTTCCTGGCCTACGACGTGCTCACGGTCCTGTCCGGCCTCGCCGGCGCGCTGCTCGTGGCCGGCGCGTTCACCCGCTGGATGTGGCCGCTGGGCGTGATCGTGGGCGTGTGGTTCGCTGCCTCGATCGTCCTCGGCCGGCTGTACCCCGAGGCGATCCAGCGCTTCAGCGTCGACCCCAACACCTACGCCCAGGAGCAGCGCTACATCGGCAACAACATCGAGATGACGAGGCTGGCCTTCGGCCTCGACGACTGGGAGTCTCGCGCCTACACGGGCAAGGCCGAGCTGTCCCAGGCCGCCATCGATGCCGAGCGCGACACGTTCACCAACGCCCGGCTGTGGGACTACCGGCCGCTCCAGACGACCCTCGACCAGCTCCAGACCGTGCGCCAGTACTACGACTTCGTGGACGTCGACACGGACCGGTACGAGATCAACGGCGAGCTGCGCCAGGTCATGCTGTCGGCCCGCGAGCTCGCCCTGGAGCGCAACCCCGAGGCGACCAGCTGGGTGAACCAGCGGATCATCTACACCCACGGCATCGGCCTCGCGATGGTGCCCGTCAACGAGGTCACCAACGAGGGCCAGCCGCGGCTGTGGGTCCGGGACCTGCCGCCGATCTCCCTGTCCGGCGCGCCCACGGTGACCCAGCCGCGGATCTACTTCGGGGAGGCCGACGACCACTACGTCATCGTGGGCGCGCGCCAGCCGGAGTTCGACTACCCGCGGGACACCGGCGCCGGCAGCACCGACGAGACGACCTCGTGGACGGGCAGCACCGGCATCGGCCTCGATTCCACCGGCGCCCGGCTGCTGTTCGCCCTCCGGTTCCGGGACCTGGACCTGCTGATCACCGACCAGATCCAGGCCGGCAGCCAGCTGCTGTTCCACCGCACGCTCGACGAGCGGCTGGGCCGGATCGCGCCCTTCCTGCGCTTCGACAAGGACCCGTACCTCGTCGTGGACGGCGCCGGCCGCCTGGTCTACGTGCAGGACGCCTACACCGTCAGCGACCGGTTCCCGCACGCCACCTGGTTCAACCCGGGAGAGCTGGGCGCCACGTCGGGCCTGCTGGGCGGCGAGTTCAACTACATCCGCAACAGCGTGAAGATCACGATGGACGCGTACGACGGGACGATGCGCTTCTTCGTGGCCGACCCGACCGACCCGATCATCCGTGCCTGGCAGGGCATCTTCCCGAGCATGTTCGAGCCGTTCAGCGCGCTGCCGGCGGACGTCGCCGATCACCTCCGGGTGCCCGAGGAGCAGTTCAACGTCCAGACGCGCATCTTCGGCCGGTACCACGTCCAGGATCCGCTGGTGTTCTTCTCGAACAACGATCGCTGGACGATCCCCGACGTCCAGACCTCCGAGCAGAGCCTGCCGTCCGAGGCCTACTACGTCGTGATGCGGATGCCGGGCGAGTCGAGCGCCGAGTTCCTGCTCCTCCAGCCGATGATCGCCGCCAGCCGGCCGAACATGATCGCCTGGGTGGCCGCGCGCAACGACGCGCCCAACTACGGCGCCGTCCGGGTGTACCAGTTCCCCGCCGACACGACGATCTTCGGGCCCGCCCAGATCGAGGCGCGCATCGACCAGGACCCGACGATCAGCGCGCAGTTCACGCTCTGGAACCAGAGCGGCAGCCGGGTGATCCGGGGCAACCTGATCGTGGTCCCGGTGGGCGATGCGCTGGTCTACCTGCAGCCGGTCTACCTGCAGTCCACGGCGGCGGCGTTCCCGGAGTTCCAGAAGATCATCGTGGGCAGCCCCACCACCATCGTGTGGGCCGACACCCTGGGCGAGGCGCTCACCTCGCTGCTTCGGGCACAGGAGGGCCAGCCCACGCCCACCCCGACGTCCGGGCCCACGCCGACGCCCTCGCCGGGCGCCACGGCGACCCCGCGGCCCACGCTCCCGCCCGACGGCGAGCTGCCGTCCGACGTGGCCGGCCTGATCGCCTACGCGAACCAGCACTTCGAGGCGGCGCAGGCGGCGGCCGGGATCGGCGACTTCGCGACCTACGGCGAGGAGATGGACAAGGTCGCTGCGGCGCTGGCGCGCCTGGGCGAGCTGACCGGGTCACCGGGGGCCTCCGTCCAGCCGTGACCGAGGCGGCCGCCGCGCCCCCGTCCCGGGCGCGGTGGAGGGCGACGCTGGGTGCCGCCTTCGTCACCACGCTCATCCGCCCCGCCTCGTGGGCCTTCGGCCTGGCCGGCTTCCTCGCCGGTGGCGGCCTCGTCATCGTCGCCTGGCCGATCCTCGTCCTGCCGACGCCGACCGGGCTCCAGAACGCCCTCGGCGGCCCGGTCAGCACGCTCGTGTTCGGCGGTGTGTCGCCCACGCTCGCGCTGCTGTTCCTGGCCGCCTTCGTCGTCCTGGTCGTCGGGGTGGTGGGCGGGACGTGGATCGGGGCGTGGGCGGAGCGCCAGGGCATCGCCCTGACCCTCGAGGCGGCAGCGGACGAGGGGCTGGCCGCCGCGGCGCTGCCCCGCGACGCGCCCGGCACCGGCCGGGTGGCGCTGGTCCGGCTGCTGTCGCTGCTGCCGGTGCTCGTCGTGGTGGGGTACGCCTGGGCGCCGGTCTACGACGCCGCGTACCGCCAGCTGATCCTCCCCAGCGAGCTGGCGACGCCGCTGCCGATCCGGGTGATGCGCGACGTGCCGGAGCTGGTGGCCGCGGTCCTGCTCACCTGGCTGCTGTCCGACGCGGCCGCCGCGGTCGCGGTCCGCCGCCTGGTCCTCGGGCGGGGGAGCGTGCTGCGAGCGTGGGCCCTGGGCTGGGTGGACCTCGTCCGGCGC
>JBFMAT010000085.1:0-3513 GCA_040755495.1 Chloroflexota bacterium
CACGGGCGTCGGCGACCCGGCGTCGCGCTGGCACGGCATCGACGAGAGCCTCGACCTCGCGATGTGGGAGCGCGCGTGCCTCGCCGAGGCGCTGCTGCTGCAACGCCTGGCGTGAGCGTCGAGCGGGGCCTCGTCCGGGCGCTCGGTCGCTGGGCGGTCGGCTCGGTCCTCGTGGGCGGCGTGCTGTCGGCCGACCCGCGCACGCGCGGCTTCGGGCGCCAGACCGCGGCATGGGGGCTGGTCGACGGGGCGATCGCGATGGTCGCCGCCCGCCGCCCGCCGCCCGCCGCCAGGCGGCCGGACGGACGACCGACCCGGCCCGGCTGCGCCGCGTGCTGCTGGTCAACGCCTGGCTCGACGTCGGCTACGTCGCCACGGGCGCCTGGCTGGCCGGACGGACCCGTCGGCGCGGCGACGGCGCAGCGGTGCTGGTGCAGGGCGCGTTCCTGCTCTGGCTCGACGCCACGGCTGCCCGCCGCCTGCGCTGACGGTGGTTCCCCGCTCAGGTGGGGGGAACAGCCGGGCCCATGACGCAGAGGACGCTGTCCGAGGCCCTCGAGGGCCTGAGGTTCGCCATGGTCGCGACCGCCGACCCGTCGCACGGCGGGACGTGGAAGGCCCGGCCGCTCGCCCTGGCCGGCTCGGACGAGCACGTGCTGCGCTTCCTGGTCGGGGTCGACGCCGACTGGGTCGAGGGCCTGGAGACGACCGGGTCGCCGACGACCGTCACCTTCAGCGACCCCAGCAAGAACACCTGGGTCGCCCTGCAGGGCACGGCGCGCACGACCGACGACCGGGCGCTCGTGTCGCAGCTGTACAACCCGGCCGCCGGTGCCTACTTCGACGGCGAGGACGACCCGTCGATCCGGGTGCTGGAGGTGGAGGTGGCGTACGGCGAGTTCTGGGACGGCCCGAGCGGCCGGCTGGGACAAGCCCTCGTCCTCGCGCGGGCCGCGCTCGGCCGGCCCGCCGGCGAGCAGGGCGACGTCGTCACCTGAGCCCGACGCGCCTTGCACTCTCCAGGGTCGAGTGCTAACAAGGACGTAGCACTCCACGTACCAGAGTGCCAGATCCGTCGGGTGAGACCGGCAGTCCGGTCGTCCGTCGCGGGCACCTGCGGATCAGCACGCCCGACTGGGAGGACCCACACGCATGTCCAAGATCATCGCCTTCGACGAGGAGGCCCGTCGCGGCCTCGAGCGCGGCATGAACCAGCTCGCCGACGCCGTCAAGGTCACCCTCGGCCCGAAGGGCCGCAACGTCGTGCTGGAGAAGAAGTGGGGCGCCCCCACGATCACCAACGACGGTGTCTCGATCGCCAAGGAGATCGAGCTGGAGGACCCCTACGAGAAGATCGGCGCCGAGCTCGTCAAGGAGGTCGCCAAGAAGACCGACGACGTCGCGGGTGACGGCACCACCACCGCGACCGTCCTGGCGCAGGCGCTGGTCCGCGAGGGCCTGCGCAACGTCGCCGCCGGCGCCAACCCGATGGGCCTGAAGAAGGGCATCGAGGCCGCCGTCGAGCGCGTCGTCGAGGCCATCGGCCAGGCCGCCAAGGACGTCGAGACCAAGGAGCAGATCGCCTCCACCGCGAGCATCTCCGCGGCCGACCCGACCGTCGGCGGCATCATCGCCGAGGCGATGGACAAGGTCGGCAAGGAAGGCGTCATCACCGTCGAGGAGAGCAACACCTTCGGCCTCGAGCTCGAGCTCACCGAGGGCATGCGCTTCGACAAGGGCTACATCAGCCCCTACTTCGTGACCGACCCCGAGCGCATGGAGACCGTCCTCGACGACCCGTACGTCCTGGTCGTCAACTCCAAGATCGGCTCGGTCAAGGACCTGCTGCCGCTGCTGGAGAAGGTCATGCAGAGCGGCCGTCCGCTGGCGATCATCGCCGAGGACGTCGAGGGCGAGGCCCTGGCCACGCTCGTCGTCAACAAGATCCGCGGCACCTTCAAGTCGGCCGCCGTCAAGGCCCCCGGCTTCGGCGACCGCCGCAAGGCCATGCTGCAGGACATCGCGATCCTGACCGGCGGCCAGGTCATCTCCGAGGAGGTCGGCCTCAAGCTCGACACCGCGGGCCTGGAGCTGCTCGGCCGCGCCCGCAAGGTCGTCATCACCAAGGACGAGACGACGATCGTCGAGGGTGCCGGCGACGCCGACCAGATCGCCGGTCGCGTCAGCCAGATCCGCACCGAGATCGAGAAGAGCGACTCCGACTACGACCGCGAGAAGCTGCAGGAGCGCCTGGCCAAGCTGGCCGGCGGTGTCGCGGTCATCAAGGTCGGCGCGGCCACCGAGGTCGAGCTCAAGGAGCGCAAGCACCGCATCGAGGACGCCGTCCGCAACGCCAAGGCGGCCGTCGAGGAGGGCATCGTCGCCGGTGGTGGCGTGGCGCTCCTGCAGGCCTCCAAGACCGCGTTCGACAAGCTCGACCTGGTCGGCGACGAGGCGACCGGCGCCAACATCGTGCGCCTGGCGCTCGAGGCCCCGATCAAGCAGATCGCGATCAACGCCGGCCTCGAGGGTGGCGTCGTCGTGGAGAAGGTCCGCAACCTGGAGATCGGCCAGGGCCTCAACGCGGCCAACGGCGAGTACGTCGACATGATCGCCGAGGGCATCATCGACCCGGCCAAGGTCACGCGCTCCGCGCTGCAGAACGCCGCCTCCATCGCGGCGCTGTTCCTCACCACCGAGGCCGTCATCGCCGACAAGCCGGAGAAGGCTGCTGCCGGCGCCGGCGGCGGCATGCCCGGTGGCGGCATGGGCGACATGGACTTCTAGTCCGACCTGCACGTCCCGACGGGGCGGTCCTCCTTCCGGAGGGCCGCCCCGTCGGCGTCCGCTCCCCGGCTGCTAGTCGCGGCTGGCGGCGACGCCGAGCGCGGCGATGCCGCCGAGCACGAGCAGCGTCGCGAGGGCCGAGCCCTTGCTCATCGCGCCGCGCCGGGCGGCCAGCACGACGGCCGTCGCGTCGACCGCACCCAGCACCAGCCCGGCGCTGAGCGCGCGACGCAGGTCGTCGTCCTCCGCCTGCAGGGTGCGCAGGCCGGCGAGGGCGTTCCGGACGCCGACCATCCGCACGAGCAGCGGCACGGCGTGGTCGACGGACTTCACGCCGAACAGCGCGGCGGTCCGCCGGGGGGCGACGACGGCGAGGCCGCCGAGCCCGATGGAGATCCAGCTCACGGCCTGGTGGGCGAAGTCGGGGTCGATCTGGTCGATGGCGTCGGACAGGGACTCGAGGGCGGCGGTGTCGGTCATGCCTGGCAAGGTGCCCGACGCCTCGCTGCGCACACCCACGCGGCGCCCGCGGCAGGACGTACGGCGCCGCCGGGGGACGTCCTGCGATCCGGCCACCCGGACCGCTCCACGCAGGACGCTCACCCCCGCAGCTTCACCCGACCGGGCACGGCAACCGCCCGCGCGGCCGCCGTCCGGTCGCCACACTGGGCCCGTGCGCACCCGACCCCGCCTCGCCGCCGTCCTCGCCCTGCCCGTGCTGCTGAC
>JBFMAT010000086.1:0-3254 GCA_040755495.1 Chloroflexota bacterium
AGCGATCCGTCCCTCCGGACCGGTGCCTTCGCGGCGTGAGGCCGAAGCAGGGGCCGATCTGGCGGGAGGACCGGAAGCGCTCGGGCCGATCGACCGCCGCGCGGAAGGTCCCGGCGACGATCGCGCCGACGCCGGGCGCGGTCGTCAGCCGCCGGCGCGCCGGATCGGCGCGGGCGGCGTCGCGGACGCGCTCGTCGAGGACGGCCGCCTGCGCCGGCAGCGCCTCGCGCGCCGCGCGCCGCGGCCCGAGGGTCGCCCGCAGGGCGGGATGGCCGGCGAGGCCTTCGCGGACCGCGCCGTCCCCGCGCCCCCGCAGGGCGCGGGGCAGGCGGAGCCCGAACCCGCGCCGCCGCCCCGCACGCTGTTCCCGATGCCCTTGAGGCGCGCGACGAGGCTCGTCCGGGCCGACGGCAGGGCTCGCTGCTCACGCGCGTCCATCGTCTTCGCATGGACCGGACGGAACCACCCCATCCGCAACGGATGCGCCATGCCGCACGCGTCCTTGCGGTCCGTCTCGACGACCATCGCCGGCAAGGCGGCGCGCCCCTGGCGGGTCTCCATGAGCAGCACCGGCGCGCCCCTCGCCTCGAGGCCGCGCGCCAGCCATTCCGACAGAGGTCCCGCCTCAAGACCAAGGCGGACGATGTCGGTCAGGTCCTCGGCGAGCGCTTGCGCGATGGCGTCGGGATCGGACGGCGCCGTCAGCTCTCGCGGGATCGCGCCGTCGCGGTCCATGACGCAGAGCGTCGTCCTCTCGAGGGAGACGTCGAGCGCGGCGAACAGGTGGCGGACGGTCATCGGGCATCTCCTCCTCCAGCGAAGGCCGCTCCAAGACCGTCGGCGACTCGGACCCCAATGACCCCATCTCCGGGGACCTGCCGTCTGCGAGCGCGGGCTCGAAGTCTGGGCGCGGGCGGCCTGGTGTGACCGCTGCCGAGCGCGCTTGCCGGGCGGGGGCTGACGGTGGGGGGGCCTGCCGTGGTCCCGACCGCGATCAGGCGGACGCGGCTCGGCCGCTGAGCCACCGCCAGCGCGTCATGGTGTAGGCCATGTTGGCGAGCGCGATCGCCGCGCGGGCTCGGGCGAGGCCGATGGTGCGGATCGCCAGGCCCATGCGCGCCTTCTGACGGGCGAAGACATGCTCGATCCTGGAGCGTGCCGCCGACCTGCGCCCGTTCGCGCGGCGGGTGCGCAGGGGCATCGGGCGGCCGCGGGGCTTCGGGCGACGGGTCTGGCTGACCATGCCGTTCTCGGCCAGCCGCTCCTCGTTCTCGGCTGAGCGACAAGCGCTGTCGGCCCAGACGCCGCGGGCGGTGTTGGCGCGGCTCGGATCAGCCCTTCGCGCAGGCGCGCGCCGTCGTGGCGGGCGGCGTCGGTGACGCGCTGGCGACGGACGATGCCGTGCATCCGGTCGACCGAGAGGGGGGACTTGCAGCCGAGGACGGGGATCGCGATGTCGACCCCCCTCGCGTCGTCGGCCTTGGCCTTGGCCTTGGAGCGCTCGATCGTCCAGCGCGCGTCCACGTCGCTCGGACGCGCCTTGGCCGGCTCGTCGGGCCAGATGTCAGCGGCGTTCCGCCCCGCCTTTCTCGGCCTTCTCGCCGTCGGTGGTGCGCTGGCGCGGGGCGGCAACGAGCGTGGCGTCGACGATCCGGCCGCCGCGCGGCAGGGGGCCCGCGGCCGCGATCGCCCGGTCGAGCTCCGCAAGCAGCGCCTCCAGCGCCCCTGCCCGGATCAGCGCCTCGCGGACGTCCCACGAGCCGTGTTGGCGTCCGGCACCCGGTCCTCGGGCCCGAGCCGGCAAAACCGCATCCAGGAGAGCCGGTCGCGCACGAGGTGTTCGGTCTGCTCGAGCGACAGCCCGTGCAGCGACCGCAGCACCAGCATGCGGAACTTGAGCGCCGCGTCGAAGCCCGGGCGCCCGCCCCTCCAGCGCGGCGGCGTGCCAAGCGCCCCCATGATACCGGCGAGCCGTCCACCTGACTCAGCCTATGCTTTGCGCGCGCTGCACGGCGTGATTCCCTGCCTCCACCGGATACGGGGGGCGGCATGGGGAAAGCACTCAGGATCGGGGGCGAACTGTCGGCGGAGGCGCTGCGGCGGGAGGCGCGGCGCGAGAAGGACGGGCGGGCGGCGGCGCGGATGTACGCGATCGCGCACGCGCTCGACGGGCTGAGCCGGGCCGAGGCGGCGCGGCTCGCCGGCATGGAGCGGCAGGCGCTGCGCGATGCGGTGGTGCGCTACAACGCCGAGGGGCTCGCCGGGCTTCACGACCGGCCGAAGGGGCGCCCACGGCGGCGGCTTGAGGCCCAGGAGGAGGCGGCGCTCGTGGCCGCCATCGAGCGCGGGCCGGACCCCGACACGGACGGCTGCTGCGCCTGGACGCGGGCCGATCTCTGCCGCTGGCTGGAGGCTGAGTGCGGCAAGACCTACCATCCGTCGAGCATGACCCGGGTGCTGCGTCGGCTCGGCTTTTCGCGCCAGAAGGCGCGGCCCTTCCATCCCAGGCGGGACGTCGAGGCTCAGGCGGCCTTCAAAAAGGGGGGCTCGCCGACCAGGTAGCCGCCATCGCGGCGCAGCATCCCGACAAGCGGATCGAGCTGTGGTTCGCCGACGAGGCCCGGGTCGGCAACAAGGGCCGGGTCTGCCACCGCTGGTGGCGCCGCGGCGAGCGCCCGCCGGGCGTGCAGCAACTGGGCTACCTCTGGGCCTACATCTTCACCGCGATCCGACCCGCCACGGGCGAGGACGTCACGCTGGTGCTGCCGGCCGCGAACACCGCCGCGATGCAGGTCTTCCTCGATCACGTCGCCGCCTCCCGGCCGGCGGACACGCACCTCGTCCTGGTGCTCGACGGCGCCGGCTGGCACGTGAGCCGCGACCTCGTCGTGCCGCCCGGCATCACCCTGCTCGTCCTGCCGCCCTACAGCCCCGAGCTCAATCCGGTCGAACGGGTCTGGCTCTACCTTCGCGAGCGCTTCCTCTCGCTGCGCCTCCTTCACTCGAGCGATGCCATCGTCGACGCCTGCTGCCACGCCTGGATGCACCTCGTCGCTGACCCCGATCGGATCAGGTCCCTTTGCAGCTACCCCTGGATCGAGAAGGTCGCATCATAGACTCGCCGGTATCATTGGAGCGTTGCGACGACCGGTTGAGACCGCCCTGCCACCCGCGATCGCTGTGATGAACGAGACCAGGCGCCGGCTGCCGGTTGTCGACTGCCATCTGGAGAGCATCGAGGCAGAGCTCGAGCG
>JBFMAT010000087.1:0-2985 GCA_040755495.1 Chloroflexota bacterium
GCCCCCGGTGCCGTGACGGGAGGCGCGCGGGGCCCCGGGGCCGGGCGCGCGTTCAGGCTCAACTGGCCACCCACCGAGGAGGTGCGGCATGACGTACGAAGAACGACACACGACCGAGCTCCGGGTGCCACCCGCGACGCCGGCCGCGCCGGCGTCGGCGGAGGTGGTGCGTGAGCACCGCGTCGCCACCACGTCGCCCACCGCAGCGACCCTGGCCGCCCGGGTCGTGACCGTGCTGTTCGGGCTGGTCCAGCTGGTCATTGGCCTGCGGATCCTGCTGCTGCTGCTCGACGCGCGCGAGGGCAACGCCATCGTGGCGGGGATCCTCGACCTCAGCGGGCCGCTGGTAGCCCCATTCGAGGGGATGCTGCGCACGAACGCGCTCGAGACCGGGGGCTCGGTGCTCGACCTGGCGGCCGTCGTGGCCCTGGTCGGCTGGACGGTCGTCGAGCTCGTGATCCTGGCCGTCCTGCGGATCGGGCGCTCGGGCGACGCGGTCTGACCGTCATGCGGCTGTTAGCCGCAGGCGGGACGACGCGACGCTGCTGATCCCATCCCCCATCCATCGTCTCGGGCCAGGAGGTCCGCGTCAGACGAGACCTCATCCGGAAGGAGGACCACGTGAACATCATCGCCTGGCTGATTCTCGGCGCGATCGCCGGTTACCTCGCGGGCTATCTCGTGAAGGGTGACGAGGGCCTCGGGGTCATCGGTCACATCATCCTCGGCATCGTCGGCGCCCTGGTCGGTGGCTTCCTCGCCAGCGTCCTGTTCAACGTCAACCCGGTCGACGGCGCGTTCGACATCAGCTCGATCGTGACCGCCACCCTCGGCGCGGTGCTGGTCGTGCTGGTCGTGGGGGCCGTCTCCGGCTCGCGTGCCGGCCGGGGCGTCGTCTAGGCGCCTCGACCCATCCAGCCCCCTGCGGGTTCACGACGGCGCCGGTCGCGGAAGCGCGGCCGGCGCCGTCTCGTGTGCCCGGGGAGGTGCCGCCGGGCGACGCCACGACTGCAACGACCGCGCAACGCACCCCCGACGCCCGCCCGCCCGGACGAAACCGCGGGCTGCGGATGCTGGTCGCACCGGTCCGGGGCCACTCCGGACGCCACAGGAGGTCGAACACCATGGACGACGCGAAGCGCACCTACCGCGAGGCGGAGGAGACCACCAAGGAAGCCTGGCGGAACCGCGACGGCGAGGACCTGGCCGACAAGGTCGGCAACCTCGGCGACGACATCCGCAAGGGGCTGGGCAACGCCGGCGACGAGATCCGCGAGGGCCTCGACGAGACCGGTGACCGGGTCGACGAGCAGGTCGACGAGCCGGCCCGCCGCTACTAGTTCTTCTCTCCCAGGGGCGCCGGCAGCCGCCGGCGCCCCTGCCCATTCCCGGAGCTGCACGTGCACGAGACCGTTCGCCGCGGACGCGACCTCGCGAGCCGCGCCCGCCGACGCGACGGCCTCCGGCGCCGGACCGGGAGGCAGGTCCGCGCGTCGGTCCCGCGGTTCTCGCCGTCGGAGGTCGTCGCCCACGAGCTGCGCACCCCGTTGACGTCGCTCCTGGTGGGTGGCGCCATGCTGGTGCGCGACGACCTGCATGCGGACGTCCGCCGCGAGGTCGCGCGGGATGTCGCGGCCGAGGGCGTCCGGCTGGCCGGCGCGATCGAGGATCTCCTGGCGCTGCTTGCGGCCGACCGGCGCCCCGACGCCCCGGAGCCCCTGAGCATCCCCCACCTCCTGCGCGCCGAGATGGCGCGGGCCGCGGCCGCGGCGCCCGGCGTCACGTTCTGGCTGTACGCCGCCCCGGACGTCCCGGTCGTCGTGGCGGGCGAGGCGTCCGTCGTTCACCTCCTTCGGGACCTCCTGGCCCTCGCCCACGCGACCGCCGCGCCCGCAGGCGTCGTGGAGCTGGTGGCCGTGGATGCCGGCGGCCGGTTCTCCCTGCGCCTGAGGGGACGTCCCCGGCGGCGCCCCGTCGGACCGGGCCGGCATCCGGTGCTCGCCGAGGCCGCGTCCCGGGCGCTCGCGACGCGCCTCGGGGCGGACCTCCGGCTGGCGATCCTCCCGGGGCGGCTGGCTGCGACGCTCCAGATGCCGGGCGCGGTCGAGGACCCCGAGCCGCGCGACTCCTGACGACAACCCCCTGACGGCGACGCCCCGACGGCGAGGCCTGCAGGCGACCCCCCGCCAGCTGCAACACAGGTGCAACGCCCGTGCCCGGTGGCGTCGCACGCTGGCGATGCCAAACCGGGCATCGTTGCGCGACGGCTGCCCGTCGCTGGTGAACGTCGACCCGCGATCGAAGGCCTCGACCGAATCGGAGTTGTCGTGGCATCCGCCCCCCTCGTGCTCATCGCGGACGATGAACCCAGGATCACCAAGCTCGTGTCGATCGCCCTGTCCGAAGAGGGGCTCAGGGTCGTCACCGCGTCCAACGGCACGGAGGCGATCCAGAAGGCGGACGAGTACCGCCCCGACATCGTCCTGCTGGACATCGTGATGCCGGACCTCGACGGGATCGAGGTCATGCGCCAGATCCGCGAGCAGCGACCCGTCCCC
Source organism: Chloroflexota bacterium (assembly GCA_040755495.1). GTDB lineage: Bacteria > Chloroflexota > Limnocylindria > Limnocylindrales > CSP1-4 > CAIXZV01. Next base: position 2,559 of record JBFMAT010000087.1, read on the forward strand.
GTCATCCTGCTCACGGCCAAGGGCTCCACGGCCGACAAGGCGAAGGGCCTCGACCTGGGCGCCGACGACTACATCGCGAAGCCGTTCCACCCCGATGAGCTGGCGGCCCGGGTCCGGGCGGTCCTGCGCCGCAGCACGGGTGCCGCGCCGGGGGCCGGCATCGTGGCGTTCGACGACATCGAGATCGACCTCGAGCGGCGGATGGTCACCCGCGGCGGCGAGCTGGTCCAGCTGTCGCGGACCGAGTGGCTCCTCCTCCAGCACCTGGCCGCGAACGCCGACAAGGTCGTGCTCCACACGGAGCTGCTGACCAAGGTCTGGGGTCCCGAGTACCGCGACGACCTGCAGTACCTGCGGGTGTGGGTGTCGCGCGTCCGCCGCAAGCTGGGCGCCCAGCCGGGCGAGCCCGGGCGGATCCGGACGTTCC
>JBFMAT010000088.1:0-2874 GCA_040755495.1 Chloroflexota bacterium
CGCCCCGCCGGCGGCCCGCCGGCGGCCGCCGGCGGGCCGCCTTGCGCTTGGCGGCTCCGTTCATGCGGTGTCCGCGCCCCGCCCATGACAACGTGCGCGTTGACAGTACCAAGTTTCTGCGGCTACGATGGCCACCGACCGACCGACCGGTCGGTCGGTTCACGCGGCTCGTGGCCGCGCGGGGCCGCGCCGGACGCCCGAGGACCAGGACCCCATGACCAAGCCGGATCCCGCCGAGCAGAGCCGGAGCCGCCGCGAGCGGATCCTGGACGCCGCGTTCCACGCCTTCGCCACCCGCGGCTACCGCGACACCGCCGTGGACGACATCGCCGGCGCCGCCGAGACGTCCAAGGGCGGCGTGTACTTCCACTTCCCGACCAAGGAGGCGATCTTCCGCGAGCTGATGCAGACGACCGCGGACAAGCTGGTCGGGCGGGTGGAGCGCGCGGTGGCGCTGGAGACGGAGCCGGTCGCCCGCGCCGAGGCGGCGATCCACACGGTGCTCGCGACGTTCGCCGGTCATCGGACGATGGCGAGGCTGCTGTTCCTCGACACGGTCGGCGCGGGGCGCGTGTTCCAGGCGGCGACCAACGACCTCCACGACCGGTTCACCCGGCTGATCCAGGGCTACCTCGATGACGCGGTCGCGGCGGGCGCGATCCCGCCGCTCGACACCCGGATCACCAGCATCGCCTGGTTCGGCGCGCTCAACGAGGTGGTGGCGCGGTGGCTGCTGGCGGACCACCCGAGCCGGCTCGAGGACGCGTACCCGGCCCTGCGCGCGGTCCTGCTCCGCAGCGCAGGCGTTCCGGAGGCGCGGATCGGCGCGTCGCCGCTGCCGGAGGCCGGCACGGAGTTCCCGGAGCAGCCGCGGTGACGACGGTTCGCCCCTCGGCGGGCTTGGCGGCGGCCGAGCTGGACGTCCGGCTGGGCGAGCGCCTGGCCGCGCTGGTGGGTGTGGCGCCCGCCGTGGGCGGGCTCGCGGCGGCGACGGTCCCGGTCGGCGACGTGGACCCGGTCGCGCTGTTCGCGGCGGCGGCCGAGGCGGATCTCGAGGCGGCGCTCTGGCTGCGGCCGGCCGAGGGGACGGCGCTGGTGGGGATCGGGCGGGCGTGGGCCGTGGAGGCCGCCGGGCCTGGCCGGTTCCGCGAGGCCGAGGAGGCCTGGCGCGCGCTCGTGCGGGAGGCTCGCCTCGACGGCGCGGCGGACGGCCGCGGCGGGGGGCCGGTGCTGCTGGGCGGGATGGGCTTCTCCGGGCGCCGGCCCGCCCCGGACGACCCATGGGCCCCGTTCGGTCCGTCGTCGCTGGTGCTGCCGGAGCTGCTGCTCGCCGTCGCGCCGGACGGTACCCGGCTCACGGGGAGCCTGGTCACCGCCGAGGCGCCGGCGGATGCCCGGGCGCTCGAGCGGCGATGGGATCGCCTCGCGGAGCGTGCGCGCGCCCTCGACCCCGGCCGCACCGGCATGGTCGCGCGCCCGGTGTACGCGCCGCTGGCGATCGCGGGCGAGCAGCCGTCAGAGGACGGGTGGAAGCGGCTGGTCGGGATGTTCGCGGGCGCGGTCGGGCGCGGCCGTCTCGACAAGGTCGTGCTGGCGCGGCGCGTCGGGCTCCGGTCGCCCGTGGAGCTGGACGTCCCCAACGCCCTGCGCCGCCTCGCCGCCTCGGCCCCGGAGAGCACGACGTACGCCTTCCGGCGCGACGGGCGGACATTCCTGGGGGCCACGCCGGAGCGCCTCGTCCGCACCGAGGGCCGGTCGTTCCGGACCGTGGCCGTCGCAGGCACCACCGGCCGGGGCGCCGACTCCGCCGAGGACGCGGTGCTCGCCGCCCAGCTGATGGCCTCGGACAAGAATCGCGAAGAGCAGGCGATCGTGGTGTCGGCGATCCGCGACCAGCTGGCGCCGATCGCCGAGACGCTCGAGGTCGCGGCCCAGCCGTCAATCATGACCCTGCGCTTCGTCCAGCACCTGGTGACCGAGATCTCGGGGACGCTGGCCGAGGGCCGCGGCCTGCTGTCGCTGGGCGGGCTGCTCCACCCGACGCCGGCCGTCGGCGGCGAGCCGCGCGACCTCGCGCTGGCCCTGCTCGACGAGCACGAGGGCTTCGACCGCGGCTGGTACGCGGGCCCGGTGGGCTGGCTGGGGGCGGACGGGGACGGCGAGCTGTGCGTGGCGCTGCGCTGCGGCATCGTCGACCGGACGCGGGCGACGCTGTTCGCGGGCTGCGGCATCGTCGCCGACTCGGATCCTGACGCGGAATGGGAGGAGTCCCGGATCAAGCTACGGGCGGTCGTGTCCGCGCTGGGGATCCCGGGGTCCGACCTGTGAGCGACGCGGCCCTGCTGCGGGCGTTCGTGGACGAGCTGGTCGCGGCCGGGGTCCGGGACGCCGTCGTGTGCCCGGGCTCTCGGTCCACGCCGCTCGCGCTCGCGCTCCGTGCGGCGGCCGGGCTCCGGGTCCGCGTGCTGTACGACGAGCGGGCGGCCGGGTTCTTCGCTCTGGGGATGGCGCGGACGGCGCGGCGCCCGGTCGTGCTGCTGGCGACCTCCGGCACGGCGACCGTGGAGTTCGCGCCGGCGGTCGTCGAGGCGTCGCTGTCGAGGGTGCCGCTGGTCGTCCTGACCGCGGACCGGCCGGCCGAGCTCCGGGATCGCGGGGCGCCCCAGACGATCGACCAGGTCCACCTGTACGGGCGGGCCGCGAAGTGGTTCACGGAGCTGCCGCTGTTCGACGGCGACCCGGCGACGGCGGCCCACGTCCGGTCCGTGGCGGGCCGGGCGGTCTCGGTGGCCGTGGCGGGCCCGGCGGGTCCCGTCCAGGTCAACGTCCCGTTCCGGGAGCCGCTGCTACCGGACGCGCCGCTCGCCGTGGCGA
>JBFMAT010000089.1:0-2549 GCA_040755495.1 Chloroflexota bacterium
GCCGCGCCGCGTGGAGGCCTGCGCGCTCGGCCGAGCGGTGGCCGACGGCGGCGAGCACCGCCACCTGGCCGTGCTCCGTCGTCACCGTCGCGGTCATGCCGGTCCCCCGCATCGCGTCGGTCCTGTCCGGGATGATCGTGCCGTCGTGGTGGCGCGGGCCGCGGGGCCGGCCCACCCGCGTCGCCGCCGAGAGGCCGTTCTCGCGCGTCAGGCGGCGCCCGCGCTCCTTGGAGGCGCGCAGGCCCGCGTGACGAAGCCGCGCCCAGACCTTGCGGTGGCCCTTGGCCCGTGGAAGGGGCTGCCCGTCGGCACCCGCCGGATCGCGTCGACCAGAGCCGCGCCGGGCATCGGGCCAGAGGACCCCGGCCGCCGTCGCGGCCTCACCGGAGCGTCAGCGGTCCGACGCCGCCGATGGCCGCCCGAGCGGGCGACGCCCCGGACCCGGCAGACGCGGGCGACGCGCGTCAGCGGCGGCGGGTGGAGATCGAGACGACGGCGCTCATCGCCTCGACCTCCGCGGCGCGAAAGGGGCGCCGCCCTCCAGCCGCTCCACCTTCGCGCAGAGCCGCTCGTTGTCCATCAGGACCTCGCCGAGCTCCGGCTGAAGCCGCTCGATCCTCTCGTCCCGGTCGTCGCGCGGCCGACCCTCAGGCCCGCCTCTCCCGCCCCGAGGAACGCGTCGCGCCCGCCGCCGAGGTCGGCCGCCGTCGCCGCGAGCTCGCGCGCCACGATCGTCCGGCGGCCCGCCCCGCAGGACCCGCAGCACCGCCTCGCGCTTGCGCCCCGCCGTCATGCGCCGCTGCCAGCCCCAAGGCGCGGCCGCCCCGGCTCGCGAGGCCTCCGCACCCTCCGCGCCCGCGGCCCCCCCGCGCGCGACGTCGTCCGTCCCGGCACCTCCACCGACCCATCGAATAGGACCGACCCATCGAATAGGCCGTCAAGGTGCCCCAGGAAACCCTGGGGCGGTGGCCTCGGCTCGTTCCGCGCGGTGGGCGGGGAGAGCCGAGAGGCGACGCTCGCCTTCATCTCCGCCCAGGGGTCCGCCCTCGCCATCCGCCGGCTCTGCGCCGTGCTGAAGGTCGCCCGCAGCGGGTTTCATGCCGGGCGCCGGGCGGCGCCCGCGCGAGCGGAGGAGGCCGCCAAGGAGGCCATCCTCGCCGAGGAGATCAGGACGGCCTTCGAGAGAGGCCGCCGGCGCCACGGCGCGCCCCGCCTCCAGGCCGAGCTGCGCGCGACCGGCCGGCGCGCCTCCCGCAAGCGGGTCGCGAGGCTCCTGAAGGAGAACGGGACGTCCCCGCCTCGTGCGTCCCCGAAGGCGCCGGTGACGGCCGGGTGACGACCGACAGCCGTCACCGTCTCGGGATCGCGCCGAAGCTGAGGGCCGCGCGGCTTCGGCGTCGCCGTGCCGGACACCGCCTGGCCGGCGGGCATCTCGCGCATCCCGACCGACGAGGGCTGGCTCCACCTGGCCGCGGCGAAGGAGATGGCGACCCGCGAGATCGTCGGCTGGAGCATGGACGTCTCGCCGAGGAGCGCACTCGGCGAGAACGCCTCGACGATGGCGATCCGCCACCGTCGCCCGCCGCGGGGCCCAGTCCACCATTCCGATCGCGGCGTGCCGTACGCCGCCGGAGACACCGCAAGCTCCTGGACGCGCACGGCATCACGGCCTCGATGAGCGGCAAGGGAGACTGCCTCGACTGTGAGAGTGTGAGCGCAGCCTGAGGGGCCTGACCCATGCTCTCGACTGACCTGGTGTCATGGCGTTGAACTGTCGGTCCTCCAGGCTGCGCCCGACGGCGCATCGAGGCGTGACTTCATAGGAGCCTGAGGGACCGCCATCCCATCACAGTCCTGTCCGCTCGAGGCGCGTCGTGGGGCTCCCCTGGCCTGGAGGACCCGCATGCACCCCCTCAGACCCGACGCCGTCGTCATCGGCGTGGACACCCACAAGGACGTTCATGTCGCCGTGGCGATCAGCGGGCTCGGAGCGCGCCTGGGTACCACCTCCGTCTTGGCAACCGCTCGCGGCTATCGGCGGTTGGCGGATTGGGCCCGCGCCCATGGGCCGATCCACGCGTTCGGCATCGAGGGCACAGGCTCCTACGGGGCCGGCCTGTGCCGGGCGCTGATCGAGCGGGGCTGCCGCGTCGTCGAGGTCGGCCGGCCCAGCCGTCAGCTCCGCCGCCAGTGCGGCAAGAGCGACGCCGTCGACGCGGAGGCCGCAGCCCGCGCCGTCCTCGCCGGCGAGGCCAACGGGCCGCCCAAGTCGGGCGACGGCGAGGTGGAGATGATCCGCCACCTCAAGGTCGCGCGCGACACCGCGGTGAAGGCCCGGACCCAGGCGATGGTCACGCTCAAGGCCCTGCTGGTGAACGCCCCACAGACGCTGCGCGAGCGGTTCATCGCCATCACTGGCCCCATGAGCTTGATCCGAGCCCTCGCGGCCCTGCGGCCCGGCGCGATCTCGTCGACCGTGGCCTCGGAAGGCGGCGCTGCGCGCGCTCGCGCGACGGTGGCTGGCGCTCGACGCCGAGATCAAGGAGCAC
>JBFMAT010000090.1:0-2203 GCA_040755495.1 Chloroflexota bacterium
CCGGGTCTGGCGTCGCGGGCGGCGCTGCCGTCGGCTTGGCGGTGGGCCTGGGCGTCGGCTTGGGGGTGGCCTTCACCCCGCAGTCGTTCGAGGACGCGGCGTTCTTGGTCGGCCCGTCGCCCGCGGAGGGCATCGTCTCGAACCCTTCCGGGCGAACGCCGCTGGGCGTGAACAGCCGGGCCGCCATCGCCCGGATCCGCTCGACCTGCGGGATCTGGATCGAGCCGCGTTCGTCGTAGCCGCTCTTGACCAGGGGATGCCGGATGACGGTGCGGAACGTGTCCTTGCGCGCGATGCCCGAGGCGATCTCGACGTAGTCGGCGATCAGCCCGGGCCGGATGTTGGTGCTGATGGTCTGGCCCAGCGACCGCAGGAACCGGGCCGGGTTGTCGAGGAAGGCGCCCTTGACGATCCGGTCGCGCAGGGCGGCGATGACCTCCTGCTGGCGGGCCGCGCGGGTGAAGTCGCTCTCGCCGGCGGCCTTGCGCACGCGGGCGTAGGCGAGGGCCTCGCGGCCGTTCATCCGGTAGCGGCCGGTCCCCACGCCGAAGCCGTCGACGCCGTACTCGTCGTAGCGCGGGTCGCAGAACCCGTCGGTGACGTTGACGACGACGCCCCCCACCGAGTCCACGAGGGACACGAACCCCGGCAGGTTGACCTGTGCCCAGTAATCGATCCTGGTCTGGAGCAGCGTCCCGATCGCGGCGGCGAGCACGGACTGGCCATCCTTCGCGCCCGGGAACTTCTTCGGGTGCCACCTGACGTACGAGACCAGGCTGTTGATCTTGCCCCGGAACTTGCGCCCGTCGGGGAGCGGCACGTCCACCATGTCGCGCGGGATCGAGGCCATCGACACCGTCCTGCCGACCGGGTCGAGCGAGGCGACGATCATCGTGTCCGTGAGGGCGGTGTTGCGTCCGACGCCGGAGTCCATGCCGATCAGCAGCACGTTGACCCGCGGCACCTCCGGGGTGGGCGAGGGCGACGGCGTGGCCGACGGCGAGGCGTCCGGCGAGGCGTCCGGCGACTGGGTGGCGAAGTCCGGGTCGTCCGACTCGACCGGCGGGGCCGTGGCATCGGGCACCCAGGCGCCGCCGCCGTCCACCGGGGCGAACACCTCCGTCGCGGCGTCGCGGGCGTCGAGCGTGAGGCCGGCGAGCCAGAGCTGCGGCCCGACGACGATCGTGAGCGCGGCCGCGGCGGCGACGACCGTGGTGGCGGTCGCCCGGAGGGGCGTCACGAGGCGGACGGCGCCCAGCGCCAGGAGGCGCCAGCCAAGGACCAGCAGCTGGACGACGACCAGCGCCGTGAGCACCGCCGGGTCGAACGCCCGGGCGGCCAGCGCGACGCTGTTGGACGTCAGCGCGACCAGGGTGCCGGCGCCGAGCAGGACGAGCATCGGGGCCGCGAGGACCAGCGCCCAGCGGACCCGGCCGGCCGCGAGGTGGCCGAGCCCCGGGAACACGGCATTGAGCAGCAGCAGGCGCGGGGCGCCGGGGGCGGGAGGGCGAGTCTCGGGCATCGGCGGGAAGCATGCGGCCGGATGGGGGCGGCGCGCAAACGGGCGTGCCTCACCCGTTCCGTGCGGTACCGTCGCGGCGTGCAGCAGCATGCGCCCCGTGCCCCGCAGGACTGGCGGGTCGTCGTCGCCGTGTTCTGGGTCACGCAGCTCGTCGAGGGCGCCGGCGTGAGCCAGGTGTTCGCGCTCCTGCCCTCCTACCTCCGCGAGCTGGGCGTGCCCGAGGGCGAGCGGCTGGCCTTCGTCGGCCTGTACAGCTCGCTGGTGTTCGTGCTCGGGCTGCCGCTGGTGCCGCTGTGGGGCGTGTGGGCCGACAAGTACAGCCGCAAGGCCGTGATCATCCGCAGCGCGCTGGTCGAGATGGTGGTGTTCGGGCTGGCGGCCCTCGCCCGCGAGCCCTGGCAGCTGGCGGTGGCGGTGCTGCTGATCGGGTTCCAGCTGGGCAACACGGGCGTGATGCTGGCCGGCATCCGGGACGTGACGCCGAGGCGCCGGCTGGGCACGACGATCGGGCTGTTCGGGGCCGCGGGCGCGATCGGGTTCGCGGTCGGTCCGGCGCTGGCCGGCCTGCTCATCGACGGCCTCGGCTGGTCCATCTCGGCCGTGTTCGCGCTGTCCGCGGCCCTGTCGCTGGGGACGGCGCTGCTGGTCGGGCTCGGGACGCGCGAGGTGCGGCCGGAGGTC
>JBFMAT010000091.1:0-2168 GCA_040755495.1 Chloroflexota bacterium
CGGGGGCGCGGGGTATGCCGCCGCGGGGCTCGGTGCGCTGCTCGTTGCCGTGGCGTCGGTCGTCTGGCTCGCCGGCGTCCGTCGGCGGCCCGCCCGCCGGGTCCCGACCTGGACCTGCGGGATCGTGCCCGAGCCCGCATTCGAGTACACGGCGACGAGCTACGCGAAGCTGATCCGGCTGTACTTCGGCCGGATCCTGCGGCCGGCGCGAGAGGTCGCGGTGGAGCTGCATCCCGGCACGCCGTTCCCGCGCACGGTCCGGTACCACGGTGAGGCGCGTCACGTCATCGACGAACGGCTGTACGCGCCGCTCCACCGGGCAGCCGTCGGGGCGGCCCAGCTCGCCCGCCGGCTCCAGAACGGAAGCCTCCAGCTGTACCTCGCCTACACCGTCGCGGCCGTCGTGATCCTGCTCGTGCTGGCCCGCTGATGGACGGCGCGGCGCTGGTGGAAGCGGTCGTGCTGGGCGCGATCCAGGTCGCGCTCGTGCTGCTCGTCGCCCCGCTGCTGCTGGGGATCACGAAGGCGGTCAAGTCACGGCTCCAGTACCGGCGCGGGCCGTCGCCGCTGCAGCCGTACCGCGACCTGGCGAAGTGGTGGCGCAAGGAGGCCGTGGAGAGCGACGCGGCGAGCCCGCTGACGGCCCTGGCCCCGCCGCTGGTCCTCGCGGCCGTGCTGGTCGCCACCCTGCTGGTGCCGATCGTCGCCCGGCAGCCGCCGCTCGCCGGCTGGGGCGACCTGCTGGTGGTCGTCGGGCTGCTGGCGCTGGCGCGCTTCGTCATGGCGCTTGCCGCGCTCGATGCCGGCAGCGCGTTCGGCGGCATGGGCAGCAGCCGCGAGGTCGCGATCTCCGCGCTGGTGGAGCCCGCGCTGCTGCTGGCCCTCGCCGGGGCGGCGCTGGCCGCCGGCTCGACCGACCTCGGCGCGATCGCCGGCGCCGGGTCGCTGGCGGGCACGGCCTGGTTCAGCCCGGCGCTGCTGCTCGGTGCGGGCGCATTCGCCGTGGTCGCGGTCGCCGAGACGGGCCACGAGCCCGTTGACAATCCGGACACCCACCTCGAGCTGACGATGGTCCACGAGGGGATGCTGCTCGAGGCCTCTGGACCGCGGCTCGCGATGCTGGCGTACGCGGCGGAGCTCAAGCTCGTGCTCGTCGCCGGGCTGTTCGGCGCCGCGTTCCTGCCGGCCGGCCTGGCCGGGGACCTCGCGCCGGTGTCGGTCCTGGTCGCCGTGGGCGCCGCCCTGGCCAAGCTCGTCGCCGCGGCGGTGGCGCTCGCGTTCCTCGACTCGACACTCGCGAAGCTGCGGATCCTCGCCCTGCCCGGGCTCCTGGCCACGGCCTCGATCCTGGCCGCGGTCGGCCTCGCCGCCCGCCTGTGGCTGCCGGCATGACGCTCGATCCGCGGTTCGCGGCCGAGGTCGTCGACGCGTGCGCGGCGGCCATCGTGGTGCTGGGCGTGCTGATCGTCGCGACCCGCGCCATCGGCCGCTCGATCTGGATGGTCGGGCTGCAGTCGGCGATCGTGGGGCTGGCGGCGCTCGCGGTGGGCCTCGGCACGGGCGCCGGCCACCTCGTCACCGGCGGGCTGCTGGCGATCGGCGTCAAGGGCGTCGTGGTGCCGCTGGTGCTGGGCTCGATCCTCCGCCGCTCCTCGGTCCGGCGCGAGCGGCACCCGCTGCTGGGCCCCCGGGCGGCGCTGGTGGCGGCCGTCGCGATCGTGTTCGCGTCGACCGCGGCCGCCGATGGCGTCTCGCCCGGCGCGGGCGTGGCGGCGGGTCGCGCCCTGCCGGCGGCGATCAGCCTCGTGCTGATGGGCCTGCTGATCGCGATGACCCGCCGCAAGGCGCTGTCGCTGGTGGTCGGCCTGCTGGTGTTCGAGAACGGGATCGCCCTGACCGCGTTCTCGCTCACCTACGGGATGCCGCTGGTCGTGGAGCTGGGCGTGCTGTTCGACGTGCTGATCGCGGTGGTGGTCGCCTGGGTCTACGCCCGGCGCATGCTGGACGTGTTCGGCAGCACCTCGAGCGACGAGCTGCGGAGCCTGCGCGGATGATCGAGCTGCTCGTCCTGCTCGTCGTCGGCGCGCCGGCCGCCGCCGGGCTGGCGGCCTGGTTCGCGGACGACCGGCGCGCCCCGTGGCTCGCGCTGGCGGGCTTCGCGCCGTCGC
>JBFMAT010000092.1:0-2091 GCA_040755495.1 Chloroflexota bacterium
CCCGCGTTCCGCAGTTGATGGGCACATGAGCGGGTGGCGGCCGATGTTGTGCCTGGTCAGCGAGTTGTCGCCCTGCTGAATTGCTCGAATGTGTGGGCACACGTTTCGGCGGGTTGACCCTTGCGTGAGCTGCCCGGGGTGTGGTCGGGTGCGGTCATGTACTTGCGGACGACCGCGCGGGCGAACAAGGACGGCTCGGTCGTGCGCTACCTGGCCCTGGCTCACAACCAGCGCGTCGGCGCGGCGACGAAGGCGAAGGTGCTGCTCAACCTCGGCCGCGAGGACCGGCTCGACCCCGACGGGCTGCGCCGGCTGGTCCGCTCGATCAACCGCTACCTCGGCGAACCCGACACCGACGGCGGCACCGACACGGCCGCAGCGACCGGCACCGACGCGGCCACCGACGGTCTGCGACTGATGTCCTCGCGCCCGGCCGGGGCGGCGTGGCTGCTGCATGGGCTGTGGAAGGCCCTCGACGTCGACTCCGCGCTGCGCAAGGTCCTGGGCGGGCGCCGGTTGCGCACCGACGTGGAGCGGGTGCTGTTCGCGCTCGTGGCGAACCGGGCGATCGACCCGGCCTCGAAGCTCGCCGCCGCGGAGTGGGCATCGCACGACGTGGCGATCCCCGACCTGGAGGGCATGGACGAGGATCAGGCGTATCGGGCGATGGACCTGCTGGTGGAGGCCGACACCGACGCCTCGGTGCAGGAGGCGGTGTTCTTCGCCGTCGCGGACTTGCTCAACCTCGAGGTCGACCTGCTGTTCTTCGACACCACCAGCACCTACTTCGAACGCGACACCGAAGACCCCGACCCCGACGGTGAGGACGGGACGCCGGGGTTCCGGCGCTACGGGCACTCCAAGGACCACCGCCGCGACCTGCCGCAGATCGTGATCGGGCTCGCGGTGACCCGGGAGGGGATCCCGGTCCGGTGCTGGTGCTGGCCCGGGAACACCAACGACCAGGCGATCCTCCCGGAGGTCCGCGACGGGCTGCGCGGCTGGCGCCTCGGGCGGGTGGTCACCGTGGTGGATCGTGGGTTCTCCTCCCGGGAGAACCTGGCCTACCTGCAACGCGCGGGCGGGCACTACATCGCCGGCGAACGGATGCGCGACGGCAACGCCCAGGCGCACGAGGCGCTCTCCCGCCAAGGCCGCTACCAGTCCGTGCGCGACAACCTCCGGGTCAAGGAAGTCAAGATCGCTTCCACGCCCGGGGATCCGGTGGATCATCTGCCACAACCCCGACGAGGCCGAACGCGACCACGCCGCCCGAGAGGCCGCGATCGCGCGGATCCGCGCCGAGCTCGACCGGATCACCACCGCCCGCGCCCGAGCCCGTGAACAGGCCCGCGCCCGCCGCGCCGCATCGACCACGATGAGCGCGACGGCCCGCACGAAGGCCGACCGCAAGAAGGCCGACCGCAAGGCCGCCGCCGACGAGGCGGCGCACGTCAAGGCCGAGTGCGCGCTGCGCGAGCACCCCGCGCTCGGGCGGTGGTTGCGCCAGACCCCGTCCGGACGCCTCGTCCTGGACCGGGCGAAGATCACCGCCGAAGCGAGACTGGACGGGAAGTACCTGCTCTCCACCTCCGACCCGGACCTGTCCGCCGAGGACGTCGCGCTGGGCTACAAGAACCTCCTCGAAGCCGAGCGCGGGTTCCGCGACCTCAAGTCCACCATCGAACTCAGGCCGGTGTTCCACCGGATCGAGCCCCGCATCCGCGCCCACGTCCTGCTCTGCTGGCTCGCGCTGCTGCTCATCCGGGTCGCCGAACGCCGCACCGGCCAGACCTGGCGCACCATCGCCCGCGAGCTGGGCCGGCTGCACGCCATCACGCTGTCCGGGCCGGCCGGGACCGTCGTCCAGACCACCGAACCCACCACCGCCCAGTCGAGCATTCTTCGGGCCTGCGGACTCACCCCGCCACCCCGGATCACCACCCTCGACCCCTCCTGAACAGCAGAAACACTCTCACCCGGCCTCCGGCCCGGCGTAGACACACGCCTGCCCCGTCGTCCCGAGCCCGTTCTCGCAGGTCAACCCATGGATTCGCCACTCACGTCTGCCCACGAACTGCGGAACCCGGG
>JBFMAT010000093.1:0-2043 GCA_040755495.1 Chloroflexota bacterium
GGTCTCCGGCGCGGCGAGCCGCAACCGCATGACCGGGATGAGCGACTGCCCGCCGGCGAGGACCTTCACGTCCTCGCCGCCCGCGGCGATCGCCTCCAGCGCCTCGTCGACCGTGGTGGGGCGGGCGTACTCGAACGGTGCGGGAATCATCGGTCCCCTCCCAGCGAGGAAGCGTCGGTGGACACCCCGGCGGTGGTCTCGGTCTGCGCCCCGCCGTAGGCGTTCGACCCGGCGGTGGCGCGGTCCCCGCCGTCCCCGCCGGCATGGATGGCCCGCCAGACGCGCTCGGGCGTCAGCGGCATGCGGATGTCGGTGACCCCCAGGTGCCGGACGGCGTCCAGCGCGGCGTTGACCACCGCGGGCGTCGAGGCGATGCAGCCGGCCTCTCCCACGCCCTTGGCGCCGATCGGGTTGCCCGGCGCGGTGTGCACGGTGTTGCCGGTGTCGAAGTGCGGCAGGTCCGCGGCCGAGGGCACCAGGTAGTCGACGAAGGTGCCGGTGGTGAGGTTGCCGTCGGCGTCGTAGACGGCCTCCTCGTACAGCGCCTGCGCGATGCCCTGGGCGAGCCCGCCGTGCACCTGCCCCTCGACGATCAGCGGGTTCACGATCGTGCCGACGTCGTCGACGCAGGCGTACTTGCGGATCTTCACGAACCCGGTCTCGGTGTCGACCTCCATGGCGCAGAGGTGCGTGCCGTGGGGGAAGGAGAAGTTCTCCGGGTCGAAGGTCGCCTCGGCGTCGATCGAGGGCTCGATCCCCTCCGGGTAGTCGTGCGCGGCGAAGATCGCCAGGGCGATCTCCTGGATGCCGAGCCCGGCGCCGGGGGTGCCGCGGACGGAGAACCGCCCGCCGCTGAACTCGAGGTCGTCCTCGCTGGCCTCGAGCAGGTGCGCGGCGATCTTCCGGGCCTTGGCGATCACCTTGTCCGCCGCCTTCACCACGGCGGAGCCGCCGACCACCAGCGAGCGGGAGCCGTAGGTGTCCAGCCCGCGGGAGGCGATGGCGGTGTCGCCGTGCAGCACCTCGATGTCCTCGAACGGCACGCCGAGGGAGTCGGCGACCAGCTGGCTCCACGCCGTCGCGTGACCCTGCCCGTGCGGGGTCGAGCCCGTGACGACCTCGACCTTGCCGGTGGGCAGCATGCGGATCGCGGCGTGCTCCCAGCCCCCGGCGCCGAAGGAGAGCGAGCCGAGCACCCGGGAGGGCGCCAGGCCGCACATCTCGGTGAAGGTGGAGATGCCGATGCCGAGCTGGACCGGGTCGCCCGACTCCCGCCGCCGCTGCTGCTCGGCGCGCAGCTCGTCGTAGCCGAGCAGCTCCAGCGCCTGCTGCGTCGCCGTCTCGTAGTCACCGCTGTCGTAGGCGAGCCCCGCCACCGTGGTGAACGGGAACTCGTCGGCGTTGATCCAGTTCTTCCGGCGCAGCTCCATCGGGTCCATGCCGAGCTCGACGGCGAGCTCGTCCATGATCCGCTCGATGGCGAACGTGGCCTCCGGGCGCCCGGCGCCGCGGTAGGCGTCGGTGGGCACCTTGTTGGTGAACACCCCGTCGCACTCGAAGCGGTAGGCCGGGAACTTGTAGATGCCGGGGTACATGAACGCCCCCAGCGCCGGGACGCCGGGCGTGATCAGCCGCAGGTAGGCGCCCATGTCGGCGAGCAGCCGCACCCGCAGCCCCTTGACGTTGCCCTCGCGGTCCGCGGCGATGTCCACGTACTGGATCTGGTCGCGGCCGTGGTGGGCGGTCATCAGCGACTCGCTGCGCGTCTCGGTCCACTTGACCGGCTTCCCGAGCCGGCGGGCGATCAGGAGGCAGAGGATCTCCTCCGGGTTCACCTGCAGCTTCCCGCCGAAGCCACCGCCGACGTCGGGCGCGACCACCCGCAGCTTGTGCTCCGGGATGCCGGTGACCATCGCCGCCATCACCCGCAGGATGTGCGGGATCTGGGTCGCCGACCACATCGTGTAGTTGTCGCCCTGCGGCTGGACGACGACCGAGCGCGGCTCCATGAACGCCGGGATCAGCCGCTGCTGGATCAGCCGC
>JBFMAT010000094.1:0-1891 GCA_040755495.1 Chloroflexota bacterium
CTGACGGCCCTGCTCCTGCAGCGCCGAACTTGACGGACACGGCGACCGGGCTGGACCGACGATGCGCGCCGGGGAGCTTCGCTGATCGGGTCGGTGCTGCAGCGCGGCCGCGACGTCGGCGGCTTGCTGCGTTATCTGTTCCGGGAGGGCCGGGCGGGCGAGCACGGCCTGGCTGCGGACCACACCGCGCCGCGGCTGATCGCCGCCTGGGACAGCGACCTGACCCGCCTCGAACCGGGCCGCACCGCGGCGGACCGGCGGGACGTGCGGGCGTTGGCGGCGGCGCTGGCGGCGCCCGTCGCGGTCGCGAACGTCGACCCGGCCACCAAGCCGGTGTACCACCTGGCGATCGCTGCGGCGAAGGACCCGGCCACCGGCCAGCTGCTCGACAAGATGCTGACCGACGGGCAGTGGGCGGACATCGCCGCCGAGTACCTGCACCAGATCGGACTGGCCAAGCGCGGGGACGAGCAGGCGGTGCGCTGGGTGGCGGTGCGGCACGCCGACGACCACATCCACGTCGTCGCCACGTTGGCCCGGCAGGACGGCCGGCGGGTGTTCCCGCGCAACGATCACTACCGGGCGCGGGAGGCCAGCCTGACCGTCGAGGCCCGCTACGACCTGATCCGCACGAGCCCTGCCGGTCGGACCAGCCCGCGCCCGCCGAGCCGGGGGGAGACCCGCAAGCACCAGGCCATCGCCGACGCCAGGCTGAGGGCGGGGCGGCCGCCGTCGCCGGCGCCGGACCGCCTGGTGCTGCGGCAGCTCGTCCGGGCCGCCGCAGCCGGCTCAAGTGGCTGGGAGGACTTCACCGAGCGGCTGCGTCAGTCAGGCGTGCAGCTGCGGCCGCGGATGAGCGAACGCGACCCAGGGCAGATCACCGGCTACGCCGTCGCCCTGCCCGGCCACTCCGACAGCGGGCAGGCGATCTGGTTCGGCGGCGGCAAGCTCGCCCCGGACCTGACCCTGCCACAGCTGCAGCGCCGCTGGGGCGGACACGAACAGCACGCCCACCCGGCTGAGGCCGGGAACGCGAGTGGCAGGCGGCCACGCTCGGGCGCGCAGAGCGCTGCAGGACAGCCACAGTCGACGACGGACAGGTTCGGGCTGACACGAGAGGAGCGGCAAGGGCTGTGGCAGGCGGCCCAAGACGCCGCGACCCGGGCGGCAGCGCAGATCACCGCCACGGTGGAGCACGGCGCCGACCCGAGGCTGGCCGGGGATGCGGCGTGGGCGGCGGCGGACCTGCTCGCCGTCGTCGCGCAGCTGACCGAGCGACGGGCCGGCGGCCCGTACACCGACGCGGCCCACGCCTTCGAGCAAGCCGGCCGCGACCAGCGCCGCACCCCGCACGTCCGGACGCCCGCCGGTCGGCGGCTGCGCACCGCCACCACAGCTCTGTCCGCGGTCCGCGTCGCGCTGCCGTCGGAGGCGCGGCAGCTGCTGCAGCTCACGCAGCGGCTCATCGCTCTCGTCGACGCGGTCGCACGCCTGCGTCAGACGCAGGCCTACGCCGCGCAGGCGGCCGCCGCGCGCGCCGCAGCCGAACAGCTCCGTGCCCTGCAACCGATCCCGGTCGTGCCTGCGCCCCTGATCGCCATGGCGCGTCTGCGACCCGTCACCGTGCACGGCACCGCCAGTACGCCGCCCCGCCGCCGAGGTCGCTGACGTCCTGCCGGAGGCCCAGGCCGGTGGAGGACGCGCCGTCCATGCACGTCCAGACGACCCTTGCCGGTGGGGACGAGACCCTTGCCCGCGGGCCGTGGAGGTAGGTGAGGTGGGGACGGGTCGCTTGACCAGGTCGACCCTGGTCCGCCCGACGCCCGCCAGCTCAGCGGACCCTCGACCAGACCAGCCGGTGGTGCCTCACCGCGCTCGAGCCGCGCGATCA
>JBFMAT010000095.1:0-1686 GCA_040755495.1 Chloroflexota bacterium
GCGGGCACCGACGGCGGTCAGCGCGCGGACGTGCTCGCGGACGTCGCCCTGCAGGGCGAGGACCCCGATGCGGAGCGGGGCTACCAACCCCTGGTGGCGAGCAGCTCGCCGGCGCCGAGCGAGTCGGCGGAGATGCCGACCATGGCCTCGCCGAGGCCGCGGCTGACCTTGGCGATGCGCTCGGCGTCCTCGTAGTACGCGGTCGCCTCGACGCACGCGCGGGCCCGCGTCGCCGGGTCGCCGCTCTTGAAGATGCCGCTGCCGATGAACACGCCGTCGGCGCCGAGCTGCATCATCATCGCCGCGTCGGCGGGGGTCGCGACGCCGCCGGCCGTGAACAGCACGACGGGCAGGCGCCCCAGCGAGGCGGTCTCGCGGACCAGCTCGACCGGCGCGCTCATGAGCTTGGCGGCCTCGAACAGCTCGGTCTCGTCCATGACGGTCAGGCGCTTGATCTCGCCGAGGATCGTGCGGATGTGGGTGGTCGCCTGGCTGACGTCGCCGGTGCCGGCCTCGCCCTTGCTGCGGATCATCGCCGCGCCCTCGGCGATGCGGCGCAGCGCCTCGCCCAGGTTGGTCGCGCCGCAGACGAACGGCACGGTGAACGCGCGCTTGTCGATGTGGTGGGCGTAGTCGGCGGGGGTGAGCACCTCGGACTCGTCGACGTAGTCGACGCCGATGGCCTGGAGCACCTGCGCCTCGACGAAGTGGCCGATGCGGGCCTTGGCCATCACCGGGATCGACACGGCGGCCTGGATGCCGTCGATCATGTCGGGGTCGCTCATGCGGGCGACGCCGCCGTCGCGCCGGATGTCGGCCGGCACCCGCTCGAGCGCCATCACCGCGACCGCGCCGGCGTCCTCGGCGATCCTCGCCTGCTCGGCGTCGACGACGTCCATGATCACGCCGCCCTTGAGCATCTCGGCCATGCCGCGCTTGACGCGGTCGGTGCCGAGCTGGGGGGCGGAAGACGTGCTGTCAGCCGACATGGCGGAGGTCCTCGAGATCGCGGGGTGGGAGGTCACGAGTCTAGGCGAGCCCAGGTCGTACAGCCCGGTCGGCGACCTGCGCGGGCTGCGGCCGGCGGGGCGCCGCCGCCCCGATGTGGCGATCTTCGAGCTTCGCCGAGCGCGCATGATCGCCACTTCCGCCCCGATACGGCCCCGCGCGACCGCGGTCAGTGCGGGACGGTGGTGTCGTCGATCTCGAAGTACTGCGGCAGCTCGCGGTGGCCGGCGAGGCGCAGGGCGCGCGGGATCCGGCGCAGGCGCACGACGCGGGTGTCGCGGACGGCGGCGTTGTGGAAGGCGCGGGCGAGGCCGACGCGGGTGGCTGCCTGCTCGAGCTCGGTGAGGTCCACGGCGGGCGGCAGGACCGGCATCGCGGTCCGCAGGGCGCGCGACAGGTCGTTCTCGAGCGCCTCCCGCCCCTCCGGGCCGCCGCTGCCGAGGGTCGCCCGCGCGGCCCGTTCCAGCGCTGCTGCCTGCGGCCCGGCGGGCAGCGCCGCGGCGACCGCCCGGGCGGCGGCGGCCCGGCGGACGAGGGCCGCGTCGAGCGCCGCCCACGCCGCGTCGACGCGGGCGTGGAGCCGGTCGAGGCGCCCGGCGGTCCAGCTGACGTACAGCACGGCGAGGACGAACAGGACGACGCCGACGGCGAGCTCGGTGATCACGGCACGCGGTCACG
>JBFMAT010000096.1:0-1632 GCA_040755495.1 Chloroflexota bacterium
GCGGATCGCGGTGGCGATCGTGCTCGGGTTCTCCACCACCTGACCGCTGACGATCGGGGCGGCGCCGGCGGCCTGGAAGCCGAACATGCGCGGCGTGCGCGAGGCGGTGCCGTCGGCGGCGTACTCGCGGTAGCCCTGCCAGTAGGCGGTGATGTTGCCGGCGTTGCCCACCGGCAGGCAGTGGACGTCGGGGGCGTCGCCGAGCACGTCGACGATCTCGAACGAGGCGGTCTTCTGCCCCTCGATGCGGAACTGGTTCACGCTGTTGACCAGGCTGACCGGGTAGTCGATCGCCAGCTTGCTGGCCAGCGCGAGGCAGTCGTCGAAGTTGCCGTCGACCTGCAGCAGCTTCGCCCCGTGGACCAGCGCCTGGGCCAGCTTGCCCATCGCGATCTTGCCCTGGGGCACGAGGACGGCGCAGGTCATGCCGGCGCGGGCGGCGTAGGCCGCGGCGCTGGCGCTGGTGTTGCCGGTGGAGGCGCAGATGACCGCCCGCGCCCCCTCCTCGAGCGCCTTCGTGATGGCCATCGTCATGCCGCGGTCCTTGAACGACCCGGTCGGGTTGGCGCCCTCGACCTTGAGGTAGACGTCGCAGCCGGTGCGCCGGGAGAGCTCCCGCGCGGGCACCAGCGGGGTGGCCCCCTCCTGCAGGGTGACCACCGGGGTGGAGTCCGATACCGGCAGGCGGGACCGGTAGGCCTCGATGAGGCCCGGCCAGCCCGGGGACACGACCGACGAGACCGTCATTGCAGACCCTCCACGCGCAGCACGCTGGTGACCCCAACGACGGCGGGCATCTCCCGCAGTGCGGCAATGGTGGCCGACAGCGCCGCGTCCGGGGCGCTGTGGGTCACGATGACCAGCGTGGCGGCGTCGCCGCGGCCCGTCTGGCGGACCGTGGAGATGCTCACGCCGTGCTGCGCGAACTCCTGCGCCACGGCGGCGAGCACACCCGGCTTGTCGGCGACGTCGAGGCTCACGTGGTACCGCGTCGGCGTCTCGGCCATGGGCCGGACGGCGAGGTCGGCGTAGCCCGTGGGCCCTTGGCCGGCGGCCCCGGCCAGCCGGTTGCGGGCGACCGCCACCAGATCGCCCAGGACGGCGCTCGCGGTGGGCTCTCCCCCGGCGCCCTGGCCGTAGAACATCAGCTGCCCGGCGGCCTCGGCCTCCACGAAGACGGCGTTGAAGGCCCCGCCGACCGATGCCAGCGGGTGGGTCGTCGGGATCATCGCGGGGTGCACGCGGACGGCCACCGAGTCGCCGTCCCCGTTCCCGTCCACGCGCTCGCAGATGGCCAGCAGCTTGACGGTGCAGCCGATCTCCGCGGCCCGGGCGACGTCGGTGGCGGTCACCGTGGAGATGCCCTCGCGGTACACGTCGGCGGCCGAGACCGGCGTGTGGAAGGCCAGGGAGGCGAGGATCGCGGCCTTGGCGGCGGCGTCGAACCCGTCGACGTCGGCGGTCGGGTCCGCCTCGGCGTAGCCCAGCTCGGTGGCCTCGGCCAGCGCCTCGCCGAAGCCGGCGCCGGTCTCGGCCATCCGGGACAGGATGTAGTTCGTCGTCCCGTTGACGATGCCGACCACCCGGCGCAGCTGGTCGCCGGCCAGCGACTCGCGCAGCGGCCGCAGCAGC
>JBFMAT010000097.1:0-1457 GCA_040755495.1 Chloroflexota bacterium
AACCGTCTTGAGTTCGCAGCCCCCTTTGGAAACTCGAGCTCGAGCGCCTGTCTGCCGACGAGGCGCTCAAGCGCGGCGATCCGGGCCTCGTACTCGTGCAGCATGTTGGCGGCGTCGACCTCCTCGTGAGCTATGGCTGATTTTGGGTGACGCGGCCGATCAGGCGGCGCGATGATCGGGCGCCGCGGGGGCGACGCCGTCGGTGAAGGTGACGCCGGCGAGGAGCATCGGCAAGCGGTTCTCGCCGTTCAGGCGGCGCCAGGTCTTGGAGGCCGCCATGACGAGCTTGAACACCATCAGCCGGGCGGTGGTCTGCGACAGGGCACCCTTGGTCCGGACGGTCCGGTGCCGCACGGTGGCGAAGACGCTCTCGACGGGGTTGGCCGTGCGCAGGTGATCCCAGTGCTCGGCGGGGAAGTCGAAGAAGGCCAGGAGCGCCTCCTGATCCTTCAGCAGGCACTCGACGGCCTTGGGATACTTCGCCCCGTACTTCTCGGCGAAGACCGCCATGGCGGCGCGGGCCGTGGCCCGGTCGGGCGCGTCGCGGACCTCGCGCAGGTCGGCCTTCATGGCGGGCTGCAACGACCGGGGGACCTTGTTCAGCACGTTGGCGGCCTTGTGCTGCCAACACCTCTGGTGACGCGTGCCGGGGAACACCTCGTCCAAGGCCCGCCAGAACCCCATCGCGCCGTCGCCCACGGCGATCTCGGGTGCGGCGGCAAGGCCGCGCGCCTTGAGGTCCACGAGGAGCTCGCGCCAGCTCTGGGCGCTCTCGCGCACCCCCACCTGGAAGCCCACGAGCTCCTTTCTGCCCTCGGGCGTGGCGCCGATCACCACCAGCATGCACTCGGCCGTGGGCTCCATCCTCGCCTGGAGGTACACCCCGTCCGCCCAGACGTAGACATACCGCCGAGCCGACAGGTCGCGGCGCTGCCAGCGTTCGTGCTCGTCCTGCCAGCCCTCCTTCAGGCGGCCGACCACGGAGGGCGAGAGGTTCGGGGCGTCGCGGCCCAGCAATGCCGCCAGCGCCTCTCCGAAGTCCCCCGCCGAGACGCCGCGCAGATAGAGAACCGGCAGCAGCGCGTCCAAGCTCCGTGTCCGCCGCGCCCAGCGCGGCAGGATCGCCGAGGTGAACCGCACCGGCACCGTCGCGCCCGGGTCGCGATCCCGAACCTTGGGCCGGCGCACCGGGATCGGCCCCACGCCGGTCTGGATCGCGCGCTCAGGCCCGGAGCCGTGGCGCACCACGCGCCGTCGCCCGTCCTCGAGCCGCGCCTCGGCAAACGCGGCCACGAAGGCGTCGGCCTCCGCCGCCAGCGCCTCCGCGAGGATGCGCCGCGCCCCCTCGCGGGCGAGTGCGGTCAGCGGGTCGTCGGCCTCGTCGGCCTGGCGGAACGGAAGAACACTGGTAGTCTCGGTCACGGCGTATCGCTCCATCTGGAGGTCCTGGCAGGCTT
>JBFMAT010000098.1:0-1416 GCA_040755495.1 Chloroflexota bacterium
GTAAGCATCCCAACGTCTGTGCTGAGCGGGGCGAAACGAGGTGAGCCCATCCATCACGCTGTCGGTGTTGTCGAAGCACCAGCGTGGGGAGGGGCTCGGGATGGAGTGTACGGTGCCGGTCGAGGTTCACCTCGCGACCGATCACGCGGACGTCGGGTCGCTGGAGCGGACGATCAGTGCGGCGCTGGCCGAGGTCGGCGTCCGGCTGTGGCGCGAACTGGTCGATCGCCTGGAGGCGGCCCTGCCGGTGCCGCTCGGCTGCGCTGCCTGCGGTGGCGTGATGAAGGCCAACGGTCGGGCGCCGCGGCGGCTGGTCACCCTGGCCGGCGAGGTCGAGCTGCGCCGCCGCCGCTACCGCTGCACCGGCTGCGGGACCGAGGTCGTCCCGCTCGACGCCGCGCTCGGGCTCGAGCCCCGCGTCCAGCACACCCTCGGGGTCCGCGAACGCGGCCTCTGGCTGGTCACCGAGATGAGCTACCAGCGCGCGGTCGAGACCGCGGCCGAGCTGCGTCGCTGGCCGATCGGCCGGGGTGAGCTCCATCGCTGGGTGGCCGAGGAGGGCGCGGCGCTCGAGGCCACCCGGGCGGCCGAGGCCGAGGCGGTCCTGGGCGACCGGCCCGATCGGCGGACGCGACCGCCGCGCCGCGGCGGGACGGTCTGGGTCAGCGCCGACGGGACGATGGTCCACGACCGGGCGACCGGGACCGAGCTCGAGGTCAAGATCGGGCTGGTCTTCGACGGCGCCCGGCGGATCGGCCGCAACCGGCGGGCCCTCGTCGGCCGGACGCTCGACGCCGGGACCGAGAGCTGGACCGCCTTCGCCGAGCGGTTCACCGCCCTGTGCACGAGGCTCGGGGTGTACGAGGCCGAGCGGATCTGCTTCGTGTCCGACGGCGCGGCGGCGATCCGCTGGATCCGCGAGCGGGCCTTCCCCTCCGCGATCGAGCTGCTCGACTGGTACCACCTCGTCGAGGCCCTCCGGCGAGCGATCGGTGACGAGCGGAGCGATCGGCTCGAGGCCGCCCTCGCGATCGCCGCGCCGGGCGATGCCGAGCGCCTGGCCGAGCTGCTCGCCGGCTGGGCCTACGACGAGGCCGGGCTCGATCTCGAGCGCGCCGCCAGGCTCGCCGCCGTCCGCGGCTACGTCGTCACCAACCGGCGCGCGATCGAGAACTACGCGATCGTCCCGCTGGCCTCCTCGGGCCCGATGGAAAAGGCCGTCGACATCGTCGTCGCCCGGCGCTTCAAGGCCCGCGGCATGAGCTGGTTCCGGCGCGGCGTGTCGGCCCTCGTCCGGCTCCGGCTGCTGCGGCTCAACGGTGACTGGAGCCGCTACTGGTCCGGACGCTTCGGGGCGACCCTCCGACCCTGGCCGTCCGCCGCCTGATCGCTCAGCACAGAGAATGGGATGCTTCC
>JBFMAT010000099.1:0-1402 GCA_040755495.1 Chloroflexota bacterium
CGGCCTCGGGTTCGCCGTGCTGGCCACGGGCGTCCCCGTCACGGCGAGCGCCGGCTCGGTGCTCGGGTTCGCGGTCATCGACCTCCGGGTCGATGCGCTGTCGGCGCTGTTCCTGGTCGTCCTCGGCCTGGTCGGCGCCGCGACCTCGACCTACGGGATCGGCTACGGCGCGCACGGGTCGTTCGAGGACGACCGAGCCGCCGTCGGCTACCCGGTGTTCCTGGCCAGCCTCGCCCTGGTGTTCGGCGCCGGCGACGCGTTCGCGTTCCTGCTGGCCTGGGAGCTGATGGCGCTCAGCTCCGCGGCGCTGGTCGTCGGGTCGCGGCCGGACGCCGACGTGGCGCGGGCGGGGTACGTCTACCTGGCGATGACGCACCTCGCCACGGCCGCCATCGTGGTGGCGTTCGCGATCCTGGCGAGCGCCGCCGGCTCGTCCGGCTTCTCGGCGTTCGGCCCGGCCGCCGCGGGGCTGTCGCCGCTGGCCCGCGACGCCGTGTTCGTGCTGGTGCTGGTGGGCTTCGGGACCAAGGCCGGGGCGATCCCGCTCCACGTCTGGCTGCCGCGTGCCCACCCGGTCGCCCCCTCGCACGTGTCGGCGCTGATGTCCGGCGTGATGATCAAGGCCGGGATCTACGGCATCGTCCGGTTCGGCCTCGAGATCCTGGGTCCCGGACCAGAGTGGTGGGGCATCGTGGTGCTGGCGGTCGGGGTCGCCTCCGCGGTGCTGGGGGTCCTGTACGCGCTGATGGAGCACGACCTCAAGCGGCTGCTCGCGTTCCACAGCATCGAGAACATCGGGATCATCCTGATCGGCGTCGGGGTCGCGCTCCTCGCCGCGGGCGCGGGGTCCGGCCCGCTGGCGGCCCTCGCGCTGGCCGCCTCGCTGTTCCACGCGCTCAACCACGCCCTGTTCAAGTCCGCGCTGTTCCTGGCCGCGGGCTCGGTCCAGGCCGCGGTCGGGACCCGCGACCTCAACGCGCTCGGCGGCCTGGTGCGGCTGATGCCGGTGACGACGCTCGCCTTC
This sequence comes from Chloroflexota bacterium, assembly GCA_040755495.1. Classification (GTDB taxonomy): domain Bacteria; phylum Chloroflexota; class Limnocylindria; order Limnocylindrales; family CSP1-4; genus CAIXZV01. The sequence continues at coordinate 1,025 of JBFMAT010000099.1, forward strand.
GCGGTGGGGGCAGCGGCGATCAGCGGGCTGCCGCCGCTCAACGGCTTCGCCAGCGAGTGGCTGACCTTCCAGGGCCTGCTCGGGGCCGGCGCCGACGCGGCCCTGTCGCCCGTCGCCCGCTCCGCAGCGCTGCTCGCGATCGGCGGGCTGGGGCTGACCGCGGCGCTGGCGGTGGCCTGCTTCGTCAAGGCGACCGGGGTGGGGTTCCTGGCCCTGCCCCGCAGCGCCGCGGCCGCCGGTGCGCGCGAGACGAGCCGGTGGATGGGCGGACCGATGCTCGCGCTCGCGGCGGCCTGCGTCGTCGTGGGCCTGGCGGCCGGGCCGGTCGCGGGGGCCATCACGGGCATCGCCGGCGGGGTGGTCGGGGGCGCCGCCGCC
>JBFMAT010000100.1:0-1373 GCA_040755495.1 Chloroflexota bacterium
CGCGGTCAATCGCATGATCGAAGTCGGGCTCAAGGGCGTCGAGTTCATCGCGATCAACACCGACGCCCAGGCCCTGCTGATGAGCGACGCCGACGTCAAGCTCGACGTCGGCCGCGAGCTCACCCGGGGGCTGGGTGCCGGCGCCCAGCCCGACGTGGGCCGGCAGGCCGCCGAGGACCACCGCGAGGAGATCGAGGAGGTCCTCAAGGGGGCCGACATGGTCTTCGTGACCGCGGGCGAGGGTGGTGGCACCGGCACCGGTGGCGCCCCCGTCGTGGCCTCGATCGCGCGCAAGCTCGGCGCCCTGACCATCGGCGTGGTCACCCGCCCGTTCGCCTTCGAGGGCAAGCGGCGCGCGGTGCAGGCCGAGTCGGGCATCGAGGAGCTGCGCAACGAGTGCGACACGCTCATCGTGATCCCGAACGACCGGCTGCTGCAGCTGGGCGACCGGAACGTCAGCGTCATGGACGCCTTCCGCACCGCCGACCAGGTGCTGCTCTCCGGTGTCCAGGGCATCACCGACCTGATCACCACGCCCGGCCTGATCAACCTGGACTTCGCCGACGTCAAGTCGGTCATGTCCGGGGCGGGGTCGGCGCTGATGGGCATCGGAAGCGCGCGTGGTGACAACCGCGCCCTGCTCGCCGCCGAGCAGGCGATCGCCAGCCCGCTGCTGGAGGCCTCGATGGAGGGCGCCCACGGCGTGCTGCTGTCGATCTCCGGTGGGTCGGACCTGGGGCTGTTCGAGATCAACGAGGCCGCCTCGCTGGTCTCGGACGCCGCGCATCCCGACGCCAACATCATCTTCGGCGCCGTCATCGACGACGCCCTGGGTGACGAGGTGCGGGTGACCGTCATCGCCGCCGGCTTCGACGGTGGCAGGCCCAACACGCGCAAGGACGGCGCGGCGACGACCGCGACGGGCCAGGCGCCGGTTTCCACCGGTGCCGCCTCGCCGTTCGCGTCGCACCGGCGCCCGGTGGCCGCCCCTCCGGTCGCCACCGCACCGCCGCAGGCGGCCGCGCCGGCTCCGGCCCCGGCACCGGCGGCTCCGCCGGTGACGGGGGAGCGGCTCGCACAGCAGGCTCCCTCGGCCTCCGGTGGGCGGCCGGGCACCGGGGGTGGGCTCACCGTGCCCCCGCTGCCGCCCATCCAGGGCTCGTCGGCCAACGGCCGCCGGCCCCTGTCGAACGAGGACTTCGAGGAAGAGCTGGACATCCCCGAGTTCCTCAAGGGTTAAGGACCCCGCTGCCCCCCACCGCTCGCAGGCTCGCGGCGGGGCCCTGCAGCGGGGCCGTTCCAGAAGGTCACCTCGTAGGCTTCGCCTACATGAGCAACGAAATGGCCGCTCCGTCGGCGGTGCGACCTCGCCG
>JBFMAT010000101.1:0-1313 GCA_040755495.1 Chloroflexota bacterium
CGGGCGGGTGACCCGCGGGGCGTGCTCGACGACCGCCTCGCCGCCCGGTGCCTCCAGCCCGAAGACCAGCACGGGACGGGCGAGCTGCGACCGGTTCTGCGTGCCGCGGTGGATCGTCAGCGCGGACCGGATGGAGATGTCACCGCGCTGGGGGTGCTTGCGGACGGCCCGCTCGACGTAGCGCGGGTAGTGCGACCGGGGCGGGAACATGCCGTGGTCGAACTCCGGGCTGTCGTCCCACTGCGTGCCGGGCGCGATCTCGAACGGTCCCATGTCGTCGGTGGTGTCGACGCAGGTGACGTTGACGGCGAGCGAGGTCAGCCGGCGCTCGCGCCGCGTCTCCTCGGGCATCGGGAAGTCCCGGTGCCACGGCTGGTCCATGGCGCCGGCGAACGGGATGTCGAAGCCGACCTCGACGATCTCGTAGTCGGGGCCGAGGACCTCCGTCGCGATGTCGACGATCCACGGGTGGGACGCCAGGTCCGCGAAGCCGCGGATCTGCTCGGGGTGCACCTCGACGTACCAGCGCTGCGGCCCGCGGCCGATCGCGCCGCCCTCGCGGACGCGCGCCTCCTCGAAGGCGGCCAGCACGTCCTCGCCCAGGCGGTCGGCCCACTCGGGCGTGAAGGCCTGCTTCAGGCCGATGATCCCGTCCGTCGTGAGCGTGTGGAGGAGCTCGGCGCGGCGGGTGTCGTCCAGCGGCTGGACGGCGGTGGTGGTCATGGGTCCTCCCGGATCGGCGTCCCCCTGACAGTGCCGCACTTCTTGCAACGTTGCAAGAGCCGCTAGGGTCGTCTGCCCGGGAGGTGAGATGGCGGCCAGCCTCAAGGACGTGGCCCTGCGCGCGGGCGTCTCCGTGCGGACGGTCTCCAACGTCGTGCACGACGCGCCCTACGTCGCCCCGGCCACCCGGGCCCGCGTCCAGGCCGCCCTCGCCGAGCTCGGCTACCGCCCCAACCTCGCGGCCCGCACCCTGCGGCAGGGCCGCTCCGGGCTGCTCGGGCTCGTCGTGCCGGAGATCGACTCGCCCTACTTCGGCGAGCTGGCCGGGCTGCTCGCCGACGCCGCCGAACGCCGCGGCGCCACCCTCGTCGTCGACCAGACGCGCGGCGACGCGGACCGGGAGCGGCGGCTGCTGGCGGGCCCGTCCGGGCAGCTCGTCGACGGACTGCTGCTCAGCCCCTGGGCGCTGTCGCCCGCCGAGATCGCCGCCCGGCCCGCCGGTGTGCCGCTGGTGCTGCTCGGCGAGCGCTACGACGACGGTGACGACCACGTGGGCGTCGACAGCGTCGCGGCAGCGCGGACGGCCACCG
>JBFMAT010000102.1:0-1288 GCA_040755495.1 Chloroflexota bacterium
CGTCCCGCGGCCCCGCGTTTCGCCTTTGGGGGAAGGGGGCCGCGGCTGGGACTGACCGTCACTGCACGGCGTTAGGGTCGCTGTCAGGCAGCACCGCCCGACTCGAGATCCCGAGGCAGGAACCCACGTGACCCACACCAGCCCCGCCCCCGGGGACCCGTCCACCGGCCTCGTCGTGCCGACCCTCGGGGTCGCGACGCCCGCACCGTCCCTGCGCGCCCCCGGCAACGGCGACATGGGCCTCGACGCGCAGGTCTTCAACCGCCTGCTGCGCGAGCGCATCATCTTCCTCGGCTCGCCCGTCATGGACGAGATGGCCAACGCCATCTGCGCGCAGCTGCTGCTGCTCGCGGCCGAGGACCCCGAGCGCGACATCTGGCTCTACATCAACAGCCCCGGCGGCTCGGTCTCGGCGGGCCTGGCGATCTACGACACGATGCAGTTCGTCGCCAACGACGTGGCGACGGTCGGCCTGGGCCTCGCGGCCTCCATGGGGCAGTTCCTGCTCTGCGCCGGGTCCAAGGGCAAGCGCTACGCCACGCCGCACGCGCGGGTGATGATGCACCAGCCGTCCGGTGGCATCGGCGGCACCGCGGCCGACATCGCCATCCAGGCCGAGCAGATGATGTTCACGCGCCGCACGCTGCAGGAGCGCATCGCGTTCCACACCGGCCAGAGCTACGAGAAGATCGAGGAGGACTCCGACCGCGACCGCTGGTTCACCGCGGAGGAGGCCAAGGAGTACGGCTTCATCGACCACGTCATCACCGGGGCCAAGGACGTGCCGTCCGGTGCCGGCACCCGCGCCTAGGAGGACCGGCACCCCCATGAGCTTCTCCGACCCCACCAACTACACGATCCCGATCGTCATCGAGCAGACCTCGCGCGGCGAGCGCTCGTTCGACATCTACAGCCGGCTGCTCAAGGAGCGCATCATCTTCCTGGGCACGCCGATCGACGACGGCGTCGCCAACGTCGTCATGGCGCAGCTGCTCCACCTCGAGTCCGAGGACCCCGACCGCGACATCTCGATCTACATCAACTCGCCGGGCGGCTCGTTCACCGCGCTGACCGCGATCTACGACACGATGCAGTTCGTGAAGCCCGAGATCCAGACCATCTGCATGGGCCAGGCCGCCTCCGCGGCCGCCGTCCTGCTGGCGGCGGGCACCCCGGGCAAGCGGCTGGCGCTCGAGCACGCCCGCGTGCTCATCCACCAGCCGTCCGGCGGCGGCGAGGGCCAGAGCTCCGACATCGAGATCCAGGCGCGCGAGATCCTGCGCATGCG
>JBFMAT010000103.1:0-1241 GCA_040755495.1 Chloroflexota bacterium
CGGACATGACCTACGTCGACGCGGCGTTCACCGCGCTGATCCCGCACGCCAAGGCGGGGTCGCTGCTGGTGGGCAAGTCGACGGTGCCGGCGGGCACGGCCGAGCGGCTCGCCGAGCAGGTCGCCGCCGCCCGCGGGGATGAGCTCGAGCTGGCGTGGAACCCGGAGTTCCTGCGGGAGGGCTTCGCGGTGGAGGACACCCTGACGCCGGACCGGCTGGTGTTCGGGGTGCGGTCGGCGCGGGCGGAGGAGCAGCTGCGGTCGGCGTTCGCGCCGGTGATCGAGGCCGGGACGCCGGTGGTGGTGACGGACTTCGCGACCGCGCAGCTGGTGAAGGTGGCCGCGAACGCGTTCCTGGCCACGAAGATCTCGTTCATCAACGCGATGGCGGAGGTGTGCGAGGCGACCGGGGGTGATGTGACGCTGCTGAGCAAGGCGTTGTCGTACGACACCCGGATCGGGGGGCGGTTCCTGAACGCCGGGTTGGGGTTCGGCGGGGGGTGTCTGCCCAAGGACATCCGGGCGTTCATGGCCCGCGCCGGGGAGCTGGGGGTCGATCAGGCGCTGTCGTTCCTGAAGGAGGTCGATGCGATCAACCTGCGCCGTCGGGCGCGGATGATCGACCTGGCGCGGGAGCTGGTCGGTGGGTCGTTCGGCGGGATGCGGGTCGCGGTGCTGGGGGCGGCGTTCAAGCCCAACAGCGACGACATCCGGGACAGCCCGGCGCTCGACGTCGCCGCGAGCATCCAGAAGCAGGGCGCGGCGGTGACGCTGTACGACCCGGAGGCGATGGACAACGCCCGGGTCAAGCACCCTGAGCTGGGCTACCGCAGCAGCGCGCTGGAGGCCGCCAAGGGCGCCGACATCGTGCTGCACCTCACCGAGTGGGCCGAGTTCCGCTCGATGGACCCGGCCGTGCTCGCCGACGTCGTCGCCGACCGGCGCATCGTCGACGGCCGCAACGCCCTCGACCCGGCCGTCTGGCGCGCCGCCGGCTGGACCTACCGCGCCCTCGGCAGGCCGTAGCAGCGCCGCCCGTAGCGACCGGAAGGCCCTGATGCACGCTGCGGGACCTGCGCCGACCGGTATGCTGAGGGCCTGCCCGACTCGGCCGCGTCCGGCAGGTCAGCACCCGGATCGGGCTGCCGATGGGCCCGCAACGCCGCGACTCGGCGTGGACGAACTCCTCTAGGGCGCGCCGGCGTCAGGAAGTGGTGATCCCCCTGTCGTTCGCCCTGCCTC
>JBFMAT010000104.1:0-1197 GCA_040755495.1 Chloroflexota bacterium
CGGGGCGGGGCCGGCCCTGGCTGCTCAGCCCTGCCGCGCGCCGGGCTGCTCGAAGTCCACGGACGCGTACTCGCGGAGCTTGGTCAGCGAGTGCTCGCTGTCGACGTACCGGATCGTCCCGCTGCGCGACCGCATGACCAGCGACTGGGTGCGGGCGCCGCCGCCGTAGTAGCGGACACCGCGGAGCAGGCTGCCCGTGGTGATGCCCGTCGCCACGAAGAACACGTTGTCGCTGCGCACCAGGTCGTCCGGGCCGAGCACGCGGTCGAGGTCGTGGCCCGCGTCGAGGGCCTTGCGCCGCTCCGCCTCGTCGCGGGGGGAGAGCCGACCCTGGATCGTGCCGCCGAGCGCCTTCATCGCGCAGGCCGTGATGATCCCCTCGGGGGTGCCGCCCGTGCCCATGAGGATGTCCATGCCGCTGCCCGGGCGCGCAGCCGCGATGCCGCCCGCGACGTCGCCGTCCTGGATGAAGCGGATGCGGGCGCCGACCTCGCGGATCTCCCGGACCAGCCCCTCGTGGCGCGGGCGGTCCAGCACCACGACGGTGACGTCCGACGGCGCCATGCCCTTCGCCTTCGCCACCGCGCGGATGTTCTCCGCGACCGGGGCGCTGATGTCGACGACGCCGGCCGCCTCCGGGCCCGTAGCGATCTTGTCCATGTAGAACACGGCGGAGGGGTCGTACATCGTTCCGCGGGGAGCGACCGCCATCACCGCGATCGCGTTGGACATGCCCTTCGCCGTCAGCGTCGTGCCGTCGACCGGGTCGACCGCGACATCGCAGTCGGGACCGTTGCCGTCGCCGACCTGCTCCCCGTTGTAGAGCATCGGGGCCTCGTCCTTCTCGCCCTCCCCGATGACGACGACGCCCTTCATCGAGACCGTGCCGATGAGCTGGCGCATCGCGTCGACGGCGGCCTGGTCCGCCGCGTTCTTGTCGCCCCGGCCCACCCACCGGCCGGCGGCCATCGCCGCGGCCTCCGTGACGCGGACCAGCTCCAGGGCGAGGTTGCGGTCGGGGGCCTGGCGCGCAGCCGAGGCCGGGCTCGCGGGGTCGCCGCTCATGCTGGTCCTTCCGTTCCCGTGCAGGACGAGCGCATGGTGCCAGACGCGCCGCACCGCCGGGACGAGCGCTCGCGGCGCGCGGCCACCGGGGCCGGGCGTCGAGGCGACCGCGCGTCAGGCGGCCTCCTGGCA
>JBFMAT010000105.1:0-1184 GCA_040755495.1 Chloroflexota bacterium
CCGTTCGAGCCGCGGGTGTTCGCGGAGGGGCTCGTCGGCGAGGGCTGATCGCCGCGGCCGGTGGGTGCGACGGGGACCACATCGGGGGAGGGCGCAACACGCCCGCAACGCGGGAGCGGGACACGCGGCGCGGAGTTCACGCCCGCGAAACGCGGCGCCGACGTCGCCGGAAACACGCGACCGGCACGGTGAACACCGCGTCGCCCCTCCCGCACGGAGGGCCCAGCCCACCGATACGGCCGCCCGGCCGACGACCCGACACAGGAGGTTGCCGTGGTCAACACCGGCGACACCGCCTGGATCCTCACCAGCGCGGCGCTCGTGCTGCTGATGACGCCAGGCCTCGCGCTCTTCTACGGCGGCATGGTCCGCGCGAAGAGCGTCCTCAACATGATGATGATGAGCTTCGGGGCGCTGGCGCTGATCAGCGTGCTCTGGGTGCTCTACGGCTACTCCATCGCCTTCGGCGACAGCGTCGGCGGTGCCGGCCTGCTGGGCGACCCGCTGGAGTACTTCGGGCTGAACGGCCTGATGGAGGACGCCACCAGCGAGGCCGGCGGCCTGCCCGTCATGGCCTTCGTCGGCTTCCAGGCCGTGTTCGCCATCATCACCGTCGCGCTGATCTCCGGCGCGATCGCCGACCGCGCCAAGTTCGGCGCCTGGATGGTCTTCGCCGGCATCTGGGCCACGATCGTCTACTTCCCGGTCGCCCACTGGGTCTTCGCCTTCGACGGCGACGACGTCATCGGCGGCTGGATCGCCAACGACCTGGCGGCGCTCGACTTCGCCGGCGGCACCGCCGTGCACATCAACGCCGGTGCGGCCGGCCTGGCGCTGGCCCTCGTGCTCGGCAAGCGGCGCGGGTTCGGCCGCGAGGCCATGCGCCCGCACAACCTGCCGCTGGTGATGATCGGCGCGGGCCTGCTGTGGTTCGGCTGGTTCGGCTTCAACGCCGGCTCCGCGCTGGCCGCGAACAACACCGCCGCGGTGGCCTGGGTCAACACCCTCGCCGCCACGGGTGCCGCCATCCTCGGCTGGCTGATCGTGGAGAAGATGCGCGACGGTCACTCCACGTCGCTGGGTGCGGCCTCCGGTGTCGTCGCGGGCCTGGTCGCCATCACCCCGGCCTGCAACGCGGTCTCCCCGATCGGCGCGGTCATCATCGGCGTCATCGCCGGCGCGCT
>JBFMAT010000106.1:0-1152 GCA_040755495.1 Chloroflexota bacterium
CGACGCGATCAGCCGCGAGCTGCTGGCCCGGCTGTGGGCCGCCGGCGCCGGCCCGGCCGACCTGGCAGCGCCGCTGACGATCGACATCGACTCGACGATCGTCGAGGTCCACGGCCGGGCCAAGCAAGGCGCCGCGTTCGGCTACACCAAGGTCCGTGGCTACCACCCGCAGCTCGCGACGTGCGCACAGACCGGGCAGGTGCTGATGAGCCGCCTACGCGGCGGCAGCGCCGGCGCCGCCCGCGGCGCGAGCTCCTTCTTGACCGAGACGGTCAGCCGGGTCCGCAACGCCGGCGCCACCGGCCAGCTCACCGTGCGGGCGGACAGCGCCTTCTACTCCAAGAAGGTGCTGGCCACCGCGGCGAAGTTCGACGTCCGCTTCTCCATCACTGCCCGGCAGGACAAGCGGGTGCGGGCCGCGATCGACGCGATCGGGGAGTCGGCGTGGCAGCCGATCCCGTACTGGCTGTCCACGCCGGAGGTGTCCGGTGCTGACATCGCCGAGACCACCTTCACCGTGTTCGCCAGCGATCGGCGGCACGCCCGCCGAGTCCGGCTCGTCGTGCGCCGAGTACGCCCGACACCGGGTTCGCAGCTGGCGCTGTTCACCGCCTGGGACTACCACGCCTTCGTCACCGACCGGACCCTGCCGCTGGCCGAGGTGGAGGCCGACCACCGCCGGCACGCGGTCGTCGAGCAGACCATCGCCGAGCTCAAGAGCGCCGGACTGGCGCACCTGCCGTCCGGCCACTTCATGGCCAACGCCGCCTGGCTCGCCCTCGCCGTCATGGCGCACAACCTCGGCCGCGCCGTCGGCCAGCTCGCCGGCGCCGACCTCGAGCGGGCGACGGCCGCGACGCTGCGCCGCAAGATCTTCACCATGCCCGGCCGGCTGGTGCACAGCGGACGGCGACGGCACCTACGACTCCCGGCCCACTGGCCCTGGGCCGAGGCGATCAGCACCGCGCTCGCGCGGATCCACGCCATCCCGCTGCGCTGCTGAACAACCACCCCGCCCCGACCACCAGGACCTCGGAGAAGCCGGCAGACCGGCAGGTCACCGCTGCCCGACGGCCGCCTCATCAGCACCCACGACCGGCTCCCGACTGAGGCCGACGCCCGTCAAGATCGACGGTGGATCCGGGCTAAGTC
>JBFMAT010000107.1:0-1127 GCA_040755495.1 Chloroflexota bacterium
ACCCCGGCCTCCCGTGGTGAGCGCCAGGACGTTGCGCCGGCCGTGCGGGAAGCGGTCGAGCACCGGACCGGCCACCGGCACGAGCAGCGCGAAGGGCAGCATCGTCAGGACGAGGTAGAGCGCCACCCGGCTGCGCGCCTCGCCGATCGGGACGGAGAAGAACAGCGTCCCGGCGAGCGCGACGGCGATGAGGGCGTCGCCGGCGGCGTGCAGCGCGTGGACGCTCAGCAGCGCCGACAGGCCGCTGCGGTCGGCGCCGTCGGCCCGGGCGGCGGACCGGACCCGCCGCACCGCGCGGGCGCTGAGGTCGCGCGGTCGGCCCATGGGCGACAGCCTGCCAGTCCGTGGCGCCGGTCGTGGGGCGGTCGGAGTGCGGGGCGGAGGATGCGAGATTCGAACTCGCGAGGGGTTGCCCCCAACACGCTTTCCAAGCGTGCGCCATAGGCCAACTAGGCGAATCCTCCAGGGGTGGTGCCTGGCCGATGCTAGCCGAGCGGACGACCCCGGGACAGCGCCCGGGGAAGGTAGGGTCGTCGGCAGACCCCTCGTGCGGCGCCCATCCCGCTGAACTCCCCCAGGGCCGGAAGGCAGCAAGGGCAGGCAGGCTCTGGGCGGGTGTGCGGGGGGTCCTTCGTCGTACGGGAGGCCTTCTGTGAGCCTGGCGCTCTACCGCAAGTACCGGCCGGGCAGCTTCGCCGAGGTCGTCGGGCAGTCCCACGTCACCGGGCCGCTGCGCCAGGCGCTCGCGAACGGGCGCATCTCCCACGCCTACCTGTTCAGCGGCCCGCGCGGCTGCGGCAAGACCTCCAGCGCGCGCATCATGGCCCGCTCGCTGAACTGCGAGCACGGACCGACGCCCGACCCGTGCGGCACCTGCGCCTCCTGCGTGGCGCTGGCGCCCAACGGCCCCGGGTCGCTCGACGTCATCGAGATCGACGCGGCGTCCCACAACGGCGTCGACGACGCCCGTGACCTGCGCGAGCGGGCCTTCTTCGCGCCGGTGTCGAGCCGCTACAAGGTCTACATCATCGACGAGGCCCACATGGTCACGACGGCGGCGTTCAACGCGCTGCTCAAGCTCGTCGAGGAGCCGCCGGAGTTCGTGAAGTTCGTCTTCGCGACGACCG
>JBFMAT010000108.1:0-1114 GCA_040755495.1 Chloroflexota bacterium
CGTCAGCGAATGACCCGGGCGCTCCTGCCCGCCACGAGCGCCTCGACCTCGGCCAGGGTGGCCATCGAGGTGTCGCCGGGGGTCGTCATCGCGAGGGCGCCGTGGGCCGCGCCGTAGTCCACCGCCGCCTGGGGCCCGAGCCCGGCCAGCAGCGCGTAGGTGAGCCCCGAGGCGAACGCGTCGCCGCCGCCCACCCGGTCGAGGATCTCGAGGTCCGCCCGGTCGAGGGCGCGGTACAGGGTGCCGCCGGCCCAGCACACGGCGCCCCAGTCGTTGCGGCCCGCCGAGCGGACGGTGCGCAGCGTGGTGGCCACGACCCGCAGCCCCGGGTACGCCGCCACCACCCGGGCGGCCATCGCGCCGTAGGCCGCGGGGTCGAGCGCGGCCAGCCGCCCGTCGGCATCCTCGACCTCGAACCCGAGCGCCGCGCCGAAGTCCTCCTCGTTGCCCAGCAGCACGTCGACCAGCGGCACCAGCGCCCGGTTGACGGCCTGGGCCCGCGCCTGGCCGCCGATGCCCTGCCACAGGCTGGGCCGGTAGTTGAGGTCGTAGCTCACGACCGTGCCCTGGCGGCGGGCCGCGGTCATCGCCTCGGCGGCCACGTCCGCGGTGGCCTCGCCCAGGGCGGCGAAGATGCCCCCGGTGTGGAACCAGCGCGCCCCCTCGGTCCCGAACACCCGGTCCCAGTCGATCTCGCCCGGGCGCAGCTGCGAGACCGCGGTGTGGCCCCGGTCCGAGCAGCCCACCGCCCCCCGGACGCCGAACCCGCGCTCGGTGGCGTTGAGCCCGTTGCGCACCGTCCGGCCGACCCCGTCGCTGGCGACCCAGCGCAGGTGGCGGAGGTCCACCCCGCCTTCGAGCATGAGGTCCTCGACCAGGCGTCCGATCGGGTTGTCGGCGAGGGCGGTCACGATCGCGGTGCGCAGCCCGAAGCAGCGCCGCAGGCCGCGGGCGACGTTGTACTCGCCGCCGCCCTCCCACACCCGGAACGAGCGGGTGGTGGCGATCCGGCCCTCGCCCGGGTCGAGCCGGAGCATCACCTCGCCCAGCGCCACGAGGTCCCAACGGCAGGCGTCGGCCGGCCGGATCACGAGGTCCGTCATGCGGCGGTCCG
>JBFMAT010000109.1:0-1084 GCA_040755495.1 Chloroflexota bacterium
CTGGCCGGCCTCGTGTTCGCGGACGGCCCGGTCCGGGCCTTCGAGGGCCTGGTCGCGCTCGACGCGTTCGGCGCCTACGTGCTGGTCCTGGTGCTGGTCGTGGCGGCGATCGCGCTGGCGGGGTCCCCGGGCCACCTGGCACACGAGGCGGCGGCCGGCGCGCTGCGGCCCCGTGACGCCGGGCGGTACTACGCGCTGCTGGGCTGGTTCGCCGGCGGGCTGGCGGCGGTCCCGCTCGCGGACAGCCTGGGCCTGGTGTGGGTCGGGATCGAGGCCACGACGATCGTGTCCGCGCTGCTGGTCGGGTTCAACCGCACGCCCCATGCGATCGAGGCGGCCTGGAAGGCCCTGATCCTGGGCTCGATCGGGATCGGCTTCGCGCTGCTCGGCACGCTGCTCCTGTACGCGTCATCGGTCGGCGTGCTGGGCGAGACCAGCGATGCGCTGGCCTGGACGCGGCTGCTGGGCATCGCGCCCCGGCTGGACCCCGTGTTCGTGCGGCTGGCGTTCATCTTCGCGCTGGCCGGCTACGGGACCAAGGCGGGCCTCGCGCCGTTCCACACCTGGCTGCCCGACGCGCACAGCCAGGCGCCCAGCCCCGTCTCGGCGATGCTCTCGGGTGCGGCCCTGGCCGTGTCGCTGTACGCGCTGGCCCGGTTCCACCTCGTGGCCGTCGGGACGCTCGGGCCGGCGTTCTCCTCGACGCTGCTGGTCGTGTTCGGCCTCCTGAGCCTCGCCGTGGCGCTCCCGTTCATCGTCGCCCAGGGCGACCTCAAGCGGCTCCTCGCCTACTCCTCGATCGAGCACCTCGGCCTGGCCACGCTCGCGCTGGGCTTCGGCGGCCAGCTCGCCCTCCTGGGGTTCACGCTCCACCTCGCGAGCCACGGCCTCGCCAAGTCGAGCGCGTTCCTCTCGGCCGGGCGCCTGGTTGCGGAGCGTGGCAGCCGGCGGATCGGCCGCCTGGGCGGGAGCCTCGCCCGGTCGCCCGCGGATGGCCGCGGCCTGGTGGTCGCCGCCCTCGTGCTCGCGGGCCTGCCGCCGTCGGGGATCTTCGTGGGCGAGCTCGCGATCCTGTTCGGCGGCG
>JBFMAT010000110.1:0-1035 GCA_040755495.1 Chloroflexota bacterium
GATCAGGCGGCGGTCCAGCTTCGGACCACCGGCCGACTGGACGGCGGCGACCACGTCGGCCGACGTGATCGAGCCGAACAGGCGGCCGCCGTCGCCGGACCGGGCCGGCAGGCGGACCTGCAGGCCCGCGAGCTGGCCCTGGATCTCCTTGGCGTGGCCCAGGTCGCGCACCTCGCGGACCTCGCGGGCCCGGCGGATCGTCGCGATCTGCTTCTCGGCGCCGCGGGTGGCCTGGATGGCCATGCCCTGCGGGACGAGGTAGTTGCGGCCGTAGCCGGGGGCGACCTCGACGACGTCGCCGGGCGCACCGAGCCCGGTGACGTCCTGGGTGAGGATGAGCTTCATCAGCGCGGCCATGTCAGCGCGCCGTCGAGGTGTAGGGCAGCAGCGCCATCTCGCGGCTGTTCTTGACCGCCATGGCGACGTCGCGCTGGTGCTGCCGGCAGTTGCCGCTCACCCGGCTGGCGCGGATCTTGCCGCGGTCCGAGATGTACTTGCGCAGCGTGCCGGTGTCCTTGTAGTCGACGTAGGTCACCTTGTCCTTGCAGAACTGGCAGACCTTCTTCTTGAGCTTGCGGGGCGGTGGCTTGGCCATCGTCGTTCTCCTGGAGTCTGTGTCTTAGAAGGGGGGCTCGTCGGACCAGCCGCCGGACGAGGCACCGCCGCCCGCGGGCGCCGTGGCCCACGGGTCGTCGTTGCTGCTCGCGGACCCGCCGCCACCGCCGCCACCGCTGCCGCCGAAGGACTGCCCGCCGCCGCCGTAGCCGCCGCCACCCCCGCCGCCACCACCGCGCGAGGCCTTGGTGACCTTCGCGGTGGCCCAGCGCAGGGAGGGGCCGACCTCGTCGACGTCGAGCTCGTACACCGTGCGCTTCTCGCCTTCCTTCGTCTCGTACGAGCGCTGCTTGAGGCGGCCCTGGACGATCACCGCGGTGCCCCGGTGCAGGGACTCGGCGACGTTCTCGGCGGCCTGGCGCCAGACGGAGCAGCGCAGGAACAGCGCCTCCCCGTCCTTCCACTCGTTGGAGTTCTTGT
>JBFMAT010000111.1:0-1018 GCA_040755495.1 Chloroflexota bacterium
GGCGGCCAGCGAGGAGCCGTTGACGTTCAGCTTGGCCCGGTCGATCGCGCCCAGCGGCGCGTCGAGGCCCAGCTTGTCCTTGCAGAACGCCGGGTCCTCCCAGGCCTTCATGGTCGAGAGCACCGTGGAGGCGAACGCCTCGTGGATCTCGTAGAAGTCGAAGTCCTGCAGGGTCAGGCCGTTGCGGGCCAGCAGCACCGGCACGGCGTAGACGGGCGCCATCAGCAGCCCCTCGCCGCCGTGCACGTAGTCGACGGCGGCGGTCTGCGCGTCGACCAGGTGGGCCAGCACCGGCAGGCCCTTGGCCCGCGCCCACTCGTCGGAGGCCAGCAGCACGGCCGACGCCCCGTCGGTGAGCGGCGTCGAGTTGCCCGCGGTCATCGTGGCGCCCTCGCCCTTGCCGAAGACCGGCGTGAGCTTCGCCAGCTTCTCCACGCTGGAGTCGGGGCGCAGGTTGTTGTCGCGGGCGAGGCCGAGGAACGGCGTCACCAGGTCGTCGAAGAAGCCGCGGTCGTAGGCGGCGGCCATGTTCCGGTGCGAGCGGGCGGCGAGCTCGTCCTGCTCCTCGCGCCCGATCTCCCACTCCTTCGCGGTGATCGCGGCGTGGTCGCCCATCGCGAGGCCGGTGCGCGGCTCGGCGTTGCGCGGGATCTCCGGCGCCAGCATGCCCGGGCGGATCCGCGCCAGCGCCTTCAGCCGGTCCTGCACCGTCTTCGCCTGGCTGAGCGAGAGGAGCACGCGGCGGAGGTCCTCCCCCACGGCCAGCGGCGCATCGGAGGTGGTGTCCACCCCGCCGGCGATGCCGGACTCGATCTGGCCCAGCGCGATCTTGTTGGCGACGAGGACCGCCGCCTCCAGCCCGGTGCCGCAGGCCTGCTGGACGTCGTAGGCCGGCGTGGTGGGCGACAGCTTCGAGCCGAGCACCGCCTCGCGGGTCAGGTTGAAGTCCCGCGCGTGCTTGAGGACGGCGCCGGCGACGACCTCGCCCACCGACTCGCCCTGCAGCCCGAAGCGGGCG
>JBFMAT010000112.1:0-1009 GCA_040755495.1 Chloroflexota bacterium
GGCCGTGCTCGCCAGCACGGCCGTCGACACCGCGGAGCCGAACGCCCCGCCGATCGTGCGGGCCACGGTGTTGATGCCGGTGGCGATGCCGACCTCGGACTGCTCCACCGCGGCGACGATGAGGTTGGCCATCGACGCGAAGGCGAAGGCGACGCCGGCGCCGAGCAGCAGGCCGCCGAGCGCGAGGTGCCACCAGGCGGTGTGGAGGGCGGCGAGCAGCCCGAAGGACGCGACGTTGAGCAGCGACCCGATCACGAGCGTCGCGCGGAAGCCGATCCGGACCCCGAGGCGCCCGGCGAGGGGTCCGGCGAGCAGCTGGCCCACCGCGCTCGGCGCCAGGAGCAGGCCGGCGAGGGTGACCGACGCGCCGAGCCCGTACGCCGTCGACGCCGGCGCCTGGGCGATCTGCGGGATGAGCAGGAAGCCGGAGAACATCGCCAGGCCGGTCAGCAGGCCCGTCACGTTCGTGGCCAGCACGGCGCGGGAGCGCAGGACCGACAGCTGGATGAGCGGCTGGTCGACGCGCTGCTCGACCGCGACCCAGCCGGCCAGCAGCGCGGCGCCGCCGGCGAGCAGCCCCACGTTGCCCGGCGAGCCCCAGCCCAGCTGGGGGGCCTGCGTCACGCCGAGCAGCAGCAGCGCCAGCGCGCCGGACAGCAGCAGCGCACCCGCCCAGTCGATCCGCATCCCCTGGACCCTCGCCGTGCGCGGCACGACGAGATGGGCACCCACGGCGGCCGGGACGGCCACGAGGCTGATCCAGAAGACGACCGACGGGTGGGTGTGGTCGACGATGACGCCCGACAGCGGCAGCCCGATGCCGGCGCCGACGCCGAACACCGAGCTGATGAGGCTGATCGCCCCCGGGACGCGGTCCTGCGGGAAGGTGTCGCGGATGATCCCGAACGACAGGGGGAACACGCCGGCGGCGACCCCCTGGAGCACCCGGCCGGCGATGACGAGCTCGATCGTGCCGGCGAGCGCGTTGATGAGCCCGCCCAGCGCGAAC